>CAJKBQ010000011.1 GCA_905198155.1 uncultured Eubacteriales bacterium
ACCTCTCTTTTTTTGAATTTTGAATATAATCGCTCGGTGGCACGCCGGCGCGGGCGCGGAATGCGCGGGAAAAGGCGTGGATCGAGTTATATTGCAGGATCTGGGCGGTTTCGGTGACGGAATGACCGTCGGCCAGCAGGCGGCAGGCGTACGCGTGGCGCTGCGTGAGGAAGTAGGTGCGCAGGCTGACGCCCATCGCGTCCGAAAACAGCGCCGACAGGTACGGCGCGCTGTACCCGAACCGCGCCGGAAGCTGCGCCAGCGCGTCGATTTGCGCCGGGTGACCGTCCAGGTAAGCGCACAGCTCCGCCAGCAGCCGCGATTTTTCCGGGACGGCGGTGGGGTGGTACACGCGCATAGGCGTTTGGCGGTGCGCGCGCACCGATGCAATCAGCAATTGGCGCACGGCGTCGGTCATGCGGGCAGTGGAAAATTCGTCCGGGTTCAGGTAGTTTTGGAACAGGCCGGAAAACGCATCGGTCAATTCCGTATCGTACGGGGCGGCAAACGGGGCGGTCGTATCGAAAAATGTGCCCAGCTGCCGGTCGGTCGGGTCGGTGCGGTCGGCGACGGCGAACCCGATGTAGTAAAACCGCAGGTCGCCGTCCGCGTCGATGGCGTGGACGGTGGCGCGCGGGTTGAACACCAGGTCGCCGCGGCGGACTGCATACGTTTGGTCGCCGCAGGTGAACGTGGCTGCGCCGCTGACGATGCAGCTCAGCTCGTGGACGCGCTGGACGTGCGGGCCGCAGGTGTGGCGCGCGGCGGACAGATCGCCGAACTGCATCACGCGGTACGGTCCCAGCGCCAGCGGCGCGTCAAAGTGAATGTTGTCGAAATGAAAGCGAATGGATTCGGCCATGGGCAGCTCCTTTCGATCGATCCGTCTGAGGATATTGTAGCACAGGGCGGGGCGTTTGTCTTTACCCGATTCAACGGATTTGGTTGATATTTTTTATGATTGAAAATCGCAACACGGAGGGGTGAAAAAAGGCAGGCAGCGGGGCTGCCTGCCGGGAAAGATCGATCAGATGTACTGCCACAAATCCGCGTGCGGGGCGGCCATTACGGTGGACGCCATGAACAGTCCCTGCTGCTTGGCGTAGTCGCTGCCGGCTTCGACGGCGGCGGTCACTGCGCCGACACTGCCGGTGATGATCGCGACGCCTTTGCCGCCCATGCCGCGCGACACGCGCAGATCGACGATTTCGACCTCCGCCGTTTTGACGGCGGCATCGGCGGCTTTGATCGCGCTGGCGGCGGTGAACGTTTCGATGATGCCGACGGCACCCTGCTGCGGCTGCGCCTGGACGCCCATCAGCGCACGGATGACCGCCTCTTCGATCCGGCCGAGGAGGATGGTGTCCAGCACATAGTGCGCGTAGCGCTCCTTGACCTGGTCCATCGCTGCGCGGACGGCGGAGATTTCGCCGGTGAGCAGCATTTCGTATTTGCCGGGACACGACGCGTGCGCCGAGATCATCCGGACGTCTGCCGATTTGAGCGCGCTGTCGCACGCTTCGATGCCTTTGGCGATGCTTTTCATTTCAATTACGCCTACTGCGTTAATCATTGCAAATCAAACTCCTTCCGTTGGGTCCGCTTACTGCGCGCGGGCGATGGTGATCGCGCTGTCCGACACGGCGGTGACAACGCCGTCGATGGAGGCGTGGATGTTGGCGGAGATCGCGCCGTTGGCCGTCGCGATCACGTCGCCGGTATGTACCGTGTCGCCGTTGCGGACGCACGGCGTGGCCGGTGCGCCGACGTGCTGGCGGGTGGGCAGCGTCACCGAGGCGGTGGATTGCAGCTCGTCGCGCAGGGTCGGCATTTTGTCCAGCGGGAGGACGCCGATCAGCTGCTGGAAGCGCGTGCTGGGGACGATCCGGTATTCGCGGTCGGGATCGACCTCCGGCTCGGCTGTGCCGCTGTACCGCAGTTTGTTTTTGGCCAAAATCGCTTTGACCTGTGCATACACGCGGCGGGGACTGATGTTCTGGCAGCAAGCCACCAGCTCGCAGACGCCGCAGCCGCAGCACGCCGTCGCTTCGGTGAACAGCTGCGGCATTTCCGCCACGACGCTGAGCGACGTGCGCACGATTTTGTGCGGTTGGAGCGGATAGCCGAGCAGGGCGCGCGGGCAGAGGTCGGTACAGCGCGTACATTGGCAGCAATTGGACGTGGCGTGGATGTTCACGACGTGATTTTCCGTGAATTTGCCGGTGACGGCCGGGATATCGTTGGGGTAAAGCGTGATGCCCTTGGTGGTTTTTTTGATGATGGCGGTCGCCGGGTCAATCACGGCGCCCATGGCGGGGCCGCCGTCGAGCACAACGGTGTCCGCCGGGACGGGGACGCCCATTTTTTTCAGCAGTTCGCCGACGTTCATCCCGATGGGGACGCGCGTGACGACCGGATTCGCCACGCGGCCGCTGATCGTCACCCATTTTTCGGTAACTGGGACGTGGTCTTTCAGCGCGCGATCGACGTTATACAGTGTTTCGGCGTTCATCACCAGCGCGCCGACCGTCAGCGGGAGCGCGCCCGGCTTGATGACGCGGTGCAGCACCTGGTACACGAGGATCACTTCGTCGCCCACCGGGTAGGCGTCCGGCAGCTGCGCCACGCGGACGTGCGCCGACATCTGCTGGCCGTCGGCGAGGCCGAGGCGCTTCACGTTGTGCGCTTTGATGCCGAGGTAGCCGTTCGGGATATTGGCCGCGGCCATCACCGCTTCGGCACCGTCCAGAATGCGCTGCATATGCGTTTGCATCAGCATATAGTCCGTATACAGCAGCGGTTCGCACTCCGACGCGTTGATGACCAGCGAATCGGCCCCGACTGCGACTTTGACGGCGGTGGGGAAGCCCGCGCCGCCTGCGCCGACGACGCCCGCCGACGCGATGAGTTCTTTCAATTGATTCAGTTCCATAGGACGTTCCTTTCCCGCGATCAGTCGATGATGCCGACGATGGCCGCGTCAACCGGGGCGCTGCTGTCCGGCATGGCGAGCCGGGCGGCGCTGCCGGTCGCGATCAGCACCGGTTCGCCGATGCCCGCGCCGACGGTGTCGATTGCCACGAGGTATTCGTCGGTGTCGCGTCCGTTTTCCATCAGCCGGACTTCGAGGATTTTGGACCCCACCAGCCGTTCATTCTTTCGCGTTGACACGATGGTATTTACTACTTTGCCCATCCGCATCGCATTTCCCTCCGTTCCGGTTATTCGCGCACGATGCGCACTTTGGAGCCGTTGCCCAGGCCGGCGGCGTTGGCGTCGTCGGTGTCGAGGTGCATTTCCAGCACGAACGCTTTATTCACGCGCACCTGGACGTCGTAGAACCGGGTGCGGCGCGCGCCGTCGGCATCGACGGTGACGTATTCGCCGTCGCGAATGCCGAACCGGCGGCCGTCTGCTTCACTCATATGGATGTGGCGGTTGGCGATGATGCAGCCTTCGGAGACGGTCAGGACGCCGCACGGGCCGATGATGGTCAGCGGGGCGGAACCGTCCACTTTGCCGGATTCGCGCACCGGCGGCTTCACTTTGAGCTGGAACGAGTCGGTGCGGGAGATTTCGATCTGCGTGCGGCTGCGCTCCGGGCCGAGGACACGGACTTTTTCGATCGGGCGCATACTGGGGCCGACGATCGTGACGGTTTCTTTGCAGGCATACTGGCCAGGCTGGGACAGGTCTTTCAGCGGGGTCAGCTGATACCCCGCGCCGAACAGCGTTTCGACGTCGCTGTGCGTCAGGTGAATGTGCCGGTTGGACACGCCGACCGGGATTTCGCTGATCGACGGGGCGGATTCGGCGGCGGGCGTCTGCTGCGCGACAACGCGGCGGACGATTTCCTCGACCAGGGACGGATTGATTTCCATATATCGTCATCCTCTCTAATGATTCGGGATTGTTGGTTCGGTTGCGATTGCCCTTTCGGGCGAAAACAGGGGAACGCCGCGCCGCAGGCTCGGCGGCGGTGTTCGTATCGGCGCTGCGCACAGCGCGGGGCTGCGCGCAGCGGAAACCGGACCGGACGATTATTTCAGCGTCGGCAGCAGTTTCTCGACATCGTTGTGCGGACGCGGGATCACGTGCGTTGCGATCACTTCGCCCAGGCGGGACGCTGCTGCGCCGCCAGCTTCGACCGCCGCTTTCACGGCGCCGACGTCGCCGCGCACCATGATGCTCACCAATCCGGAGCCGATTTTCTCCGAACCGATCAGCGTGACGTTGGCGGCTTTCGCCATCGCATCCGCCGCTTCAATCGCCGCGACCAGGCCGCGGGTTTCTACCATTCCAAGTGCTTCCATTGCGTTTCATTCCTTTCAGAGATTTTGGGTGTTGGGGATTTATATTGGGGAAAATTGCGACAGCGGGAAACGGGCGCTGCGGGGGCTTATTTCAGCACCGGCAGCAGTTTTTCGACGTCGTTGTGCGGGCGCGGGATCACGTGCGTAGCGATCACTTCGCCCAGCCGGGACGCCGCTGCGCCGCCGGCTTCGACCGCCGCTTTCACGGCGCCGACGTCGCCGCGCACCATGATGCTCACCAATCCGGAGCCGATTTTCTCCGAACCGATCAGCGTGACGTTTGCAGCCTTCGCCATTGCATCGGCCGCTTCAATTGCCGCGACCAAGCCGCGGGTTTCGATCATTCCAAGTGCTTCCATCATATGCGTATACTCCTTTGCTTCGGCCGCCGCGGGGGCGGCGGGCTTTGTTGCGGTTGTTTTGCGGGTTGCCATAAAATTGCAGCCTCCTTCACCGGCTTACGCTTCGTCCAGCGGGTCGGTGTAAATGAATTTGCGGATTTCGGGGTGCGGGTTGGCGATGACCTCGCTCAGCTTGACGTTGCCGACCGCGGCGGCGGCCGTGCGCCCGGCTTCGATGGCCGCGGTGACGTCGGACACGTCGCCGTCGATCACGACCGTCACCAGCCGCCCGCCCAGGCGGCGCTCGACGTGTACCAGCCGGACGCTGGCCGCTTTGACCATGGCGTCAAGCCCGACGATGGCGGCCACGTTGGCCTGCACTTCGAGCAGCCCGATTGCTTTGTTTTGTTCCATGAAATCTACCGTGCCTTTCCGGAGTTTTGCGCCGGACAGCGGATTATTTCAGCACCGGCAGCAGCTTTTCGACGTCGTTGTGCGGGCGCGGGATCACATGCGTGGCGATTACTTCGCCCAGCCGGGACGCCGCTGCGCCGCCGGCTTCGACCGCCGCTTTCACGGCGCCGACGTCGCCGCGCACCATGATGCTCACCAATCCGGAGCCGATTTTCTCCGAACCGATCAGCGTGACGTTGGCGGCTTTGGCCATTGCATCGGCCGCTTCAATTGCCGCGACCAGGCCGCGGGTTTCGATCATTCCAAGTGCTTCCATCATAATGGGTTCCATCCTTTCATTTTACCCGATTTGCATCGATTTTGCAAGCGGGGGCGGGAATTTGTTTGCGGATTTTTTTCAGACTTCGGACATGGTGCGCTCCGCCGTTTGCGGATCCATCGGCTTGCGCAGATGGTCGCGGCCGGAGGCTTCGATCCGCACCATTTTTTCGGTGTCGGATTCCTGCCGGGCGATCAGGTCCGACGTAATGAACAGATTGCGCTGCTTTGCCTGCGCGATTCCGGCTTCCATCGCGGATTCCACGTCCGCCACAGGGCCTTCGATTTTGACAACCATCACCAGCGGGACTTCGCACTGGTCGGCGTTGGCCGGTTTGTTGCGGTCCAGCGCCGCGATGCGGACCCCGCCCGCTTTGGCTGCCGCGTCGGCAACGACAATGGCGGTGGTAAAGCCGTATACTTCAATCATTCCGAGCGCCATGAGCTGCGACCGCCTTTCTTATTCGGCCACATAGCAGATCTTGATTCCCTTTTGGGCAATGTTGACCTCCATGGCTTCGTTCATCTGATCCAGCGGGAAGCTGTGCGTAATCAGCTTTTTGATCGGGATATTCATCTCGCGCGCCTGTTTGAGGAACGCGATGGTAGTCGGGTAGTCGGTGGCGTTGTAGTCCCACGAGCCGACCAGGTTGATTTCTTTGTTGCACAGCGCAAAGTGCGGGTTCATGGTGCATTCGCCGTTGTTCACGAAAAAGCCCATTTCGCACAGGCCGCCGCCGCGCCGGACGTAGCTGTATGCGTCGGCCGCCGCGTACGGGTTGCCGGTACACTGGTACACAAAGTCCGCGCCCATCCCATCGGTGACGTCTTTGACCGCCTGGATGCGTTTTTCGAGCGTGTCGCACTCTTTGAAGTTGATGATCGTTTTGCAGCCGATCTCACGCGCCAGTTCCAGGCGCTTGGGCGCGCCGTCGATGGCGATGATGTGGTTGATGCCGGCGGCGCGCAGCACGCACAGCATCATCAGCCCGACCGGGCCGCAGCCTTGGAGCACGACTTTGCTGTTGAAGTTCAGCAGGCCGGTTTTTTGGCCGCGGAGCAGCGCGTGTACGCACACGGCCGCCAGTTCCAGCAGCATCCGCTCCTGCAGATCCAGCTCGTTGACTTTGAAGTAGGTGGCGTGCGCGCCGTGGATCAGCAGGTGCGTGGAAAACCAGCCGTTGAGGTGGTATTCGTCGCTGTCCGGGATCAGGCCGAAGATGCCCTGCTTGTCGCACAGGTTGACGGTGTCCGGATGCATCCGGCAGATACCGCATTCGCCGCAGCTGGTGACGGAGGTGACAATTTTGTCGCCGACTTTCAGCGGGTGCCCCTGGGTGTCCACTTTGATGTTTTTGCCGAGGGCGAGGATTTCGCCGGTGCCTTCGTGACCGAGCACGACGGGCGCGAGGCCGAACGGGTCGCCCTTCCATTCGTGGACGTCGGTGCCGCACACGCCGCAGCCTTCGACTTTGACGAGGATTTCGTCGTCGCCGACCGGCGGGATCGGGTATTCGCGCACCTCAATTTTGCGCTCCCCGGTCAGCATCGCGACGCGCGCGGTGGCGGGGATTTCGGGCGCTTTGGCCGGCGCCGACGCGCCGCCCATCTGGGAAAGTACTTGGCGCACGACGTTTTCAATTTGAGCCGCATTCATTTCCATGATGAATTTTCAGTCCTTTCTGCGTAATTCAAAGCATAATGGGGAATTTAGATGATCCGGAACCCGTCGGACAGGACGCAGCGGCGTCTGCGGGTAAAGCTGCGGGCGCTGGTCAGCCCTTCGCCGGTGGGACCTGCGATGGTGAAGGTGGTGTGGCCTTCGCCGCCGAAGCCGATACCGGCGTACGACGGGGCGTTTTTGACGAAAATGGTCGTTTCGACCGCACGGGCGAACCGGGTCAGGTGATCGACGTTTTTCGAGTGCATATGCGCGGTGTGGCGGTTGCCGTGCTCCGCTTTGACGGCGAGGTCAATCGCTTCGTCGATGTCATGCACCCGGACGATCGGCAGGATCGGCATCATCAGTTCGTTTTGGACGAACGGGTGGTTGAAGTCCGTCTCCGCGATCAGGCAGCGGGCGTCGCCGACGTCCAGCCCGATCATTTTGGCGATCACGGCGGCGTCGCGGCCGACGCACTTGCGGTTGACGGTCTTTTTGACCTTGCCGGTTTTCTTGTCGGTGACTTCGACCAGCACGATCTTGGCCAGTTCGTCCGCCTGCGCGCTCGTCAGCATATAGGCGCCGTTTTTCAGCATCCCGTCGATCAGCTGATCGGCGATATTGGCGAACGCAAACACCTCTTTTTCGGCGATGCACGGGAGGTTGTTGTCAAATGTGCAGCCGTCGATGATGTCTTTGGCGGCTTTGGGGATGTCGGCGGTATCGTCCACGATGACGGGCGGGTTGCCCGCACCGGCACCGATGGCTTTTTTGCCGGACGACAGCACCGCGCGCACCACGCCCGGGCCGCCGGTGCAGACGAGCATCCGGATCACCGGGGACTCCTGCATGATTTTGGCGGTTTCCATCGTCGGTTTGGCAACGGAAGCGACCAGCACGTCGGGACCTCCGGCGGCTTTGCACGCCCGGTTGACCAGATCGACCGCATAGTTGGACGTCGCAATCGCGCCCGGATGCGGGTTGAACACCACGCCGTTGCCGGCGGCGATCATGCCGATGCTGTTGCAGATGACGGTTTCGCTGGGGTTGGTGGACGGAGTGATGCTGCCGACGACGCCGAACGGCGCCATTTCGACCAGCGTGAGGCCGCAGTCGCCGGTTTTGGCTTCGGAAACAATGTCCTCCGTGCCGGGGGTTTTATCCGCGACCAGGATATGCTTCGCGGTTTTGTGATCCACGCGACCCATGCCGGTTTCGGCGACGCCCAGCTGCGCCAGGGTGGCGGCTTCGGCGCGGGTCAGCTTGCGGATTTCGGTAATCATTTTTTCGCGCTGCTCCACCGTCATGCTGCGGATTTCGGCGTAGCCCGCAGCGGCTGCTGCGATTGCGTCGTTCATATCCGCAAAAATGCCGATGAGCTTCCGGCCGTGGTATTGGGTGGAATCCCAGTCCTGAACCGGTGCGTCCGATTTCATCCCGCCGATGACGGCGCGGACGATTTCCTGGATTTGCGCTTCGGAAATGTCATAACTCATAGGTTCGGATGACCTTCCTTTCGGGTAGATTTTGATCGGGAAAAGCAAAAGATTTTACCGGCAGAGGCGCTCCGCGAATTGCTGCGCGAAGTCGCCCATTTCGGTGTCTTGGGCGGCGGTGCCGCCGCTGACGCCGAATCCGCCGATGACGGCGCCGCTGCGGGTGATGGGCACGCCGCCGCCGAAGATCACGATTCGGCCGCCGTTGGTGTGCTGGATGCCGTACAGTTCGCCGCCCGGCGCCGCCAGCTGCGCCAGCGCTTTGGTGGGCATTTGCAGCGACACGGCGGTGAAGGCTTTGTTGGCGGCAATGTCGAGGCTGGCGATGAAGGCATCGTCGTCGCGGCGGAGTGCCAGCAGATTGCCGCCGTCGTCGCACACGGCTGCGACCAGCCGCAGCCCCATCGCGCGCGCCCGCGCCAGCACCACGTCGCACAGGATATCGGCCTGCGCGCTGGTGATGGTGTGCGGTTCCGTACGGCCGGAGCCGCACAAGGCGCGCATTGCGCGCAGCGCGTCGGCAAGGGCGGACTGCCACGCAGCGTCCGGTGCGTCGGCTTGCTCGGCCAAGGCGAGTGCCCCGTCGAGCGCGGCGCGCGCATCGTCGGTCGCGTCCAGCGTACCGGACGCCGTGTGCAGCGATGCGGCACAGCGGCGCAGCGTTTCCGCCTGAGCGGCGTAATCGGCCGGTGCGCCCGTCTGCACCGCGCGGCGCACGGCGGTCAGCATCCGGCTCAGCTGCGCCGCCAGCTCACCGAGCGACGGCGGCAGCTTCCATTTGGTTTGTTCCAGCGCGGCCGCAAGCGCGTCGAGCGAAGGATTTGCCATTGTTACCGCACTCCTTTGGGGGAAAATTGGAGGATTCAGCCGCCGATCTGGCAGCGGAGTCCGCTTTGCTGCGCCGTTTGCAGCAGTGTCTGCATATGCGCGTCCGTCAGCAGCGGCGTGTCGCCCATGGGGTATTCGCGCCCCAGCGCCGCATATTTGTCGGCACCCAGCCGGTGATACGGCAGCAGATGCAGCTGCGTCACGCGCGGCAGGCTGGCGGCAAACGTCGCGATGGCCGAAATTTCGGCCGGGGTATCGTTAAATGTGGGAATCACCGGCACCCGGATGACCAGGTGCTGCGCGTGGACGGCCAGGCGTTTGGCGTTGGCCAGAATCCGCGTGTTGGGCTGGCCGGTAAATGCCTGATGTTTGGCGGAGTCCATGTGCTTGATGTCCAGCAGGTAGTGATCCAGCCACGGGAGCAGCCGGGCGACGGCGTCCCACGGCGCGCACGCCGTGGATTCGACGGCGGTGCTGATCCCTTCGTCGTGCGCCGCGTGCAGCAGCGCCGCGGCAAATGCCGGTTGGCACAGCACTTCGCCGCCCGACAGCGTCAGCCCGCCGCCCGACCGCCGGTAGTACGGCCGGTCGCGCAGCACCTCTGCCATCACTTCGGCGACGGTGACGTCGCGGCCGGTGATTCGGGGTTTGCCGGCCATGTGCATGGTCTGCACGGCAGACTCCTGGCCTTCGGGGTTGCAGCACCAGCGGCAGCGCAGCACGCAGCCTTTGAGGAAAACGATGGTGCGGATGCCGGGACCGTCGTGAACGGAAAACCGCTGAATGTCAAATATGCGGCCGGTTACGGTGCCGATATCGTTCACGCGAACGCCTCCTTTGGGATCAGAATCCCGCCTGCTCGGTGCGGCGGATGATATCGTCTTGCAGCGAACGGGACAGGGTGGTAAACAGGGCGCTGTATCCGGCGACGCGGACGACCAGCGACTTGTAGTTTTCGGGGTGCCGCTGCGCGTCCAGCAGCGTTTCGCGGCTGACGACGTTGAACTGCATATGGCTGCCCTTTTGGTCGAAGTATCCGCGCACCAGCGCAACGAAGCTTTGCAGCCCCGCGGTGCCTGCCAGGGCGGACGGGTGGAACTTCATGTTGTACAGCGTCCCGTTGGACGCGATGGCGTGATCCAGCCGCGAAACGGAATTGGCGGCTGCGGTGGGGCCGTGGGTGTCGCGCCCGGCGGCCGGGGAGACGCCGTCCGCCACCGGGGTGAACGCATAGCGCCCGTCCGGTGTGGCGCCGGTCTGCGCGCCGAGCGGCACGTTGGCCGACACGGGGTACAGACCCGCTTGGAACTGGCCGCCGCGGGGATTGTGATACTGTTCGAGCGGCCGGGTGTAGGTATAGGCGACGTCGCGGGCGAACAGATCCACCGTGCGGTCGTCGTTGCCGTATTTGGGCAGCGCGTCGATCCAGCCGAGAAGCCGGGTGTAAAACGCCTGCTGCGCGGGCGTCGCGTCGCTGCGGCTGAGCACACCGGCGATTTGCGCGACGGTGGCTTCGGTAACCGGCTTGCCCTGCGCCTGCATGGCGGCGGCGACCTGTGCGGTCATTGCCGCAATTTGCTGCGGGGTGCGCGGGGTGCGGCCGTAATTGTGGTCGAGCGCGTCGCGGAACTGGGCGAGCGTCAGGCGGCGCTCGTCGTACACGAGCGTTTTGACGGCGTACAGCCCGTCCGCCATGTTGGCGATGCCGAACCCTTGCGGGCCGGTAAAGTTGTATACCGCGCCGCCTTCTTCGACCGTTTTGCCGCGGGCGATGCAGTCGTCCACCATGCCGGACAGGAACGGCAGCGGGCAGCGCTCGGCGTGCGCGCAGTCGATCGCGTTGTCGGCGTTGACCATCAGCCGGATGAAGTAATCCATCTGGGCTTTGTAGGCGCCGTAGAATTCGTCAAAGGTGTTCAGCTGCTCGGCTTCGCCCGTTTGGGGGCCGACTTGCGTGCCGTCGGTGTCGCGGCCGTTGCGGAACGCGAATTCCGCCGGGCGGCACATATTGAAGAACGCGGCGTCGTGCCAGCCTTCGGTTTTGCCGGGGCACTGCGGCTCCACGCAGCCGATGATGCAGTAATTGCGCGCGTCTGCCAGGGTCAGGCCGCGGTTGAGCAGCGCGGGGATGATGACTTCGTCGTTGTAATAAGCCGGCAGTCCGATCCCGGTGCGGGTCAGCTCAGCCGCTTTCATCAGGAAGTCCTGCGGCGAACCGTTCCACACGCGCACCGACAGCGACGGCATGGGCAGATGCACATGCATGGACGCCTGGATGCACATGAACGACAGGTCGTTGGTGGCGTCCAGTCCGTGAATGTCTTGGCCGCCGGCGATCAGGTTTTGGAACAGGCTGTACCCGGCAAAGCCTTCCGCCGAGGCGGCGTCACGCACTTTGTTCAGGTCGTTGAGCTTGACCCAGATGCAATCGATCAGCTCCTGCGCTTCGGCAGGGGTGATGCGGTGGGCGTCCAGGTCGGCTTTGTAGTAGGGGTACATATACTGGTCGAACCGGCCGGGAGAGATCGAGTGGCCGCTCGATTCGATTTGCAGCAGCAGCTGCACGAACCAGAACGACTGGCACGCTTCCGCAAACGACCGGGCGCCGAATTCCGGCACATGGGCGCAGCGGGCGGCGATGGCCTCCAGCTCGGCGCGGCGGACGGGGTCGGCGCAGTGCAGCGCTTCTTCCGTCGCCAGCGCAGCGTAGCGGTGCGCATAGGTGATGGCGGCGTCGCACGAGCGGATCACCGACTGCAGAAACGCTGTGCGGTGCGCACAGTCGGCGTCGCCGGGCGACACGCGGCCGAGCGCGTCCTGCGCGCGGGCGATGATCCCGCGGTAGCCTTCGGCCAGCACGCGGTCATAGTGGACGCTGACGTGCCCCACCCCGTTGTAAAAATAGTTGCCGGGGGTAAACACGTTGTGCGCCATGGCCAGCAGCGTTTCGGGCGCCATGTAGGACGTCGCCAGCTCGCTGGTGGTTTTGCCCGCCCAGTACGGATGCACCGCCGCCAGCCGGCGTTTGGTGTCGTCCGAAATTTCGAACGGGTCGGCCGACCGGGTGGCGACGGTGTCAAACTCCTGCGCCAGCCATTCGAACGAAAATTCCGGGAACGTCTGGCAGCTGCGCGGCGCGCGGGTGGCGCTGCCGACGATCAGCTCGTCGGGGCGGATGGTGATCGGAATTTGCTCCAATATATGCGCAAACGCTTTGGATCTGCGCACCACCATCGGTTCCCTTTCGGTTTGGCGGTAGGACTCCGTCAGCAGCTCGGCGCGATCCGGTTCAATTTGCGGCGGATTGCGGAACAGCTCCGCCACCAGCCGGTCGATGCGCGGGGATTTGGGCGCGTCGTAGATCGTGTAAGCATTCATAATTCGTCCGTCCTTTTCGCCGGATTATTTGCCGAGCGCGGCCAGCACCTTTTTGGTGATTTCGGCAACCAGCGCGTCGTCGCCGGTCGGCGCCGCATGACCGCCGCAGGCGCATTTGGCATCGACGGCATTCGCTTTGCATACGCACTTGTCGGTGCCGCGGTTTTCGCATTTCTGGCAGCCGGGGTGGCGGCCCGGAATCTGCATCTTTTTGCGCAGCTCCATCAGCTTCTGCAGGTCGCCGCACGACAGCTCCTGCACGCCGCCGATCTGCGACGCAAGCATAGAGATTTTGGCAAAATATTCGACTTCGTCCATCACGAAAAACGCTTTCATCAGCGTGTTGCCGACGGAGAGCGCGCCGTGGTTCTGCAGCAGGAACGCGTCGTGGTTTTGGATGTACGGCTCGAGCGAATCCGGGATTTCCATGGTGGACGGGGTGCCGTACACGCACACCGGCACGGTGCCGACGGTGAGGATGGCTTCCGGCAGGATGAATTTATCCAGCGGGATGTTGCAGACGGCAAACGCGGTCGCGGTCGGCGGATGGGCATGCACCACGGCGTTCACGTCCGGACGCTCGCGGTAGACGCGCATATGCATCTTGATTTCGGACGACGGATTCAGCTTGCCTTCGATTTTGTTGCCGTTGGCGTCGATTTTGATAATCATGTCCGGGGTCATATAGCCTTTGGACACGCCGGTGGGGGTGCAGTAGAACTCGTTGGGGCCGACTTTGACGGAGATGTTGCCGTCGTTGGCGGCAACGAACCCTTTTTGGTAGATCCGGCTGCCGATGTCGCAGATTTCTTTTTTGATTTCATACACAGACTGCATGGTAAATCGCTCCTTTATATTTGAAAAAGTCTATGGGTGGACGGAAAATTACTGCGCCAGGCGGGCGGTGTCGAGCGCGATCATATACTCTTCGTCGGTCGGGATCACCCACGTCTGCACGCGGGCGCCGGGGGCGGAGATGTTTTGCTCCTCGCCGTGGACGGCGTTTTTCGCCGGGTCGATGGCGATGCCCAGCGCATCCAGCTGGTCGCAGACCATGGCGCGCAGGTTGCTTTGATTTTCGCCGATGCCGGCGGTGAAGACGAGCACATCGAGGCCGTTCATCTCGGCGATGTAGCCGCCGATGATCTTTTTGATCGCGGTGGACAGGATTTTGAGCGCCAGCGCCGCGCGCTCGTTGCCGTCGGCTGCGGCGGCAGAGACTTCGCGGAAGTCGTTGCTCACGCCGGAAATGCCCAGCAGGCCGCTTTTGCGGTTGAGCATATTTTCCACGTCGGTACCGCTCATACCGAGGTTATTGATGAGGTAGGTAACGACGGTGGGGTCGATCGAACCGGAGCGCGTGCCCATCGGGACGCCCTCCTGCGGGGTGAAGCCCATGGAGGTGTCGATCGCTTTGCCCAGGCATTCCGCCGTGATCGACGAGCCGTTGCCGAGGTGGCAGGTGATGATTTTCAGCTGATCCATCGGCTTGCCGACCAGCTCGGCCGCGCGGGCGGACACATAGCGGTGGCTGGTGCCGTGGAACCCGTAGCGGCGAATCTGGTGCTGCTCATACAGCTCGTAGGGGATGGGGTAGATGTATGCGCTCGGCGCCATGGTCGCGTAGAACGACGTGTCGAACACGGCAATCTGCGGCTTGTCCGGCATCAGGCGCAGGCAGCCGCGGATCCCGCTGATGGCGGGCGGGCCGTGCAGCGGATTCAGCGGGACGATGGACTCCAGGTAATGAATCACGTCGTCGGTGACGCGCATGGATTCTTTCAGCTTGCCGCCGTGCGCCACGCGGTGACCGACGGCGTCGATTTCGGCCACATCGGCGATCACGCCGTGCACCGGGTCGGTCAGCAGGCGCAGCACTTCGGCCAGCGCCGCTTCGTGATCCGGCAGGGGCATTTCGACTTTGTACGGCGTGTCGCCCGTTTTTTTGTGGGTGACAATGCCGCCGGTGCCGATGCATTCGCAATTGCCTTTGGCGAGCAGCTTTTTCTGCGCCATGTCGATCAGCTGGTATTTCAGCGACGAACTGCCGGCATTGATGACAAGGATTTTCATGAAATGACAGGACTCCTTTCGGCTGGGATTACTTTACGATCCGGACAAACCGGTCGTACGCCGCGTCGTATGCGGCGGTGTTCTGCGGGGCGTAGTGCTTGGGGTCTTCGGACTGCGCCACCGCGCGGCGGACGGCTTTGAGGTCGGCAAACACGCCGAGCGCCATCAGCTGCACCGCGATGTTGCCCATGGCCGTCGCTTCGATGGGACCGGCGACGACCGGGATGCTGCAGCTGTCGGCGGTCATCTGGCACAGCAGGCGGTCTTTGGTGCCGCCGCCGATCATGTGAATCGCGCCGTAGGCCTGGCCGGTCACATCGCGCAGCCCGCAGAAGGTGTAGCGGTATTTCATCGCGAGGCTTTCGTAGATGCAGCGCATGATCTCGCCGCGCGTCTGCGGGACGTACTGGTTCGTTTCGGCACAGAACTCCTGCACCCGGCGGGGCAGGTTGCCCGGCACGCCGAACCGCGGATCGTCCGGGTCGATAAAGCAGCGGAACGGCTCGCACGCGACGGCTTCGCGCTCCAGGTCGGCGTAAGTGACCTGCGCGCCTTCGCGGATCCACTGGCGGCGCGATTCCTGGATCAGCCACAGACCGATGATGTTTTTCAGGAAGCGCACGGAGTAGCCGACGCCGCCTTCGTTGGTAAAGTTGTGCGCAAAGCTTTTGTCGTTGATCACGGGGTGATCCAGCTCGGTGCCGAACAGCGACCAGGTGCCGCAGCTGATGTACACAAAATCATTGTCCTGCGACGGGACGGACGCGACGGCGGACGCGGTGTCGTGCGTGGCAACGGCGATCACCGGCACTTTGGGGCAACCCAGCTCTTCACAGATTTCGTCGGTCAGCAGCCCGTAGGTTTCGCCGGTCTTGATGACCGGGGGCAGCAGCCGGGCGGGGATGCCCAGCTCGTCGAGCAGCGGGGTGTTCCAGTCGTGCGTGACCGGGTCCAGCAACTGCGACGTGGACGCGATGCTGAATTCCGCGCGCTGCACGCCCGTGAGGAAGTAAGCGAACAGGTCCGGCATGAACAGCAGCTTGTCGGCGTGCGCCAGCTGCGCCGGCTCGTCGAGCACCATGCTGTACAGCTGGAACAGCGTGTTCAGGTTGACCAGCTGGATCCCGGTGCGGCGGTACAGTTCTTCTTTCGGGATTTTCTGGTATACTTTTTCGGGGATGCCGTCGGTGCGCGTGTCGCGGTAATGCACCGGGTTGCGCATCAGGTGGCCTTTGGCGTCCACCAGACCGTAATCCACGCCCCAGGTGTCGATGCCGATGGCGTCGAACCCGCCGGCGTGCACGGCTTTGGTGATGCCCTGCTTGATCTCGAAAAACAGGCGCAGCACGTCCCACTGGAACACGCCGTTGATCATCACGGGGTCGTTGCTGAACCGGTGGATTTCTTCCATTTGGATCCGCCCGCCGTCAAACGTCCCTAGGATGGCGCGCCCGCTGGACGCACCGAAGTCGAATGCCAAAATGCGTTTGCTTGTCATACGGGATTCCTCCGTTTTCGTTCAGCGCTGTGCCAGCACTTCGCGCTCGTATTTGCGCACTTCGTCCAGCCAAGTCAGCCCGACGCCGGCGTTCTGCTGCGCGCAGTAGTAGTCCCACACCAGCGCGAACGGCTGGGCTTTGAATTCCTGCGTGAACGCCAGGCGCGCAGTGACGTCGCCGGCATTTTCCAGCGCTTTGAGCGTATCGACCGGCTCCAGCAGCGCTTCCAGCAGGGCTTTGCGGGTGTTGCGC
Source organism: uncultured Eubacteriales bacterium (assembly GCA_905198155.1). GTDB lineage: Bacteria > Bacillota > Clostridia > Oscillospirales > Acutalibacteraceae > RGIG4076. Next base: position 16,576 of record CAJKBQ010000011.1, read on the forward strand.
AGGCCGATGACCCACGCGGCGATGCGGTTGATGGACGCGTCGAAGTAGTCGGTCGCGATGTACACGCGGTCGAGCGCGTTCATCCGGACGATTTCTTCCATAATCGCGCGGGTTTCGTCGTCGAACGCGACCACATGGTCACTGTCCCAGCGCACCGGGCGCGACACATGCAGCAGGAGCTTGTCTTTGAACGTCAGGATGGCGGACATCTTGGCGGACACGACTTCGGTGGGGTGATAGTGGCCGGTGTCCAGCGTGCAGAGGACGTTCGGCTGGCTCATGGCGTAGCCGACGCAGAATTCGTTGGAGCCGACGGTGTACGCTTCCAGCCCGATGCCGAACAGCTTGCTTTCCACGGCATCCACCACGCCGGGCGCTTCTTCGGCGAAGATTTCGTCGTAGGACGCTTTCATCCGCAGGCGCGGGGCGAGCGTGTCCACCGGGACTTCTTTGGAGCCGTCCGGCGTCCAGTGGTTGATGACGCACGGCTGGCCGGTGCGCTGCGCAAAGTAGGCGCCGATGCGGCGGCAGCGTTTGTCGTGCTCCACCCAGAAGGCGCGGATATCGGCGTCGGCCGACGACAGCGTGCCGTTTTCGGCTTTCGGGTGCGAGAAGAAGGTGGGGTTAAAGTCCAGCCCGAAGCCTTTTTCGACCGCCCAGTCCGCCCAGTTGGCAAAATGCGCCGGCTCGATCTCGTTACGGTCCACAAAGTGGTCGGCTTCGAGGTAGCTGGCGTGGATGTTCACTTTTTTGGCGCCGGGCACAAACTTCGCCGCGAACGCAATATCCGCGCGCAGCTGCGCCGGGGTCTGCGCTTTGCCGGGGTAATTGCCGGTGGTTTGGATCCCGCCGGTGAGCGCGCCGTCTTTCTGCTCGAATCCGTTGACGTCGTCGCCCTGCCAGCAGTGCATCGAGATCGGCGTCGCGTTGCAGCGCGCAATCGCCTGATCCACGTCTACGCCGTACTGTGCGTAAAATGCTTTGGCCAGTTCATAGCCTTTTGCTACATCGTACATGGTCATTTTCATCCTTTCATCAATCCGGGCGGGGGTGCGCCCATTTTTACATCTCCCATTATAATATAAATCTGCGCGTTTGTCTACATCTGGCGGAAATTTCGATAAATACGCACTTGATTTTTTTGAAATGATCGGATATAATCATATATGAGCAATCTAATCCGAAAGGACGGGGAGCAAAATGCTTCCGTTGGAGCGGCAGAACAAAATATTGGAGCTGCTGGCGGCGCATCAGGCGCTGACGGTGGAGGAACTGTGCGGGCGGCTGTACTCGTCCGGCTCGACCATCCGGCGCGATTTGCAGATTCTGGAAAAGAACGGGCTGCTGACGCGGACACACGGCGGCGCGGTACTGCTGGAATCGTCCGCCAAGGATTCGCCCGCGATGCTGCGCGAAAGCCAGAACACGGCGTCCAAAGCGCGGATCGCCGACCGGGCGCGCGCGCTGGTGCAGGACGGGGACACGCTGTTCCTCGATTCCAGCACGACGGCGTGCCAGCTGGCGATGCGGCTGACGGGGTTCCAGCACCTGCGCGTGATTACCAACGGGCTGAAAACGGCGGATATCCTGTCGGAAATCAGCGGGGTGCGCGTGTACGGCACCGGCGGGCGGCTGCGGGAAAATGCGCAGTCCTTCGTGGGGTCGCAGGCGCTGGCGTTCATCGCGCAGTTTCACGCGGATCTGGCGTTTTTTTCGTGCCGCGGGCTGCACCCGGACGGCGGGATCACCGACTCCAACGAAGAAGAGGCCGACATCAAAAAAGCATACATCCGCAATGCGGCGCGGGCGGTGCTGCTGTGCGACGAAAGCAAGCTGGGGCGGCAGCTGTTCTGCCGGATCGGGCCGGTCGGGTGCGTGTGGCGGGTGGTGTGCGACGTGCCGCTGGGGGCGGAATATACGGAAAAAACGGACGCGCAGCCATAAATATCAGTTTTCACATAATTTTTTGTGAAATTTCTGCGGAATGGGACTGGATTTTGGCGCGGAAGTATGCTATAATAAATTTAGAAACCATTTTACATCTATTACGGGAGGGTATCTGTTATGAAATTGGTTCTGGCGATTGTAAACAACGACGACAGCTCGGCGGTGTCCGCGAATTTGACCAAAGGCGGATTTTCCGTGACGAAACTGGCCACCACCGGCGGCTTTTTGAAGGCGGGCAACACCACGTTCCTGTGCGGCGTGGAGGACGACCGCGTGGACGACGTGCTGGATATCATCCGCAAGCAAAGCAAACGGCGCGCGCAGATGGTGCCGACGACGACGTTTTACGACGCGGGGATGTACGCCGCGTACCCGGTGGAAGTCACCGTGGGCGGCGCGACGATCTTCGTGATGAACGTCGATCGGTTCGAGAAAGTTTAACCCCCGATGCGCACGCTGGACTTCGGCACGTTCCGCGGCAATGCGCCCGCAAAGGAGCTGCTTTGCCGGCTGCTGGCGGCCGACCGACTCCCGCAGGCGATCCTGATTCAGGGCGACCGCGGGAGCGGAAAGCGGATGCTGGCGCGGCGGCTGGCGCAGGCGTGCGTCTGCACCGGCGATGCGGCGCGGCCGTGCGGCGTATGCGCGGCGTGCCGCAAGTCGATGACCGGCGGGCACCCGGACATTGCCTGGATCGACGGCGGCGACCGGCCGCGGGCGTTCCCGGTGGAGGCCGTCCGGTCGCTGCGCGAAACGCTGTACGTGCGCCCCAACGAAGCGGTGCGCAAAGTCTATGTGCTGACGCAGGCGCACAACATGACCGATGCGGCGCAGAACGCGCTGCTCAAATCGCTGGAAGAGCCGCCGGGATATGCGGTATTTATCCTGACGTGCGAATCGGCGCGCCAGCTGCTGCCGACGGTGCGGTCGCGCGCCGTGACCGTATCGCTGACGGGCGTAAGCGAAGCCGACGCCGTGGCGGCGGTGACGGCGATGGTGCCGGCGGCGGACGAAAGTGCCGTGCGCGCATCGTACGCGCTGCTGGACGGCGTGATCGGTCAGATGGCGGAGTCGCTGTCCGACGGGCTGCTGCCGAAAGCGCAGGCATTGTGCGACGCGTTGCCGGACGCACTGCTGGATCCGGCTGAAACTGCGCTGCTGCGGCTGACCGCGCCGATGACCGACCGGGCGATGTGCCGGGCGGTGTGCATCGTGCTGCGCGCACGGCTGGCGGACGCCGCTGCCGGGCAGGGCGGCTGGGGACGGGCGCTGACGCCGGCGCAGGCGGCGCGGTGCGTGCAGTGCGCCACCGATGCGCTGCGCGCCGCCGAGCGCTACGCCAATGCAGGACTGACCGTGACCCGGCTGTGCGCGGAGCTGCGCCGGGCCGTGGGGCGATAAAAATCAGAAAGGAAATCGCATGGCAACTGTGGTAGGGATCCGGTTCAAGGACGCCGGAAAAGTATATTATTTTGATCCCGGCGACACCGTTTTGAATCGCGGGGACTCCGCCATTGTGGAGACGGCGCGCGGCGTGGAGTGCGGGTATGTATCGATGGGGTGCCGGGAGATTCCGGACACGGACATCGTACAGCCGCTGAAACCGATTATCCGCAAGGCCGCCGAGGCCGACCTGCGCCGCGTTGCGGACAACGAAGCCCGGCAGAAGCAGGCGTTCGCCGTGTGCGAGCGCAAAATTGCCGAGCGCAAAATGGACATGAAGCTGGTGGACGTGACGTATACGTTCGACAACAGCAAGATCCTGTTCTACTTCACCGCCGACGGCCGCGTGGATTTCCGCGACTTGGTGAAGGATTTGGCGTCGGTGTTCCGCACGCGGATTGAGCTGCGGCAGATCGGCGTGCGCGACGAAGCCAAGATGCTGGGCGGGCTGGGCGTTTGCGGGCGACCGTTCTGCTGCGCGCAGTTTATGGGCGACTTCCAGCCGGTGTCGATCAAAATGGCGAAAGAGCAGGGGCTGTCGCTGAACCCGGTGAAAATCTCCGGAACGTGCGGGCGGCTGATGTGCTGCCTGAAATATGAGCAGAACGCGTACGACGATTTGCTGCGGACTTCGCCGCGCGTCGGCGCGCTGGTGTCCACGCCGGACGGTCGGTGCATTGTGACCGAGCAGAACCTGATTGCCGGGACGGTGAAAGCCCGTCCGGAACGCGACCCGGATGCTGCGCCGAAAACGTACCATGTGGCCGAGGTCAAAATGCTGCACGGCGACCGCGCCCGCGGCGAACGCGTGGAGCCGGTCGGGCGGGCGGAGTCCGCCGAATTGGCGCAGCTGGAACAGATGGAGCAGATGGAACGCGCCGAACGCCCCGCCAGGCGGCCGCCGTCCGGCGACAAGAAACGGCCGCCGAAACGCACGGCGCCGCCTGCCGACGGCAAACGCCCACCGCGGAAAAATCCCGCCGGAAACGGGAAAAAGGGGCCTGGGAAGGCGAAAGGGTAAAACGCTCTGCGGCTGCCCGGCCGGCCGCCGCAGAAAGTATCCCCAAACCAATGAATAAACCGTAAAAATTCGGATTTGCAGCGAAAAAGGCTTGCTTTTTTCAAAAAACATGGTAGAATGTTAATTGAATTCCCCATTGGACGGAGGTGTGACAAAATGGCTTACAAAATTACGGATGAATGCATCAGCTGCGGTTCCTGCGCAGAAGGCTGCCCGGTGGAAGCGATCAAAGAGGGCGACGGCAAATACGTAATCGATGCGGATACCTGCATTGAGTGCGGCGCTTGCGCCGACGTATGTCCGGTGGGCGCTCCGGTTCAGGAATAATGCCCGGCATAGACGCAAAGATAAAAGCATCCGCATGGTTTCGCGCCATGCGGATGCTTTTTTGCGCAATTCGCGCGGTCAGAACGCGCTTTCAAACTGCGCCAGCACGCGCAGCACGCCGCTTTGGCCCAGCCGCTCCTGGATTGCGCCGGGCGCGATGGGCTGCGCGTCCAGCTGCGGCGGGAATACGTCCGCCAGCTGCGTTCCGGCGGGCATGGAAATCCCGGTGATTTGCTGGGCGATTTCGTCGGTAGTCTGCGCGTCGGGCGGGAAATCGACAAACCGCGCGGCGGGGTCGGTCATGCGGCCGAGGCCGTCGTCATCCGCCGCAAACGGCGCGTTCAGCCCCAGATACTGCGCCAGAAACGCAGCGATTTCGTACCGGTCGGCCGACGTCCAGGAATGCGTGGTGGGCGTGACGACGGTGTGCAGCCGGTCGCCCGCGCCCATCCGGTCGTACACGGCCTGCACTTTGCGCGCGTTGCGGCGGAACAGGTCGATCGGGATCAGATTGTCCAGCGAACCCTGTTCCAGCATCAGCGGACGCGGCGCAAAGCAGCTGAACAGTTCCCACATTTCCAGCCGGCCGGCGTAGTGCGGCAGCAGGTTGCACGCGCAGTGGCACCGTTCTTTTTGCAGGATGTAGCCGAATTCCGACGGGTATCCGCTCGACGAAACGGCCGCCAGCTGCGGGCACAGCGCCGCCAGAAAGAGCGTCAGCGTACCGCCGCCGGAATTGCCGCACGCGCCGATGCGCGATGCATCGACGAAATCCTGCTGCGCGAGGTACCGCACCCAGGCGAGCGTTTCCATCACGATCATGCCTTGGAGGCTGATTCCGCAGTAAAATGGCGCGACGCAGTCCCAGTGGCCAAACCGTTCGCGTGCGCCCTGGCCGAGATTGTCGTTGACAAGGACGTACGCGCCTTGCAGTGCCAGCCGCTGCGCCATGCGCTGGTAGCAGTCGGTCAGGCGGCCCTCCTCGCCGTGGCCGGGGCAGACCAGCACCAGCGGCCGCCGCCCGCCGCCGTCCGGGCGATACAGCGACGCCGCGCCGTAGCAATGCGGCCAGGAGCGGTAGGTGAGGTGCGACACGGTATAGCCGCTGAACGGCTCGTCGCGCACGGCGATCGGGGCGATTTCCGGGATCCATTCGTCCCGGACGCCCAGCACCTGCCGCGCGGCTTCCAATATTTCCGCCCTGTCGGCGGGCTGCACCGGGTCGCGCAGCCGCTGGGCGGCGCGGGCGGCGGCAAATCGGCGTTCGTATGCGTCAAATGCGCGGGCGGTGCGCGCGGTTCGTTCGTCTGTCATATGCTTTCGGCCTCCGTTTCGCATCCATTATCGCACACCGCGCGGCGGCCGTCAATGGACAATCCCATTGAATATTTGCACAATCGCATCATTTTTGCGCAAAAACCGCCGTACCCGATTGGAAACGGCGGTTTTTGATCTCAGGTGGATTTGGGCAGCGCGCCGAGCGGCGATTTCGCAATTTTGGCCCCGGCGCGCGGATAGGCGGGCGGGGTGGGCGCGGCTTTGCGGATCAGCACCAGCGTGCGGCCGCTGCCGTCGTCCAGCGTGCGCGGCACCGTGCGTTCGATGCGGCCGCCGAGGATGCGGATGCCGCGGTCGGACGCGGCGCACTCCGCTTCGCACTCCGGGCCTTTCATCGCGACGAACAGGCCGTCCTTTTTTGCGAACGGGATGCAATATTCCGCCAGCACCGGCAGCGCGGCGACGGCGCGCGCGGTGACGACATCGTACTGCGCGCGCATGGCCGGGTTGCGGCCGCCGTCCTCGGCGCGCATATGGACAATCTGCGCCGAAAGCCCCAGCGCATCCATCACGGCCTGGAGAAACGTCAGCCGCTTATTGAGGCTGTCCAGCAGCGTGAGGCGCAGGTCGGGGCGGGCGATTTTCAGCGGGATGCCGGGGAAGCCCGCGCCGGTGCCGACGTCGATCAGCGACGCGCCGGTCGAAATCGGCGCGCACGCCAGCACTGACAGGCTGTCCAAAAAGTGCCGGATCACGATCCCGGACGGGTCGGTGATGCCGGTCAGGTTCATTTTCTGGTTCCACGCCACCAGCAGCTCCGCGTAGCGGTCAAACTGCGCCAGCTGCGCGTCGGTGAGGGAAATATGCATCCCGGCTGCGCCCGCGCGCAGCTGCTCGATCGGGATCATTGCGCATCCTCCTTTGATTCCGCCTGAATCCGGTGGATAATCAGGACGGAGATGTCCGCCGGGCTGACGCCCGAAATCCGCGACGCCTGCCCCAGGCTGCGCGGCTGCACCTTATTGAGCTTTTCCTGCGCTTCCAGCCGCAGGCCGCTGACGGTGCGGTAGTCGAAATCCTGCGGCAGCAGTCGGGCTTCCAGCCGCTGCTGCTCTTCGATCTGCGCCTGCTGGCGGCGGATGTAGCCGTCGTATTTCAGCTCGATTTCGACCTGCTCCAAAATCGCGTCCGGGACGGCGGGGCGGTCGGGATCGACGGGGGTCAGGTCTGCATAATGAATCTGCGGGCGGCGCAGCAGTTCGCTCAGCCGCGCGCCCGTCTGCACCGGCGCGGTGCCGCACGCGGTCAGAATCGCGTTCAGCGCGGGCGTGGGGGACAGCACCGTGCGTTCCACGCGTCCAAACTCCGCCTGCTTCTGCGCCTGACGCGCCTGGAACCGTGCCCACGCGTCGTCCGTCACCAGCCCGATCGCCCGTCCGGTGGGGGTGAGGCGCTCGTCGGCATTGTCCTGCCGCAGCACCAGGCGGTATTCCGACCGGCTGGTCATCATCCGGTACGGATCGCTGACGCCTTTGGTCACAAGGTCGTCGATCAGCGTGCCGATGTACGACCCCGACCGCGGGAGGATCAGCGGGTCTTTGCCCTGCACATAGCGGGCGGCGTTGATCCCGGCGACCAAGCCCTGCGCGGCGGCTTCTTCGTAGCCGGAGGAACCGTTGAACTGACCGGCACCGTACAGGCCGGGAATGCGCTTGAATGCCAGCGCGGGCGACAGCTCCTGCGGATCGACGCAGTCGTATTCAATCGCGTACGCGACGCGCATCATCTCGACGTGCGACAGGCCGCGGATGGTGCGGTACATCGCCAGCTGGACGTCCTCCGGCAGCGACGACGACGCGCCCTGCACATAGATTTCCTCGGTATCCGCGCCGCACGGCTCCAAAAAGAGCTGGTGGCGCTCCTTGTCCGGGAAATGGACGATTTTGTCCTCCAAACTGGGGCAATACCGCGGGCCGATGCCTTCGATCTTGCCGCTGTACAGCGGGGAGCGGTGGATATTCGCCTGAATGATCCGGCGGGTTTCCGCGTTCGTCCACGTCATGTAGCAGGTGCAGCGGTTGCGGATGGGGCGGGCGGTATCGTACGAAAACGGCGTGACCGGATCGTCGCCTTCCTGCGGTTCCAGCCCGGAAAAATCGATGCTGGACCGGCGGACGCGCGCCGGGGTGCCGGTTTTGAACCGGCGCAGCCCCACGCCCAATGCGCGCAGCGAATCGCTGAGGAATGCGGCCGGGAACATTCCGTCCGGGCCGGATTCGTACGACACATCGCCGACGTAGATTTTCCCGGCGAGGAACGTCCCCGTCGCCAGCACCACGGCGGCGGCGGTATAGACCGCGCCGAGGCGGGTGACGCATTCCCACTGCACGCCGTCCGGCGCGCGGCGGAGGGCGACGATCTCGCCCTGGCGCAGCGTCAGCCGCGGTTCCAGTTCCAGCCGGTGCTTCATGTACGTCGCGTAGGCGCGGCGGTCGATCTGCGCGCGCAGGCTATGCACGGCCGGGCCTTTGCCGCGGTTGAGCATCCGGCTTTGGAGACAGCAGGCATCCGCCGCCCGCCCCATCTCGCCGCCGAGGGCGTCGATCTCGCGCACCAGGTGGCCTTTGGCCGTCCCTCCGATCGACGGGTTGCACGGGCAGTTGCCCACGGCGTCCATATTGATGGTGAACACGCCGGTGCGGCAGCCCAGCCGCGCGGCCGCCAGCCCGGCTTCGATTCCGGCGTGACCGGCGCCGATCACGATGACATCCAGTTTTTCTGCTTGAAATTCCAACGGAACAGCCTCCTCCGCTTATTTCCCCACGCAAAATTGCGAAAATACCGCATCGACCACCGATTCGCTGACCGATTCGCCGGTCAGCTCGGCCAGTGCGCCGATGGCGGACTCCACTTCGACGGTGACAGCGTCGAACGTGATGCCGGATTGCAGCGCATCGGCTGCGGCGCGCACGGCATCGTGCGCACGGGATGCGGCGTCGCGCTGGCGCTCGGTAAAGAGCATGCCTTCGTCCGGGCGGAGCAGCGAAGTGCCCAGCACATCGGCCACCGCATCGGCCAATGCATCGACGCCGGTCTGCGACACGGCCGACAGCCGCACCACCCGCGGGAGCTTCGCGCGAATCTCGTCCAGCTCCACCTGCTCCGGCAGGTCGCTTTTGTTGACGACGGCGACGGCCGGAACGTCCGGGCGCGCGGCCAATTCGTCCAGCAGGGCGCGGTCATCGTCGGCCAGCGGCGCGCCGCCGTCGAATACGGCCAGCACCAGACCCGCGGTTTCCAGCCGCGTGCGGGCGCGGTCTACGCCGATGCGCTCCACCGGGTCGTCGGTATCGCGCAGACCGGCGGTGTCGGCCAGACGCAGGACGATCTCGCCCAGGCGAACCGATTCTTCGACCACGTCGCGCGTGGTGCCGGGGACGTTGGTCACGATGCTGCGCTCGCAGCCCGCCAGCGCGTTCATCAGCGTCGATTTGCCGACGTTGGGGCGGCCGAGGATCACGGTGTCGATCCCGTCGCGCAGGATGCGGCCAGCGTCGAACGAAGCGAGCAGCTGCGTCAGCGCGCGGTCGGCGTCGGCCAGGCGAGTATGCAGCTCGCCGTCGGTGACGTCCGGCACGGCTTCGTCCGGAAAATCCGCCCACGCCGCCAGATGCGCCGCGGCATCGGTCAGTGCGGTGCGCACCGCGTTGATTCGGCGGGCGAGCACGTCCTGCGCGCCCGCCTGCGCCGCACGGGCGGCCAATGCGCCCTGCGCGCCGATGCGCTGCATCACGGATTCCGCCGAGGTGAGGCTCATTTTGCCGTTGAGGAAGGCGCGGCGGGTGAATTCCCCGGGCTGCGCCATCCGCGCACCGGCCGCCAATGCGGCGCGCAGCACGCGGCGGGTGAGGTAGACGCCGCCGTGGCACGACAGCTCCACGCAGTCCTCGCCGGTGTAGCTGCGCGGCGCGCGGAATACCGTGGCGACGCCATCGTCGAACGGGCCGGAATCGTCGGTCAACTGGCCGTAGTGCGCGCGGTAGCCCGGCGAATCGCTCAAGCGCGTACCGCTGACCGGGCGGAAGATGCGGTCGGCAATCGCCATTGCGCCGCTGCCGCTGATCCGGACGATGCCGATGGCGCCGGGCGCCTGCGCCGTTGCGATGGCGGCGATGGGGGCGGATTGAGTCGTTTGCATGGGACGGAACTCCTTTGGACAGATTTCAATGACCAACCGGTCAGGTACGCCCGGCGCGGGCGAAGTCGATCCCGGCGCCGAACGGCTGAATCACGACGTCCGTGACCGTCGCGCCGAGCGCATAGCAGCTGCTGCGGGCATACATCGGGTAGAACACGCACGACCGGAGCAGCGCGTCCTCGGCTTCGCGGAGCGATTCGATCGTATCGTCGGGGGCGGGCGCGGAAACGCCCGTATACGCTGCGACCTGGCGCAGATAGGCGGCTGCACCGTCCTCGGCGGCACGGATGCCGGTCAGCGCGACCTGATAATCGCCGGACGCAACGCGCGCGGTGAGCGCGGCTTCGTCGGCGACCGTCTCGACTTTGACGTACCAGCCCAACTGCGTGCGCCAGTCGGTCAGCAATTGATTGACCAGCAGCCGGGTGACGCCGTCTTCGAGGCAGAGAATCGTCAGCGACGGCGGGGACGTGCGCCCCAGCTCTGCCAGCCCGGCGCGCAGCAACTGCGCGCACGGTTCGTCGGTCGAATACGGCACGCGGTTCTGCGCCTGGCGGCGGTAGCTGCGGCCGTGCCAGGTGACGGCAGCGGGAATCAGGTTGACGGTGTTGGCGGCTTCTTCGGGGTAATACGTCATCAGGGTCGGGCGGTCGATGGCGGCGATCAGCGCCTGGCGGATCGATTCGACCGCGCCGGGGCCGTTCGCGCAGTTGAACGCCAGCCCCCACGCGGATTCCGCAAACGACATCACCTGCAGACCGCTCTGCTCGGCGCGGAGGACTTCTTCGTCGGAAATGTGCGCGACGTGCACCGTCCCGGCGGCGACGGCAGCCACCGGATCGACCGGCTCCTTACCGTTCGGCATTTTGAGGTACAGGCCGGACGGGCGAGCCGGATTTTCGCCGGTGTATTCCTTGTTGCGGACGAGCCGGATGTATTCGCCGTGCACCCACGCGCTTTTTTTGCGCAGCGCGAACGGGCCGTTGCCGAGAATCGCGTCCGGCTCCATTCCGTATTGGCCGCCGGAGGACTTGAAAAACGATTCACTGCACGGCATGAATACGCTTTGCGCCGTCTGTGCGGGGAACGATTCGTCCGGCGCGGTCAGGGTGACGATCAGCGTGCGCGAATTGGGGGCGGAAACGCCCACGTCGTCCCACTCGCCTTCGCCGTTGTAGTATGCTTCGGCTCCGGCGATGCAGAACAGCGCGGACGCGCCGGGCGCGCGGGTTTTCGGTTCCAGCGCGCGTCGGATGCCGTACACAAAGTCAGCCGCCGTCAGGTCGCTGCCGTCGCTCCATTTCAGCCGGGCGCGCAGCGTGAACATATACGTTTGGTTGTCGGCGGTTTCCCACCCGGATGCGGCGCCGGGGACGGCGCGGCCGTCCGAATCGACGCGGCACAGCCCTTCGTACAGCGCGCGGACCACGGTCAGCGCCGCTTCGCCGGTCGCCACCTGCGGATCCAGGCTGGCCGGTTCGCCGCTGAGTTCGTACGTAAACAGCCGGTTGTCCGGCGAGACTTCTTTTTCGCTGCACCCTGCGGTCAGCAGCATCGCCGCGCACAGCAGTACGCAGCCGAGCGTTTTCAGCCATCGCTTCATGAATCGCGCCTCCTTTGCGCCGTTGTGTGAATGGGGGAATGCTTCTATTATACCGTTTTTGCGCGCAGTTCGCAAGGGACTGGGGCAAATTTTTCAGAAAAAAACCACCCGGCTCGAAAAATTCGTCCGGGTGGAAAAAAGGAGAAAAAGGAGAAAAAATGAAAAAAGCAACTCGTAATCAAATGTAAGAATTTATATCGAACGTTCCATGTTCGGAACGGAGTTCGCTTTCGTCCCGCTTGCGCGGGACGATGAAAGAGGAGGAAAAAAATGAAAAAGCAACACGATGTATAGGAAAGCTTCTTGCGAAGCCGATTGTCTGGAAAAACCGTCCCCCGGTGAGGGGGGACGTAAAAAAGAAAAGGAGAAAAAAATGAAAAACTTGTAATCAATTTTACGTGCCCATATCTCTTTCGGACGTTTATAATTATAAATGATCTTTGTGTATAAAGATTGAATTCCACGAGAAGTTTCAGCAAAATGATTATGTATAAAATATGAATCTGGTTGATGTGTTCATTTTCGTTGAATCTTTCTGTGAAATATGACGAAACCCATCGTCAGGTTCACCAAAGATCGCGCGGAATATTTTCGGTGCAGGGCGGAAAAAAATTTTTCCGGCTGCGGCAAAAAAACGCCGTTTCCCCCTTTCCGAATTCGTCGGAATCGGTTATAATAATAGGGAACCCATAGTTTGAACCCGGAAAGGAAGGAACCCCGATGAACCGAAATCGGATCAAAGTGCGCATTTGCGGACTGGAATACCCGCTGCGCACCGACGACGACGCGGAGTACGTGCAGTCGGTCGCGCGGGAGGTGGAGCGGCAGATGGAGGACTTGATGCGCAGCAGCGGCCGGCTGTCGCCGACGGACGCCGCCATCCTGACTGCAATGGCCTGCTGCGACGACGAATTGAAGGCGTCGCAGACCGTGGACGACCTGCGCGCCCAGATGAAAGAATACTTAGCCGACGCCGTCCGCCTGCGCTCGGAGGCGGAGGAAGCGCGGCAGCAGATTGACCAGCTGAAAGCACAGATTCGCCAGCTGAACACCGAGCTGACCGCGCTGACCGAACAAAATGCCGCCGACGCCCGCGCCCGGATGGCCGAGCTGGAACAGGCGCACCGCCAAATCTCTGCGCTGCGCGAGGAGCTGCGCGGCGTGCCGACGCCAAAGCCGGAAGCAACCGCACCGGCCGCGCCGCCGGATCCGAAACCGGAGCCGGAAAAGCCGGAACGCGCGCCGTCCGGCGAATTTATGAGCCTGTTCGACACGTTCGCGAAATGAACGCCCGGTTGGATCCCCATATACGCCCCGAAAGGATATTGCCATGGAAATTTTAGCCCCGGCGGGATCGCCGGAATGCCTGGAACCCGCGGTGCGCTGCGGCGCGGACGCGGTATATTTGGGCGCGCCGCGCTTTTCGGCGCGCGGAAACGCCGCCAATTTTGACGCGCAGGCGCTTGCCGACGCGGTGCGCTACTGCCATGCGCGCGGGGTACGGGTGTACCTGGCGCTGAACACGCTGCTGCGGGACGACGAACTGCCGGACGCGCTGGCGCTGGCCGCTGAGGCGTGCCGGTTGGGCATCGACGCGCTGATCGTGCAGGACATCGGGCTGATTCGGCTGCTGCGGGCCGCTGCGCCGCGGATGAAGCTGAGCGCTTCGACGCAGATGAGCATTCATACCGCTGCCGGCGCACGGCTGTGCGAATCCCTGGGGATGCGGCGGGTGGTGCTGGCGCGGGAACTGTCCGCGGCCGAGATCCGGGCGATTCGCGCCGAAAGCACGATCGAACTGGAAGCGTTCGCGCACGGCGCGCTGTGTATGTCGGTGTCCGGGCAATGCTATTTTTCGGCAATGCTCGGCGGCCGCAGCGGCAATCGCGGGCGGTGCGCGCAGACGTGCCGTCTGCCGTTTGCCGCGCCGGGCGGCACGGGGCATGACCTGAGCCTGAAAGACCTGAGCCTGCTGCACCGGATGGATGAATTGGCGGCCGCAGGCGTTTGCTCCGCCAAAATCGAAGGCCGGATGAAGCGGCCGGAATACGTCGCGGCGGCCGTGACGGCGCTGCGATGCGACGCCGACGGCATGCCGCTGCCCGACGGGCTGGAATCGCTGCTGCAAGCGGTTTTTTCGCGGTCGGGCTTCACGCAGGGGTATTTCGACGGGCGGCGCGACCGGTCGATGTTCGGTTTCCGCCAGCAGGAGGATGCCGACGCGGCGACCGCTGCCGTGTTTGCGCAGCTGCACGCGCTGTACCGCGCGGAACGGGCGCGGGTGGGCGTATCGATTGCGTTCTGCGCGCCTGCGGACGCACCGTGCGTCCTGACGCTGTGCGACGGACCGCACGCCGTATCGGTCACGGGACCGACGGCGGAACCGGCGCGGACGACGCCGCTGACGGCGGAACGCGCGGCCGCCGCCTTGCAGAAGCTGGGCGGGACGCCGTTTTTCGCCGAATCCACCGACTGCACCATTGCCGACGGCATGACCGTCCCGATGGGCGCATTGAACGCCATGCGGCGGCAGGCGGCGGAAGCGCTGATGGCGGCGCGCGCCGACCGGCCGCCCATCCCGTTCGACTGGGGCGCGGTGCCGGAACTGTACCGGCCGCGCGAAGTTTTCAACAGTTCGGCGGGAGAATGGGGAAAAGTGCGGGCAGATGCGGCGACGGAACACCCGGCAGAAGCGCCGGCCGCGCTGCCGCCGGAAAAAACGGCGCAGACGGATACCGGCGCGGCGGCCTCGGTTTTCCACAATTTTGCGGGAAACCGTGCAAAACCGGACTTGTACCTTTGCTTTGACCGCGCCGAACAGGCACCGGACGCGCTGCCGCCGAATGTGGGCCGCATTTTTCTGCCGCTGGACACGCCGGATACCGCGCTGCAAGCGCTCGGCGCGCGCGCGCCGGTGGCGGTGATGCTGCCGCGGGGGATGTTCGGGTGCGAGGCGGCCATCGCGCAGCGGCTGGCGCAGCTGCAAGCCCTCGGCATCCGGGACGCCGGGTGCGGGACGCTGAATGCCGTCGCGGCCGCGCGGGCGGCCGGATGCCGAATCCATGGGATGCCGGGACTGAATGTATTCAACGCGGCCGCGCTCGAATCGCTGCGGGACTTCGGCGTGGCGGACGCCGTGCTGAGCGTGGAACTGACGCTGCGGCAGGCGGCGGCGATCCGGCAGGCGATTCCGTGCGGCGTGATGGTATACGGGCGGGTACCACTGATGCTGACGCGGTGCTGCCCCATCCGCAACGGCACGGACTGCGCGCACTGCGGCCGCAGCCGGTCGCTGATCGACCGCAAGTCCATCGAATTCCCGGTGCGGTGCGTGGGATCCGGCGCCGGACGGTGCAGCGAAGTGCTCAACAGCGTCCCGCTGTGTTTGCTCGACCGGCTGCGCGAGGTGCCGCCGGTTTCCCACCATGTGCTGCGGTTTACTGTGGAAAACGTTGTGGAAATTGAGGAAATCCTGGATGATTACCGCGCCGGCCGCCGCCCGAATGGCGGAATTACGCGCGGTTTGTCCGAAAAAGGCGTGTTTTGAACCGGGCTGTGGAGTCCGGTGGGGAAAACTATGTGGAAAATGTGGAATGTTGCAAAACGGCATTCCCGACTGGCGAAAGGAGATATTTTGACGATGCAAACGACTACGCCCACCGCTCCGGTAGCGGATTCCTTTTTTATCGTGAAAGCCTGCACCAAAAAGACTTCGGCGCGCGGCGATACATACCTGGATTTGATTTTCGGCGATGCGCAGGGCGAAATTCCGGCGAAACTGTGGGACTACAAAGAAACCGTCCACGACTGGATTGCGCCGGGGATGATCGTGAAGGTGCGCGGCAACGAGGAGCTGTGGAACGATAAGCGGCAGTACCGCATTCAGCGCATTCGCCGGGTGGGACCGGAGGACAACGTCGATCTCAAAGCGCTGGTGCCGTGCGCGCCGGAAACGGGGGAGGCGATGTTCGCGCAGGTGATGGACGTGGTCGAATCGTTCACCGACCCAGCGCTCAAAGCGCTGGCCGCAAAAATGCTGAACGACCGGCGCGAAGCCCTGCTGACGTGCCCGGCGGCGGTGCGGGTGCATCACGCGGTGTGCGGCGGACTGCTGTATCACACGCTGTCGATTGTGCGGCTGGCAGAGGGCGTGTGTGCGGTGTATCCGTTTGTGCGGCGGGATCTGCTGCTGTGCGGCGCGATTCTGCACGACATCGCCAAAACCGAGGAATTTGCCGTGGATCAAACGGGGCTGGCGACGGGGTATACTGCCCGCGGCGACCTGCTGGGGCATTTGGTGATGGGCGCAATGGCGGTGGAGCACGCGGCCGACGCGCTCGGTACGCCGCCCGAAACCCGGATGCTGGTGCAGCATATGCTGCTGTCGCACCACGGGACGCCGGAGCACGGCGCAGCGGTGGCGCCGATGCTGCTGGAAGCCGAGCTGCTGTCGATGCTGGACGGGATGGACGCGGCGGTGTATCAGATTGAAGCGGCGCTGCCTGCCGCGCTGCCCGGCGGATTCACGCAGAAGCTGTGGCCGATGGATCAGCGGAAGTTTTACCGGCCGCTGGAAGAACCGGAAGCGTAAAAAAACGGTGGAACGGTACATACCGCTCCACCGTTTTTTCTGTTATTGGCCCAATCCCCGGTATATCTCGCCTTTGCGGAACCCGGTTTCGGCGGCGGCGCGCTTGGCGGCGTCGGACGCAGAATGGCCGTCAGCGCGGTACTGCTGCGCCAGCGCGATGGCATCGTCCAGCGTGAACGCGGCGTCCTCCGCAGCGGTATCCGGCGCGCCGTCCACCACCAGCACGAATTCGCCGCGCGGCGTCTCGCCTGTATCGGGCGCGAACCGGGCGGCAGCTTCGCCGAGCGTCGTCCGGATCACTTCTTCGTGCAGCTTGGTCAGCTCGCGCACCAGCGCAATCCGCCGGTCGGCGCCGAATGCGTCGCGCAGATCGGCCAGCGTCGCCGCCAGCTTGTGCGGCGCTTCGTAAAAAATCATCGTCCGCTGCTCGTGCAGCAGCGAATCGAGGTGCGCACGGCGACTTTTCTTGGTGACGGACAGAAAGCCTTCAAACGTGAATCGGCCCGTCGGCAGGCCCGACACGGCCAGCGCCGCAATCAGCGCGCTTGGCCCCGGCACCACCGTCACCGGAATGCCGCGCGCCGCGCATTGCGCCACCAGCAGCTCTCCGGGGTCGGAGATGCACGGCATCCCCGCGTCGGTCACGATCACGCCGTTTTCGCCCGCTTCCAGCCGCGCGCAGATGACGTCGCCGCGCGCCGCTTTGTTGTGCTCAAAGTAGCTGACCATCGGTTTTTTGATCCCCAGATGATTCAGCAGTTTCAGCGTCACCCGCGTATCCTCCGCCGCGATGAAGTCGCACGCGGCCAGCGCTTCCGCCGCGCGGGGCGACAGATCGCTCAGGTTGCCGATCGGCGTTCCGACGACGGTCAATGTTCCTGCCACTGGATTTTTCCCCTTTCGGTCGAAGTTTTCGACGTTTCCCCGTTCAAAATGTGGAAAACCCGTGCGCCGTTTGCGGACGCGGATGCGGGATTGCGCATCGGAACCGGACAAACGGCGATTTTGAGGTTTTCCACATATTAAACGGGGTTTTCCACATTTCCACGGGACGCTGCCCGCAGCAGCGCGACACACTCCACTTTCATCCCCGGCCGCGCGTTCCGCCGCGCACCGATCAGCGCCAGCTTGGGCGGATGATCGAGGTCAGCCTGCACCAGCTGCATTCGCTTGGGCTCCAGCCCGGCGCGCCGCATGGACGCGAACGCATCCGCCAGCCGCTCGGCCCGGAGCACCATGCACAGCCAGCCTGTCCCGGTCAGAATCCGTGCGGCGGCCTGGGCAGCGTCGTCCAGCGTACAGGATTCGTCGCTGCGCGCGATCCGGCGGGCATCGTCGGCTGCGGCGGCACCGGACTGCACCGGAAAATACGGCGGATTCACCGCCACCACGTCGAACCGCCCGGCGGGCGGCACCGTCCAGGTGCGCAGGTCGCCGCAGATGATCTGCACCCGGTCGCTCACGCCGCTTCTGCGGGCCGATTCGGCGGCCAAATTCGCCCCGGTATCCTGAATCTCGATCGCGCAGATCGCGGCGTTGGGGCGCGCCTGCGCCCACAGGATGGGGAGCACGCCGCAGCCCGTCCCCAGCTCGGCCATCCGGCGCGGGCGCGGAACGCAGCGCAGCGTAAAATCTGCGAGCCGCAGGGCGTCGGTCCCGAACCGGAACCCCGGCGCGGTATACACGCCGAATTCGCCGCCCAGCGGCTCCCAGCGGATCGCGTCCGCGTTATTTTGCAGCACCGGCACGTTTGGCAAGCAGCGCTTCGATCTTGTCGTGCGGGTCGATCAGATTGGTCACGGAGATGTCGTGATTCAGCGCGGAGATGTAGTACGCGACGTACTTGGACACATCCACCTGATGATACCACTCGCGTTCCAGCAGTTCGGGCATGGTGTAGGTGAGGTTGGAGCCGAACACGCCGTCGATGATCCCGTCCTGATACGCTTTGTCGAACTTGTCGAGTCCGTTGGTGAAAATCGCATAGGTTGCATATGCAAAAAACCGTTTGGCTTTGCGCGCTTTCAGGTTGTACGCGATGTCCAGCATCGACTCGCCGGACGAGATGATGTCGTCGGCGGTGAACACGTCTTTGCCTTCGACCGATTCGCCCAGGTATTCGTGCGCGATGATCGGGTTGCGGCCGTTGACGACGCGGGAATAGTCGCGGCGCTTGTAGAACATCCCGAGGTTGACGCCCAGCACGGAGGCGTAGTACATATTGCGGTTGAGCGCGCCTTCGTCGGGGCTGACGAGCATGAAGTGTTCCGGATCGGTGACGATGTCCGGGAAGTCGCGGAACATCCGTTTCAGCACCTGGTAGTGCGGCATCAGGTTGTCGAAGCCCATCAGCGGGACGGCGTTCTGCACGCGCGGGTCGTGCGCGTCAAACGTGACCACGTTTTCGACGCCCATATTTTGCAGTTCCTGCAGCATAAACGCGCAGTCGAGCGATTCGCGGTAGCTGCGGCGGTGCTGACGGCCACCGTACAGCAGCGGCATCACGATATTGATCCGGTGCGCCTTGCCGCTGGCGGCCTGGATCAGTCGTTTCAGGTCCTGGAAGTGATCGTCGGGGGACATGGCGTTTTGCTGGCCGAAGTATTTGTAGTTGATGCTGTAATTGCCGACATCGACGATGATGTACAGATCCATGCCGCGCACGGTCGATTTAATCAACCCTTTGCCGTCGCCGGAGGAAAACCGCGGGCACTCGGACTCGATCATAAACGTATCGACGTCCATCCCGATTTGCCGCGCCCACTGCACCAGGTATGCGTCGATCTCGCGCCCCAGCTCGCGCGCGCCGTCCATCACCAACAGCCCCATGGGGGCGACGCGATTGTCCAGACTGAATAAGCTCATATATTCCTGCTCCTTTACGATTCTGCGGCGCTCGGCCGCCGTTTGTTTGCTCTCAGGAATAGTATAGCACATTTCTCGACTTTTTTCTATCCGTTTTTTCCACAAACCGAAGGGGAAATGGCGCGGAATTTCTTTACGGATTGTTTACAATCGCTGTTTGCGCGCAAAACGGCGGAGCCGCGCGCATTGGGGGGGTGCGTGCTGCTCCGCCGTGGGAATTTGGAAAATTATTTGCCCATTTCGTCCATTGCGTTGGAGATGATTCTGAGGACATCCAGTATCATTTCTTCATCGTATTTATCCGTCTGCATCCGCTCGCGCATTGGTGCTGGGTTTGCGATCGTTTCGTCCAACACTTGCCGGGCGTCGGGGCGCGTCAGGAACACTTTCAGCGCGGTGCAATGGACTGCCGTTTGTTCCACGCCCCATTTATCGGAACTATATAGAAATATGTTGATAATCTTCGGGTATTCCAGCACCGCGCGCAACACTTCGTCGGTCGGCAGGTTTTCGAGGTCGGAAGCCGGTACGTCCTCTGCGTCGGTGTAGAACGGTTTGGGCTGGGTGCTGCACGCGGTCAGGGAAACGGCGAGCGTCAACGCCAACAGTAGGGCGAGGAATCGTTTCATGGGGTCGTTCCTCCTTCGTTGGAATTTCTCTTGGAAAGATTTATTTCCAAAGGGGCAGATGTATCCGCAGCGTTTTGCCTGATATTGTAGTCAATCGCTTCAAGCTCAAACCCGGAGTATGACATCAACACATTCAATATTTCCGGAACAAGCTTCATTCGGGTCTCTGTTAAGTTTTTTTCTAAATCCGCCCGATTTTTGCGCGCCGCTGCATGGCGCAAAACGGAATACGCATCCGCCCGCTGTACCAGCACGCGCATCGCTGTGCAGTGCGTCATGGTGTGTTCGATGCCTTGTTGATATGTGTTAAAAAGAAAAATGTCGCTTGTAAATGGATACTCCAACACTGCCCGCAGTACTTCCTCCGTTGGCATATCATCGAAAACGGACTCATCCAAATGCACGGCCGCACGCCTCGCATCAATGCTGCCGAGTGCCACCCATTGCGGATCCTCTGCCGTTATACTGTAAAACGGCTGCGGAACGTTCTCTTCCTTTGCCAGCGTTGTGACCAGCATTGCGGAACACATAATTAACGCGAGAGAAAGGATCACTGCGAATATTCTTTGATACTTCTTCGTGGCGTCCGCGCTCCTTTCAAATCGTTCGAAAAATCTCCACCAAAAGCACAACGCGTATCCCCCGGCGAGACATCATGCATTCATGTCCCCGGGCGATACGCGCGGTATAACGATTTGAATCCGGCTCCTCCACAATTGGGCGCCGCACCAATGATGTAATCGGGCATTCGGTTGTAAATGCATCTTACGCATCGCTGCAAACCTCCCGTTTCTCAAATTATCCAATCATGAATCGGATTTCCATTTATAGTATAGCATATTCTCCGATGCGGCGCAAGATTATCTCCGGTTTATTTGTAAACTTTCCATGAATACGCAAAAATCCGCTCCAGCGGAGCGGATTCTGCGGTTGCCCATCCCGGTGTTTCCTCATTCCAGGATGTAGATATTCATTTTCTTCGACCCAAACCACACGCATTGGTTGTAGTTGTTGTAGTATAAGTCCACAAGTACGGTGCCCTTCATCAGGGTGCCACCGGTATCGCCGGCGATCGCGTAGCCGTACACCAATGACCCGTCCGCCGAGCAGATAAACATTTTCGTCCCGTAGGGGATGACTTTGGGGTCCACCGCGACCACGCCGTACGACGCCAGCCGCCCGGTGGAAGTCCCAGACCCGGCTTTGGCGTAATACGCCGTCGCCCGGCCGCTGATGACCGTTTGGTACGAGATGGTGTCGCCGAACTGATCGGTGATGGTGCCGTCGCCGTTGATCTTGGCGCGCCACCCGGAACTGCCGGGGGTGCTGCCGGTGCCGATCAGCGCGGCCTGCGCCGCCAGATCGATCGACCCGGTTTGCTTGTTGAACGACACTTCCATCCCGTGGTAAATCCCGTACACCGGTTTGGTGCCCACCAGCACGATCTGATCCACCGGCTCGGTGGTCACTTCGTCGCGCAGCACCTCCTGCGACGTGATCTCGCCGTCGGTGCGGCGCACGCGCGTCACGATCGTCCGGACGCCTTTCTGCCCGGCCTGCGCGACCTTGGTTTTGCCTTTGGACAAGGTGTTGTCGTTTTGGCGGACGGTTTTGAACGCGATGGCTTCGGTCGTCGTCACTTCTTCGTACGATACGCGGCTGACGGACACGGTCATCCCGCCGGTCAGCAGCACGTTCGTCGCGGGGAAACATTCGTCCGTTTCGCTCAGCGTCACGCCCGCTTTGGCCAGCGCGTCGGCCACCGTCCCGCCGTACAGCTCCACGACGGTCGTCACGCCGTCGGCCGTCACGGTGATCGTTTTGCCGCTGTCCGCCGGAAGCATCTGGTCAGACCCGTCGGCACGGATGGCGCGCGCGGCGTCGGCGTCCGATTCCGGCGCCGCAGCGGCCAGGCCATGCACCGCCGCCTCCGCTTTTTCTGCGACTGCCGCCGCACCATCGTCGGCGTATGCGCGCGTCATCGACGGCGCCGGCTGCCACAGCGCAATCAGCAGCCCACACGCGGCGGACAGAATCAACATCGCCACCGCTCGTCCCGGCACACGGCCGAGGGATAATATCTTCTTCATAACAAGAACCGTTTCCTTTCCGGCATCGTCCGGGGAGTGGAAGTGGAGGACGTGCCTTGATTTGAATATTATTCTTGCATTGCGGATATTATATTCATTTTCGAGCGGTCTGTCAAGCGCGGGCGCGGACGGAATTTTGTGTAAGATGCTGAATCGCCCTCGGATTTTGCAAAACCATACAGCGCAGAAACGCGGTATTTTGATCGAGAAACGCGAAATCGTTGTAAATTATCGGGAAATCGATTGTGCAGTTCTGCAAAATCGAAAAGGTTACAAATTGTAATCTATTCGGATTGGTGAATAAATATTCATCTTGCGCCGCAACATGGACAGTGAACCGCCGTGCGGCGGATGAAAAAAACACCAATAAACCGCGCCGGACGGGCATTTTTCGGAATCAGGCGAAAATGTATATTCCGGCGCAAATATACACGGAAATCCGGAAATTTTTTTGCGTGTCCCACCGGTCAAATTGCAAGCGCCGCCGCCATTTCCGACCATATTTCGCCGATTCTGCACATCCGCACCGTGTGCATAAAGGATTTGTCGTAATGTTATATGCGCGTTATATGCGCGCGATTTCAGCCGCGCAGCTCCACCGTCATCCCGTCCGGCGCTTCCACCGCGGGGGCTTCGCCGTCGCGCAGATGAACGCGGAGCATTCCGAGCACCGTGGGCACTTCGACGTCGGCGCGCGCCAGCCCCATCAGCGACGGCGTCAGGCGAATCCGCCGGCAGCCCGGTTCCAGAATTTCCAGCCCGGTGAGCGCCTGCGGCAGCGCGTAGGCGGGCGTGCCGCCCCAAGCGTGGCTGTGGTCGAACCGGTACGTCGGTTCCGGCTTGCAGAAGCCCTCCGGCAGCCCTTTGGGGTTCATGCACAGCGGCATCACCCATTGGTGCAGCAGGGAAAGCGTGTACTGCCCGCACATCCCGCACCGCTGCACCGCTTCCAGCCAGAAATGCATGAAATACGGCTGCACTTCGCCGAGCGCCTCGGCGTCGGAAATGCGGTTCAGCAGCGCCCGGCACGGGCCGGGCGGCAGAATCCCGACATACGCCGCCAGAATATTGGCGTGGCGGCGGTAATACCGTTTTTCCACGTTTTGCGGCATATACTGCCCGATCAGCTCCGGCGGAGTGGGGGTGTTCAGCCCTTCAAAGAAGAGCTCCCGTTCCGGGTCGTACAGCTGCGCGACCACCGCGCTTTGGAGCGCATCGGCGTGGGTGTGCGTCTGCGCGGCCATCGCGTCCAGCCCGCAAACGGCGTAGATTTTCTCCGCCGTCCGCAGCGCGCCGTAGTAGAACATATTGAGGCACGTTTGCCCCAGCGCCTTCGGCGGATGGTGCAGCGAAATGCCGTCCGGGTTCAGCCAATCGACGAACATATAGTCCGGCGGCGTTTCAATCAGCCCGTTTTCGCCGAGATACGTCCGGAATCGCCGCAGCAGCAGCGTCAGCGCGTCGATGCAGTCGGTCAGCAGCGATGCGTCGCCGGTGCGCATATAGACGTCGTACAGCCATTCCACCCAGATCAGCGAATACGACGTGTGGAACAGGCGGCCGTCGTGGTCGCGCAGCGTCTGCGCCGTACGGCGGATGTCGAACGCGGCCAGCCGCAGATCGCCGAACGTGAACGCCGTCATCAGCGTTTCAATATAATAGTCGCCGGTGCAGGCCAGCGGCTCGCAGTGGCGCGGGCTGTCCAAATGCAGCATCTGGCGGCACCACTGCAGCGTCTGCGCGCACGATTCGGCCACCATGTTCAGCTGCGGGTCGCTGGTGATGGTATGCGCCTGCACCGCGACGGGGAAGCACGTCCGGATCAGCGAAACCGAAAAATCGGCCGGAATGCTGCCGGCGTTCGTCGCCGTCGCCGTCATGCATCCGGCGCTGACCAGCTCGAACGAGCGGTAGCTGCCGTTGCGCTCGAACCGGCAGGTTTCGTTGACGCCGTCGTCGTCGATCGTTTCGCTGACGCGCACCGCAATCGTCAGGCTGCCGGTCGTGTAGGCGTCGATCACGACGTACCCGGCCGCAATCTGCTCCTGATCGGCCGTCAGCTGAATCGTCTCGCCGGGCGGCACCGTCACATGTTCCAGCCCTTTCACGGGCACCCGCGTCTCGCTGCACGGCGGAATCGGCGCGTCGGTGCAGTGCCAGCGGTTTTCAATCTCCTGCGCAGGGAGCGGCGGGGTGGGATCGATGGAATCGTCGTACGTCCGCGGCGCAATCCATCCGCCGAGCAGCTGTGCGTCCCAACCGTCGCCGGTCGAAATATAATCAATGGTGCCGTCGGCAAAGGTCAGCTGCGCGCTGAGCATAAATCCGCCGTGGCCGCGCGAGTATTCGCACAAAAACTCCGGCCGCAGCCGCACTTCGCCCACAAACGCCAGCCGACCGGTCGCAATCGACGGGCAATCCGCCGGCGTCACCGTCATCCGGGTGGCATAATGCACCGCGCGCGGGCGCTCGTTGTCCAAAAAATCGCCGCCGGACGGCGTCGGCCCCACCGCGAGCATCTGCCCGTTCAGCAGTACGCGCCCAATGCAGTCGGCGCTGAACCGCAGGTCAATTTTCGTCACCGACTGACCGTACGTGTACGTTTTGCCAAACCGCGCGACGGTGTGCGGCACGGCAATCAGCGTTTTCATAAAGCGGCTGTACGGGGACAGCTGCCGCTTGGGAAATTGCGCCTCCGGCAGCCAAATCCAGTGTTCCGTATTCATCGTATCCCCCCAATTTCGTGATACATCTTGTCGCAGAATCGTTTTCATCCATCAAAAAACGGAGTTCCGTTTGAGCGAAACTCCGTTGTAATCGGCATATATCGGGAAACAGATCAGCGTTTGGAGAACTGCGGCGCGCGACGGGCGGCTTTGAGGCCGTACTTCTTGCGCTCCTTCATTCTCGGATCGCGGGTCAGGAAACCTGCTTTTTTCAGCGTGCTGCGCAGGTTTTCGCTGTCGTACTGGAGCAGCGCACGGGAGATGCCGTGACGGATGGCGCCGGCCTGGCCGGTGACGCCGCCGCCTGCCACACGGCAGACGATGTCGAACTTGTCGGCCGTTTCGGTCAGCACCAGCGGCTGACGGACGATCAGTTTCAGCGTTTCGAGGCCGAAGTAATCGTCGATGTCGCGGTCATTGATGGTGATCTTGCCGGTACCCTGGTACACACGGACGCGCGCAACGGAGCTCTTTCTTCTGCCGGTGCCGTAGAAATAAGGTGCTTTATCGTACATGATTCAGATCCTCCGATTGCTCAAATTTTTTCCCAAGCTTCGGGCTTTTGGGCCTCGTGCTTGTGGGCGTCGCCGGTGTAGATGCGCAGCCGGGTCAGCGCTTCGCGGCCGATGGTGGTGTCCGGGATCATACCCTTGACCGCCAGGCGCATCGCTTCGTCCGGATGCTCGGCCATCAGCACATCGTACCCAACGGCACGCATATGGCCGATATAGCCGGTGTGATGGTAGGCGATTTTCTTTTCCAGCTTTTTGCCGGTGAGAACGGCTTTCGCCGCGTTGATGATGATCACATGGTCGCCGCAGTCAACGTGCGGGGCGAACGTGACCTTGTGCTTGCCGCGCAGGAGCACAGCGGCCTGAGCCGCCACGCGGCCGAGCGGTTTACCGGCAGCGTCGATCACATACCATTTACGATCGACCTCGCCGGCTTTCGGCATATAGGTAGACATAGCATTCCCTCCATAGTGTAAATCGCGCGGAAAATCCGCGAAAGGGCATACGGACGCACCGCGCCCTTTTGATGTTGCCCGTATATCATACCACGGTTTCTGCCCGTTGTCAAGTGTTTTTTTGAAATTTTTCATTTACACTTAGGCAAGCTCCGTTTTTCACCCGTTTACGCTCGTTTGCTCGCGTTTGCTCGGGGATGGTTTCAAAAAAACTCTCGCCGCACGCGGTCAGCGGCAGACAAACCTTTCTCCAAAAGCGTCCTATTCTTTCCGGATTCAGTTCCCGGGGCCACCGAGGCTTCTCTGATATTCTTCGTCCAGTGCAACATTTCTCCCCAGCAGAGACTCATTCTGAGCCGGATCGTCGATGCGGAAGCGGCAGGTTGTGTCTTTCCCGTGGTAGTACATCCACCCGTCCACTACTCTTCTGCGTTCATTCAGGGTGGAGTAGTAGGGAACATCTTCGATTACGCCTGTTTCCCGGTCGAGACGCTTAAAGCTGCTCTCACCCTCCGCCAGACCTGAATCCTTTTTGAAAAAGAAATACTTTTCCGTAGCATATGGGCATCTGTAACGAATCTGTTTCTTATCCAACAAGGCATCCAGCTCCGCAAGTGCAGCGCGCGCCGGTTCGGTCATTGCGTCAATATCCATCCCATATCCGTCTTCCCAATTTAGGATATCCGGATCCCCGGTAATATCTGCATGGCGGTATCCATAACCCTTCTCTTCCCCGACGGTAACAGACAAGAGATTCCCGTCAACATAAATCGTGGCAAAGATCGTATCGCCCGGGTATGTATACGGCTCCGACCCATCTTTTTTGATCCGGCACAGCTTACCGCCATGCGTGTAATATACATAATCGCCATGTACAGCAATACTGTTCAATCGGTCGGGAAATTCCTGCAAAGCCACAACCTGGTTGTCCGGTGTGATTTTGGCAAGAATATTGATTGCAGAAAAGAAAACGGTGTCGCTGTCCTTTACTGCAATATTTCCGCATTGTTCTGTCGCCGAATACCAAATCGCCATGCTTTTTTCTATGGTTGGCGGCGCAGTCTGAGGCGGTGTGGAGGATGGTGGTGCAGCAGAGGCACTTGACGAGGCAGGGGCAGACGAGGTGGGCACGGACGAGACCGATGACACAACCCCACACGCAGTCAGTAATAAGCATATAATTCCCAAAAGAGTGAGTTTTTTCAAGTCGCACACGCTCCTTTTCAAATTCAACGCGGATGCAGAACCGCTTACACGGCTCTGCATCCACTGTTTGTTACCGCAGCAAGCGATTCTGCGGCAGATTTCCAAGGTCAAAACGAAGATCGATAAGGTTCGTGTATGAAAACCATCTTCGTTCGTTTTGGTCAAATTTTGCGTGCAACGCGAGCAGGTATGGACGTGTGTGTCCGCATATACTTCCTGCAATTCCAATACGGGTTCCTGCTGGAAGTTCTTCAACGGGGTCTCCCTTGCTGTTAAATGCCCACGTGGAAGCAGTCAGCGTATACTCTGTACATGGCAGGCTTCCAGCAAGCAGTGACGCTTGTGCCGGAATCAAATCCGTTTTCTGTTCATTACACTTCCAATCCATAAAGTTTTCTTTTAAATCCCATATCCGTTCATATTCTGCATCAGTACCTTGGTAGTTTTCACCTATATATACGTATCCTTCTGCCGCTTTTCCTTCAGAATCCGTATATACAATGGGGAGACACTTTTCTCTTGGCGTTTCAGGTTCTTTATACGCAAAGAACCCGTTGTGAGGGATTACACCAATCGGATCTCCAAGCGGCAAGTCAAATCCATCCTCTTTGACAGAATAATGGTCGGCATAAACCAGCATATTACTTCCAGAACGATTTACAGCGGCAAATCGCTGACTGCTTCCCCATGTACCGCTCACCTTGATTACCCGGTACGAAACACCTCGATCCCTGCCGGAATATCCATCCTTGTCGATTTCAATCAATCCGTCACCGCTCCCGACTTTCACCGTTGCAAACTGGTCAAAAGCCCAATCCTCCGGCATCAGATACCCCAGATTTCCGCTATATCCAGTGCTCATATTGCCAACAAAGCTGCTAACGGAGTAGCCTTTGCTTGCAACACGCGCGCAGACATTTCTCGCACCATAGATACCGACGCGATACTTATGTGCTGTTCCCTTGATATACTCCGACACTGCTTTGAAATACGGAATTACATTATTTGTCACCTGATAATCCATCGCATCAAAGTCTACCGCAAAGTAGATGATCGTTTGATACGGGATCCGCAAGTTTTCCGCAGCCTCCACCGCTGCCTGTGCGTCCAGAGCACCCCGTTCTTCCGTAAAATACGACGCCGTACGTCCAGTCGTCTGATAAATCGGAAAGAATCGCAGACCCGCGTTGAAAATGATCGTGATTTCTTCTTCCGTCAGTGCCTTGCTGACGCCTTGCCCCACATAGCCGGTCAAGTACCGCCCAATCACTTCATATCCGTTGTCTTTCAATGTCTGCGCTTTTGCCGGGGTCAGAATCGTTGCGCAATCCGCAGCTTTGGCTGTGCGTGAGGTGTTCCCGCAGCTTACCGTTGCCGCCATCCATGTGTTCAAATCACCGACGCCCGTTTCCGGAATTGCCATAAAGCGTTGGAATTCTCGAACACTTGATTCATCCCAGGCATTTGTGTACGAACCGTCGCCGTACCCATTGACGTACAAGGCAAAACTAAACAACTGTCTGAATCGATTAATATTATCCGAACCATACAGCTGACCTGTGTAGTCTTTTTCTGCGTTCTGGTAGGGCAGGGTGGGGCAGCAGCGTTTGGTCGCCGGGCCAAAGTTGCCGTTGGCCGTCCCTACCGGCAGCTTTTCTTCCGCCTGAATCGCATAAATCAGCGCAACCGCAGTGTTTCGGCCATAAATACCGTCGCACGGGCGAATTCCAATGTACGATTCGTATCGACCGTTCATCATTTGCTGGAACGACCGAACATATTCTTTTCCGCCGTACCCGGACAACAATTTGAATGCATCCATCGACAGCAAAGCAGCCATCAGATTCACCGAAACGATACCGTTCGCCGTAACGCCCGCATCAGTTT
The DNA here is from genome assembly GCA_905198155.1 of uncultured Eubacteriales bacterium. GTDB lineage: Bacteria > Bacillota > Clostridia > Oscillospirales > Acutalibacteraceae > RGIG4076. The sequence goes on from CAJKBQ010000011.1 coordinate 45,354, forward strand.
GCAGTGCCTTAATCGCATTTTCAACTCGTTCATCGAACACACACGAAAAACCGTGATCTTCGGCATAGTAGTGTCCGGGATTATACCCTTTGCACCACAACGCGCCTTGCAGAATGCCATATTTGTTGTTTGTTTCTCCGTCGTTCCGGCGAAGGGGGTTTTGCGCATACAGTCTGCGCGATGACGGGCCAAAACTGTCCGCCGTTGATTCAATTCCCAACTCAATTTGCAACGCACGCGTCAATGCGTAAATTGTTGCCCATCCTGTTTTTCCTTTGATTGCCGTGTTCTCCAAATCCAGTTTTTTGAACCGGGAATCATTTCCGTACGTTTTGTTGAGCCATCTCTGAGTTTGATAAACCATTTCATCCATTTGCAATCACTCCTGTTCAATTTGATGATTTTCGGATGGATTCGAGTCGATATGCGCTGTATCGACTTCGTTTCCGTTCCATCTGTATTATACAACATATTTCGTCTAAAATTGTTACGAATCTGAAAACATTTCCCAAATTCACAGTATTATTTTCCCATCAAATCAAAAAATCACCGAAGCGGCCGCAGCCGCCCCGGCGATTCCCGAAAGCAAGCACCCGGTTTTCCACATTCTCCACCTGAAAATGTGGAAAACCAAACCTCAAAATTTATTCATCTTCCCCCGCATCCACATCGGCGTCGGCACTGCCGTCGTCCTCCACGGACGCATTGACCTCCTGCGCGTCGTGCGCGGTGCGCGTCACCGTCACCACGCGGGCGCCGTCGCCCACACGCATCACGCGCACGCCTTTGGACGGGCGGCGGCAAACGCGGATTTCGCTGGCCGGGATCCGGATCATCACCCCGTCGGACGAGATCAGGATCACGTCGTCGTCGTCGGACACCATCACCACGTCCGCCACCATCCCGTAGCGATCCACGGCGTAGTTTTTCAGCCCTTTGCCGCCGCGGTTCTGGAGCCGATAATCGTCAATATCGGACACGCGGCCGTAGCCGGTTTCGCTGACGGTCATCACCCGGCGCGCCGGGTCGATCACCGCCACGCCCGCAATGCAGTCGCCGTCGGCCAGTTCCATCAGCTTCACGCCGCGCGCCGTCCGGCCGACCACGCGCACGTCGCTTTCGCGGATGCGGATCGCCATGCCGCCGCGGGTCGCCGCCAGCAGCTCGTCTTCGCCGCCGGTGCAGCGCACCCAGCACAGCTCGTCGCCGTCGTCCAGGTCAATCGCGATCAGCCCGCCTTTGCGCGCCGTGTCGTACTCACGCAGCCGCGTGCGCTTGATGATGCCTTCCCGCGTAATCATCGACAGATACTGATCTTCGCCGAATTCCGACACCCGGATCATCGACGTGATCCGCTCTTCGCCTTCGATCGGCAGCAGATTCACCAGGTTGGTACCGCGCGACGTGCGGCTGCCTTCCGGGATTTCGTAGCATTTCAGGCGGTACACCCGCCCGCGGTTGGAGAAAAACAGCACATAGTCGTGCGACGAGCAGACGAACATTTCGCGCGTGCCGTCTTCTTCGCGGTGCGACATCCCTTTGATCCCGTGACCGCCGCGCCGCTGCACGGAAAACGCGTCCACCGGCTGCCGCTTGGCATACCCCAAGTTCGACAGCGTCAGCACGCACTGCTCCGTCGGGATCAAATCCTCGATATCCACTTCGCCGCTGACCGATTCGATCACGGTTTTGCGTTCGTCGCCGTACTTGTTGCGGATTTCGGTCGCTTCCGTTTTGATGATTTCCAGCCGACGCGGTTCGCTGGCGATGATATCCTCGTAATCCGCAATTTTCGCCCGCAAATCGCCTGCTTCGGCGTTGATTTTCTCGCGTTCCAGCCCGGTCAGCTGCCCCAGCCGCATCGCGACGATGGCGCTGGCCTGAATATCGTCCAGCCCAAACCGCTCCATCAGCGCATTTTTCGCTTCCGGCACCGATTTGGACGACCGCACGATGGCGATCACTTCGTCGATGAAATCCAGCGCAATCAGCAGACCCTCCAGAATATGCATCCGCTCCCGGGCCTTGCGCAGGTCGTACTGCGTGCGGCGGGTGATGACATTTTCCTGGAACGCGATATAATCGTGCAGAATCTCTTTGAGCGTCAGCGTTTTCGGCTGGCCGTCGGCAATCGCCAGCATAATCACGCCGAACGTCACCTGCATCTGCGTCATGGAATACAGCTGGTTCAGCACAATCTGCGGCGACGCGTCTTTTTTCACGTCGATCACGATGCACATCCCGTTGCGGTCGGAGTGATCGGTCACATACGCAATGCCTTCGATCCGTTTTTCCTTCGCCATATCGGCGATGGTTTTGACGAGGGCGGCTTTGTTCACCTGATACGGCAGTTCCGTCACCAAAATCCGGTATTTTCCGTTCTTTTCTTCCTCAATCTCGGCGCGCGCGCGCAGATAGATGCGGCCGCGGCCGGTTGCATAGGCCGCGCGGATTCCGCTTTTGCCCATGATGATGCCGCCGGTGGGGAAGTCGGGGCCCTGGATGAGGCCCATCAGCTCTTCCAGCGTGCAGTCGGGGTGGTCGATCATGTAGCACATCCCGTCAATCACTTCGCGCAGGTTGTGCGGCGGGATATTGGTCGCCATGCCGACGGCGATGCCGGTGGAGCCGTTGACCAGCAGGTTCGGGAACCGCGACGGCAGATACACCGGCTCCTGGAGGCGATCGTCGTAGTTATTCATGAAATCGACGGTCTCTTTTTCGATATCCGTCAGCATCTCGGTCGAAATTTTGCTCATGCGCGCTTCCGTGTAACGGTACGCAGCAGGCGGGTCGCCGTCCACCGATCCGAAGTTGCCCTGGCCGTCCACCAGCGGGTAGCGCATCGAAAAATCCTGCGCCAGCCGCACCAGCGCATCGTACACCGACGCGTCGCCATGCGGGTGATAGCTGCCCAGCACGTTGCCGACGGTGTCGGCGCATTTGTGGTACGGGCGGTCGGGGAGGAGGTTGTTTTGGTACATCGTGTACAGGATCCGGCGGTGCACCGGCTTCAGCCCGTCGCGCACGTCCGGCAGCGCCCGCCCGACGATGACCGACATCGAGTACGCCAGATACGCGCGCTCCATCTCTTTTTTGATCCCGATGTCGTGAATTTTCTGCTGTTCCAATTCTTCGTTACTCATGGTTGGTTTCCCTTCTGTGATGGATTCGTTCGCTGTCTATATCTGCAATTGGAAATCATTTTCCGGGGAAGAGGCACGCGCGCACCCGGTCGGTCTGGGCTTCGTCCAGCACGCGTTTCGGCAGGATCCGCAGGTCGCCTTCGCCGATCACGAACAAAAACGCGTCCGCCGTTTCCGCGACGTCGTGCAGCAGCTTGTACGGGTAGCGCCCGGTGATCTGCGGGGTGGTAATTTCCACGCGATCCGGGAAAAAGACCATCTGCTGGGCGGCCATCGACTGCCCCACGCGGTTGTAGGTCCGGTCGGCGCGGTGCACCGTCAAAAACGGCTGCACAATCGGGTCGTATAAGCTGAAAAACACCCCCGCCGCCAGGCACAGCCCCCAGATCAGCGCGTGATCCAGCGTATGCGCCAGCAGCGCCGCGCCCACCGCGCCGCCGACCAGCAGGACGGCGCCTGCCGCGCGGAAGCCCTGCACCCGGCGGCACTCCGCCGTGCGCCGCATCTCCGCCAGGCACAGGCTGCGGTAATCGGCCGCCGTCATCAAAAATCCGACGGACACCAATGCGTCCGGCAAAACCGTCATGGCAGGCCCCCCTTTCTTTTGTTCCGTCAATCGCGCCCGGCCCGCCGGAACCGGCTGCCGAACACCTCCTGCATTTTTTCGGATATGCGCTGCGTCTCCTCCGGCGTCAGGTTTGCTTTCGGCAGCAGGATCGTCCCGCGCCCCAGGCTGCCGGCAAACACAAACCACGACGGGCTTTCCACGCAGTGCGCCGTTTCCGACCAATAACCGGAAATCCGCTCGTACGGCGTTTCAATTTCGTACCCGTCGCGCGTGATGCGGATGGTTTCGCGGCATTGCAGCGTACGGTTGGTGCGGTAGCGCAGGCTGGCCTCGCTCAGCACCTGCTGCGGCAGCACCAGCTGCTGATACACCACGCACGCCAGGCACAGCAGCAGCTCCACCAGCCCCACGATCGCGCTTTCCCAGTGAAACTGCGCCAGCTCCGGGATTTTGACCGCCAGAAACAGCAGACCCAGCACGGCGAACAGCGCGGTGAAAAACCGGTCGTCGCGCAGCGCGCCGACGGATTTTTCCCGCACAAAGTACCCGCGCTCAAATTCCTCCTGCGTGAGCTGCTGCGTAACGCAGGCCAGTTCCATATCGTACTGCGACTGCATCGCGCCGCCTCCTCGCCGTTCAAACTTTGACTACGGTTGTGCTGGCCGCCAGCATCGCGCGGACGGCGTCCGGATCGTCGAACGCGTCTTTGCGCAGCACGGCGGAATGATGATTTTCTTCTTCCAGCAAAAACAGATGCTTCGTTTCGCGGAAGCACGTCGTTTCGTCCAGCGAGATCAGCCATTCGCCGCTGCCCTGCCGCAGCGCCACCCAGTCCGGCTCCACCGACGCCACAAAACATTCGGCGCGCACCAAGTCTTTGGCCATGGACTGCACGCTCAGGCGCGGCAGCACCCATACGCCGACCATCAGCAGGACGCAGATCACCATCAGCCCCAGCCGAATGTAGTCGAACCCGTTCCGGTACCAATCGACCGTACACACCGTCAGCATTCCAATCACCAGTACGGTTTCCACAAACTGAAAAACATTGGAAAATACCGACTTTTTCATCGCCAAGATGGCTTCGATGTAGTCCTCCGCCGTGACGTGATACGGGTTGGACCGGATTACTTCATCCCATTCGTCATCCATTTTTGTTCACCTCTTTACACCGCGCAGCGCGCGGGGCTTAAATGTCCAGTTCGGACACATATTTTGCATTTTGTTCGATAAACAGCCGCCGCGGCTCGACTTTGTCGCCCATCAGGACGGTAAACGTCTCGTCCGCCGACGCCAAATCCTCGTCCGCCAGCTCCACGCGCAGCATGGTGCGGTTGACCGGATCCATCGTCGTTTCCCACAGCTGATCCGGGTTCATTTCGCCCAAGCCTTTGTACCGCTGAATCGCGCAGCCGGCGCCCATTTCTTTGGTGATGGCGTCGCGCTCCGGGTCGGAGTACGCGTAGCGGTGCGTGCGGCCTTTGGAAATTTTGTACAGCGGCGGCTGCGCCAGGTAAACGTGCCCCTGCTCAATCAGCGGCCGCATGAACCGGAAGAAAAACGTCAGCAGCAGCGTCCGGATGTGCGACCCGTCCACATCGGCATCGGCCATGATGATGACTTTGCCGTAGCGCAGTTTGTCGATGTTGAAGTCCTCGCCGATTCCGCAGCCCAGCGCGGTGATGACCGGCATCAGCTTGTCGTTGTCGTAAATGCGGTCCAGCCGGGCTTTTTCCACGTTCAGCATCTTGCCCCACAGCGGCAGAATCGCCTGGAACCGCCGGTCGCGGCCGCCTTTGGCGGAGCCGCCGGCCGAATCGCCCTCCACGATGTAGATTTCGGTTTCGTCCACATTGCGGGACTGGCAGTCCGCCAGTTTGCCCGGCAGCGACGCATTTTCCATCGCGGATTTGCGCTGCACCAGCTCGCGGGCTTTTTTGGCGGCTTCGCGCGCCCGCGCCGCCGTCATGGATTTGTCCAGCATCACCCGCGCCGTCGCCGGGTTTTCTTCGAGGTACGCCGTCAGCTTTTCGGTGAGCGTCTTGTCCACCAGCGCGCGAATCTCGGTGTTGCCCAGGCGCGCTTTGGTCTGGCCTTCGAACTGCGCTTCTTTCAGCTTCACGCTGATGATCGCCGTCAACCCTTCGCGGACGTCTTCGCCGCTGAGGTTTTTGTCGCCGTCTTTCAAAACGCCGTACTTGTGGCCGTAATCGTTCAGCACGCGGGTCAGCGCACGCTTGAATCCGTCCTCGTGCGTACCGCCGTCGGTGGTGTGAATATTGTTCGCAAACGAAATAATCAGCTCGTTGTAGCTGTCGTTGTACTGCATCGCGATTTCGGCGGTCGCGTTGTGGTCGGCGGCCTCCGCTTCAAAGTGCAGCACGTCCGGGTGCAGCACTTCCAGCCCGCGTTTTTCGTGAATATATGTCACATAGCTGGACAGGCCGCCCTCGTAGCAGTAGTTTTCCTGCCGGATGTGATCCGGGTCGCGCTCGTCGCGCAGCTCAATGTGCACCCCGGCGTTGAGGAACGCCTGCTCGCGCAGCCGCTGGGCCAGCGTGTCGTAGTCGTACACCAGTGTGTCGGTGAAGATTTCGCCGTCCGGCTGGAATGTGACGTGCGTGCCGGTGCGGGTGGTTTCGCCGACCTCCGTCAGGTCGGTGACGGCGGTGCCGCGTTCGTACCGCTGCTTGTAGATTTTGCCGCCGCTGTATACTTCCACTTCCAGCCAGGTGCTCAGCGCGTTGACGACCGATGCGCCCACGCCGTGCAGACCGCCGGAAACTTTGTATCCGCCGCCGCCGAATTTGCCGCCCGCGTGCAGGATGGTAAACACCACCGTGACGGCCGGCAGTCCGGTTTTTTCCTGAATCCCGACCGGGATCCCGCGGCCGTTGTCGGTCACGCTGATGATGTTGCCCGGCTCAATCACGACGTCGATTTTGTCGCAGTAGCCGGCAAGCGCTTCGTCGATGGAGTTATCGACGATTTCGTACACCAAGTGATGCAGGCCGCGCGGGCCGGTGGAACCGATGTACATCCCCGGGCGCTTGCGGACGGCTTCCAGCCCTTCGAGCACCTGAATTTGGTTGGCGCCGTATTCGGCGTCGGTATGCGTAGATGGTAAATGATCCAAATTAAAAAACCTCCGTTGCGATGGGATTGCGCGGCCGGGCAGCAGCCCGCCGGATGCTCCGGTGCGCGGCACGCCGCCGAAGTGATTCGCTGAATATAGTATAGCACAAAATCGGCGATTTGGCAATTATTTTTTCTTTTTTTCTTGCGCGTATAGGGTAAGCGGGTACAAAAAATATGTGCAAATGACCAGCAGGAGCGTGAATACGAATACCGGGACCGTATTTTCCGCCAAATTCAGGATAAATTCCGCACCCAATGCGCTCAGCGCAATCAGCACCAGCACCAGCACCGCGAACCGCCCGCCGGCGCGGCAGCGCAGCGGCGTTCCGCAATGCGCGCAGCGCGTGGAAAATACCGGAAGCCGCGCAATCACCGCGCGGTACGGCAGCTGCGTCCCGCAGTGCGGGCAGGCAGGCAGGCGGAAAAATCCGCGCGCGCGCCGCTCGGGCAGCTGCATCACCCAGTCGTACAGCGGGCGCGATTCCTGCGGCTTTTTGCCGCGCGCCCGGCTCACGGCTTGAACCGCGCCCCGGCAGGCTCGGCAGGCTTTTCAGATTCCGCGTTGTATATTTTGACTTCGGAATCACTTTCTGTATTTTCCGTTGCATCGGACGGCGCGCCGATCTGCGGCAGCTCTTCCGTTTCGTCGTAGGTGCTGACTTCGGAATGCTCCGGCGCGCGTTTGCGTTTGCGGCGGCCGATCAGCGGCCGGTATTCCGGCACCAGATCCGGCGGGAATCCGCCGATGCGTCCGTGCGCAAAGCATTTGCGCGGTGCGATCAGCAGCGGGAGCACGAAGTACACGCCCAGCGCTGCCAGCGCGCATTTAATCAGGTACATCGACCCGGGGAGCGACTTGTCGGCCAGGTAGTGATACAAAAACCCGCCGGCAAACGCGCCCACCGCGCCGATCACCAGCGCATACGCCAGTGGCGAATACTTCACCAGGAAGATGCCGCCGCAGTGCGAGCAGTAGCCGAAATCGCTGCGCTTGCAGTCGTACAGAAAGAAATAGTTGATGATTCTGCCGCAATACGGGCAGCGGGAGATGCGCCCTCGTTTCATATCCAGGCCTTCTTTCGTTGGGTTATTCCGGTCGGAATTTTGCGCTGCGCCGGAGCAGCGTCGCCGGGGAGATCTGCGAGACGTAAATGGTTCGTTTGCCGTTTTTCTCCGCCACGATAAACGATTTCGGCATTTCGGCGGACACATTCACCACTTCGCCGCGCGCGGTGGCCTGCGCCAGGTAGTCGCGCGTCGTGCGGGAAATTGTCGATTTTTCCAGGTCGAAGATGCCAAGCAGCGTGTCGGCGCGCACCACCGTCGATTGCCCCAGATGCAGGTACATAAAGCGCCCTCTTTTCTTTATTTTCCGGCCGCATCAGGCGCGCCGGAGTCTGCGCTCGGCTGTGCGCGCGGCATTGAACGCCGCGCCGCCGAGAATCACGCAGCCGCAGGTGTAAATCCACATCAGCAGCACCACCACCGATGCCAGCGACCCGTACACCAGCGAATATTTCGTCGATACGCGGATCAGCTGGGAATACACCTCGCCGACGCCCATCACTATCAATGCGCTGAGCAGCGCACCCAGCCACACCGTGACCGTTCCGCGCGGCTGCAGCCGCGGTGCGGTCAGCGCATACAGGCCGAACAGGATCAAAAACATGAACGCGGCAATCAGCGGATAGCGCAGCCACAAAATCTGCTGCAATTTGGCGGCAACGGGCAGATATTTACCCAGCAGCCCCACCAGCGCCGCGCCGAACACCGACACCACGATGCAGATATACACCGCAAACAGAAACAAAAACGCATACAAAAAGCTGAACAGCCACCCGGCCGCCGTTTTGTACCGCCTTTGGCCGTACAGATTGCCGACCGCGTTCAAAATCGTGCGGAACGCTGCCGACGCCGATGTTACCATCATCGTTACGCCCGCCACCAGCATCGCGTTGGAGTCGGCGGTGCGGACGTAGTTGAGATATTCTGCCAGAAAGTCCGCGACCGAATCCGGGAAAATCCGCCCCACCTCTGCGATCAGATTGGGGTAATCCATGTGAAAAAATTGCAGCAATCCGTTGAGGCAGATCAGGAACGGGAAAATCGACAGAATCAGAAAGTACGACAGCGCCGCCGCCGACCGCGGCAGCTGACACCCCAGGTACCCGCGCACCGTCCGCACGGCAACGCGCAGAACCCGCCGGGCGCGCGGCGACAGCCGATCCGGCTGCTGCGCCGCGTCCGCGCGAATCAGATGCCGGAACCGTTTCCACTTTTCCTTTTTTTCCATGCGCGAATGCTCCTTTCCGCCCGGCGGTCAGCCGGGCTGCATCACCGTCAGGTCGCCGCCCGCCATCCGGAACGCCTGCCCGCCGCGCATCCGCAGCACCGGGGAGATTTCGCAGCAGGTGATGAACACCTGGCGGCCGCCCATTTGATTGAGCAGGTAGTCCTGGCGCGCGCCGTCCAGCTCGCTGAGCACGTCGTCCAGCAAAATCACCGGCGCTTCGCCGATGGCTTTGCCCAGCACCGCCGCTTCGCCCAGCTTCAGCGCCAGCACCGCCGACCGCTGCTGCCCCTGGGAACCGTAGGTGCGGGCGGGCAGCCCGTTGATGGCGATGGCGATGTCGTCGCGGTGCGGGCCGACGGTGGTGAACCCCGCGCCCAGATCGTCTTTGCGGGCGCGGTCCAGCGCCGCGCGGTATGCGTCGGCCGAATAATCGTCCGCCGTCCAGCCGGCCGCGTCATACGTCATCGTCAGCTGCTCGCGCTCCGACGAAATGCCGTAGTACGTCTGCTGCGCGGCGGGCTGCAACCGCTGCAAATATGCGCGCCGCGCCGTCGTCACGTCCGACGCCAGCCGCGCCAGCGTGTCGTCCCACTCCGGCAGGGTATCCTGCATCGACGGGTGATGGTAATACGCTTTGAGCAGCGCGTTCCGCTGTTCCAGCGCGCGCTGATACTGGGTGAGCCGCGCAGCGTACGACGGATTGGCCTGGCAGATTGCCGCGTCCAGAAACCGCCGCCGCTCCGCCGGGCCGCCGCGCACCAGCGCCAGATGCACCGGCGCGAACACCACTGCGCAGAACGCGCCGACCATCGCCGCGGCGTTTTTCTTGGCGACGCCGTTCAGCGTACAGTGCCGCCGCCCGTCGTACAGCGCAATTTCCGCCGTTTGGCTGCGGCCGCCCGCGGTAAACGTCATCCGGCTGGCGGCGCGCATCCGGTTCAGCTCGATCAGTTCGCCGTCGCGCGCGCCGCGGAAGCTGCGGCCGCCGGTGTAAATCCACAGCAGTTCCAGCAGATTCGTTTTGCCCTGCGCATTGTCGCCGCAGATCACGTTGACGCCTGCCGCCGGGGCAATCGCGCCACCCGTCAGGTTCCGGCAGTGCTGCCACGTCAGCTCCGTGACGATCACGCACCCACCTCAATCGTGCGGCTGCCGACCTGGAACCGGTCGCCCGGCCGCAGCTTTTTGCCGCGCATCGTGCAGACTTCGCCGTTGACGCGCACTTCGCCCGCCTGAATCCGGACTTTGGCTTCGCCGCCCGTCGGGCAGATGCCGCCGAGTTTCAGCGCCGCGTCCAGCCGGATGAATTCCGATGTGATTGTAATTTTTTCCATAGCAATCGCCCGTCTTTTTAAGATTTTGCTTTCAGCATCACCGGCAGCACCAGGAACAGGAACGAATCCCCTTCCTTCGGCAGGATTTTGACCGGCGCGTTGTTTTGAATGATCTGAACCCGCACCTCGTCGGTTTCCGCCGCGCGGAACGCGTCCAGCAGGTAGCGGTAGTTGAACCCGATTTCGATCTCGTCATCGACCGGCTCAATCGCAAAGCGGTCGGCCGCCGTGCCGATGGCCGTCTCGCACGAAAAACGGATTTCGCCGCCGGTGATTTTGCAGTGAATCGGGCTTTTGAGCCGTTCGCTGACCACCAGCGACATCCGCTCCACCGCTTCGATGAACCGGCGGGTCGGGACGGTGATATCGAACCGCGCGCCGCGGGGGATGGATTTGTCAAAATCCAGGAAATCGCCTTCCAGCAGCCGGGAAATCACCGCGTAGTTGCCGACGTTCATCACGATGTGCCGCCGGCCGACGCCGATCTGCACGTCGCCGTCGTCGCCCTCCATCAGTTTCAGCGCCTCGCCGAGCGTCCGGCCGGGCACGACGAAATCGGTGACTTCGTCGCAGTTGATCGCCTCGCTGCGCATCGCCAGCCGGCAGCCGTCCACTGCGACCACGCGCAGCGTCCGGTTTTTGATGTCGAACTTGGCGCCGGTGTGAATCGGTTTACTGTCGCTGGTCGAAACGGCGAACAGCGTCTGGCGGATCATACTTTTCAGCGTCGGCTGCGGGATGCTGAATTCCGTCCCGCCGGATACGGACGGGATATCCGGGTATTCGCTGGCTGCGATCCCGACGATGTGGAACTCCGATTCGCCGCTGCGGATGGATGCGATGAACTTTTCGTCCACCGTGACCGTGACTTCGTTGTCCGGCAGGGAACGGATGATGTCGCCGAACAGCTTGCCGCTGAAAATTACGGCGCCTTCCTCGCGCACAACCGCCGGAATCTCGGTGGTGATCCCTAGGTTCAGGTCGTAGCCGCACAGGAAAATGGATGTTTCGGTTGCTTTGAATAAGATGCCTTCCAGCGCGGGAATCGGCGACTTCGTCGCCACCACGCGCGAGATATTCAACACGGCCGTCTGCAATTCGGCCCGCTGACAGGTGATGTTCAAGAAAATGACCTCCGATCGTCGCAATAATAGATAGATAGCTTATTATTTTTAGTAGTCATAGTAGAGGGGGTGGAAAACGTGGAAAACGCCGGAATCGCAGATTCTGACGGAAAAAATTCAAAATCCTGCGTTGTGAATTGCGTGTTCAGCTTTTGTGCAGGAATGTGGAAAGAAAAAAGTTCTGCACAGCCGTGTGGAATATGCGGTGGGGAATGTGGAAAAGTCTGTGGAAAAGACGGAAAACTTTTGCCGGCTGTTTTCCACGCAAATGTGGAGATGTGCAGATTCTTTCCACCGGAATGGGGAAAAGTCCGATTTTATACAATTAGTATAATCCGGCACTGTTTCGACGTTACCGGCCGCGGATATTTTTGATGATATCTTCGACCGAAGCGCGGACTTTGGCGTCCTGCTGCATCAGCTTTTCGATCTGCTGCAACGCATAGATGACGGTGGAGTGGTCGCGGCCGCCGAATTCGTCGCCGATATCGACCACGGACATCTGCGTGATCTCGCGGACGCAGTATATGGAAATCTGCCGCGCGCGGGAGATGCTGGACGACCGTTTTTTGGAGCGGATATCTTCGGGCGACACGTTGAACGTCCGGCTGACCTCTTCCACAATTTTGGACACCGTCACCGGCGCGGGCTGGTCGTTGTTCAGAATATCGGCGATGGCCTTCTGCGCCGTGATGAACGACGGCGCCTGGTTTTCCAGCAGATAGTAGGCGCGCATTTTTTTGACGCAGCCTTCCAGCTCGCGGATATTGTTTTTCAGCCGCGACGCGATGTATTCGCACACGTCCTCCGGCAGTGTGATTTGCAGCAGCTGCGCTTTGCGCTTCAAAATCGCGATGCGGGTTTCAAAATCCGGCGGCTGAATATCGGCAAGCAGGCCGCTTTCAAACCGCGTGCGCAGCCGGTCTTCCAGCGTGCGGATCTCTTTGGGCGGCCGGTCGCTGGTCAGCACAATCTGTTTTTTGTTTTCGTACAGCGCGTTGAACGTGTGGAAGAATTCTTCCTGCGTCTGCTCTTTGCCGCCGATGAACTGGATGTCGTCGATCAGCAGCACGTCGGCCTGGCGGTACCGCTGGCGGAACGCCATGGTGGAGCCGGTGCCGATCGCATCGATCAGCTCGTTGGTGAAGTCGTCGCCTTTGATGTAGACGATATTCATTTTGGGGTTATTTTGATGGATTTCGTTGCAGATGGCGTACAGCAGGTGCGTTTTGCCCAGCCCGGAGTTGCCGTAAATCAGCAGCGGGTTGTATTCGCCGGACGGATGCGCCGCCACCGCCTGGGACGCCGCGTGCGCCAGTTTGTTGGACGATCCGACGATGAACGTCTGGAACGTGTACTCGTAGTCGGAGCTGCCGGACAGAATGTCGGAAATCACGGCGTTTTTGGTGGAGTTCTGCTCGGCGGTGATGATGTTGATCGCCGGGATGGTGCCGAACACCTCGCGGAATTCCTCGCGGATGCGCTCCAGGTAAAAGTTTTCGATCGACTGCTTGTAAAACACGTTCGGGACGCACAGCACCGCCGTACCGCCTTCCATGCTCACCGGCTCGATCCGGGCGATCCACGTTTTGTACGACGTTTCGGTCATATCCTTTCGTTCGCGCAGCCGGGCACAGATCAGCTCCCATGCTTCCTGAAAAGATTCCATAAGATATTTGAGTCTTCCTTTCCTCCTGAGATTCTGGGTCATTTCTGCGGCGAATCGCCCCGAAAACGGTCGGGGGACGCCGGCAGATAAATATTCAATTTATCATACCATAAATCCGGCGAAAACGCAAACGTTTTTTTTCGCGCAAAAATTGCGGAAAATCGTGCATATTATAAGAAACGGCGCGAACCGCCGCCGCTTTTGCGCAAAAGGCCGCGGAATCCGAAAATATAAATTTTTTTTGAACGAAAAAAAATTTCGCCGTCTGCGCGAAAAAAATCCGGAAATCGATTGACAGAACGGCGTTTGATACGCTATAATTGTAAATTAGCAAACTATGTTTTTGCGCCTTGAGCATAAGGAGGTGTTTTGAATGCTTCGTACCTATCAGCCGAAGAAACTCCATCGGAAAAAGGAGCACGGCTTCCGCAAACGCATGGCGGACCGCAACGGCCGCAAAGTGCTGGCCCGCCGCAGAGCGAAGGGCAGAAAATCGCTGACGCTGTAAGCGATGTTTTTTCGTGCCGGGCGCACGGTGTCCGGCACGAAAAAGGAGTTGAAGGGAGGCTTCCCGGTGGAAAGTCCGGTCGTTATCAAAGAAAACCGCGTGTTTCGGCGGCTGTACGGCCGGGGGAAGTCGTTTGTGTCGCCGGTGCTGGTGACGTATGTGGCCCGTACCCGAACCGGCCAGGTTCGGTATGGGATTACCACCGGCAAAAAAATCGGGATTGCCGTCGCGCGCAGCCGCGCCCGGCGGGTGATTCGCGCGGCGTTCCGCGCGGTCGCGCCCGAAATCGCCGTCGGCGCCGGGGTAGACCTGGTGTTTGTGGCGCGGCACCGTACCTGCGTTGTGAAGTCGCAGGAGGTGGAGGCGGCGATGCGCGCCCAGCTGAAAAAGGCCGGTGTGCTGCCGTGAAACGGCTGATGCTGGCGCTGATTCGGTTTTACCAAACGCACATCACTGTGCACACCCAAGCGCACTGCCGGTTTTACCCCACTTGTTCCAGCTACGCGTACCAGGCGATCAGCCGGTACGGTGCGCTGCGCGGCGGGGCGATGGCGGCCTGGCGGCTGCTGCGGTGCAATCCGCTGTTCCCCGGCGGGGTGGACCCGGTGCCGGAGCGCACGGCGCGCAAAAAACGCCGGCGCGATTGAACCTGAAAATCCGGCGGGATTCGGAGGCGACTCCGGGTGCCGCATGATGATAGATAATAAAAGTCCGCATTATTCAAAACTGACCGTTGGAGTGAGAAAGAAAGACATGAACATTCTGGACTGGATTGGCTATGTATTCGGGTATGTGATTTTCTTCGGATACAAAATTTCGGGCGTATATGTGGTAGGCCTGATCTTATTTACCATTGTGGTCAAGCTGCTGATGCTGCCGATGTCGATCAAGCAGCAGAAAACGTCTGCCAAGCAGGCGCGGATTCAGCCGAAGATCAAAGAGCTGCAGGAAATGTACCGCAGCAATCCGAGCAAGCTGCAGGAAGAGCAGCAGAAGCTGTATCAGCGGGAAAATATCAGCATGACGTCCGGCTGCCTGCCGCTGCTGATTCAGTTCCCGGTCATCATCGGACTGTACCGCGCGATTGTGAATCCGCTGACGTGCGTGCTGCACCTGTCGGCCGACAAGGTCAACCAGGCGCTGCAATTCGTGACGTTGCCCAGCGAAAACTACTATTATAAGCAAAGCGAACTGATTAACCAGTTCGCGTCGATCCGCGATAAAGTGGTGTCGGCCAATATTTTCACGCCGACCGAGCTGACGGAGCTGGACGGGCTGTCGAACGGCGCGTTCAATCTGTTTCACATCAACCTGCTGCAAACGCCGACGTTCAATTCGATTCTGGTGCTGATTCCGCTGCTGTGCTTTGTGACATCGATCGCGATGACGCTGTTCACGATGCGCGGCGCCAATGCAGCAGCTGCTGCGGGCAACGGCTGCACCAAGTGGGGGATGCCGGTCGGTATGGCGGCGTTTTCAACGTGGCTGGCGTTCACCGTCCCGGCGGCTGTCGGGTTCTACTGGATTATCCAGAACGTGGTGTCGATCATCCAGACGCTGCTGATGAATAAGTTCTACAACGCACAGATTATGGAAGCGATGGACGAAGCCGCGCGCTTTGCCCGCCGCGAGATGGAAGAAGAAAAAGTGCTGGAAAAATACAGCGGCGTGGATATTGAAGCGGTCGCGCTTCAACTGAAAGCGCAGAATACCGCGGTGCAGGACGACCCGAAGGACAAGGCGGATCACTCGATTTACGAGGACATCGACGCCAAAAACGTAATTAAGATCAACCCGAACGAGCGCGTGATTAAAACCGGAAACGCGACGCGCGCCGGGAATGCATCGAGCAAGAAAAAGAAAAAATAATCGCGCGGCACAAAAATCATCCGCGCGTGAGAAAGGAACGATCCCAAATGAGAGAAGCCATTGGAACCGGCGCAACGCCGCAGCTGGCGCTGATTGAAGCGTGCCGCCAGCTGGGCAAAGAAACGTACGAAGTAGAGTTCGAGCTGCTGGAGGAGCCGAAAGCCAAGATCCTTGGTCTGTTCGGCGGACGTCCGGCCAAGGTTCGCGCGTATTACGACGATGCGGCGGAGAATGAACCCGCGCAGGCGCCGGAAAAAGCGCCGGCGAAAAAACCGGAAGCGGCGGCCAAACCGGCAGCGCCGGAAAAGGCGAAGCCTGCTGCGCCGAAGCCGGTCGTGGTCAAAGCGGCGGAACCGGCGCCGGTCGAAGCAGAAGCGGAACCTGCTGCGGCGGAAAAAGAACCGTCGGCTGCGGCGACTGCCGCGGCGGCGTACCTGAAAAAAATTCTGGCCGGGCTGGGCGCAGCGCGGATTGACGTCGAGATCACCGAGCACGATTCCGGCGCGGAACTGACCATCACCGGCGAGGATGCCAGCGTGGTGATCGGGCATCACGGCGAAACGCTGAGCGCGCTGCAATATCTGGTGGGCCTGGTGGCCAATCATGTGCAGGAAAGCTATTACCGCATCACGCTGAATACCGGAAATTACCGCGAAAAACGCGAACAGACGCTGATTCACCTCGCGAAGCGCATGGCGAACAAGGCCGTCAACACCGGCCGCCGCCAGCCGCTGGAACCGATGAATCCATACGAGCGCCGGATTATTCATACGGCCGTGCAGGAAGTGGAAGGCGCGACTTCGTGGAGCGAAGGCGTGGATATGAACCGCCATGTGGTGATCGGACCGGTCGATGGCGGCCGTCCGCCGCGCACGAATAATCGCCGCGGAAACAATCGCCGTCCGAACGGCAATCGTCCGCCGCGCGGCAGTCGTCCGCAGAACGATCGTCCGCAGCCGCAACATGCGCAGCAGCCCGTCGGAACCATCTCCGACGTCGCGGTGAAGTCGCATCCGCCGGTGGAGGTTGCCGCCGCGCCGGCTGCACCGAAGCAGAAAAAGGAAAGCGGTGCGGTTCCGCTGTATGGGCGGATTGATGTAAAGTAAATCGGTAAACATAAAAAGTGCGCCCGGCCATGCCGCCGGGCGCACTTTTTTCAATTCCAACGACCCCGTTACTTCGCCTTGCTCAGCTCATCGATCAGCTGCGATACCAGCGCCAGCCGCGCGGGGCTGAGCTTTTTCAGCGCCGCATACGTTGCGTCCAGGTGCTCTGGCTCTTTGTTGGACGGGTCAAAAAATTCGGCGGGCGAGATGTTGAGGTATTCGCAAATATAGAAAAAGTTCTGCATTTGCGGGAACGACCGCCCGTTTTCAATCCGGTTGATGTAGCTCGAATTCTGCCCCAGGGCCAGGCTCATTTCGCGCGCGGAGACCTTTTTCTGACTGCGCAGCTGCGCCAGGCGCAGCGCAAAAAATTGCTCGTATTGCATCAAATCCCTCCCGATATTGCTATATGGGATATTATATGACACTTATCCTGTAAAAATGAGACATCATAGACTTAAAGTAACTTGACATACGATGTTAAAAGTCTTATAATAATAGCAGAACGCCAACGAAAGAATCGGGTGAGCATCCATGCAGCAAAAGCCCCGCTACTACAATGTGACAATGTTCGGGCACCGCATCCTGTCGCAGCCGGACGCTGTGGCCGAACGGCTTCACCGGCACTTGTGCGAAATTTTGACAGCACGGCCGGATGTTTGTTTCATCTTGGGCTGCAAAGGCCAGTTCGACGAGATCGCCATCCGCGAAGTGCATCGCGCGGCGCAGACTACCGGCCGCCGCCCGGCGAAGATTGTGCTGGCGCTGCCGTACCGCATCCCCGAATACCGCAGCAATCCGCGGGCCTTTGCGGCGCAGTACGACTGCGTGTGGCTGGCGGGCGGCGATTACCACACCGCGTACGAGCGGCGGACGCAGACGATGCTCGACCACGCCAATTATGCGATTTTTGCGGTGGATCACCCGTCGGGCGGCGCATACACGGCCATGTGGTACGCCGACGCGCACCGCGTACCGTATGTCAACCTGCTGGACGGCGCGTCGGTGACGCCGCAGCCGGTTGATATCGATGCGGCGGTCGCCGATTAAATTTTTTGCGCCGCCGCCTTTCGACGAAATTCCCCCGGCTGAATGGATTACAATATTTGTGTGAACCAGGACGTGCAAAAGGGGCGATTCGTGATGTTTGGAGAAAAACGCGATAAATTGACGATGATTCCGCTCGATCGGGTGACGCCGGGCGGTGCGCAGCCGCGCAAACGGTTCGACGAATCGGAACTGGCGGAGCTGACCGACAGCATCCGCCAGCACGGCGTGCTGCAACCGATTTTGGTGCGGAAGCAGGGGACGGGCTACGAACTGATTGCCGGAGAGCGGCGGGTGCGTGCTGCCAAGGCGGCCGGGCTGCGCGAGATTCCGGCGCTGGTGCGGCCGCTGTCCGACGACGATGCGGCGACGGCGGCGCTGCTCGAAAATTTGCAGCGGTCGGACTTGTCGTTTTTTGAGGAAGCCGAAGGGATTGCGGCGCTGATTCGTGCGACCGGGATGACGCAGGAGCAGGCGGCCGCCCGGCTCGGCAAGCAGCAGTCCACCGTCGCCAACAAGCTGCGGCTGCTGCGGTATTCCGATGCGGAGCGCGCGGAAATCCTGAACGGCGGGCTGACGGAGCGGCACGCACGGTGTTTGCTGGCCGAGCCGGACGCCGAACGGCGGATGGCGCTGATCCGGCGGGCGGCGGCGCAGCGGCTGAACGTCAGCCAGACGGAAAAGCTGATTGCCGCCGCGCACAAGCCGAAGCCGCACCGGGCGTTTATCGCGAAAGACATCCGGCTGTTCCTGAACACGATCAATCACGCCGTGCGCGTGATGAACGACGCCGGGGTCGGCGCGCAGCAGGAGCAGACCGAGTCGGCGCAGTTTATGGAGATCCGGATCCGGATCCCGAAGTCCGCGGCGCCGTGTGTTTCACGTGAAACAAGCCGAACCACCGCGTGACAGTCCGCCCATTCCAATCTGAACAGCTCGGAGCCGCGCTCCGGCCGTTGTTTCACGTGAAACACGCGCCGAAACGTTGGAAAACCGGGCTGTTTTTATTTTTTTCGCGAAAATCGAAACTTTTTTGCGCAATACCCTTTTCAAACACGCGGAAAGATGTTATAATGAATTCAAACCATCTTCGGAAGGGGCGAACGCCATGGGCAAAGTGATCGCAGTCATCAACCAGAAGGGCGGCGTCGGAAAAACGACCACCGTCATCAACCTGGGCGCCGCGCTGGGCGCGCGGGGATTCCGGGTGCTGCTGGTCGATGTCGATCCGCAAGGCAACTCTACGCAGGGCTTGGGCGTGGACAAGTCCAAAGTCAAAAAATCCACCTATCATGCGTTGATCGACGGGGTACGCGGCGACGAGATTCGCATCCACACGCAGTTTGAAAACCTGGACCTGATGCCGGCGACGAACGCGCTGCTCGGCGCGGAGATCGAAATGGTCGATGTGCAGCAGCGGGAGTTCTGCCTGCGGCGGGCGCTGGTGCCAATCCGCGGGGAATACGATTATATCCTGATCGACTGCCCGCCGTCGCTCGGGCTGATCGCGCTGAACGCACTGTGTGCGTGCGATTCGTTTTTGGTGCCGATTCAGTGCGAATTTTACGCGCTGGAAGGACTGTCCCAGTTGATGAATCACGTTCGGCTGGTGAAACGCAGCTACAACCCGAAGCTGGAAACCGAAGGCGTCCTGCTGACGATGTTCGACAGCCGGTTGAACCTGACGCAGCAGGTTGTGAAGGAAGTCAAAAAATATTTCCCGCACAAAGTGTACCGCACGGTGATCCCGCGGTCGGTGCGACTGTCGGAAGCGCCGGGATTCGGACAGCCGATCATGTATTTTGACCGCAGCTGCAAAGGCGCGCTGGCGTACGATGCGCTGGCGGGGGAGATGGCGTCCGGCGGACCGAAGTAATCGGTGTTTCACGTGAAACATTGCCCGAACAGATTGAAGGAGTGATTGGATTGGCGAGTAAAAAAGGCGGATTGGGCAAGGGATTGGAGTCGCTGTTCTCTGAAAATGCGATTTTGGACGAGGGAAGCACCGTTAAACTGAGTATCAACGACATCGAACCCAACCGCGATCAGCCGCGAAAAGAATTTGACGAGCAGGCGCTGAGCGAATTGGCGGACTCCATCGCGCAGCACGGCGTGTTGCAGCCGCTGCTGGTGCGGCCGATTTTGGACGGCGGCTATCAGCTGGTTGCGGGGGAGCGCCGGTGGCGCGCCGCCCGGATGGCCGGGCTGACCGAAGTGCCGGTGGTGATCCGGTCGATGAGCGACCGCGAAATGATGGAACTGGCGATGATCGAAAACCTCCAACGCGAGGATCTGAACCCCGTGGAAGAGGCGGAAGGGTTCCGCCAGCTGATGGAAACGTACGACCTGACGCAGGAGGACGTGGCCAAAGCGGTCGGCAAGTCGCGCCCGGCGGTGGCGAACGCAATGCGGCTGCTGGGGCTGCCGTCCGACGTGCTCGGCCTGGTGCGCAGCGGGTCGCTCAGCTCCGGCCATGCGCGGTGCCTGCTGTCGTTCCCGACGGAGCAGGTACATGAAGTCGCGCAGGAGGTGCTGAAAAAGAACCTGACGGTGCGCGACCTCGAAAAAATGGCGAAAGCAGTGCACCGGAAACCGCGCGCTGCCGCCGAAAAACCGCGCCGCGCGCCGTTTTTTGACGAAGTGGAGCTGGCGCTGAAAACGCAGCTGGGCCGCCGGGTGCGCGTCGTGAACGCGTCGGGCGATACCGGCACGCTGGAAATTGAATTTTACGATCGCGACGATCTGCGCGATCTGGCCGGGAAACTGGGCGGCGACGCCTGATTTTCTGCGAAATTTCAGAGAAAAAGAGGGATATCCAAATGGAAATTGAAATGTTTTATCAGGAATACGGCAATCCGGCGCACAAACCGATGATTTTTCTGCACGGCTGCCGCGGCGACCACACGTTTTACCAAAATCAGATTGATTCGCTCAAAGACAAGTACCACATCTTCGCCGTCGATCTGCGCGGCCACGGCAACACGCCCCGCGGTACCGCGCCGTTCACGCTCGACACGCTGGTGGAGGACTTGCACGACTTCATGATCGCGCACGAAATGGATCAGGCGACGCTGTGCGGATTTGCCGACGGCGCGAACGTGGTGCTGCTGTTCGCGCTCAAATACACCAGCATGGTGCGCGCGATGATCCTGAACAGCGCCAACTACAACCCCGGCGGGCTGAAAAAACGCCACTACCTCGCGTACTGCATCCGCTTCCTGTTCGACGCCGTGTGCGCGATTTTCAGCAAAAAGAAGCGCTTTATGCTGCAAACCCTGCGCATGACGCTCCGCGAGCCGCATTTGGACCCGCTGAAACTGCGGTACTTTAAGATGCCGATTCTGGTGATCGCCGGAACGTGCGACACGCTGCGCGAGCAGCATACCCGCCGGATGTCGGCGCATATGCCCACCTCGGTGGTGCGGATTATTCCGGGCTTCCACCGCGTGGCCAAGCGGAACATCAAGCTGTTCAACCGGATTCTGGATCACTTTATGGTGCAGCTGGTGGAGGATCCGAACGGCATGAAAAACCGGTATATGTTCTACTAATCATTTCAGAACGGAACGAAAAGGAGCAGAGAATATGGCGACCTATCGGATCATGAGCAACAACCAATGGTATTGCGACCGGCAGACCGACGCGTGGAAAGCGCTGGGGATTGATTCCACCGGCGCAGTGCGCGAGGAAGGCTTTGCGCGGTTCTACCGCGAAACACAGCCGGATCTCATCGGCTTGCAGGAGGTCTCGCCGACGATGGCGGAATCGCTGATGACGATTCTGACGGCCGACGGCGGGCGGTATGCGCTGCTGTGGGGGCACGATACGCCGGTGATCTACCGCAGCGACCGGTTTGAACTGGTGGATTCCGACTTCCGGCTGTATCCGGACGACGTGCCGGGCTGGGACGGCTGCTTCAACAACAGCCAAACCAAATCGTGGTGCATTGCCGTGCTGCGCGCCAAGGAAACCGGAAAGCGGCTGATTTTTGCGTCCACGCATCTGTGGTGGAAAAGCAGCAACCCCGCGTTGTCTTGGTACCAGACTGGATCCGACGAGGCGCGCGCATATCAGCTGGGGATGCTGATGGATCGCGTCGCGCAGTTTCAGGCGCAGTACAATGCCCCGGCGATCATCGTCGGCGACCTGAATGCCAAGTACGCGTCGCCCGCCGTGCAGGCTGCGCTGTCCCGCGGGTACCGCCATGCGCACGATATCGCGGTGGAATTCGCCAACGAAGAGGACGGAATGCACGAATGCGGCCCCGACGGGTACGAGCCGTACACGCCGGCCACGTTTGCGGAATCGATCGACCATATTCTGATCAAAGACGCGCCGGAGGGCTTTGTCCGCCGGTTCGACCGCGCTATGCCGGACTATTACCTGACGCTGTCCGACCATGCGCCGACGTGGATCGACGTCCAATATTAAGCTCAAAAAACCAGAATGCCCGCATTGCTTTCGTTTGCGCGAAGCAGTGCGGGCATTTTATCGGTGTGCTTATTCCGCCGGGATGGCGCCGGTCATTTGCAGGATCATCACCAGCCGATCGACCGGCAGGCCGATGATGTTGGCGTAGTCGCCGGAAAAATGATCGACCAGCGCGCGGCCGCCGCCCTGAATCGCGTACGCGCCCGCTTTGTCCATCGGTTCACCGGAGGCGACGTAGGCGGCGATTTGCGACGCGGTCAGCGGGCGGAACGTGACGTGCGACGTCTCGCAGAAGGTCAGCTCCGTGCCGTTCGGCAGAATCACGCACACGCCGGTCTGCACCTGATGCGTGCGGGCCGACAGCAGCCGCAGCATCGCGGCCGCATCGTACGGGTCGGTCGGCTTGCCCAGAATGCGTCCGCGGCAGGAGACCAGCGTGTCCGCGCCGATGACGTATGCGCCGGGGTACAGCTCCGCGACGGCCTCCGCTTTGCGCTGCGCCAGATTCATCACGGCTTTGTGCGGCGGCCAGTCCGCCGGGACGGTTTCGTCCGCGTTGGCGGCGCAGACCTCGAACGGAACGCCCGCCCCGCGCAGCAGCATCCGGCGGCGCGGCGACGCCGAAGCCAGGTAAATGGGGTACTTCATAATTGGAATCCTTTCTTAATAAAGGGTAAATATTCTTAAAACAAGGAATCTCAGAGCACCGCGCGCGCCAAAAACGCCACATGACCGCCCTGCGCGCCCCAGATCAGTTCGCCGCTGCGGAACAGCCGGAATGTACTGCCCGGCAGCAGCTCGTGCTCGTAGTGCAGGTGCAGCTCGCGCGGCGACTGCGCGGTTTGCAGCGCCGTTTGGACAAAGTCGGCGTAGCACGCGTTGTTGACGTGGCCGTTGTAGTCGATCATGTCCGGCTGCACGGTGCATTCGCCGCAGTCTGTGCCGGACGCAGGCGCGCTCAGCCGTTCCAGCGCGATAAACTGCGGGGTGAACGGTTCGCCCGCGCCGCTGAGCCACACCGGGCGGAAGATCCGCCGCGACCCCAGCGAGATGCAAAAGCATTCGTTGATCGCTTCGGCGACGGGCATCGACCCGCGGTAAAATTCAAATACACGCGACGCGCGCACGCCGTGCTGCGCGAACTGGCGCGTGTCGGCGCGGTCGGGCAGTTCGCCCGGCAGCAGGATCCGCAGTGCGCTGCGCGACAGCATCATCGATTCGCCGCGCGCCAGCATATCTTTCATCGGGTATCCGCACGCAGCCAGGTGCTGCTCGCCAACGTCCTGCATCATCCGCAGGTACGCGGCCGGGGCGGCGCTGCCCGGCGCGACGGGACACGTCCAAAATTCCGTCAGGATGGGGGTACTTTCGTTTCGGTTCACAAGAGAAACGCTCCTTTCAGTGAAAATCTGCTCTTTCATTATAGCGTTTTATTTGCTAAATTGCAAGCGAATTACAAAAAAAGATTCAAAAGTTTTGGGAAAATGAACGAAATTGCAAAATCCGATGAATAATTTGCAAAATCCTCTTGAAAATGCGGCCGAAAACAAGTATAATAAAACCAAATTGTTTTTACCTGTGTATACAGGTATTCAAATATTCTTTGGAAGGGGTTCATCTATCATGAAAAAATTCTGGATGGCTGCGGCAGCGGTGGTACTGTGCGCAGCAATGCTGCTGACCGGCTGCGGCGGCGGCAACGCGATCAAGATCGGCACCGGCGGCAACACCGGCACGTATTTTGCGTATTCCACGGCGGTGGCGCAGATTTTGCAGAACAAGACCGGGCTGACGGTCAGCGCGCTGTCTACCGGCGGATCGGTGGCCAACATCAACGGCATTAACGATAAAGACTACAACATGGGCATCGTGCAGAACGACACGATGATTAACGCGTACAACGGCCTCGACGCGAAAAACTTCAAAAATGGCGCGGTGACTTCGTTCTCCGTGATGGGCGAAGTGTATTCCGAAGTGGTGCAGATCGTGGTGGACGCGAAGTTGAAAGACAAGGTCAAAACGCTGGCCGACCTCAAAGGGCTGCGCGTGTCTGTGGGCGACGCCGGGTCCGGCGTGTACAGCAACGCCAAAGACCTGCTGGCGGCGTACGGGCTGGATATTGACAAGGATATCCAGCAGAACAACCTGTCCGTCGGCAGCTCTGCGGACGCGATGAAAGACGGCAAGCTGGACGCGTTCTTCTTCACCGCCGGCGCACCGACCACCGCCATCACCGAGCTGCAAACCTCGATGGATGTGTTCCTGCTGTCGCTGGAAGAAGACGTGATGCAGAAATTCATCGACGAGCACAAGATCGACGGCAAGTACGAAGTGTACTCCGTGCAGCCGATCACGCACGCGCAGTATGCGTGCATCCCGGAAGATGCGCCGGTGAAAACCATCGGTGTGACGGCGACGTTCATCGTGGCCAACAGCCTGAGCGAGGACGACGTGTACAACATGACCAAGGCGCTGTGGGAAAGCACGGACGAGATCGCCAAGGCGCACGCCGTCGGCAGCAGCATGGACATCAACAATGCGTTTGCGACCATCGGCAACGTGCCGCTGCATCCGGGCGCTGAGAAGTATTACAAAGAGCAGGGTCTGCTGAAATAAGCAGTCCGGCGGACGAAATTTTGACGTTTGCGCGCCCGGCGAGAGGAGACGCTTCTTGCCGGGCGCAATTCGGAATATTTTGCAAGGAGGAATTTGAATGACGAATCCGGAGCAGGAGCGCTCGGCCGAAGAGTTGATGCGCGAGCTGGACCGCGACAGCATGACGCGATTGCTGACCGGCCGCCGGAAGCGCGTCGTGGACTTTGCGTTCATCGCCTATGCCGTGATTATGATGGTGATGACGCTGGTGGTTTCCGGCGCGACGCCGTACACGCGGCAGCCGCTGTTTTTGGGGCTGACGCTGTGCATCGGGTACCTGAAATACCCGGCGACCAAGAAGATGGGGAACCGCGAAAACTACCTGCCGTGGTACGATATTGCGCTGGCGGTGCTGTCGCTGCTGACGTATGGGTACTATGTGGTGAATCAGAACAATATCATCCTGATGGCGCAGCGGATTGGGCTGACGGAGATCATCATCGGGCTGATTGCGCTGGCGCTGCTGGTGGAGCTGGTGCGCCGCGCGGTCGGGCTGCCGATCATCTGCGTGGCAGGCGCGTTCGTGGTATACGCGGTGATCTGGCTGGTGCAGTCCAACCCGTACACGGCGCTGCGCAACCTGGTGTATAACCTGTTCTACAACCTGAACTGCGGCGTGTTTTCCACGCCGGTGACGGTGTGCGCATCGTTCATCATCCTGTTTATCATCCTCGGCTCGTTCCTGGAAAAAACGGGCGTCGGCGGGTTCTTCGTTGACCTGGCGAACTCGGTGGCGGGCGCGTCGGTCGGCGGCCCGGCGAAAGTGGCGGTCATTTCGAGCGCGCTGGAAGGCATGTACTCCGGCTCGTCGGTCGCCAACACGGTCGGCAGCGGCTCGGTGACGATTCCGATGATGAAAAAGACCGGGTATCAGCCGGAATTCGCCGCAGCCGTGGAAGCAGCGGCTTCCACCGGCGGCCAGATCATGCCGCCGATCATGGGCGCTGCGGCGTTCCTGATGGCGGAAATCACCGGGTATACGTATTTTACCATCGTGATCGCGGCGATTCTGCCCGCGGTGCTGTACTTTACCGGCATTTTCATGATGGTGCATTTTGAAGCAAAACGGCTGGGGCTGCGCGGCCTGCCGAAAGAGGCCATCCCGAATTTCTTCAGGCTGCTGGCGCAAAACGGCTACCTGCTGCTGCCGGTCGTCGTGCTGGTGGTGTGCATGAACCACTTCACGGCCGGGATGTCCGCGTGCTTTGCGATTTTCTTCACACTGGTGGTCAGCCTGGTAGACCGCGACGCGGTGATCCGGCTGTTCCGCGGCAAAGCGACGGGGCGCGACGCGCTGTTGCTGGTGCTGCCGCTGATTCCGTTGGCGGTGCTGGCCGTGCTGTGGCCGGTGCTGGAGCTGGACATGGGCCTGTCGATCTTCCTCGCGATGCTGTCGGCGGTCGGGTGCAGCTTCTTCACGCACGGCGCACTGCTGACGCCGCACCTGGTGCTGGAAGGACTGCACGGCGGCGCGAGCAGCTCGGTCGGCGTGGCGGCCGCGTGCGGCATGGCGGGCATCATCTCCGGCGTCGTATCGATGACGGCGCTGGGCGCGACGCTGATCGCGACGATTGTCCCGCTGGCAGAAAAAGGCGCGTTCTTTGCGCTTTTCCTGACGATGCTGTGCTGCATCGTGCTGGGCATGGGCGTCCCGACGACGGCCAACTATGTGATTATGGCGACGATCACCGCGCCGATTCTGATCAACATGGGCATCCCGACGCTGGCGGCGCATATGTTCGTGTTCTACTTCGGCATCGTGGCGGACATCACGCCGCCGGTCGCGCTGGCCGCGTATGCCGGGTCGGCCATCGCGCATTCCAACCCGCTGAAAACCGGCGTTCAGGCAACAAAACTGGCGATTACGGCGTTTATCGTGCCGTATATCTTCGCGTACAGCCCGAATATGCTGCTCGTGATCGGGGAGCCGTCGGTCTGGCAGATCATCCAGATTGCGGCGACGTCGCTGCTCGGAATCTTCGCCGTGGCGGCCGGGCTGGAAGGCTATATGCATCGCCCGACGCCGATTTGGCAGCGGCTGCTGCTGCTCGTCGGCGGACTGATGCTGATTAGCCCGGACGGGATGACCGATATCATCGGCGTGGTAATCATCGCGGTGATTGTGGTGCTGCAATATGGGCTGCACCCGAAGAAAAAGGCGCCGGAGGCGGCGTAAGGACGCGAATCAGACCAAACAAACCCCGCAGGCGCGTGTGCAACCCACCGCCTGCGGGGTTTTCTTATTCCTTTTGCTCCGCCTCTGCCTGCATCTGCGCCACCTCCGCGGCGCGCGCCCGGAAAATCTTTGGGAGCGACGTGAAAATCACCGCGGCCGTCACAATCCCTGCGGCAAAATCGGCGACGCCTTCCGACAAATAAACGCCCTTTGCGCCGAACCAATGCGTGAACAGGAAGCACAGCGGGATCAGGATGATGACCTTGCGGTTGACGGCTAGCAGCAGCGCCATGCGCGCCTGCCCCAGCGCGACGTTGATATTTTGCAGCGTCATCTGCACAAAGAACATGATCGACCCCATCAGGAACAGCGGCGTCCAGCGGCGGACGATTTCGGTGACTTCGGGGCTGGCGGAAAACAGCCGCGCGTACAGCACCGGGACGGTCATGGATACCGACCAGATGGCCGCGCAGAAGAAAAACGCGATGACCGTAACGTACCGGATGCCCTTTTTCAGCCGTTCTTCGTTGCCCTGGCCGTAGTTGAAGCTGACGAACGGCTGCATCCCGTTGCCCAGCCCGTTCAGCGGCAGCGAAATCAGCTGGAGCGCGCTGAGCATGATGGTCAGCGCGGCGGTGTAGTCTTTGCTGCCGCCGGTGGCGCGGTTCAGGTTGATGTTGAACACGATTTGAATGGCGCATTCGGTCAGCGTCATCACGAATGGCGTGAGCCCCAGCGACAGGATGCTGCGCAGCCGCGCCCAGTCCGGCGCCATCTCCCGGACGCGGAACCGGAACAGGCTTTTCTGCGACCCAAAGAATCCCAGCACACAGATGCACGACAGCAGCTGCGACAGAATCGTCGCCAGACTGGATCCCCGGACGCCCATTTGCAGCGTGAAGATGAACAGCGGGTCCAGTGCGATGTTCGCGACCGCGCCGATCAGCACCGCGCCCATGGCGTACATCGAATCCCCCTGCGTGAGGACAAACGGGTTCAGCCCCTGCGCCAGCATCACAAACCCGGTTCCGGCGGCGTAAATTTTCAGGTAATCCACGGCAAACGGTACGGCGCTGGCCGGGCAGCCGAACAGCACGACGATCGGCCGCGCCAGCGCAAATGTGACAGCGCCCAGCGCGATGCCCAGCACAGTCAGCGATCCGAACGCCGTGTTAAAAATGTGGTTGGCCTCCGCGCGGTCGGATTCGCCCAGCTTAATCCCGGCACGCGGCGCGCCGCCCATGCCGATGAGGTTGGCAAACGATTGCAGAATCAGCGTGATCGGCAGGACAATGCCCAGCGCGGCCAGCGCATCCATGCCGGACCCGTCGATCTGCGCGACGTACATCCGGTCCACAATATTGTACAGAAACGTAATCAGCTGCGCGATCACGGCCGGAATCGCCAGCCGGAACACCAGCGGCAGAATGCGTCCGTGCGCCAGCTGCGCGGTCATGTCTTTTGAAGCTTTGCGGTGCATTTCCAATCGTACTCCTGATTGTAAAAATATAGAAATTGGCGCGTTACGGCGTGTACCGCGGCGACGTATCTTCCGACACCGACGCGTGCCCCGGAACGCTGCGGTCGGACGGCTTGCAGCCGAAAAACGCCGTGTATGCGCGCCAGAACGCCGAATAGTCGCGGAACCCGCACCGGAAGCAGACCTCGGTCGGCTTGCCGCCCGCGCAGATTTCGCGCTGCGCCATCGCCAGCCGCTTGGCGGTGATGAATTTTTTGGGGCTGACGTGCAGGTACTGCATGAACAGCCGGTGCAGGTAGCTGTTCGTGATGAACAGCGCGCGGCACAGCTCGTCGATGCCCGTCAGCGTGGTCAGCTCCTGCTCGATGTATGCGACGGCGGCGGCCACCATCGGGTGGCTCTGCCCCAGCGCCGGGCACGCGCCGGACTGCGCCTCGATCGCGGCGTTGACCAGCACTTCCTCCACCAAATGCGCCAGCGTCCGCCCGCACGATGCGCCGCTCAGGCGGCCGCAGTAGTAGTCCATTTTCTCAAAAATTGCCGGAACGGTCGGATGCCCGTCGAACCGCAGAACGTCCGTCTCCGCCGGAATCCCCGCCAGCACGTCGCCCGGCAGCATCGACAGGTCGAACAAAATGTCGTACCGCTCGTACGGCGCGCCGCTTTCGATCCCGATTTCGTGCACCGCGAACGGCCGCGACAGGATCAACTGCCCGCGGCTGAGCTTGTACCGCCGCCCGTCCACGGTGTAGGACGCGTCGCCGCGCCGGAAGAAAATCAGCTCGTACCGCGAATGCGCGTGCGGCGCATATTGGCTGGGCGCGGGCGCGTCGTTCGTGGCGTGGTCGTACAGCAGCAGCGCGTCCTCGTAGGAACAATGGTGAATGACGGACATGGTGTACCCCTCCCTGCCGCGATGATAGCATTATTATAGCACGGAAGTTCACTTTTTGCAATGAATTCTGCGTAATATTTCAATATACATCTCCGCCCGAATGTGATACAATCAAAGCAACACAGACCGGACACCATCGAAGGGAGCACCATGCCATGAAAACTTTTCACGCAGACCAACTGACCGTTCAAATCTACGAAACCCGCGACGCAATGGGCCGTGCGGCGGCCGCCGACATCCGCGCGTGCATCCTGCGGCTGCTGGCGCAAAAGCCGACGATCCGGATGATCTTCGCGGCAGCGCCCAGCCAGAACGAAACGCTGGCGGCGCTCGCGGCGTACGACGACATCGACTGGACGCGGATTCATGCGTTCCACATGGACGAATACATCGGCCTGCCCGAAGCGTACCGCGACCGCAGCTTTGGGCATTACCTGACGCAGCACATTTTCGGGCGGGTACCGTTCCGCTCGGTGAACCTGATCGACTGCACGGCGCAAAACCCCGACGCGGAGTGCGCGCGGTATGCGGCGCTGCTGGCCGAAAGCCCGATCGACATCGTGGTGATGGGCATCGGCGAAAACGGGCACATCGCGTTCAACGACCCGTGGGTGGCGGATTTTGCGGACAGCCGCGCGGTGAAAGTGGTGCAGCTGGACGCGGTGTGCCGCCAGCAGCAGGTGAACGACGGGTGCTTCCCGGCGATTGACTGCGTCCCGACGCACGCGATGACGCTGACGTGCCCCACGCTGGCGGCCGCCGCGTACCAGTTCTGCGTGGTGCCCGGCGCGACCAAGGCCGCAGCCGTGCGCCGTACCGTATACGGCGCGATCGGCGCGGAATGCCCGGCCACCATCCTGCGGCGGCTGCCGAATGCAGCGCTGTACCTGGACGGCGACAGCGCCGCGCAGCTGTGAGTACGCGGATTCAAAGCCGCCGCATCCTGACGCCGGACGGGGTGCGGGCGGGGTATGTATACCTGGACGGCGGACGGATTGCAGACGTGACCGATGCGGCGCGGCCGTGCGACACGATGGTGGACGTCGGCGACGATTACGTTTCGCCGGGCTTCATCGATCTGCACGTCCACGGCGGCGCGGGGCACGATTTCGCCGGGACGGTGGACGACGTGATCGCCGGGGTGCAGTTTCATCTGTCGCACGGGACGACGTCGATCTGCCCCACGGTGTCGGCTGCGCCGTTCCCGGTGATGGCACAGGCGGCCGCGCGGATTGGGTGTGCGAAGCGCAGCGGCCGGGCGCGCGCCAATATTTTGGGCGCGCATCTGGAAGGGCCGTACCTGTCCCGGGCGCAGTGCGGCGCGCAGTCGCCGGATTTCATCACCCCACCGAACCCCGCGGATTACGAGCCGCTGATTGCGGCGCACGGCGCGGACATTGCGCGCTGGACGTTCGCGCCGGAGCACGACGACGGGACGTTCTGCCGATACCTGGCGTCGCACGGGATTCTGCCGTCCGCCGGGCACACCGATGCGACCGGCGCGGAGCTGAACCGCGCGGTGGACGCCGGGTGCCGGTTGGTGACGCACCTGTATTCCTGCTGCTCAACGGTGACGCGCGACCACGGGTTTCGGCGGCTCGGTGTGATTGAGCAGACGTTCCTGTGCGACGATGTGTACGCCGAGATCATTGCCGACGGCTGCCATTTGCCGCCCGATTTGATTCGGCTGATCCTCAAAGTGATGGGCAAATCGCGCGTCGCGCTGGTGACGGATGCGCTCAGCCTGGCGGGCACCGACGCGAAAAGCGGCCGGATGATGGCGACGGACTACATCATTGAGGACGGCGTGTGCAAGCTGACCGACCGCAGCGCGTTTGCAGGTTCCATCGCGACGACCGATCGGCTGGTGCGGGTGATGCGCGACGAAGTCGGCGTTCCGCTGCGCGATGCGGTGGCGATGGCTGCGGACGTGCCCGCCCAAATCATGGGGCTGCGCAAAGGCCGGCTGGCCGCCGGGTACGACGCGGATGTGATCGTGTTCGACGACGACGTGCGCGTGTCGGCGGCGTGGGTGATGGGGGAACGGGCGATATAGTCCGCCCCCACAATCGCGTTTGCCGCTCCATTCCCACACCACAAAACCCCCGCAAGCCCAGATTTTCTCTGGCCTTGCGGGGGCGAATTTTTTGATTTCAGTTTTACTCCGGCCGATTCCACGGATCCTCTTCGGCGGGTGCGGCCGGCGGGTCAGCAGGCGGTGTTTGCTGCGGGGCGGTGTATTCCGGGGTGGTATACGGCTGCTGCGGCTGCTCCGGCGTCGTGTACGGCTGCTGCGGCTGGCCGGGGGTAGTGTACGGCTGCTGCGGTGCATACGGCGTGGTATACGGCTGCGCGGGCTGGCCATACGGCGGGTACTGCGGCTGCTGCGGCGGATAGCCGTATCCGGCGGGCGCGGCCATCACCGGCGCGCGGTTCCGGATGGAGAACAGCAGGAACGGCGTTGTGACCGACAGCAAAATCGACAGCACCTCGAACACCGTCGCGTTTGCCGGGTTGAACGCTTTATACACATTGTACAATGCGATGTAATAAAACACCGAGTATACAATCATCACGATGCTCCCGATCATCACCAGAAAAACGCCGGGAATCATCAGCGCGAGCATCTTGTCCGGGTCATACGTCACCCCGAATCCGGGATCCAGATCGACCGCAGACATTCCGCTCAGGTCGCCGTACAGGTCGCCAAAGCCGTACATCCAGCCGCCAAGCCCGGCGATCACCCCGCTGAACGCCAGCACTACGCCGATAAACAGCAACAGCCCGCCCACCAGGCCGAGCGTCAGCAGCAGCGCGCCGTAGTTCCGCGCCTTTTTGCCGGGCGCAGTGGCGCGGATGGCTTCGCGCGCGACGCGGCCGAGCGCATACACCCGGACAACCGGCACCCATGCCAGCCCCGGCGACGGCAGGTTCAGCGTTTTGGACAGCTGATACACGGCGATGGCCGTAAATACATACGACACAATCCATACGATGCTGCTCAGTCCGCCGACAGCCGAGTAGATGCCAACGAGTGTCGAGATTAAGTAGTCCATATCATTGTTCATAAATTTCCAACTCCTTTTTATATAGTGGTTTCTTTTTCTATTTTACTATATTCGCGCCGGTTTGTCAAGATTTTTGCGGTGACAGAATTCCGCGCGGTTTTTTGCGCAAGATTATGAAGAAAATTAAAATTTTTCAACGAATCGTCAAACCGGGGTTGAAATTTTCCGCAATCTTTTGTAAAATAGACAGAGAACGAATTTGTACCCAAAGAAGGAGGTGCGTGCATGATCGGAAAAGTAGTCGAGGTAATCGCGGTGCGGAGCGCCGACGCGGCGCAGACGGGCGAAGCCTACCGCGGCCATGTGTTCTGCGGCAGCGGCGGGCGGTTCGGTCGGCGCGAAGCGTATGTGATCGGGCTGAACCGGATGCCGATGCGGTTCACCGGGCGGGTGGTCGCGCTGTGGGACAAAGAAGGCGCGGACAAGCCGGTGCTGATCGTGGGGTGCCGCAACCGGACGTTTTTGGAGCCGGAGATTCGCCGGATGCTCGGCTGGGCGCAGCACGGGCCGGAGCAGCTGCACTGCCTGCACGAAAAGTCCTGCGGCGCGGTGGTGTTCCGCCGGGCGGGGGATTCGGTGGAATTCTTAATTGTGAAAAACCGCAAAAGCCACAACTGGGGCTTCCCCAAAGGGCACGTGGAGCTGGGCGAAACCGAAACCGAAACAGCGCTGCGCGAGATTCGGGAGGAAACCGGGCTGACGGTGCGGATCTGCCCGGGGTTCCGGATGGTCAGCCAATACGCGCTGTGGACGCACGCAACCAAGCAGGTGGTGTTTTTTCTGGCGGAAAGCCCGTCTGACCGGCTGGTGCTGCAGGAGGAAGAGATCGACCGCGCGCGGTGGGTGCCGTACCCCGCGATGATGGGCTTTTTCCGGTTCGACAACGACCGCCGCATCCTGCGCAATTCGGTCGCGTGGATGCGCCGCAACGGCGTGCTCCCGGCGGAGAAAGACCGCGTTGCCCGAAAAGCGTACGCCGCCGGCCGCGCCGAAAGGACGAAGCAAAAATGAAAAAACGCCCCGTGCGCTGTCCGCGAAGGACGCGGCGCACGGGGATATTTTTTGATACCTGTCAGCGGGCCGACGTACCCGACGAGGTGCTGGGGGCGATGGATGCCGTGTCCGACGAAGCATCCGGTTCCACGGCGGGCCTGTTCGTGACGGTGCGGACATCGCGCAGCGTCAGCGCCCATTTTGACCATGCTTCGGCGTACGAGCCGAGTTTCGGCTGTTCGTCGCTCAGCAAAACGACTGCGCCGTCCTCCGTGACGCCGTAGAACAGGCCGCCGACGGAGATCGCCTGGTCCAGCATCGGGAACAGCCCGAGCGGCCGCCCGCCGTACACGTCGAGGATTGCGCCGTCCGTGCGCTGGATCAGCAGCATATTGGCCGCGCCGGAGCCGGAGCCGGTTCCGGTGAAGATGCGGACGATGTCGCTGGAATAGGAGACGGAGACCGGGAACGAGGTGCAGTTGTACAGCGTGCCGTCCGCCCGCAGCCCCACCGCGCCGTCGCGCTGGTCGTAGCCGCGCAGGGGCGCGATTTGCACCAAGTCCTCCCAGAACTGAATCTGGTCGCGCATCCGCCCGTCGGCGCACCAGACCGTCCCGTCGGTGAACATCACCAGCGGCGCGTCCGTTTGGTACGGCAGAATCGCGGAAATGTACCGGTCGCCGATCACTTCTTCCAGCCGCTCCACCCACTGCGCTTTTTTGGGCAGATACAGCGTGTTCAGCGACAGCGTCCGCAGCGTGCCGTCCGACGACTGCGCCGCAAAGTACAGTCCGCCGGACAGATCGTTTGTCAGCGGGAACACCTGCACCACCGACGGCCACTCCGCCAGCCGCGACAGGATGTCCTTGCCCAGGTCGCCGTAGGTGAACAGGCCGTCCAGAAATTTGGTGGCGGACTTCATCCGGCTGATGCCGCAGAACGTCCCGTCCGTCAGCTGCGCGGCCACAAAGTCGCGCGTGACCCAGTGCGACCGGACGTTTTCGGCGCCGTCCCGGAGCAGCGGAAAGGCGGTGTCGCCGTTTTCCGGCAGACGGCCGCTGTTGAACACGGGGCAGAAGTGGAACACGCCGTCGCGGTCGATGTACCCGGCTTCGCTCAGCGTACAGTCGGCGTACTCCGGGTGCTGTTCGAGCGACAGCGGACCTTGCGGCTCAAAAAAGCTGCCGGTTCCGGCGGGGCGGAACTTCGAGGATACCTCGTCGGTCGGGACAGACGACGAGGAGGGGATGGTGATGATAAACATGGGATCGTCGGCAGACGCACAGCCGACCAGCAGCGCAGCTGCCAACCCGGCGCACAGCAGCGCGAATCGATTACGTTTGCGCATGGGAAGCGCCTCCTTCCAAAGTAAATGCGTTTGGTCTACTATTATTGTACCACATTTTTGCGAAAGGTCAAGAAAGGTTACAAAGATGTAACCTTTGTTTCTTTTACGGAATTAAAAAACGGCAATTACCGAAGCAATTGCCGTTTTCAGGGGAAATTATATACCAGATTCAGCCTTATTTGTAATCGTGCAGGAATTCATCGTTCGCGGCGAACAGCTCATCGACCATCCGGCGGATCTCGTCCAGGCTGCACACCGCCGACGTCAGCGGGTCCATGCACACGGCGTGGTAGACCTTGCGCTTGTCGTGCGTCATGGCGGCGTCCACCACCAGGTTTTCCATCCGGGCGGTGGTATTGACCAAAATCGCCAGGTGATCCGGCAGGGGGCCGACCATCATCGGGTGAATGCCCGCTTTGTCCGCCAGGCACGGGATTTCGACGCAGGCGTCCGCCGGGAGGTTCGGGATGGCGCCGTGGTTGATGACGTTGCCGTTGAACTGGAACGGCGTGTGGTCGCCGAAGCGCGCGTTGAAAATGTAGGACGAATATTCATTGCCGCGGTCGAGCGAAAAGTCCTCCTGCATCCACTTTTCCAGCTCTTCCGGCCAGTGCTTGTCGCGCTCGCGGTGCAGGTTCAGCGAATAGGCGTATTCGCCGGGGTTCCAGCCGGTGCCGTGCGTGCAGTATTTTTCGATCAGGTCGGGGCGTTTGCGGAACCACGGGTTATACTCCGAATTGTGCCCGCTGGACTCGGTGACGTAATAGTCCAGCGCGCGGAACATCTCGTTGCGCACCTGTTCTTTGTTGTAAAATTCGGGGTCTTTGAGCTTTTCGCGCAGCTGGGGGTAGGCGTCCTGCCCGTTGCGCTCAAATTTGAGGTAGAACGCCTGGTGATTGACCCCGGCGCAGGTGTAGGTGATCTCGTCGTCCGGCGCGCCGATCCACTCGGCCAGCATATGCGCCGTGCCCTGCACGGAGTGGCACAGCCCGGTGACTTCGATGTCGCTGTACGTCTGCATCGCCTTGCACAGCATCGCCATGGGGTTGGTGTAGTTGAGGAACACGGCGTTGGGGCAGTATTTTTTGATATCGGCGCAAATGTCCAGCATCAGCGGGATGTTGCGCAGCGCGCGGAAAATGCCGGACACGCTGCGGGTGTCGCCGATGTTGATGTCTACGCCGTATTTTTTCGGGATTTCGATGTCGTAGCGCCACACGTCGGTGTCGCCGTTGAACACCGTGCACAGCACGCCGTCCGCGCCGGTCAGCGCTTCGGCGCGGCTGAGCGTGGTGGTGACTTTGGCCGGTTTGCCGGACATATCGACAATCCGCTGCACGCAGCGGCGGATGCCTTCCAGCCGACCGGGGTGGATGTCCATCAGCGCCAGCTCGCAGTCCTCAAACGCCGGGAAGGTCAGGATGTCGCGCACGACGTTCCGCGTAAAGACGAAGCTGCCCGCGCCGATGAATGCAAATTTTTTCATGGGAATCGTTCCTTTCTGTTTTGGAGTGTCTGTCCATAGTATAGCGCACCGGCGGGCAAAATGGAATGGGGGATTCGGCTGAGAATATGGACAAAACGGCTGCGGGGGGCTTGACTTTCGGCGCGAAATCGCGGATAATAGAGGGGAGCAGAACGGAGGGCGCGCATCATGGCGATCAGTACATACCACGGCGCGGCGGACACGACGAATTTTGCGTCCGACGCTTATTTGCAAATCAACAGCTGCGGCCGCAATTATTACACGCAGCGCGGCGACGTGACGGAATTTTGCACCGTGCGGCCGCAGGGGCGGGTGGATTACCATATCCTGCTGGTGACGGCGGGGCACATGGAGGCCGAGTGCGGCGGCGAACGGCTGCACCTGACGGTGGGCGACGCGATGCTGTACGGCCCCGGCGTGCGGCAGGCGTACTATTTCCGGATTACGGAAGCGCACCCGGTGTCGGAGTCGATGTGGGTGCACTACACCGGGACGGCCGTGCCGGAGGTGCTGGCCAGCGCGGGGCTGCCGGTGTCCGGCCGGGTGCAGGCGGGCGGATTCGGCGAAGCCCGGCGGCTGATGGAGGCGATGGTGCGCGCGCACCGCGCCGGGGACGCGCTGACCGCCAACGGCCAGCTGCTGCGGATGATGGCGCAGCTGGGGCCGCGGCGCGTGGCGGACGATGCGCGCAGCCGCGCGCTGCGGGCGGAAGCCGCGTTTATTGACGCGCATTACGCAGAGCCGATCGATTTTGATGCGTGCGCTGCGCGGTGCTGCCTGAGCCGCAGCCGGTTTTCGCATTTGTTTACCGCCGCGTTCGGTGCGCCGCCGCGCCGGTATCAGCAGCAGCTGCGGATGGTGCAGGCGTGCGAGCTGCTGGCGTATTCGTCGCTGACGGTCGCCGAAATTGCCGCGCAGCTGGGGTACGGGGACGCGCTGTATTTCAGCCGCGTATTCTGCCAGGCGGTGGGGTGCGCGCCGACGGCGTTCCGCGCGCAGAATTCTTAAAATTGCCGAAATAAATGTAAAAAAACGCGCAGACCCTTGCACCGGCGCGGCGGATTTGGTATACTAATGCAGGACGACTGAAAAAACGAAGCGACTGAAAGGAATGATCTGCCATGGGTGCAATCATCGGAAAGTATATCTGGGTATTTTTGATCTCGATGGTGCCGCTGATCGAGCTGCGCGGCGCGATTCCGTACGCGGCGGCGTTTGGGCTGCCGCTGGTGCCGTCGTATATCGTCGCGGTGCTGGGCAATATGCTGCCGGTGCCGTTTATCTATCTGTTCGCGCGCAAAGTGCTGGTGTGGGGCGCGGACAAGAAATTCATCGGGAAATTCTTTACGTTTTGCCTGAAAAAAGGCGAAGCGGGCGGACGCAAGCTGCAATCCAAAGCGGGGCGCGGGCTGTTTTTGGCGCTGCTGATCTTCGTGGGGATTCCGCTGCCCGGCACCGGCGCCTGGACCGGGACGCTGGCCGCCAGCATTCTGGACATGGACTTCAAGTCCACGGTACTTGCCGTGATGGGCGGGGTGGTGCTCGCCGGGATTATCATGGGGCTGGCCAGTGCGGGCGTGATTGGGATTTTTCGGGTGACGTGAGATTGTAAGGTAAAGAAAAAGTGCCGGGGGGACAGCTTCCCTCCGGTTTTCTAAAAAAATTTTTCAAAACCCTATTGACAAACCCGCCCGCGCGTGCTATAATAACTAAGCTAAGTAAATATCGCAGGGTAGAGCAGTTGGTAGCTCGTCGGGCTCATAACCCGGAGGTCGAAGGTTCAAGTCCTTCCCCTGCAACCAACGAAAAACAAGTCTCGGAAATCGAGGCTTGTTTTTGTGTTTCGGCAAAGATCGGTGGGACTTGAAAAGGCGTCGCAATGAATGGACGTCCGGTGGACGTCCAGAACGACGCCCGACCAAGCGCCGCAGCGCGCGAGTCAAGTCCTTCCCCTGCAACCAACAAGTAGCACCGAAAAAGATATCGGAGCTGAAAACCCAGAAACCACAA
>CAJKBQ010000012.1 GCA_905198155.1 uncultured Eubacteriales bacterium
ATGGCAACTCCCTCAGCCTTAGCGGTGTCTGCGACGACCGCGGGCAGCTCCCTCGAGAGGGAGCCATGTATGGAGGTTATCCATGCAGTCGGGAAAATTTCTCGGCCGATGGATTTTTATCCCATCGCGCTACCCCGGCAGTACGACCCCCAGGCTCCCTCGCGGCGGCCGTGTCGGCCGCGTGCTGGCAGCGGTCGACGCAGTCACCGCGTGCAGCGCCTGAGGGAGTTGCCCTCGGCCGCAGCGCAACAAGACGAAGAAGCCACCCCAGAGGAGTTGCCCTCGGCCGCAGCGCAACGACCCAAATCAACCACCCCCCAAAAAATTGCCCCCGGCATTCCCCATGATACAATATCGCGCAAAT
Organism: uncultured Eubacteriales bacterium; assembly: GCA_905198155.1. Taxonomy (GTDB): domain Bacteria; phylum Bacillota; class Clostridia; order Oscillospirales; family Acutalibacteraceae; genus RGIG4076. The sequence goes on from CAJKBQ010000012.1 coordinate 365, forward strand.
ATATCAATATATATACCTTTTTCTCGCCTTTTGCGATTGAAATATATCGCCGATCTGTGCTATAATCTGAAAAAACAAAGGAGCAGCATACATCATGACCCACGGAAAATGGATATGGAAATACCGGGATTTTGAATTTTTGCAGGCAAGGCGCTGCCTGCTGTCGCGCGAAGAGCGCGGCGCGGTGGTTCCGGCATTTTTTGAGATTCCGACCACCGCACATTCGGTGCGGTTTCGCACAAAGGTAACGCTGGATGCGCCGACCGAAATCCGCGTCGCAGCGGAACAAACCGTCTCCGTCGTGCTGGACGGCGTGCGGCTGTCGGCGGCGGATTGCTATGCGATTCCGGCTGGTTCCCATCGGCTGGAAGTCGTTGTCGGCAACGAAACCGGCATCTGCGCACTGCGCGTGGACGGCGACGTCATTCACAGTGACGAAAACTGGGAAGCCGACGATTACAGCAATCGGTTCGGGCGGGTCGGCACGTCGCCGCTGATCGGCGCGGAATCGCCGAACACATACCGCCTGCCGGAGCGCCCGGTGCAGCCGGCGGCGGACGAGCGCACGGCGGATGGCCGCGTGCTGGACTTCGGGTGCGACGGAATGATGCACATCGCGCTGGAACATGTGACAGGCAGCGGCCGAATCTTTTACGGCGAAAGCCGGGAAGAACTGTACAGCGACCGCTGCGTGATCGTCGATTCGTTCGGCCCGGCGGCGCGCATCGACTTCCGGCCGCGCGGCTGCCGCTATATCCGCCTGACCGGCACGGCGGACTGCGCGGTAACGGCGTACGAATCGTACCTGCCGGTGCACGACCGGTCGTCGTTTGCAGCGGACGCGCCGTGGCAATCGATTTACGATGTGTCCAAAAAGACGCTGGCGCTTTGCACCCGGATGTTCTACCTCGACGGGATCAAGCGCGACCACTGGTACTGGGCGGGCGACGCGTACATCACGGCGTTGATGGATTATTACAGCCTGGGGAATTTTGAGGCGGTCAAGCGGACGCTGATCGCGCTGCGCGGCAACGAATCGGTTCGGATGCCGACCAACAACATCCCCGGCTACTCGTTTTACTACCTGATGATGCTGCACGATTATTATTTGTACAGCGGCGACGCAGATTTCGTCGCGCGGAACTACGATTTTGCGCGGTCTATGCTGGAATTTTTCGCGCCGGTGACGGACGATACCGGCTTTTTGGCGCAATCCAAATCGCCGGGCGGCTGGTGGTGGTTCATCGATTGGCATGACCTGGAAATCGGTACCTACAACTGCGTGATGCAGCTGCTGTACCGGCAGGCGCTGGCCTCGATGGGCGCGCTGGCGCACGCGTGCGGCCATGCGGACGATGCCGCGCGGTACGACGCGCAGGCCGCACAGCTGGCCGCGCAGATCAACCGCTATTTCTGGGACGAGGCGCGGGGCGCATATGTGTCGGCGCTGGACGCGTCGCTGCGGCCGTCCGCGCAGGTGCGGCGTCACCAGAATCTGCTGGCGGTCATTTATGGGGTGGCAGACGATGCCAAAACGCGCCGAATCATGGATACGGTGATCGCCAACGACGGGATTCCGCAGATTACGACGCCGTTTTTCCGGTTTTTCCAGTACGACGCGATGTTCCGGGTGGGCCGTACGGCGGACGCGCTGGCCGGCATCCGCGCCTATTGGGGCGGTATGCTGGACCTCAGCGCGACGACGGTGTGGGAGGAATTTGACCCGCACATGACCGGTGCGGCGCACTACGCAATGTACGGCGAGCCGTTCGACAAGAGCCTCTGCCACGCGTGGGGCGCGGGGCCGCTGTACTTCATCGGCCGTCACTTGGCGGGCATCCGGCCGGAAACGCCGGGCTGCCGCACCTATACCGTGACGCCGATAACGGACGCGATGGATTTCGACGTAACCGTCCCGGCCGGGGACGGGACGATTCGCGTGCGCGTCGCGGACGGCCGTGTGACGGTATGCGCCACCATTGCGGGCGGCGTGCTGCGCGTCGGTGGGCGGTCGTACCCGATTGAGGCGGGGACGGCATTGACCGTGTAAATGGGATTTTGAAGATGCAAAAAGGGTCAGCCGGGTTGCGCCGGAGGACCCTTTTTGGGATTTTATGATAAATGCGGCGGGTGGGGGACAATTTTTTGGGGGTGGTTGATTTAGATTGTTGCGCTGCGGTCGAGGGCAACTCCCTCAGGCGCTGCACGCGGTGACTGCGTCGACCGCTGCCAGCACGCGGCCGACACGGCCGCCGCGAGGGAGCCTGGGGGTCGTACTGCCGGGGTAGCGCGATGGGATAAAAATCCATCGGCCGAAAAATATTTCCCGACTACATGGATCTTCTCCATACCCGGCTCCCTCGCGAGGGAGCTGCCGAGAGGCTGAGGGAGTTGCCCCTCAACACGCACCGAGACGGAAACGTTGCAACCCACCCCCCGTAGGGGCGATCATCGATCGCCCGCCTGCACCATTGCGGTTGCGCCGCGGCCGGGGGCCACCCAAACGCCGCACCAATATTCCCGTATCAAAAAAGACCAGCCGAATCCCCTCCGGCTGGCCTTTTTTCTCATCCCTCAGATCACAATCCGTACCGGGAATTCCTTCCCGCACCGCGGGCACCGTACCGTGTGTTTCCCGCGGCGGATGGGCAGCCGCAGCACGGCTTTGCACTGCGGGCAGCGGCGATAGCGGCGGGTGCGCACGTCGCGGATCCGCTGCCCCTGCGTCCGGAACCAGACCTTCACCGGCGTCCATACGCGCAGCCACGCGGCGTTTTCGCGCGACCGCCGGGCGATATTGCGCGACAGCATCCGCGCGACGGCGATCACCAGCGACGCCACGCACAGAATCGCCCAAATCCAGTGCGGCGCGAACAGGTGAATCCCCCAAAACACCAGGCTCAGCACCAGCAGCGCATAGTACAGCGCGTCCATTCCGTACCGCCCGGCCATCCATTTCCACAGTTTTTCCTGAAAACGACTCATGTCGATTGCTCCCTTTGCATTCAATTGCGATATTGTCCCATTATAGGCGCGAGGTGTGAACCGCATATAAACGATTCGGAAATTTTCCGCGCGAAAACGCTTGACAAACGTCGGATTCCCGCGTATAATAAATCGGAAAAGTGCGAAAAGTATAACTTTTCGCACGAAGTCCAGCGGAACGAAAGGACGGATGCCGGATGCCAATGGGCAAGCACCTGCTGGGGAAGCCGATGCGCACCGTGCTCGGAACGGCGCGGGTCGGCGACAAAGGCCAGATCGTGATCCCCAAAGAAGCGCGCCGACTGTTCAACATTCAGCCGGGGGATACGCTGCTGCTGGTCGGGGACGAAAAAAACGGGATCATCATCAGCCGTCCGGAGCTGCTGCGGTCGTTGGCCGATCAGCTGGCGGACGGCGTGGCTGCGGGCGACGCAGCGGAAGGGACGGAAGAATCATGATCGATACACAGCTGCAAAAGCTCGGCGTCAGCGCGGGCGTATACCGGTTCGGCGAGCAGGTACTGGCCGGGCTGGCGGATCGGTTTGCGGAGATTGACCGCACGGCGGAGGCCAATCAGTACAAAGTCATTGCCGCGATGCAGCAAAACCGCGTGAGCGCGCCGTGCTTCGCCGCGACCACCGGCTACGGGTACGACGATGTCGGCCGCGATACGCTCGAAAAAGTGTACGCGTCCTGCTTCCACACCGAAGCGGCGCTCGTTCGGCCGCAGATCACCTGCGGGACGCACGCGCTGACGGTGGCGCTGTCGGCCAATTTGCTGCCGGGCGACGAGCTGCTGTCGCCGGTGGGCAAACCGTACGACACGCTCGAAGAAGTCATCGGCATCCGCCCGTCGGTCTGCTCGCTGAAAGAATACGGTGTGTCGTACCGCCAGGTGGATCTGCTGCCGGACGGGACGTTCGACTACGATGCCATCCGCGCCGCCATCAACAGCAAAACCAAGCTCGTCACCATCCAGCGGTCAAAAGGTTATCAGATGCGGCCGTCGTTTTCGGTGCAGCAGATTGGGGAGCTGATCGCGTTTGTCAAGTCGATCAAGCCGTCGCTGATCTGCATGGTGGACAACTGCTACGGCGAATTCGTCGAGGCGGACGAACCGTCGGACGTGGGGGCGGACATGATCGTCGGGTCGCTGATTAAAAACCCCGGCGGCGGACTGGCTCCGATCGGCGGCTACATCTGCGGCACGGCGCGCTGCGTGGAGCGGTGCGCGTACCGGCTGAGCGCGCCCGGACTGGGGCAGGAGGTCGGCGCGAATCTGGGGATTCTGCCGGCGTTCTTCCAGGGGCTGTTTTTGGCGCCGACGGTGGTGGCCGGGGCGCTGAAAGGCGCGGTATTTGCGGCCAACATCTACGAGCGGCTGGGCTTCCGCGTGATCCCGACCGGCGGCGAGGACCGGCACGACATCATCCAGGCCGTGGAACTGGGGTCGCCGGAGGGCATGATCGCGTTTTGCCGCGGGATCCAGGCGGCCGCGCCGGTGGACAGCTACGTCACGCCGGAGCCGTGGCCGATGCCGGGGTACGACGCCAACGTGATTATGGCGGCGGGCGCATTCGTGCAAGGCTCGTCGATCGAGCTGAGCGCCGACGGGCCGATTCGCCCGCCGTACGCGGTCTATTTCCAGGGCGGCCTCACATGGCCGCACGCCAAGCTGGGCATTCTGATGTCGCTGCAAAAAATGTGCGACGCCGGTCAGGTACAGCTTCCGGCGGAATTTGCGTAATTTTCAAAATTTTGAGGAGGATTTTTTATGTGGTTTTTATTATCGCTGGCTGCGCTGCTGTGCTGGAGCGGATCTGACTTGTTCAGCAAAATCGGTTCCAAACCGGACGATCCGTACAGCCATTGGAAAATGGTGATGGCGGTCGGCCTGGTGATGGGACTGCACGCGGCGTTTGAACTGACGGTGGGCGGCGTGCGCGTCTCGCTGGCAGATATTTGGGCATATATGCCGGCGTCGGCGATGTACATCCTGTCGATGGTGCTGGGATATGTGGGGCTGCGGTATATTGAGCTGTCGGTCTCGTCGCCGATCTGCAACTCGTCCGGCGCCATCGCGGCGCTGCTCTGCTTCCTGTTTTTGCAGGAACTGCCGGACACGCTGCACTGGGTGGGCGTGGCGTGCGTCGCGGTCGGTGTGGTCGGCTTGGGCTTTGTAGAAATGCACGAGGACGAGTCCGTGCGCGCGGCGCGGCTGGATCGCGGCGCGATTCGGTATGTGCGCAGCTGGAAAGCGCTGCTGCTGCCGGTACTGTACTGCGTGATCGACGCGCTGGGGACGTTTATGGACTCGGTGATCCTGCGCGAAGAAGATACCGGCACGGCGCTGGACCGTATTTTCCCCACGGTGCTGGACGAAGGCGTCGCCAACGTGGCGTATGAGCTGACGTTTTTGGCGATGGGCATTTTGGCGGCGATTTATGTGCTGGGCATCCGGCGGCAAAAACTGTCCATCCCGCGCGAAGGGCCGAAGCTGCTTGGCGGCGTGTGCGAAACGGCCGGCCAGTTTGCGTACATCTACGCGCTCGGCGACACGGCGCACAGCGGATTTGCCGCTGCGATCATCTCGGCGTACTGCGTGCTGTCGGTGGTGTGGAGCCGAATTTTCCTGAAAGAAAAGCTGTCCTGGAAGCACTACGCGGCGATTTTGCTCGCGGGCGTGGGCATCGCGCTGCTGGGCGTTGAGTAAAATTGAAATTTGCAGATGGCAAACGGCCGCCGGAGGGAATTTCCCCCGGCGGCCGTTTTGGTTTTATGCGGTTCAGCGGGCGAGCGCTTCCAGCTTTGCCAGCGCCGGACGCAGCGCCTGCGTGAGCAGCAGCGCGGCCGCCAGCTTGCAGCCGTCCACCGGCAGGAACGGCACCACGCACGCCGCCAGTCCCTGCGCCATCGTCGCGCCGGTCTGCACGCAGTACCACGCCGTGCCGCCCAGGTCGCACACGGCCAGCCCGGCGACCATCGCCAGCGCGCGGAACACGGCCGCGCTGCGGCGGTCGGCGGTGCGGGTGGTGATCCAGGCGATCACCAGCACCACCAGCGGCCCGGTCATCAGGTAGCCGCCGGTCGGCCCCAGCAGCACGCCCAGCCCGCCGCGCATCCCGGAAAACACCGGCAGCCCCACGATGCCGAGCAGCAGATGCAGCAGCGACGCCGTCGCGGCCACGCGCGGGCGCAGCAGCCCGCCGACGGTGAACAGCCCCAGTGTCCACAGCGAGATCGGCACTGCGGTGAACGGCAGCGGTACTGCAATCACCGCGCACACCGCCAGCACGGCGGCGAACAGCGCTGTCAGCACCATGGAAATGACAGATTTTTTTGCCTGCATAAAAAAAACCCCTCTCGTGCAATTGCGAAGTATGGGGATATTATCGCACATTTTCGGCCGATTGTCAACCTATAATCGAAAATTTGGTTAACAATCCAAATGAAAATTTTGCGCGCCGGCGGATAATTGGCGCGCGGCGCGGGATACTAAGCGATGCAGCCGCGTTGCGGGCTGCGCAAAATCGAGCGGCGCGATTGTGCGGCCGCTGAGAAAGGGGAATTGATCCGTGAAAAAATATGGAATCATCGGAATCGCCGCTGCGCTGCTGGCCGCGCTGGCGCTGACCGCCTGCCGCGGGGAGGACAGCAGCTCGGCTGCGTCGAGCAGCATGGCGCCGCAGACGTCGTCCCATGTCTCGTCGGTCGCGCCGCCCGCGTCGTCGATGCTGCCATCGTCGGAGGCACCGGCTTCGTCGGACGCATCGTCCGGCGGGCTGATCTCGGACATCGAAGGCATGGTGTCGGGCACGGTGTCCGGGCTGAGCAGTGCCGCATCGCGCGCCGAGTCCGAATCTGCGAAATGATCGCGCGTTTCTTTGCCGCAGCGGGGGCTGCGGCTTTTTTTGTTTTCCCGCCGCTTACCCGTTGCAATTCCCCGCAAAATCTGTTATACTACTATTACAAGAAAATCTCCATCGCAAAAGAAAGGCGGATCGGAAATTATGCTGAACGAAAACCTGACAATGTTGACCGACTACTACGAACTGTGCATGGCCAACGGCTATTTTCAGAATTGTATGCAGAACAAAACGGCCTGCTTCGATATGTTTTTCCGCAAAGTCCCGGACGACGGCGGCTTCGCGATCATGGCGGGCGTGGAGCAGCTGATCGACTACCTGAAAAACCTGCATTTCACCGAGGCAGACATCGTCTACCTGCGCGGCCGCGGGTTCGACGAGCGGTTCCTGGACTACCTGCGGGACTTCAAGTTCACCTGCGACGTGTGGGCGGTGCCGGAGGGCACGCCGATCTTCCCCGGCGAGCCGATTGTCACCGTCAAAGGCCCGGTGGCGCAGGCGCAGCTGATCGAAACCATGCTGCTGCTGGTCATCAATCACCAAAGCCTGATCGCGACCAAAGCCAGCCGGATTGTCCGCGCGGCGGGCGGCCGGGCCGTGATGGAATTCGGTTCCCGGCGGGCGCAGGGCGCGTCCGGCGCGATTTATGGCGCGCGGGCGACGTATATTGCCGGGTGCGTCGGCACCGCCTGCACCATCACCGACCGCGAATTCGGCGTCCCCGCGCTGGGAACCATGGCGCACAGCTGGATTCAGCTGTTCGACAAAGAGCTGGACGCGTTCGAAAGCTACGCCGCCCAGTACCCGGACAACTGCGTGCTGCTGGTGGACACCTACAACGCGCTGAAATCCGGCGTGCCGAACGCGATTCGCTGCTTTGACGAAGTGCTGCGCCCGATGGGCAAGCGCCCCGGCGGCATCCGCATCGACAGCGGCGACATCACCTACCTGTCGAAAAAAGCCCGCAAAATGCTGGACGACGCCGGGTACCCCGACTGCAAGATCTGCGCCTCCAACTCGCTGGACGAATACCTCATCCGCGATATGCTGATGCAGGGCGCGCAGATCGACAGCTTCGGCGTCGGCGAACGGATGATTACGTCGTCGTCGCACCCGGTGTTCGGCGGCGTGTACAAGCTGTCGGCGGTGGAAAGCGGCGGAATACTGCATCCGCGCATCAAAATCAGCGAAAACGTCTCCAAAATCACGAACCCCGGCTTCAAAAAAGTCTACCGCCTGTTCGACCGTTCCAGCGGCAAGGCGATTGCCGACGTCATCACGCTGCACGACGAGGTGATCGACGAGTCGCAGCCGTACGAGCTGTTCGACCCGGAATACACCTGGAAGCGCAAGACCGTGACGGATTTCGTCGCGCAGCCGCTGCTGGTGCAGCTGTTCGCGCACGGCGAATGCGTATACCGGTCGCCGTCGCTGCCGGAGATTCGCGCGCATTGCGCCGCGCAGCTGGACACACTGTGGGACGAAGTGAAGCGGTTTGAAAACCCGCACCACTACTACGTCGATCTGTCGCAGCCGCTGTGGGATCTCAAAGAGCGCCTGCTGAAAGAGCACAGCGAAGCGTAAAAAGGAGCGATACACCATGGAATACCGAATTTTGGGCAAAACCGGCCTGCGGATTTCCCGCGTCGGCTTCGGCGGCATCCCGATCCAGCGGATTGAAGCCGCGCAGGCGCACGGCCTGCTGCAGGCGGTCGCGGACGCGGGGATCAATTTCATCGACACCGCCAAAGCGTATACCGTCAGCGAAGCGTACATCGGCGAATCGATCGAAGGAATGCGCGACCGGTTCGTGCTGGCCACCAAAAGCGGCGCGAAAACCCGCGCCGCGATGGCGGCCGATATCTCCGACAGCCTGCGCAAGCTGCGCACGGACTACATCGACCTGTACCAGATTCACAATCCCAATCCCGCCCAGTTCGACGCCATCTGCGCGCCGGGCGGGGCGCTGGAAGCGCTGCTGGACGCGCGGGACAGCGGCAAAATCGGCCACATCGGCGTGACGGCGCACTCGGCGGAAGTGTTTGAGCGGGCGCTGACGCTCGACTGGGTGGAAACGATCATGTTCCCGTACAACATCGTGGAAACGCAGGGCGAAGCGCTGATTGCGCGCTGCGCCGCGCAGGATATCGGCTTCATCGCGATGAAGCCGCTGGCCGGGGGCGCGCTGGAAGATGCGCCGCTCGCGATGCGGTTCATCTGCGCCAACCCGGACGTGACGGTGGTGATTCCGGGGATGTATGCGCCCGCCGAGGTCGCGCAGAACGTCGCGGCCGCCGCGGACGATGCCCCGCTGACCGCCGACGAGCGCGAAAAAATCGACACCATCCGCCGCACGCTCGGCAGCAATTTCTGCCGCCGCTGCAACTACTGCGCGCCGTGTACCGTCGGGATCGCGATTCCCAGCGTGTTCCTGTTTGAAGGCTACCTCAGCCGCTACGGGCTGGAAGACTGGGCGCGGGCGCGGTACGCAACGCTGCCGGTGAAGGCTGGCGCGTGCGTGGGGTGCGGCGCGTGCGAACCGCGATGTCCGTACCAGCTGCCCATCCGCGAGATGATGCGGAAAAGCGCAATGGAATTTGGCGTGTAAACGCACACATATTGCTGATCTCACACTGCAATCGGCCAAAATGGTGCCGATTAGCAATGGAAATCCGGCGCGAATTGTCGTATAATGAAATCAAGACTTACCACGGGAAAAGGAAGGATTGCATTATGAGCGAATTGCTTTCGGCAGATTTTATGCTGCACAACGAAACCGGCAAGCGGCTGTACCACCGGTATGCCGCGCAGATGCCAATTTACGACTACCATTGCCACGTCAGCCCGCAGGAGATTTGGGAGGACAAAGCGTACGACAACATCACCCAGGTGTGGCTGTACGGCGACCACTACAAGTGGCGGCTGATGCGCGCGATGGGCTTTGACGAGTCCGTCATCACCGGCGACCCCAATCGCCCGGCCGACGAGCAGCGCGACTACGAGCGCTTCCTGGCGTTCGCCAAAACGGTGCCGATGTGCCTGGGCAATCCGATGTACCACTGGACGCACATGGAGCTGAAAGCGTACTTTGGAATCAACGAAGAGCTGAACGAGCAGTCCGCCCCGGCGATTTGGGCGAAAACGAAAGAAATGCTGCAAAACGGCCTGACGGTGCGCAAAATCATCGAGCAGTCGAACGTCGCGGTCATCTGCACCACGGACGACCCGGTCGATTCGCTGATTTATCACCAGAAAATCCGCGCCGAGGGCAAGCTGAAAACGCGCGTGCTGCCGGCGTTCCGGCCGGACAAAGCGCTGCGCCCGACGGCGGATTACCTGCATCAGCTGGGCGAAGCCGCCGACGTGGCGATTCATGACTTCGCGTCGCTGACCGAAGCGCTCGACCGCCGGATTGCGTATTTCCACGACAACGGCTGCCGCATCTCCGACCATGCGTTCGGCGCAGTGCCGTACCGCGAAGCGACGGCGGCAGAGCTGGATGCGATCGTCGCGGCCGTGCTCGGCGGCGAATCGCTCAGCGACGACCGCAGCGACGCGCTGCAAACCGCGCTGATGCTGCACCTGGGGCAGCAGTACGCCCGTCTGGGCTGGACGATGCAGCTGCACCTGGCCGCCCTGCGCAACAACAACACCACCATGTTCCGCCGCCTCGGCCCGGACACCGGGTTCGATTCGATGGACGACTGCCTCTACGCGCGCCCGCTGGCGAAACTGCTGGACGGCATCGCGCAGACGGAACTGCCGCGGACGATCCTCTATTCGCTGAACCCGCGCGACAACTATATGCTCGGCGCGATGATCGGCAACTTCCAGGGCGGCGGCATCGCCGGGCGCGTGCAGCTCGGCTCCGGCTGGTGGTTCAACGACCAGCGCGACGGCATGGAAGATCAGCTGCGCACGCTGGCGAACCTCGGCCTGCTGCCGAAATTCGTCGGGATGCTGACCGATTCGCGCAGCTTCCTGTCGTACACCCGGCACGACTACTTCCGCCGCATCCTCTGCAACCTGATCGGCCAGTGGGTGGAGCACGGCGAATACATCGCCGACGAAGCGCGCCTGGGCGCGATGGTGCAGGATATCTGCTTCCGCAACGCGGAGTCGTACTTCCGGCTGTAATTTCCCAAAACAATCCAAAACGGAGCGATCCCCCGCGGGATCGCTCCGTTTGATTTTGCAGAAACAGCAGGATTACCGCCCGGCATACGCGCGAATCTGCCGCACATCGCGCCCCAGGAACCGCAGCGTGCGGTACCCGCCCATAATCCGGGACAGCACGCGCTGCGTGTAGCGCTGTTCCAGCTCGGTGAACGACAGGTTACTGCTGATGATGGTGGGGCGGCTGCGCATCAGCCGCGTGTTGATGAGGTTATAAATCGTGGACGTGACGTACTGCGTGATGAATTCCGTGCCCAGATCGTCCAGAATCAGCAGGTCGCATTCCAGCAGATTGCGCTCGATGTCGGTATCGACGGCGGCGCGGCCGAAATGCTCTTTTTCCACCTGCAGCATGAAGTTCTGCGCGGAGCCGTAAATCACGCCGAACCCGCGGTCAATCGCCGCGCGGGCAATCGCCAGCGACAAATGCGTTTTGCCCAGCCCGGTCGCGCCGGACATGAAGATGTTGCCCGATTGGAGCGAAAACTGGTCGGCGTAGTCGCGGCAGAATTTCAGCACGTCGCGCATCACTTCGCGCGGCGACAAATGCGTTTTGGCGTCCGGCTCGATGGGGTAGTAGTTCAGGTCAAAATTGGAAAAATCGCACAGCGCCATCGGCGACAGCTCGTTCAGCCTCCGGTACGACTCCATCCGCAGCAGCTGCTTCATGCAGCTGCACATCTGGCCGTCGATGTATCCCTCGTCGCCGCATTGCGCGCAGCGGTACGGCGGATCCATGTAGTCCGCCGGGAATCCCGCGCCGCGCAGCGCGTCGGCCAGCGCCTGCTGCTGCGCCAGGTTGCGCCGCCCCAGCGATTCAATCTGCTGCCGCACGTCCGCGCCGCCCGCGGTGATAATCCGCGCCGCTTGCAGCCCCACCTGCGCGATCTCGTGCTCAATTTCCAGCGCGCGCGGGCATTTCTGCGCGACCTCCGCCCGGTGCTCGCGTTCGGTCTGCTTCGCGGCGGCGCGGCGTGCGCTCAGCTGTGCGGCGACGCTGTCGTAAACTTCGCGTCCGTATCCCATGATTTGCCTTCCTCCTTACCGCTGCGAATTGCCGTACAGCGTCATCCGCTCAAACGCTTCCAGGTCGTACGACCGGTCGGCGTTCGGGTCGGCCGCCGGGCGGCTGAATGCACCCGCCTGCGCCGGTTTGCGGTTTTCGGCGTGCGCTTGGTCGATGGTGCGGATGCCTTCGCTGTGCCACCGCTCCAAAATTTTGTCGATGTACCCGAATTTCACCTTGCCGGTGCTGTCGATGCACCGGTTGTACGCTTCGCGCAGCATTGCATCGTCAAATCCCCAGGTATGCACCCACCGTGCGGCGCATTCGTACTCGGTTGCGCTGGGCTGGCGCTTGTCAATCCCAAACAGGCGGCTCACCTGCGCCCAGACCGTTTTGCGGTCGTCCAGCAGCCGGATTTTCTCTTCGGCCTTTTCGTGCGTGTTAATGCCCTCGGCCGCCCAGCTGACGGCCATTTTCTCGATGTAGCTCATATTGGTTTTGCCGTTGTCGGCGGCGTACTGCACGATCATCATAATCACGTCGCCGGGCAGCCCGTCCCAGTCGTGCAGATTTACCAGCGCACCCAGCTCCGGCGTGGACAGCGGCCGCCCGAAGTTCTGCTCCGCCGCGTCGATCAGCGCGCGGATGTCCTCGTTGTCCTGAATCCGCGACGCGATCTCCATCGGATTCAGCTGGCGCGGCCGGGGACGCGGCGCATCTTTGCGGGCGGCGGGCGGTGATTCCGGTTCCGGCGCAGCGGGCTGCTGCACAGGTGCAGGCGCAGGCGCAGGTGCGGCCGCAGGCGCGGCGGGGCGCAGCGTTTGATTCGTTTCGGCCACCACACCCGCCGCAATCCAGTACTGCATCGCGTCGCACACATCGGCGCGGCTCAGCCCCAGCACGGCGCCAATCTGCTCCGGCTCCACCGCTTCGCCGGCGTGGCGCAGCAGCCAGAGCAGGATTTTCAGCTGCGCCGATCCGGCCAGCTTCAAATGCTGATCCACCACCGACGCGGGGACGATAAACACCTGGTTCCAAGCGCCCAGGTCAATTTGAAAACTCATGAGACACGGTCATTCCTCTCCGGGATTCGTCATTTTGCGATTGAATATACAAATATTATTATAGCACAAAATGCGCCGGGCGGGAAGCCCTCTTTGCAAAAAAATCGGACGGAATTTTCTCACCGATCCACGGCGAACGAAAAGCATACGCCGTCCGGCGTATTGGCCGCACCGCACACGCCGCCGTGCAGCGCCACGATCGACTTCGCAATCGCCAGCCCCAGCCCGGTGCCTTCGGCGTGACTGCGCGCCGGGTCCGCCCGGAAAAACGGCGTCCACAGCTGCGGCAGCACATCCGGCGGGATGGGATCGCCGGTGTTCGTCACGGCGAATCGCACCACGCGGTCGGTGGATTCGACCCGCACACGGATTTCGCCGCCGATGGGCGTGTGGCGGATGGCGTTGGTCAAAAAATTCGTCATCACCCGCGCAATCCGGTCGCCGTCTACCAGCGCGACGGTGTCGTCGTCCGCGCGCAGCGTCCAGCGCAGCTGCTTGGCGGCGGCCGCTTCCGCCAGCCGATCCATCGTCTGCTGCGCCAGCGCCGCCAGCGCCATCGGCTCTTTGTACAGCCGGATCCGCCCGGCTTCGGCGCGCGACAGGTCGAGCATTTCAAACACCATTGCGTCCATGCGCTCCGCTTCGTCCAAAATCATTTGCAAGTAATGCGCGCGCTTGTCCTCGGCGACGTGCGCCTGCAAGCCTTCGGCAGCACTGTGAATGATCGCCAGCGGCGTTTTCAGCTCGTGCGCAACGGCGGACATGGTTTGCTTGCGTTCGTCCTCGGCGGACTGCGCAAACGCCAGCTGCCGGTTTTGCTGTGCGATTTCGGCGTCGCGCTGGCTGATTTTTTCGAGCAGCCGGTTTACGCCGTCGATCAGCTGATCCATCTCGCGCAGGCGGCGATTTGGGGGGCGGACGGTGATCGTGCGGAATCCCGCCGCCAGCCCGTCGGCCAAAATCCGCGCCGGTTCGCAGAACGCGCGTCGATATGCGTGCAGCAGCATCAGGTACAGCGCGGCCGCGATCAGAAACGACGCGACGTAAAAGCCCGTCAGGCTGCGCAGGGCGGTGCGGAGGGGCGCGTAGTGGAGGATATGGAGCACCAGCAGGGAAGTGTCCGGGATTTCTTTGCGGTCGGTGGGATCCGGCGCATAGGAAACGTAAAAAACTTCCGAATAGTACGGCGAATCCAAAACCTGCGGTAGCCCTGAACTGCTTTGCGTATGCGAACGCAGCATCTGCTTGCCGATCTGCACCAAACGCTCCGACCCGCCGGAATAAAACGTGACGCGCGGCGTGTACCAGGATTCCAGCGCCGCGCCGTCGGCGGGCGAACCGGATTCCCACAGCAGTTCCGCCTGCCCGGCGGGGGAGACGATCTCGATGCGCGTCGGGACAAAATAGCCGTCCTTGCGGAATCCGGTCAGCGCGAACCAATCGTCCCCGCGAAAAACCGAATCTATCTCCGCTTGCAGCGATGCCCATGTGTGTTCATCCGTCATATCCGCCATTCGCACGGCCATCGGCTCGGCCGGCTGCTGTTGCGCGTTTTGGGTGGGATATGCGCTGAACGTAAAGCAGTTGCCGCTCGCAATGACCCATGGGTTTTCCGCCAGCCGGAACGATTCCCCGTACTGCATCCGCGCCACCAAAACGGTATCCTGATAGTCCACCAGATCCGTGTGAAGCGTAGAGGGACGGTTGATCTGCTGCGTGAGCGAAACGTAGTAAACCTGCGGATAATCCAAAAGATATTCCTGCGAATAAATACTCGTGTTCAACGTGTTATTGACCAGCGCGTAATACAAGTCTCGGCGCATCAGCCGCATCTCCCGCCCCGTCGCAACCGCCCCAATCGCCAGCACCGCGCCGAGCATCGCCGCCCCCATCCGCACCGCAAATCCGCGCAGCGAAAAGGTTCTTTGCTTTTTCTCCGCCATAAAATTTCCGTCCTTTCTCCGTGTTTCCATTCAGCCTTCCAAACAATACCCCACCTTGACAATCGTTCGGATGCACCGCCCCGCGCTGCCGAGTTTTTCCCGCAGCCGCTTCACATAGGTGTCCACCGCACGGATGTCGCCGTCGTAGTCGTACCCCCAGCACTGGTTCAGCAGCTGCTCCCGGCTGAGCACCTGGTTTTTGTTCAGCATCAGGCAGTGCAGCAGCGCAAATTCCCGCGGCGTCAGCGCCACTTCCACTCTGTCCGCGAACACCTGATGCCGGATCAAATCCAGCGTCAGCGTCCCGGCGGCGAACTGCCCGCCTGTGCGCATACTGCCGCGGCACCGCCGGATCAGCGCGCCGACTTTGGCGTACAGCACCGCCATCGCGAACGGCTTGGTGATGTAATCGTCCGCGCCCAGCGCGTACCCGCGCAGCTTGTCGTCCTCGTCAGCCAGCGCCGTCAGGAACAGAATCGGCACGTTGCTCGTGCGCCGCAGCCGCTCGCACACGCGCCACCCATCCACGCCGGGCATCAAAATGTCCAGCAAAATCGCGTCCGGCGCCGCGTCCGCCGCCCGTGCCAGCGCTTCTGCGCCGTCGGCCGCTTCGATGGGGCAGTCGCCTTTGCTGCGGAAATAGTCGCAGATCAGCTCCCGCAAATGCGGCTCGTCTTCGGCAATTAAAATTCGGTTCATGGTGAAGGCTCCTTTTCGATGGTCTACTTAGATTGTACCCGACGGATTTGTACTTCCTGTGTCAGAAATCCCGGTGCAATCAAAAAAATTTCTCTTTACAAATCGCGCACTTTCGGATATAATAGAATGGAATGATTTTGAACACAGCAAAGGAATGATACCAATTATGCTACAATACGAAGAACTGCGCCAGCAGCTGCAAGGCATGAAGCCGGACCTGGACGATCTGGCCGACGCGCTGGGGCTGAAACGGCTGGCGATTGAGGTGGAAGAGCTGGAAATGAAGGCGGCCGAGCCGGGCTTTTGGGACGACCCGGACGCGTCGCAGAAAATCCTCCAGCGCACCGGCGCGCTGAAAGACAAGATCGCCGCGTACGACGCGCTGGTCGCCAAGTACGACGATACGCTCGCCCTGATCGAGCTGGCGAACGAAGAAGGCGACCTCGACTACCTCGCCGAAGCGACCGACGGCGTGGCGGACGTGGCGTCCGAGCTGGAAACGCAGCGCCTCACCACGCTGCTCACCGGCGAATACGACCGCAACAACGCCATCCTCACGCTGCACGCCGGCGCGGGCGGCACCGAAGCGCAGGACTGGGCGCTGATGCTGTACCGGATGTACAACCGCTGGGCGGAGCGCCACGGGTTCAAAGTTTCCACCGTCGATCTGCTGGACGGCGAAGAAGCCGGCATCAAAAGCGCCACCATCATGATCGAAGGCGAAAACGCCTACGGCTACACCAAAAGCGAGGCGGGCGTGCACCGGCTGGTGCGCGTGTCGCCGTTTGACGCGTCCGGCCGACGGCATACGTCGTTCGCGTCGGTAGAAGTGCTGCCCGAAATCAACGAGGACAAAAACATCACCATCCCGCCCGAAGACATCAAAATGGACGTGTTCCGTTCCAGCGGCGCGGGCGGCCAGCACATCAACAAAACGTCGTCCGCCGTCCGCCTGACGCATATCCCCACCGGCATCGTCGTCGCGTGCCAGAACGAGCGTTCGCAGTTCCAAAACCGCGACGTCGCGATGAAAATGCTGATTTCCAAGCTGATGGAAATCAAAGAGCGCGAGCACCTGGACAAAATCGAGGACATCAAAGGCGTGCAGAAAGAAATCGCCTGGGGGTCGCAGATTCGGTCGTACGTGTTCATGCCGTACACGCTCGTCAAAGACCACCGCACCGGCTACGAAACCGGCAACATCTCCGCCGTGATGGACGGCGACCTGGACGGGTTCATCAACGCGTTCCTCAAAGCCGCCAACGCGCACACGCTCCGCGACGGCGAAGAATAACCGCGCACCAAAACTGAATCACAGGCGGGGCAGGCTGGACGCAGACTGCCCCGCTTTTGCCGCTTCGTGCGCCCGGAAATCCCGCGGCGCAACGCCGCACCGCTGGCGGAATACCTTGGAAAAGTACAGCGGATCGCGGAATCCGCTGGCGGCGGCCGCCTCCTGCACGCTGCACGCCCCGCTGCGCAGCAGCACGCACGCGTGCCGGATGCGCAGCCCCTGTAAATATTCGGAATACGGCACGCGCACCAGCCGCACAAACGCCGCCGATACATATTTGGCCGAATAGTGATGCATCCGGCTGACGGCGGCCAGGTTCAGCGACGCGTCGGTGTAGTGCAGGTCGGTGTACTGCTTGATGCGCAGAATCCCGCTGTCCGCCGCGCCTTGCGCCGACTCCGCCGCCGACGCGCACAGGTACGAAAACGCCTCCATCAGCAGCGATTCGCAAATCAGGTCGATGCTGCACGGCGCCGCGCGCACGATCTCCCGCGCCCATCGCTCGGCCAGAAACGCAAACCCGTGCCGCACCGGCTGCGTGCACACCAGCTGCGCCCGTTCCAGCAGCGCCTCCGCCCGCGTCCCGATGAATCCGATGTAAATGTATTCCAGTCCGCCGGTGTTTTCGATGCAATACGGCCGCGCCGAAAACGTCAGGAACAAATCCCCCGCCGCAATCGCGAAGTCGCCGCACGCCGTGTGCAGCACGCCGCGCCCCGCCGCCGCCATGTGCATCGTGTAGCCCGCCGGGGTAATCATCCGCTGCGGGCATTCGGCCGTGTGTTCGTACACAAAATTCAGGATATGCAGGTCATGCTGCGGCAGCATGGTCTGCGCAAATTTGCAGATGTTTTCGGGTGCTTCCATCGCGCATCATCCTTCGTATGGGCTTTGCCTCCATTGTAGCACAGTCCGCCCGCCCCGTCAATTCCAATCGGGCAATTTTCCATAAATCCATGGCCAATTTCCATTTACGCCGCCGCCGCTTTGCCGTATAATAAAGTCAAACTTCACGGAAAAGAGGATGAATCATGAACGACAAATGCAAAATCGGCGTCGTCGGCATCGGCCGCGGGGCCATGATGTTCCGCTACTGCCGCGACGCAGACAACGCGCAGCTGACCGCCATCTGCGATTGCTGGGCCGAAGGGCTGGACCGCGTGAAAGCGGAGCTGCACGACGATACCATCGCCTACGACACAGACTTCGAGACTTTTTTGACCCGCGACATCGACGTCGTAGTCCTGGCCAACTACGCCACCGAGCACGCGCCGTTGGCCATCCGCGCGATGGAGGCGGGGAAGGACGTCATCAGCGAAGTCCTGCCCGTCCAGAATATGGCAGAGGCTGTCGCGCTGATCGAATGCTGCGAACGCACCGGCCGGACGTACTGCTACGCGGAAAATTACTGCTTTATGCTCGCCCCGCAGGAAATGCGCGCCCGCTGCCGCGCCGGGGAACTCGGCGAATTCGAGTACGGCGAGGGCGAATACCTGCACAACTGCGAGCCGATCTGGGCGAACATCACCCGCGGCGACCCGAATCACTGGCGGAACCATATGTCGGCATTTTTCTACTGCACGCACTCCGCCGGGCCAATTCTGCACATCACCGGCCTGCGGCCGAAGCGCGTGATCGGGCTGGAATGTCCGTTCAATGCGCGCATGGCGCGGATGGGCGCGCGCGCCGGGCATACGGCGGTCGAAATGGTCACGCTGGAAAACGGCGCGGTGTTCAAAAGCCTGCACGGTGTCGGCTGTTCCCGCAGCTCCATCTGGTACAGCATATACGGCAGCAAAGGCCGCATCGAATCGGCGCGCGAGGACGCGTCGCACAACGACGTCAGCCGCGTGTATTTGAATCTGGACGGCGCGCGCATCTGCAACTACATCCCGGACGCGCCGTACGGAGACGTCGCGCCCAAGCACGGCCACGGCGGCAGCGATTTCTACTGCCTGCACAGCGCCATCGACTATATCCGCGGCGACCGCACCGCCGACCATGTCGATGTGTACGAAGCGATCGATATGTGGATGTGCGGGTTCTTCGCGTACCAGTCCGTGCTGGCGGGCGGCGTTTCGCAGGAGATTCCCGACCTGCGCGACCCGGCGCAGCGCGACGCCTACCGCACCGACCGACGCTGCACCGACCCCAAAGCCGCAGGCGACCAGCTGCTGCCCAGTTATTCGCAAGGCAACCCGGAGATTCCGGACGAAATCTACGCGATTCAGCGGCGCAAATGGGCGGAAAGCCAGGCGCGCGTCGCATACGGGCTGGGCAAAAATACATAAATGCAAAGGAGCAATACACAAAATGGAACAGTTAAAAATGGTTTGGCAAAACGACAACACCCCGCCGCAGCCGGTGACCGTTCCGGCCGGGTGCGCAATCGTCCCGTTTTCGCAGCTGGGCGGCGCGCTGGACGCGTGGCTGGATATCGTGCAGTACGGCCTGTCCGACGGCCGCAAAGACGCGGCCTACTATCAATCGACGATGGAAGCCCGCCCGCACTACGACCCCGATTTCTGCTATATTCTGCTGGAATCCGGTCAGCCGGCCGCGACGCTGACGTTGATATTCGACCCGGAAACGCGCGACGGCTACGTCCACATGGTGGCCTGCAAAGAGTCGTATCGCGGCAAAGGCTACGGCACGCTGCTGACGCGGTTCGCGCTGTACCGGCTCAAACGCGCCGGAATGCGCACCGCCCGCCTGTCAACAGACGACTGGCGGCTCCCCGCAATTCGCAGCTACCTGCGCATCGGCTTCGCGCCGGTTCACGCCTCGCCGGAGGTTTCCGCCCGGTGGGACGCGGTCATGGAAAAAGCGGGCCTTGCCGTGCAAAGCCCGCTGGAGAATGGTGTGGGATGAAACTAAATGGGCGGACGATCCGATGATCGCCCGCCCAAAATCATATTGCAAATCGCACCGCGGACGTAATGCAGCATGGTCAATCGCGCGGCCGGAACAATCCGTCCCCACTTTGCGTCCCATGCGGCAAATACGCGACGTGAAGCACATCCGATTGCAAAAGACCCATCTTACCGCCGTAGGGGCGATCATCGATCGCCAGCCTAAAATGATATCACAAACCGCGCTCCCGGAATTATCCTTGCAGCACCCTGCACACCAACTGCCACGTCCGCTCCGCCGACGCCAAATTCAGCCGTTCGCGCGTCGTGTGAATGTCCAGAATCTCCGGCCCCATCGAGACCGCGTCCAGCCCCGGCAGTTTTTCGCTCAGCAGCCCGCATTCCAGCCCGGCATGAATGACCTCGACCTTTGGCGCGTGGCCGAACATCGACGCAAAGCACGCGGAAATGCGCTCCCGCAGCGGCGAATCCGCCCGGTATTCCCACGCCGGATACGCCCCGTGGAACTTGATGTGCGCGCCGTGCGCCCACGCGGACGCGGACAGACGGTCGGCCAGCGCGTCTTTTTCGGCGTTGACGCTGCTCCGGAGCGATACCGTCGCCGTCACGCCCGCGTCGTCGCTGCACAGCGTCCCCAGGTTCAGCGACGTCTGCACCAATCCCGGAATGTCGGGGCACATTTGCTGCACGCCGTTGGGCTGCGACACCAGCATTGTAATAATCTTCGCCGAATCGGCCGCCGAAAAGGCGTCGCCCGCCGCATCGACCGGTGCCGCATGAATCGCCAGCTCCGGTTCCGCGTCGGCGAATTCCGCCCGAATCGCCGCGCCGCACTGCGCAATCGCCTGCTGCGCCGCCGCAGCGTCCGGCACCCAGACCACGGCCTCCGCCGCGCGGGGAATGGCGTTGTCCTTCGTGCCGCCGGCAATGGATGCGATCCGCACCGCCCCGGCTGCCGCCAGCAGCCGCGCCAGCAGGATATCCGCGTTCCCGCGTCCCAGGTGGATTTCTACGCCGGAATGCCCGCCGCGCAGGCCGTCCACCGTCACGCGCAGCGCAGAACCGTCCGCCGCACTGCGCGCCGCTTTCCACCGGATGTCCGCCCGGCAGCCGCCCGCGCACCCCACGGTCAGCACGCCCTCGGCTTCGCTGTCCAAGTTCAGCAGCGTCCGCGCGCGCAGCGGCGTGGGGTCGAGCGCGTGCGCGCCGTCCATCCCGGTTTCTTCCTCCACCGTCAGCACGATTTCCAGCGGCGGATGCGGCACGTCGCTGTCCAGCAGCGCCAGCGCATACGCCACGGCGATGCCGTCGTCCGCGCCGAGCGTCGTGCCTTCGGCCCACAGCCATGTCCCGTCGTCGCGCAGCACCAGCCCGTCGCGCGTCATGTCCAGCGGGCAATCGGGCGTCTGCTCGCACACCATGTCCAAATGCCCCTGAATCATCACCGGCGGCCGGTCCTCGTACCCCGCCGTGCCGGGCGCGAAAATGATGACATTGTTGCACGGCTCCTGAATCACGCGCAGCCCGCGCGCCCGCGCGAATGATACGCAATAGTCGCTGATCGCCCGCGTGTTGCCCGAACCGTGCGGGATGGCGCAAATTTGCCTGAAAATGTCCAAATACGTCTGCATGGATGGTTCCTCCGTTCCAAAATTTGCAGCGTTTACTGCACCGTTTTGATGGAAATCCGGTCGTACGCTTTGGTGTGCGTCACTTGGAGTGCTTCTTCCACCGCGTCCAGCTGGTCAAAAAAGTCTTTGTAAAACAGCTCATCGGTGAAAATTTGCTCAAAATTGTCGATCATATACTGTTCTTCCACCGGCAGCCGCAGGATTACATGATACCCGTGCGTCGTTTTGACCGGGTCGCTGATGTCGCCCTCGTCCAGCGCAAAGCTGGCGTCCTGGAATTCTTTGACCATGGAGCCGTCGTCGGTGAAGTAGTAGCCGTCGGTATTGTTTTCCATCCCCGGATCTTCGCCGTATTTTTCCACCAGCTCGTCAAAATCCACGCCGCGGCGCGCTTCTTCCGCCACGGTCTGCGCCAATTTCAGCGCTTCGTCGTCGGAGCGGTCGCTGGTTTTAATCAGGACGTGCTTTACCCGGATGTAATTGGAAATTTCTTCCGGATGATTTTTCAGGTTGGTGTCGTACAGATAGCGGTAAATCATGTGGTACCGCAGCGTCATTGCGCGGTACAGATCCTCGGTCAGGTACGCGTCGGCGAGCACCTGCTGGTACGCTTCGTCGCTGTCGTAGTAGCTGCGGATGGTTTCAATCTGCGCGTCCACCGCTGCCCGGTCGCTGTCGGTCTCAGTGTAGTTATTTTGTGCAAGAAATACATCGTACGCGGCGTTTTGCAGCACCACGTTGTCGGTTGTTTCCTTCAATTCGGCAGATTTGTCAGCATTTTTTGTCCAATATGCAACATCGCCGTTGTCCATCTGCGCCTTGTTGGACAGGTAGTAGTAGCGGTACTGTGCCATGGTAATATCGGTGCCGTTGATGTTCATGACGGTCTGGTCGGCGTCAATCGGCCGGGCGCACCCGGTCAGCGCGCCGGACAGTGCGGCGATGCTCAGCAGCATGGCCGCTGCTCGGAAAAATTTGTTCATTGGTTTGATTCCTTTCTGTTGCATAAAATGGTTCCCATTCATTATCGCGCATTTTTGTGAATAAGTCTTGCAAATTTTGAAAAAAAGCATAAAAATCGTGCGTGCGGGGATGCTACTGAAAATTACAGGAAGGAGGCGCAAAAATGCCGGATTTGTTTCATTTTAACGCAGAAATGCACGATTATTACCGCACCCTGCCGCCGGACGTCCGCGTCCAGCTCGCTCAGTCCGCCGCCGCCCTCGGCAGCCTTGCGGATCTGAAAGCGCTGGCGGAGACGCTGATGCAGTGACGGACTTTTCCGTCCAATTGTTTCCATCCGCGCCGCGGGGGGTGGGCCTCATCCGGTCGATGTCGGGCAGGACAGACGGCTGAATGGCAAGGCTGGAAAATTGCGGCGAATATTTCCAGCCTTGCGGATTCATGTGCTCCGGTCAAAGTCGCAATGCAGCGACAATTCTTTCCATTCCATTGCGCCCAGCCACATAGCATCCGGGTTGCGGAGACTCGCAGACGGCAATCCGTACATCCGCTGTTACTGCGCGGTGTGCCCATTTTTCGCGGCGACAACGTCCGTCATCATCTCCGCCATGCGATCCATGCAGCGTTCCAGCGCGAGATTGTCGCGCGAATAGGCTTCATATTGGCGGCTGCATTCGGCGCGCTCGGCCGGATGGTCGAGCCACCAGTCGATTTTCGCGGCCAGATCGGCCGGATCGTCGTACCGGAACGCGTTGCGGTCGGTCAGCGCGTACGACTTGGTCGCGCACCGCGGCGAATCGGAGATGATCGGCACCAGCCCGCACGCAATGGCTTCCAAGCACGCGATGCCCTCGGCCTCAATTTCCGCCGGATGCACATACAGGTCGGCGCAGTTGATGATGCGCAGCAGCTCGTCCCGCGCGTAGAATTGGAACACCGGCGGCACCGGCAGCGATTCCGCGCGCGCCATCAGCGACGATTTGAGCGGCCCGTCCCCGGCGAACACCAGCTGGATGCGGTCGCGGCGGCGGCACTGCGCCACGGCGTCGATCAGGGTCGCGTGCGATTTTTCGCGCGAATACCGCCCCGTGAACAGGATCACGTCGCGGTCGCGCCACGCTTCGGGCTTTTCAGCTGGGATTTTATGGAATGCTGCGCTCACCCCGTTGGAAATGACATACCCGTTCGTCGGCCCCACCATCGATTCGTACAGGTCGCGCAGATACTGGGTGGGGTAGTGGATCGCGTCGCACAGCGAATACAGCGGGTCAAACGACCGGTACGTCAGCCGGTTCAGCAGCCGCACGTTCTGCATCGCGAGGTGCGCGGTGAAGTTTTCGGACATCATGTGGAACCCGGCGGTGAGCGGAATGCCCTGCTCGTGCGCCATTTTGGCGGCGCATTTGCCGAGCGCGAACGGCAGCATCACGTGCACCACGTCCGCGCCGGCCATTGCTTCGGCCAGCACGTCCGCGTCGCGCTTTGCCAGCTGAATCTGGTTCCATTCCAGCACCTTGTCCAGCGGCCCCAGGTGCAGAATCGGCACGATGAAAAACCCCGGCTGGTCGGCGCGCCGCGCGTCGGGGCACACCACGCGCACCGAATGCCCGCGCTGCTTCAATCCGCGGATCAGGTTCATTGCGGCGATGGTGGTGCCGTTGTTTTCATCGCCCAATACGTCGCAAACGACGGTAATATTCATGCTTCTTTTTCCTCCATTGACTGATATTGGATATATGCGTAGCTGCCCTGCGCCGCAACCGTGCGGCACATAAAGTCGTACACGCAGTCGCGCAGCGCTTTTTTGGACGCCACGGATTCGGGCGCGATGGGGTCGCTGACCGTGACGGTGATGCGCGGCGGCAATTTGCGCAGAATGCGCCGCTGCCGGTACGTCACGACGAACGCGACGGTCGGGACGTGCATCAGCAGCGGATACCGGAACGACGCGTCCGGGAACGGGCGAATCCCGTTGTAATACGGCCACAAATGCGCCTCCGGATAGATCGTGACGGCGCTGCGCCGCACCCGCCGCTGCATGGCGGCCAGCATATGCTTCATCCCGCCGATGTCGCACGGCAGCGGCATTCCGCCGAGCAGCTCCACCAGCCGCCCCACCAGCGGGATGGATGCGGCGTCCGGCGCTGTGACCACGAACGCTTTGCGCGGAAAGCTCAGCAGCGACGGCAGCAGCGCGTCGGCCAGTCCGTGCGTGTGGTTGCCGTACAGAAAGCAGCCGCCGCGCACGCGCCGCAGCGCCCGCCGGTTGCGAATGCGCAGCCCGTAGACCGTACGCATCAGCAGCTCCGCCAGCGGCGTCACGATCAGCCGGTACAGCACGAACGACGCAAAATGCCACACCGGCGAGCGGTGCGTGTAATGGTATTCGGCATCGATGACCTTTTTTCGGATTCGACCGTGCGTCAGCGCGAAATCGTCGTGCAGGGGGTCGGAGTAGTAGATGGTTTTTTTCATTTTAGATAATAGATAATAAATAATAGATAAGAGATATTTTGGGGTGGGTGGGATAGTTAGGTGTTTAATTGGGGAGTGCTGCGGCCGAGAGAGGGACTCCTCTGGGGTGGTTGCTTTGTCCTGTTGCGGTGCGGCCGCGGGCAACTCCCTCAGGGTTAGATGTAACACTTCAACCCCGGTGTGTGTTGAGGGCAACTCCCTCAGTCTCGCGCCTGCGGCGCGAGCCAGCACGCCGCCGACGCAGTCGCGGCGGCCGTGTCGGCCGCGTGCTGCCCGCGGTCGTCGCAGACACCGCTAAGGCTGAGGGAGTTGCCCGTCAATGCGCACCGGAACAGCATTGTTGCAACCATCCCAATCCCAGCCCCGTAGGGGCGATCATTGATCGCCCGTTATCTTTCTAATCGCCCTTTGGGGGTCAATTTATACCCCCACCCCCGGCAATTCCTCCGGGCCGGTAATCCCGGCGGCGAAGGCATTGGTGCGCAATGCGACGTACAATTCGGCAGTGGTCGCCGCCACATACGGGTTCACATACAGCACGCCCAGAATCCCCGCCGTTGCGGCGGACAGCAGGTTCCACCCGAAAAACGACAGATCCAGCACGAATACATCCATCTTGTGCCCATCCATCATTGCGGCGCTCAGGTCGAGCGCGCGGCGGTAGTCCAAATTGGGGTTTTCAGCCAGCAGATACGGCACCAGCCGCCACGCGTAGCCTTTCACAATCCCCGGCACCACCAGCAGCAGCGACCACAGCGCCGTAAACAGACCCCGCAGGAACATCACCAGCAGAATCCCGCCGTAGTTCGCGCGAAACGGGTCGAACATGATCTCCGTCGTCGGGATGCGTTCGCGCCCGATCAGGAAGAACCGCGCCGACCCCACGGCCGCCACGTTTCCGACCAGAATGCCCAGCAGCGTGCCGATTGTGCCGATCGTCGCCATCGCCGGAACTGCCCAGCGCACCCACGAACTGCCGTCGTTCAGATTCAAGTTGAAATTCAGCCCGCTGCTCCCGGCGCCGCCCAACAGTACCACGATCAGGCACACCAGTACGGCCGTCCAGTGAAACCGGCTCAGGCTGGATTTGGCGTTGGCCTTCAATTGTTCCCGTGTCCACATAATTCATGATCCCCTTTTGACCATCAAATTTGCTTTCAGTATAGCATGAATCGGCCGCAAAGTCAAGCCGCCGGGGCTGTGCGCTGAAAAATAAAGATTTCACGATTTTAACGTTGCGTTCTGCGCACAATTGTGATACAATATAAGAATCGGTTCATCATCGAGATTTTTGCGTGAAATGTGAGTGAATGGAATGAAAAAGATCGGAGGTCGAAATTCCGAATGAAATCCGAAACCATTGCGCCCGGCGTGCAGCTGATTCCCGTGCCGGACGACCGGTTCCAAACGGTGCGGATCGCCGCGCATTTTGCCGTCCCGCTGCGGGCGGAGACTGCCGCCGAATACGCGCTGCTGCCGCGGCTGCTGACCCGATGCTGCGCGGATTATCCCGACGATTTGGCGTTCAGCCGCCGGCTGGCGATGCTGTATGGCGCGGGCGTCGGCGGCACCGCGCAGGTGATCGGCGAAACGCAGCAGATCAATGTGTCTGTTTCGCTGCTGGACGACCGGTTCGTCCCGCAGGACGCGCCGATTCTGCCGGAGTGTACGCGGCTGCTGTGCCGGATGATTTTTGACCCGGCGCTGACGGACGGCGTGTTCCGCGCCGAAGATTTGGCGGAGGAGCAGCGCCGGTTGGCGGAGGAGATTCGCGCCGAGCGCAACGATCTCCGCACGCTGGCGCTCCAACAGGCGCGCCGCCTGATGTTTGCGGGCGAGCCGTACGGGCTGGATCGCCAGGGCACCGCCGGGCAGGTGGAGGCGCTGACCGCCCCGCAGCTGACCGCCGCGTGGCAGCGGCTGCTGCGCACCGCCCGCGTGACGATTCTGGCCATCGGCACGGTGGATCCTGCGCAGGTGGCCGCGCCGCTGCGCGAAGCCTTTGCCCGGATTGACCGCGATCCGGTTGCGGGAACGGAGCCGGTTGTTCACGTTCCGGCCGCGCCGCGCACCGTGACGGAACCGGTGGCCGCGCTGCAATCCAAGCTGGTGATGGGCTTTGCCACGCCGGTGCGCGCGCCGCAGGAGACGATGGCGATGCGGCTGGCGGTGGCGCTGTATGGCGGCACGGCGACGTCGCGGCTGTTTTTGAATGTTCGCGAGCGGCTGAGCTTGTGCTACTACTGCGCCGCGCGGTACGACCGGTTCAAAGGCGTGATGCTGGTGGACAGCGGCGTGCAGCGCGAAAATGCCGAAAAGGCGCAGGCCGAGATTCTGCATCAGCTGGACGAGCTGAAAGCCGGCCGATTCACCGACGACGAGTTGGAAGCCGCGCGCCTCAGTATGCTCGACCAGATCGGCGCGGTGTCCGACTCCCCGGCCTACCTCGACAGCTGGTACGCCGGGCAGCTGTACCGGCCGCTGCAAACCCCGGACGATGCGGCGCGCGATGCGGCGGCTGTGACGCGCGCGGACGTGATCGCCGCGCTGCAAACGATGCAGCCGGAGCTGACGTATCTGCTGGACGGTCAATCGGGAAAGGACGGTGACGCCGAATGAAATCCATCTCCCAACGCACGGTCTGCGCCGACACGCTGTGGGAAGGCGTACACGAATCCGGGCTGCGCGTGTTTGTTTACCCCAAAGCGCATTTTTCGTCGTCGTACGCGCTGTTTGGCACGCGCTACGGGTCGATCGACAATGTATTTCGCCGCGCGGGCGACGCGGCATTCACCGAAGTGCCAGCCGGCATCGCGCACTACTTGGAACACAAGCTGTTTGAAAACGAGGACGAGGACGCGTTCGCGCGCTATGCCCGCACCGGAGCCAACGCCAATGCCTACACGTCGTTTGAAAAAACGTGCTATCTTTTTTCGTGTACCAAGCACTTCACCGAATCGCTGGAAATTCTGCTGGACTTCGTGCAGAAACCGTATTTCACCCCCGAAACGGTGCAGAAGGAGCAGGGGATCATCGCGCAGGAGATCCGCATGGGCGACGACGACCCCGACAGCAAGGTTTTTTGGAATCTGTTGAAAGCGATGTACCGGAACCATCCCGTCCGCATCGACATCGCCGGGACGGTGGAGTCCATCGCGCAGATTGACGCCGACCTGCTGTACCGCTGCTACCGCACGTTTTACCACCCGTCCAACATGGTGCTGTGCGCGGCGGGGAACGTGAATCCGGACGAAGTGTTCGCGCTGGTGGACCGGATGGTTCCGGCGCAGCCTGCGCCCGCGGTGGAGCGGCAGTTCCCGGCGGAACCGGCGGCGGTGGTGCAGGCGCGCGTGACGGACACCGCGCCCGTGGCCGCGCCGCTGTTCACCATCGGGTTCAAAGAATCGGCCGACGTGCGCCCCACCGACGCGGAATGCGCCGCCACCGACGTGCTGCTCCAGGTGCTCGCGTCCGATACGTCGCCGCTGTACCGGCGGCTGATGGCGGGCGGCTGGATCAACGACAGCTTTTCCGCCGAATATTTTGAAGGTTCCGGCTACGCGGCCGTGCTGTTCGGCGGCGAATCGCGCGACCCGGACTACGTGGCCGCCGAGATCGTGCGCGAGGCCGACCGGCTCCGCCGCGAAGGCATCGACCCGGAATCGTTTGAATGCGCCCGCCGCGCGCTGTACGGCAGTGCCGTGTCCGGGTTCGGCAGCGTATCGCTGCTGGCCAACCGGATGGCGGACGCCGCGCTCAGCGGCCGGACGTTCGGCGCCGAGCCGGAGCTGCTGCGCGCCATGACCGTGCAGCAGGTGCAGGATCGGCTGGCCGTGCAGCTGCTGCCGGATCGGATGGCCATTTCGGTGGTCAACCCGTTGGAATCAACCAATCAACAGGAAGGATGAGTTAAAATGTCAGGATTTTCTGGAACCGTCACGTTCGGCGGGAGCGACCCGTGGCTGTCGGTAGACGTCAACGCCGTCGCGTTCACCATCGGATCGTTGGAGATTCGCTGGTACGGCATCTTCATCGCAGCGGGGCTGCTGCTGGCGCTGCTGTATGCCATGCACTACGCCCGGTCGTTCGGCGTGGACGATAACCGCATGACCGATGTCTGCTTCCTCAGCATCATCATCGGCGTGATCGGCGCGCGCGCGTACTATGTGGTGTTCAATTATCAAAAAGAATTTGCCGGTCAGCCGTTCACGGAGGTGTTCCGCATCGACAAAGGCGGCCTTGCGATTTACGGCGGGGTCATATTCGGCCTGCTGTCAGGGTACTTCCTGTGCAAATGGCGCAAAATCCGCGCACTGCCGATGCTCGACCTCGCGTCCATCGGGTTCCTGATCGGCCAGGCGTTCGGCCGCTGGGGCAACTTCACCAACCAAGAGGCGTTCGGCTGCAACACGTCGCTCCCGTGGGGGATGTACAGCAGCGCGACCAACGCGTATCTGACGTCCGTATCGTCCGACCTCGCGTCGATGGGCGTGACGGTTGATCCCACGCAGCCGGTGCATCCGTGCTTTTTGTACGAATCCATCTGGTGCCTGATCGGGTTCCTGTTTATCCATTTCTTCCTCCGCAAACGCCGCCGCTACGACGGTCAGATCTTCCTGTTCTACCTGTTTTGGTACGGACTGGGCCGGTTCTGGATCGAAGAGCTGCGCACCGACAGCCTGATGATGGGGCCGTACCGCATCTCGCGGTTCGTCGCGGGGATTTGCGTGATTACGGCGGCGATTCTGCTGATTGTGTTCCGCAAGCGCCGCAGCGTGTTCGGCGAAGCGGGACTGGCTGCGCAGCTGGCCGCCGAAGCTGCCGCCAAAGCGGCCAAAGCGGCGAAATCTGCCGAACCGGCGGAAGTTCCGGCCGAACCGGAATCGGGTGAACCGGAATCGGAATCGGATGAACCGGCCGAAGCGCCGGCGGAATCTGCGCCGGAAGCGGAAGCAGAATCCGAAGACGCGCCGGAAAGCGAATCGTAATATATATAATGAGGAGAACGTGATATGGCAAAGATCATCAGCGGCAAAGCCGTTTCCGCCGCCGTGCGGCAGCGCATCGCCGCCCAAACGGCTGAGCTGACGGCGCGCGGCGTGACGCCCGGACTGGCGGTGGTGCTGGTCGGGGACGACCCGGCGTCGCAGGTATACGTCCGCAACAAAGAAAAAGCGTGCGCCGAAGTCGGGTTTTACAGCGAAAAATATACGCTCCCGGCAACCACGACGCAGCAGGAGCTGCTGGCGCTGGTCGAACGGCTGAACGGCGACCCGCGCATCCACGGGATTCTGGTGCAGCTGCCGCTGCCCGCGCCGCTGGACGCGCAGGCCGTGATCCGCGCCATTGCGCCGGAAAAAGACGTGGATGCGTTTCACCCGGTGAACGTCGGCGGATTGCTGACGGGAACCGCGTGTTTTCTGCCGTGTACCCCGGCGGGCGTGATGGAACTGCTGCACAGCGAAGGCATTTCGCCGGACGGCAAGCACTGCGTGGTGCTCGGCCGCAGCAACATCGTCGGCAAGCCGATGGCGATGTTGCTGCTGCGCGAAAACGGCACCGTCACCATCTGCCACAGCCACACACAGGGGCTGGCGGAAATCTGCCGCAGCGCGGACATCCTGGTTGCGGCGATTGGCCGCCCGCGGTTTATCACGGCGGACATGGTGCAGCCCGGCGCGGCGGTGATCGACGTCGGGATGAACCGCGACGCGTCCGGCAAGCTGTGCGGCGACGTCGATTTTGACGCGGTCGCGCCGATCGCCGGGTGCATCACGCCGGTGCCGGGCGGCGTCGGCCCCATGACGATCGCCATGCTGATGCAGAACACGCTGACCGCCGCGCAGCAATTCGCCGCGCGCGCGTGATCTGCGGTTCTGCGCAGCCGCTGTTCGCCGCGCAAAAACAGGCGCATGAAAGAGGAGCATCGAAAAATGAGCGGAAAATTCAGCCTGCTGCACGGCCGCCGCGACGTCGATATGACGCAGGGCAGTATCATGCGGCACTTGATTACCTTTGCAATTCCGCTGCTGGTGGGGAATATCTTCCAGCAGCTGTACAACATGGTCGATACCTGGGTCGTCGGCAACTACGTCAGCAACGAGGCGTTTTCGGCGGTCGGCTCCGTCGGCCCGATCATCAACACGCTGATCGGCTTTTTCATGGGGCTGAGCAGCGGCGCGGGCGTGGTGATTTCGCAGTACTACGGCGCCAAACGCGCCGACAAAGTCCACGACACCGTCCATACCGCCATGCTGCTGACCTTTATCCTGAGCGTGCTGTTCACCGGCATCGGCATCGGGATGACCCCGGCGATGCTGCGGCTGATGGATACCCCGGCCGAAGTGATGGCCGACGCGACGGCGTACCTGACGATTTATTTCGCCGGCGTCACTGGCCTGCTGATTTACAACATGGGGTCCGGCATCCTGCGCGCCATCGGCGATTCGCAGCGGCCGTTTTACTACCTGGTGGTGTCGGCTGTGACGAATACCGTGCTGGACCTGGTGTTTGTGCTGTGCTTCAAAATGGGCGTGGAGGGCGTGGCGTACGCCACCATCATCGCGCAGGCACTGTCGGCCGCGCTGGTGCTGATCGAGCTGTGCCGCTCCAAAACGTGCATCCGGCTGCGCTTCCGCGACCTGCGGATCAACGGCGAAATGCTGCGCAAAACCGTCAAGGTCGGGTTCCCGGCCGGACTGCAGATGGCGGTCACGTCGTTTTCCAACGTGTTCGTGCAGTCGTACATCAATCACTTCGGCCCCGACTGTATGTCCGGCTGGACGGCGTATTCCAAGCTCGACCAACTGATTTTCCTGCCGATGCAGTCGCTGGCGCTGGCGTCCACCACGTTCGTCGGCCAAAACCTCGGCAGCCGCAAAGCAGAGCGCGCGCAGCAGGGCGTGCGCATCGCGCTTTGGATGTCGGTGCTGTGCACCGCGCTGCTGATCGTGCCGGTGGAGCTGTTTGCGCCGCAGCTGACTGCATTTTTCAACAGCAAGCCCGAAGTCGTGCGCTACGGGACGCTGCTGCTGCGGTACCTGTCGCCGTTTTATGTGCTGTGCTGCGTCAATCAGGTGTACTCCGGTGCGCTGCGCGGCTCCGGCAACAGCCGCACGCCGATGATTATCATGCTGCTGTCGTTCGTGGCGTTCCGCCAGTGCTACCTGTATGCGATGGCCAACTGGATTTCCAACGAGATCCTGCCCATTGCGATGGGGTACCCGGCGGGGTGGCTCGTGTGCAGCGCGGCGACGCTGCTGTATTACAACAGGAAAAAGTTCGCCAAAAACGAAATTATGGACGACGCGCCGCGCGAAGCAGCCGCGGAAGCGTGAAAATTTCGCGCCCGGCCGCAAAATTTCGCCAAACCGCTTGACAAGCCCGTCCGCTTGTGCTAAAATATTATAGCCGCTTATGCCGGGCTTTGAAGCGACGTCCGTCCGCCCGTGCGTAGCGAGTCTAACGAAAAGGCAGGTTTTATCCAGCATGTATGCAGTAATTGAAACCGGCGGGAAGCAGTACAAAGTCGAAATCGGTTCGGTTCTCTTTGTCGAAAAGCTGAACGCGGAAGCAGACAGCACCGTGGACTTCAAGGTCATCGCCCTCGGCGGGGAAGATGGGCTGAAAGTCGGGACGCCGTACCTCGAAGGCGCGACCGTCACCGGGAAGGTGCTGAAAAACGGGAAAGGCAAAAAAATCACCGTTTTCACCTACAAGGCCAAGAAAAACGAAAAACGCAAGATGGGTCATCGTCAGCCGTACACGAAAGTACAGATCGAATCCATCCAGGCGTAACGCATGATTCAGGTCGAATTTTCGGTGCATGACCATGCGCCGGTCGGGTTCTGCATCAGCGGGCACGCAGGCGCGGGCAGCGCCGGGCGCGACATCGTTTGCGCCGCGGTATCGTCCGCCGCATATATGGCAGCCAACACGCTCACCGACGTGGTCGGCGCGCAGCCGGATATTGCGCTGGCAGACGGGCTGCTGCGGGTTTCCGTCCCGGTGGCGGAGCGCCCCAAGTGCGACGTAATCCTGCGCGGACTAATGATGCATTTGACCCAATTGGCCGGGCAGTATCCGAAAAACATCCACATCACTTATACGGAGGTGTAACAAATGCTTCAAATTAATATTCAGCTTTTTGCGCATAAAAAAGGTGTCGGTTCCACCAAGAACGGCCGGGATTCCGAGTCCAAACGGCTTGGCGTGAAACGTGCGGACGGGCAGTTCGTGCTGGCCGGGAACATCCTGGTGAAGCAGCGCGGCACGCACATCCAGCCGGGCGAAAACGTCGGCCGCGGGTCCGACGACAGCCTGTTTGCGCTGATCGACGGCAAAGTGAAGTTCGAGCGCAAAGGCCGCGACGGCAAAAAAGTCAGCGTCTATGCTGCCGAGTAATTTCTGACACAATTTCGGGCTGCCGCTTCGCGCGACGGCCCGTTTTTTTGAATTCCCGCCCGGCCGGGCGGCAGAGAGAGGTGCAGGCCCATGTTTGTAGATTACGCAAAAATCAAAGTGAAAGCCGGCGACGGCGGCGACGGCGCGGTCAGCTTTCACCGCGAAAAATATATCGCGGCGGGCGGGCCGGACGGCGGCGACGGCGGCCGCGGCGGCGACGTACTGCTGGTGGCGGACGACCACCTGTCCACGCTGGCGGATTTCCGGTACCAGCGCAAATATACCGCCCAGAACGGCGAAAACGGCCGCGGCGGCCGCAGCTCCGGCAAAAGCGCGCCCGACCTGATCGTGAAGGTGCCGCGCGGTACCGTGGTGCGCGACGCCGCCACCGGCCGCCTGCTGGCCGACGTGTCGGACGACGCGCCCGTGCGCATTGCCCGCGGCGGCCGCGGCGGATGGGGCAATACGCATTTCGCCACGCCCACGCGTCAGGTGCCGCGCTTTGCCAAGCCCGGCACGCCCGGCGAATCGCTCGAAGTCCAGCTGGAACTGAAGCTGCTGGCGGACGTGGGGCTGGTCGGGTTCCCGAACGTCGGCAAATCGACGCTGATCTCCGTCGTCAGCGAAGCCAAGCCGAACATCGCGAACTATCACTTCACCACGCTCACCCCCGTGCTGGGTGTCGTGCGGTACCCGGACGGCGGGTCGTTCGTGATGGCGGACATCCCCGGCCTGATCGAAGGCGCGAGCGACGGCGCGGGGCTGGGGCACCAGTTTTTGCGGCACGTGGACCGCTGCCGGCTGCTGGTGCATATTGTGGACGTGTCCGGCAGCGAAGGCCGCGACCCGCGTGCGGATTTTGCCGTAATCAACGACGAGCTGAAAAAATTCGACCCCGATTTGGCGCAGCGCCCGATGATCGTTGCGGGCAATAAGTGCGACAT
Source organism: uncultured Eubacteriales bacterium (assembly GCA_905198155.1). Lineage (GTDB taxonomy): Bacteria > Bacillota > Clostridia > Oscillospirales > Acutalibacteraceae > RGIG4076. Next base: position 34,687 of record CAJKBQ010000012.1, read on the forward strand.
GGCGACCGACGAACAGGTGGCCGAATTCGGCGGCTTCGTCCGCGCGCAGGGGTACGAATTTTTCCCGATCATGGCGGCGATCCGCTACGGCGTAGACGACCTGCTCAACGAAATCCGCGCCCGGCTGGCGCAGCTGCCGCCGGTGGTGCGGTACGAGCCGGAGCCGGAACCGCAGCCCGCGCCCGAATCGCTTGGCAAGCACCCGGTGCAGATTCGCCGCGAAGGCAATGTGTACTTTGTGGAGGCACCGTGGCTGCTCCAGGTGCTGCGCACCATCCGGTTCGACGATTCGGAATCGATGCAGTATTTTGAGCGCGTGCTGAACGAATGCGGTGTGATCGACGCGCTGCGCGCCGCCGGATGCACCGAAGGCGATACCGTGTCGATGTACGACCTGGAATTTGACTTTGTGGACTGACGAAGAAAGGATCGGTGCGATGGAACGGCTGCTGAATCTGGACTGCGATGTGCGGGCGTACAGCCCGCTGGCGCTGGCATTTATCGGCGACGGCGTGTACGAGCTGATGGTGCGCGAGCAGATTGTGTGCGCGGGCAACTGCGGCGTCAAATCGCTGCACAGCCGCACCGTGGCGGAGGTGCGCTGCGAAGCGCAGGCGGAGGCCGTCCGGCGGCTGGAACCGCTGCTCACGCCCGAAGAGACCGACGTACTGCGCCGCGGCCGCAACGCGCACCCCGGTCATGTGCCGAAAAATGCCGACCCCGCCGTCTATCACCAGGCGACCGGGCTGGAAGCGCTGTTCGGCTACCTGTACCTCAAAGGCGAGCTGGCGCGCATCCGCACGCTGTTCGGCGCGATTCACGCATAAAAATTGCACCGGCGGATTTCCGTCGGTGCAATTCGGTGAAATGTGCGGCAATTTTTACTGCTGCGACTGGTCGGTGGGGCCGTCCTGCGCAGACTGCGGGTGCTGGTTCTGAACCGATTGCCGCTTTTTGTTCTGCGCATTTTTGGCCTGCGCGTTCTGGGCGTTGGAACCGGAATTCGGATTTTTCATGTTCGATTCCCTCCTTTCCGATGCATAGTATCGGTCGCCCGGCGCGCAAATATACGAATTTTTTGATTGAAACGGGGGAGTTTGCCATGGAATTGCCGGCGGAATTTTGGGCGCGGATGGCGCGGTTTCCGGGACTGGATCCGGACGCGTTCCGCGCGTGTTACGATGTGGTGCCGCGCCGCGGGATTCGGCGCAATCCGCTCAAATGCACCGACCGCGCGTGGGCGTCGCTGCCGTATGCAGCGGAGCCGTCGCCGTTTGCGCCGGAATCGTATTACCTGACCGGCGACGCGCCCGGCATCGGCAAATCCCCGCTGCATCACGCCGGGGCGTTTTATGTGCAGGAGCCGTCGGCATCCTCGGCCGTGACCGTGCTGGCGCCGCAGCCGGGCGACCGCGTGCTGGATCTGTGCGCCGCGCCGGGCGGCAAATCGACGCAGATCGGTGCGGCGCTGGCCGGGCGCGGACTGCTGTGGGCGAACGAGATTGTCCCGTCGCGCGCGCAGGTGCTGCTGTCCAACGTGGAGCGCATGGGCGTCCGCAACGCCGTCGTCTCCAATGCCGACCCGCGCGTGCTGTGCGCCGGGCTGGCGGGGTTTTTTGACCGCGTGCTGGTGGACGCGCCGTGCTCCGGCGAAGGGATGTTTGCCCGCGACCCGGAGGCCGTCGCGGCGTGGAGCCCGGCGCATTCCGACGCGTGCGCCGTCCGGCAGCAAAAAATCCTCGATTCCGCCGCGCAGGCCGTCCGCACCGGCGGCGTGCTGGTGTATTCCACCTGCACGTTCTCCCCGGAGGAAAACGAATGCGTGATCGACGCGTTTCTGCGCGCGCACCCGGATTTTGCGCTGGCGGACTGCGGCGTGTCGTTCGGCCGCCCGGCGGAAAATGCATTCGGCTCCGGCGCATTCGATCTGTCGCTGGCCCGCCGCATTTTCCCGATGGACGGCGGCGCGGGGCATTTCATCGCGAAGCTGATCCGCACCGGCGAAAACCCGGCCGCATTGCCCACGCCGTACGCCTACGCCCGCAAAGCCCCCGACGGCGCGCAGGCACTGTACGAATCGATCTTTTCGGACGCGATGTACGGCGTGCCCGCGCAGCTCGGCGAAAAGCTGCTCCTGCTCCCGGAGGGGCTGCCGCGGCTGGACCGGCTGTCCGTGCTGCGCGCCGGTGTGGTGCTGGCAGAGATGCGCAAAAACCGGCTGGAACCGGATCACGGCGTGTTCGCGGCCGCGCACGGTACCACGGCGCGCCGCCTGCTCGACTTTGCGCCCGACGATCCGGCACTGGCCGCATTCCTGGCAGGGGAGGAGATCGCGTGCGAAGCGTCCGGCTACGCTGCCGTCGCCGTATGCGGCGCGGTGCTGGGGTTCGGCAAGGCCTCCGGCGGCCGCCTGAAAAACCGCTACCCCAAAGGGCTGCGCAATCGCTGAAAAAATTGCCGCCGACCTCTTGACAAACTGCCCGCCGCGCGCTATACTAATGAATAGAAAAATTCATATTCTTCGGGGCGGGGTGCGATTCCCCACCGGTGGTACAGCCCACAAGCAGCAATGCAGATTCGGTGCAATTCCGAAGCCGACGGTATAGTCCGGATGAGAGAAGAAATTGTGTGATTTGGGTCGATCCGCTCCGTGTTTTTGCAGCACGGAGCGTTTTTTGTTTTACGCGAAGGGAGTTTGTCTGTTATGAATCAATCGTCTGAAAATATCCGCCGGCTGACCGTGTCCGCCATGCTGACCGCGCTGGCGTATGCGTGCGTTGCGCTGAGCAGCATGGTCTTTCCGATCAAAATCGAGGGCTTTTTGAGCCTGGAATGCAAAGACGCGGTGCTGATGATCGGCGCGTTTCTGTTCGGCCCGGGGACGGGGCTGGCGATGGCGGCGGTCGTCGCCGTGCTGGAATTTTTGACGTTCAGCGGCACGGGGTGGATCGGTCTGCTGATGAACGTGCTGTCGTCGGCGCTGTTCATCTGCCCGGCGGCCGCTGTGTACCGCCGCCGCCGGACGTTCGGCGGTGCGCTGATCGGTTTGGGCTGCGGCGCGGCAGCCATGTGCGCCGGGATGATCCTGTGGAACTATGTGATGACCCCCATTTACATGGGCGTCGCGCGCGAGATGGTTGTCGGCATGCTGCTGCCGGTGATCCTGCCGTTCAACCTGCTGAAAGCCGCGCTTAACGGCGCGCTGACCATGCTGCTGTATCACGCGGTGGTCACGGTGCTGCGCAAAGCGCACCTGCTGCCGCCGTCCGATTCCGCTCCGGCGCGCCGCGGGCGCAGCGTCTGGGTCGCCGGGATCGCGCTGGTGTGCGCCGCGGGACTGCTGCTGGCGGCGCTGGCATGGAGCGGCGCGCTGTAAGATTTTCCGGCGCAAAAAGCCGCAGAATCGCCGAATATTCCGCGAAAAATGCTTGACAAGCCATTCGGAATTTGCTATAATACAATGGAATGGTAAATGCTTTTGAACCGAATAGTCCTTATCATGAGCGACGGAGGGATCAGGCCCGACGATGTCCGGCAACCTGCCATGGCGGCAAGGTGCCAAATCCTGCGGTGTAAGCCGGAAGATGAGGTGAAACATACGCACGTCTATCCGGGGGAAGCCCGGGGGTCGTGCGTTTTTTGGATTCTGCGCCGCATCGATAAGCGGAAAGGAACAGGATATTAAACTATGGCACATCACTTTTTCACATCCGAATCCGTCACGGAGGGGCATCCCGACAAGGTCTGCGACCAGATTTCGGACGCAATTCTCGACGCAATCCTCGCCCAGGATCCGACGGCGCACGTCGCGTGCGAAACCACGGCGACCACCGGCATGGTACACGTAATGGGCGAAATTTCCACCGACTGCTATGTGGACATCGCGTCCATCGTGCGGCAGACGGTCAAAGAAATCGGCTACGACGACCCTGCCTGCGGGTTCGACGGCAACTCCTGCGCGGTGCTGACGTCTATCGACAGCCAGTCGCCGGACATTGCCCTCGGCGTCAACGATTCCTACGAAAGCCAGCGCGGCACCGCCGATGCGCTCGACCGAACCGGCGCGGGCGACCAGGGCATGATGTTCGGCTACGCGTGCGACGAAACGCCGGAGCTGATGCCGCTGACCATCTCGCTGGCGCACCGCATGGCCAAGCGGCTGGCGCAGGTGCGGCGCGACGGCACGCTCCCGTACCTCCGGCCCGACGGCAAAACGCAGGTGACGGTGGAATTCGACGAGCAAAACCGCCCGGTGCGTATCGAAGCGGTCGTCGTTTCGACGCAGCACGCGCCGGAAGTGCCGCTGGAACAGATTCGCCGCGACATGATCGCGCATGTGATTCAGCCGGTGCTGCCGCCGGAGCTGGACAAGGGCGACATCAAATACTTTGTGAACCCCACCGGTCGGTTTGTGGTCGGCGGCCCGGCCGGAGACAGCGGTCTCACCGGGCGCAAGATCATCGTGGACACCTACGGCGGCTATGCGCGCCACGGCGGCGGCGCATTTTCCGGCAAGGACCCGACCAAGGTGGATCGTTCGGCCGCGTATGCCGCGCGGTATGCCGCGAAAAACATCGTGGCGGCGGGGCTGGCCAAGCGCTGCGAGGTGCAGCTGGCGTACGCCATCGGCGTGGCGCACCCGGTGTCGATCATGGTCGATACCTTTGGCACCGGCACGGTGCCGGACACCAAACTGGCCGACGCGGTGGCGCAGGTGTTCGATCTGCGGCCGGCGGCCATCATCCGCGACCTGAACCTCCGGCGGCCGATTTACCGCCCGCTGGCGGCGTATGGCCAAATGGGCCGCGAGGATTTGAACGTGCAGTGGGAACAGACAGACCGCGCGGACGCGATTCGGGCGGCTGTGCGATAAAGGAGGAAGTTTACCGTGATTGTATGCTTGATTTTGGCCGCGCTGGTGCTGGGCTTCTGGTGCTACCTGCGGTACAGTACGTACCAGGTACACAGCGAAGGCGTCCCGGTGCGCGCACTGGTGACGGATACGCACTACCGCGAATACCGCAGCAAAACCGGCCTGTTTTCCGGCGACTGCTGGGAGGCGGAAGTGTCGTTCATGTGCAAGGGCAAAATGTACCACCGCCGCGTAGACCGCGAGGACGGTCCATTTGACCTGGGGCAGACGGTGTCCTGCATTTTTATGCCGAACAAAAAGAAAAACGGCGTGCTGATGCTGTCGGAAAATGCGCTCAACAACAGCCGCGAGTACATCGCCCTGCTGTTCATCGCGATGGGTCTGGTGTCGGTGGCCGGCGTGTTCTGGGCGGTCGATATGGAATACCTGACCAGCGACCAGGTGCTGATGGCGATGTTCCCGCTGCTGACGGCGATTTTCCTTGCGGCTGGGCTGTCGCTGCTGATTACCGGCCTGCGGATGGATAATCACACCGAGTATAAGCCGATGGTCAGCGAATTGTACGATATCATCGAGCGCAAAGACGAGGACGGTACCGTCCTGTATTACCCGGTGTACCGCCATTGGGACGGCATCTACGAGCAGCGCCTGACCAGCCGCATCGGCGATACCAAAATCAAGCACAAAATCGGCGACGAAGTCACCCTCTGGCAGGATCCGACCACCGGCGGCATCTACGAGAAAAAAGAACCGGCGATCCAGCTGGTGCTGGGGATTATCATGCTGGTTTCCGCCGTGATGATGGGCGCGATGACGTGGAGCGTCAGTTCCAGCTTCTATCTTTTCGGCTTCTGATTCCGAAAATCCGAATTTTTGCGGGGTCGCTCCGGCGGCCCCTTTTTTGAAACTGCGCAGCGTGCAGGATACTGATTTTTCAACTTTTGGGAGGATGTTTTTGATTTTATGGACGGGGACAGTAACCATATTGGGTTAATCCTGGCTTTTTTTGTACTGTTGATTTTTTCCGCATATTTTTCCGCAACCGAAACGGCGTTTTCCACCCTCAACCGCTCCCGCGTGAAAAACCGGGCGGAAAACGGCGACGCCAAAGCGCGGCTGGTGATGCGGCTGGCCGATCAGTTCGATAAACTGCTGTCCACCATTCTGGTGGGCAACAACATCGTCAACATCGCGATGGCGTCCATCGCGACGGTCTTTTTCGTGTCGCTGTTCGGCGACCGCGGCGCGACCATCTCCACCGCAGTGGTGACGGTATTGGTGCTGATCTTCGGCGAAATCTCGCCCAAAAGCCTGGCCAAAGAGTCGCCGGAGCGGTTTGCGGATTTCTCCGCCCCGATACTGCGCGTCCTGATGGTGGTTCTGACACCGGTCAGCTTCCTGTTTTCGCAGTGGAAAAAACTCCTGAGCCACATCGTCCAGTCCGACGACACCCCCAGCGTCACCGAAGATGAGCTGCTGACCATCGTGACCGAAGCGGAGCACGACGGCGGCATCAACCCGCAGGAAAGCGCGCTGATCCGCAATGCCATCGAGTTCAACGAGCGCGAAGCCAAAGACATTTTGGTGCCGCGCGTCGATCTGGAAGCGGTGTCCGTCACCGACGACATCCCCACCATTGCCAATGCGTTCCGTACGACCAATTTCTCCCGCCTACCGGTGTACGATGGCACCATCGACCACATCGTCGGCATCCTGCTGGAAAAGGATTTTCACAACCACATCTACGGCACCAACCTGCCCATTTCCACCATCCTGAAACCGGCGGTTTTCGTCAACGAGGGGATGGAAATCAGCCGCTTGTTGAAGCTGCTGCAAAAAAACAAGGCACATATGGCCATCGTGGCCGACGAATACGGCGGCACGGTCGGCATCGTGACGATGGAGGACATTCTGGAAGAGCTGGTTGGCGAAATTTGGGATGAACACGACGAGGTCGTCGAAGAAATCCAGGAAGTCGGCCCGCACCAATACCGCGTGCTGTGTACGGTGGGGCTGGATCGGCTGCTGGACTTTTTCGGCATTCGTGCCGAGCCGGATGCCGCCACCGTCAACGGCTGGGTGATGGAACAGCTGGGCAAAATCCCTGAATTTGGCGATACATTTACCTACGACACCCTTACGGTCGAAGTGCGCCGCGTGTCGGAGCGCCGCGCCGAAGAACTGCTGATTACGCAGACGGCGACGGCCGAACCGGAGCCGTAAACGCTTGCCGCAAGCCGCAAACCCGGACGAATCCGGCTCGGTTTGCGGCTTTTTTGTGCATTTGCCCGCACGCGCAGCCGCCGCGCCGCATACATTGGATTGTACGCAATTTTGTACCCGAAAGGAGTGATCCGATGCAATTCGGCGAGATTTTGGGCAGTGCGCTGCTGGTGCTGCTCTGCCTGACCGGACTCACGGCGCTGCTGCAAGCGCTCAACCGCTGGCTGCTGTCGCCGGGAAAGGAGCACGAGATGGTGATGCTGGTGCCGGTGCGCGGTGCGCAGCCCGATGCGGAACAGCTGCTGCGCGGCGCGATCCAGCGGCTGCGCGCGATGGGCGGCGCCGACCGCAAAACGCTGCTGTGCGTGGACTGCGGGATGGATCCCGCCACGCGCGACGTGTGCGCCCGGATGTGCGCCGCGCACGACGGATTGTTTTTGGTGAAAATCGAAGAAATTTCTGCGCACATTCATTGCAATCCCGAAGAAAATCAGGTATAATAGAAGTATTGTAACCCCCCCCCGGAAGGAAGACCCAACCATGCAGGACGATCAGCAGATACAATTGAACGGCACCGTCGAGTCGGTGACGTATCACAACGAAAACAGCGGGTTTACCGTGCTGGAACTGAGCACCGACACCGAGCTGGTGACGGTGGTCGGCGCGATGGCGGACGTTGCGCCCGGCGAGCAGCTGCGCGTGACCGGCAGCTGGACGGTGCACGCCAGCTACGGCCAGCAGTTTCACGCCGACGCGTGCGAGCGGGTGCTGCCGACGTCGGCCGCCGCGATTTACCGGTACCTGTCGTCCGGTGCGGTCAAAGGCATCGGCGCGGCGACGGCACGGCGGATGGTGGATGCGTTCGGCGAAAAAACGCTGGAAGTGATCGAGCACGAGCCGCAGCGGCTGGCCACGCTGCGCGGCATCAGCGAAGCCAAGGCGCTGAAAATCAGTGAAGAATTCAAGCAGATGTTCGGCGTACGCGAAGTGATGCTGTTTTTGGGCGAATATGGGATTACGCCGGCGGAAGCGATGCGCGTTTGGAAGCAATGGGGGACGGCGTCTGTGGATCGCATCCGCCAGAACCCGTACCTGCTGTGCACCGAAGGCGTCTCGATCGGGTTCGAGCGCGCCGACGCCATCGCCGTGCAGCTGGGCGTCCCGCAGGACGACGTGCTGCGGATTCGCGCCGGTGCGGTGCATATCCTGCGGCACAACGCCGCGCAGGGACACACATGCGTCCCGGAGGATCGGCTGATTGCGACCACCGCGCAGATGCTCGGCGTGCCGCAGGACGAAGCGGCGTCCGGAGTGGCGGCGCTGGCTGCGGATCACACCGTTGCGCGCGAGGAATTGACGCGTCCCGGCGGGGTGCGGCCGTTCCTGTTCATCCCGGCGCTGCACCGCGCGGAGCATTACGCCGCCGGGCGGCTGCGGATGATGCTGATGTACCCGCCGCAGCGTTTTTTGAACATTGAGGACGACATTGCCGAGGTGGAGCAGGAAGCCGGGATTCGGTACGAGCAATTGCAGCGCGAGGCCATCCGCAAAGCGCTGGCGCAGGGCGTGCTGATCCTGACCGGCGGCCCCGGCACCGGCAAAACGACGACGCTCAACGCGATCATCCGGCTGCTGGAACGCAAAGGCCAGCGCGTGCTGCTGGCCGCGCCGACCGGCCGCGCCGCCAAGCGCATGAGCGAAGTGACCGGCCGCGAAGCCAAAACGATCCACCGCCTGCTGGAAGTGGCGTGGGACGCTGACAACCGCCAGACTTTCGCGCGCAACGAGCAGAATATGCTGGAATGCGACGCGCTGATCGTGGACGAGCTGTCGATGGTGGATTCGCTGCTGTTTTCCAGCCTGCTGCGCGCGCTGCCGCTGGGGTGCCGGTTGGTGATGGTCGGCGACAGCGACCAGCTGCCGTCGGTGGGGCCGGGCGACGTGCTGCACGAACTGATCGCGTCCGGCGTGGTGCCGACGGTGCAGCTGCAAGAGGTGTTCCGCCAGTCGCTGAAAAGCCTGATCGTGTCCAACGCGCACCGAATCGTCCGCGGCGAAATGCCGGAATTGGCAGTGCGTACCGGCGACTTTTTCTTCATGGAAGATCACCAGCGGGCGCACATCCGCGACACGGTGGTGCAGCTGTATACCACGCGCCTGCCGCGCACATACCAGTATTCGCCGCTGACCGATATTCAGGTGCTGTGCCCCAGCCGCAAGGGCGAGTTGGGCGTCAACGAGCTGAACCGGCGGCTCCAGGAGGCCGTCAACCCGCCGGCTCCGGAGAAACCGGAAATCACCATCAATGGGATGCAGTTCCGCGTGGGCGACAAGGTGATGCAGATCAAAAACGATTACGACATCGGGTGGACGCGGCCGGACGGCAGCAGCGGCACCGGCGTGTTCAACGGCGACGTTGGGATCCTGACGTCGATCGACCGGCCGTCGGAGTCCATCGCCATCCGGTTCGACGACCGCGTGGCCGTTTATTCGTTCGATACCGCCGGGAATCTGGATTTGGCGTACGCGACCACCGTTCACAAAAGCCAGGGCAGCGAGTTTGAAGCCGTCATCATGCCGATGTTCCCCGGCCCGCCGCAGCTGTATTACCGCAACCTGCTGTACACCGCCGTCACGCGCGCCAAATCGCTGCTGGTGATGGTCGGCGTGCCGTCGGTGGTGCGGGAGATGGTCGCGAACGACCGGCGCACCAAGCGGTATTCCGGGCTGAGCTGCTTCCTGACCGGCTCGGCGCAGGGAGGAGATGCGGAATGAGCTGGCTGTTCCCGTACACCTGCCCACTATGCGGGCAGATTTCGGCCCCGGTGCTTTGCCCGAAGTGCGCGGCGGAGCATCCGCCGGAGCTGCTGGTGCCGCCGATGCTGTTGGACGTCAACGGCCGCGTGCTGTACCGCTATGCCGGTGCGGCGCGGGATGCGCTGGATCGGTTCAAGTTCCGCGGCAAAAGCAGCTGCGCCGACGGGTTTGGCCGGTTGATTGCGCAATATGTCGATGCGCGCATGGTGGACGTTGTGACGTATGTGCCGATGGATTTTGCCAAGCAGGCGCGCCGCGGATACAATCAGGCCGAGCTGCTGGCGCGGTATTGTGCCCGCGCGCTGAATCGGCCGTGCCGCCGGCTGCTGACCAAAACGCGCCGGACACAGACGCAGCATCTGCTGTCTGCCGCGAAACGCCGGGAGAATGTGGAAGGCGCATACCGCTCCGCCCCGCTGAACGGCGCACGGATTCTGCTGTGCGACGACATTGTGACCACCGGCGCGACGCTGCGCAGCTGCGCGGGTGAACTGCGGCGGGCTGGCGCCGGTTCCGTGCAAACTTTTTGCATCGCATGGAGCAGCGGGACGTTGTAATCCGGCGCGGTTTGTGGTATACTATAAGAAAACAGATCGGATCATGATACATAAAAGGAGTAACGCTTATGCCAGGCGCGGATATGGGAATTGATTTGGGAACCAGCAATACGCTGATTTACCTTTCCGGAAAAGGAATTATGCTCAACGAGCCGTCGATCGTCGCGATCGACCGCGAGACGGGCGACGTGGTTGCGATGGGAAAACCGGCGCAGCAGATGATGGGCCGGACGTCGGACCGGCTGGACGTGATTGCGCCGCTGTGCAACGGCGTGGTGTCGGACTACACTTACACGCAGAAAATGCTGGAAGACTACGTTCACCGCGTGTCGAACAATGCGGTTTTCAACCCGCGCGTCGTGATCTGCGTACCGAGCGAGCTGACGGAGGTCGAGCGCCGCGCGGCGGTCGATGCGGTGCGGCAGGCGGGGGCGCGCAAAATCTGCCTGCTGGAAGAACCGATGGCTGCGGCCATCGGTGCCGGGCTGGACGTGACCGCGTCCACCGGCTGCGGCGTGGTGGACATCGGCGGCGGCACAACCGATATGGCGGTGATTTCGCTGGGCGGTGTGGCGGTGTCCGCGTCGTGCAAAGCCGCCGGGAACGCGTTTGACCGTGCGCTGATCGCATATATGCGCGACAAATATTTCCTGCTGATCGGCGAACGGATGGCCGAGCAGGCCAAATGCGCGATCGGCTGTGCGCGCGTCCCGGCGGAAGATCGCACTTTCGCCATCCGCGGCCGCCACGCCGTAACGGGACTGCCCGCATCGGTCACGCTGCATTCGGCGGATATGGCCGAAGCGTATGCGCCGGTGCTGGAATCGCTGACAGCGCACGTGACGACGATGCTGGAACAGACGCCGCCGGAGCTGCTGAGCGATTTGTATGACCACGGGATGATGCTGACCGGCGGCGGCGCGCTGCTGGACGGGCTGGACACGCACCTCACCGACGCGACGCACGTCCGGTTCACCCGCGCGGAACGGCCGCTCGAATGCGTTGCGCTGGGTGCGGGGCAGGCGCTTGCGTACCTCGACCGCCTGGAAGCCACAGACCTCGCATATGTCAACCCGCTGACGGAAGCCTGAAACCGAAAGAGAGGAGATTGCGATGAAAAAGCGAATCGTCCGAATCTGCTGCTGCGTGGCGGCGGCCGTGCTGATCGTATGCGGCGTGCTGTACGGCGCGTCGGCTGCGTCGGTCACGGTGACGGATCCGCAGCTGCGCGCCGCGCTGGAAGCCCGGCTGAACACCACGGAGCTGACCGCCGCGCAGATGGAAAAGCTGACGGATCTGGACCTGTCCGGCAAAGGCATTGCCGATCTGACGGGGCTGGAAGCCGCCAAAAACCTGAAAACCCTGTCGCTGCGCGGCAACCGCGTGACCGATTTGTCGCCGCTGGCGGGGCTGACATCGCTGGAGACGCTCGATCTGGACGAAAACCAGGTGACGTCGCTTGCGCCGCTGAGCGGGCTGGACAGCCTGCGCGTGCTGCATTTGGCGGACAACGAAGTGTCCGACCTGACCCCGGTGGCGAAGCTGCGGATGCTGCAATTCGTGTTTTGCGCGCAGAACCGGCTGAACGGCACGGTCGCCGCGCAAACGGTCGAAGCGATGCGGTTCCGCGGCGTGTATCTGGAACTGGGGACGCAAAAAGACCCGGAGCCGACGGAATCGCAGCCGGAATCCAAACCCGAATCGCAGCCGGAGTCGCAGCCCGAAGCGCCCGCCGCGCTGACGCTCAAATCCGGCAGCACCATGAAGCTGGACGCGTCCACCCGCATCCTCACCGGCATCGCGCCGGGGACGGCAATTTCCGCGCTGTATGACCAGTTGGACTACGGCGGCTACACGCTCCGTCTGCGGAACAGCGCGGGCGAATCCGTCAGTCAGTCGGAAATCGGCACCGGGATGGTGATCCAGATGGTGCGCGACGACGACACGGTGGTCGATCAGGTGACGGCGCTGGTGTATGGGGACGTGACGGGCGACGGGCGCGTCAATATCGCCGATCTGGCGCTGATGCGGCGCGACATCGTCGAAAACGGCAGCCTGCTTACCGGGCTGCGGTTCCAGGCCGGCAACGTCAGCGCCCGCACCCGAACGGACGATGACGGCAAGATCAACATCGTGGACGTGGCGGTCATGCGCCGCTACATCGTCGGCGAGCAGGACATTCCGCAGTAGCATATGAGGAGGAGCAAAATGAAATTGATGAAAAAATGGTACGCCGTGCTGCTGGCGCTGATTGTGATTGCGGCAGCGTGCCCGCGCGCCGCATATGCCGACGGCACCAGCGTGGTGATCGCGGCCAGCAAAACGTCCGTCGCACCGGGCGGGACATTCACCGTGTCGGTCGGGTTCCAAAGCAGCCGGATGGCGATGGTGCAGATGGACATCGGCTACGACAGCGGCGTGCTGACGCTGTCCAAAACGGAATCGGTCGCGGCCACCAAAGTCGGCAGCGGCAACCCGTTCACCGTGCTGTACGACAGTTCCACCGGCAGCAAAGCGGAAACACTGGTGAAGCTGACCTTCACCGTGAATGCCGGTGCGGCTGCCGGGACGAAAGCCTCGGTGCGCGTGACCAACGGCATCGACGACGAAGGCACGCCGATGAATAACGCCTCCGTCTCCATCACCGTCGCGGCGCCCGCGCCGCCCCCGGCTTCGTCCAAAACGCCGACCGTTCCGCCCAAGCCGTCCACGCCGACGTTGTCCAATAATGCGAAGCTGAAATCGCTGTCGATTGACGGCGTGACCATGAGCTTTTCACCGACGACGCACGAATACGGCAATTTCACCGTGCCGGCGGACACGGAGTCGCTGACCGTCCACGCGGAAGCAGCCGAAAAAGACGCCAAAGTCGCCATCACCGGGCACACCAGTCTGAGAACCGGTCAGAACTGGATCGTGGTCAAAGTCACCGCTCCGGACGGCAAATCCATCAAGAAGTACAACATCGGCATCGTCCGTGCGGCCGCTGCGGCCAGCACCGCACCGTCCAAAGCGCCGGTCTCGCAGGCTCCGGCACCGTCTCAGGCTCCAACACCATCGGCCCCGGAATCGGACACAGTCGCATCGGTTCCGTCATCGTCGGCTGAATCCGACCTGTCATCGACTGCCCCGGATGTTTCTTCCAAGCCGGATTCGTCCGCCCCGGATTCGTCCGACGACCCGTCCAGCGAAGCGACGTCCTCCGCCGAGCCGGAGCGCCCGAACGCGTTCTTGGCGTGGCTGCGCGCCGATCATTCGCGCTGGGCGATTCACGCCGCATACATCGGCGGCATGATCGTCTGCCTGTTGGCGGGCTGCGCGCTGGGCTACTTCATCCGCGGCCGCCGCGATTCAAAATAATCATCGAAAGGAAAAATCCCATGGAATGGACCGAAATCACCCTCACCGTCCCGCGCGCCGAGCTGGAAACCGCCGAGGCCATCGCCCAAATGGCGGTACCGTACGGCATCTACATCGAAGATTACGCCGACCTGGAACGGGAAGCAATGGAAATTGCACACATCGACCTGATCGACGAGGATCTGCTGAAAAAAGACCGGACGCACGCGGTGATTCATGTGTATATCAGCCCCGAATCGTCCCCGGCGGAGGCGCTGGCGTTTTTGCAGGAGCGCTGCACCGCCGCAAAGCTGCACGCGGAACTGCACCGCGCGCCGATTTTTGAGGAAGATTGGGCGAATGAGTGGAAAAAATACTTCAATCCGATCGAAATTGGCAAAAAACTCGCCATTTGCCCCACTTGGGAGACGTACGACAATCCCGACGGCCGCACCGTGATGAAAATTGACCCCGGCATGGCGTTCGGCACCGGCGGTCACGCGACCACGCGTCTCTGCCTGGAAACGCTGGAACAGTACATCACCCCTCAAACCGAGCTGCTGGATCTCGGCTGCGGCAGCGGGATTCTGTCGATTGCCGCGCTGCTGCTGGGCGCGTCGCGCACCGTCGGGATCGATATCGACCCGCTGGCCGTGAAAACCGCCCGCGAAAACGGCGAACTCAACGGCTTCGCGCCGCCGCGCTATGTGATCGAGCAGGGCAACCTGGCCGACCGCGTCGCCGGGCAGTTTGATGTGGTGGTGGCGAACATCGTCGCCGATGTAATCGCTTTTTTCTGCCCGCAGGTGCGCGCGTTCATGAAGCCCGGCGCGGTGTTCGTCACCTCCGGCATCATCGACACGCGCGAGCCGGACGTCCGTGCGGCGTTCGCCGCCAACGGCCTGCAAATTCAGGCGCGGCACGAAAGCGGCGGCTGGCTGAGCTTCGTTTGCACGGCAATTTGAGTTATTCATATAAAGTTACCCCGAAGTTAAAAGATTCTTTACAGCAATTTCACAACTAATCGTTGGGAATGGGGTATAATAAAGTCGTACCAAACGGTTGGACCGCAACAACCCATGGTACAATAACCCCTCCTCAATATTATACCCCTCAAACAATGAAACGCACCGGAGCAGCCGCAATGCCCGGTGCGTTTCTCTTTTTTTGATTTTTGCGGGTGAAATTCGTCCGCCCAGCAGGCGTCACACCGCCCGTACACTCCCGCGCGCCGCCACCGCCACCGGCAGCACCACCGGCTCCTGCGGCTCCCCGCGCATCAGCGCGATCAACTGCTGCGCCGCGCACGATGCCATCGATGCACCGACGGTGCCGACGCTGTCCAGCAAAACCGGCAGCGGGAACTGCGCCAAAATATTGTCGAACCCCACCACGCTGACGTCGTCCGGCACGCGCAGCCCGCACCGGTTCAGCACGGTGACGGCTTCCAGCGCGACCATATCGCTGAACGCGACCATCGCCGTGAAATCCGCGCCGCGCCGCAGCACGGCATCCATCTGCCCGGAGCAGCGCCCCATCGAGATCGGCACCGGGCAAATGCGCGCCGGATCCACCGGAATCCCGGCGTCCGCCAGCGCGGATTCGTACCCCTGCCGCCGCTGTCGCGCGCTGGAAATCTCGTCCGGCCCGTCCAGCAGTAGGATGCGCCGGTGGCCGTGCACCAGCAAATGCTGCGTGGCCAGCCGCCCGCCCAGCACATCGTCCGGTACCGCACCCGGCAGCGATTCGCCGGGGAAGCACCGCCCCACCAGCGCAAACGGCACGCCGCACTGCTTTAAGTAATGCAGATTGCGCGCGGCGCGCTGGGTGGGGCAGATGAGGATCCCGTCGGCCTTTTGCGCCACCGCACTGCGAATCGCGTGCAGTTCCAGCTCCGGATCCTCCTCCGTGTTGTACAGCGTGGTGTTGTACCCGGCGGCGCGCATCGTGCGCTCGGCGTCGCACGCGATCAGCGCAAAATGCGGGTTTGCAATGTCGCCCAAAATCAGCGCTACCGTCCGCGTGCAGCCGGTGCGCATCGATTCCGCCAGCGCGTTGCCCACATACCCCAGCTCCTCGGCCGCCCGGCGAATGCGCGCCCGTGCGGCCTCGGAGATATCCGGTTTGTTTTTCAGCGCGTGCGACACGGTGTTGATCGAATACCCGGTCTGCCCGGCGATGTCTTTGAGCGTGATCTGTGCCGGATTCCGCTTACCCATTGTCCTGCGGCCGCTCCACCACCGGGTATACCGTCAGCGGCTCGTCGGTGATGTCCATATACGCGCGGAATTCCTGGTGATTGTTGCCGCGCAGCGTGAACCGGTTGGCCGTTTTGCGTGCCAGCCATTGCTCCGGATGCGCCGGATCCATCGTCACCGTCACGCCGCCGCGCCCCATCGCCGCCAGCAGCAGCGGACCGTATTCAAACGCGTACCGGTCTTTGCCGGGAATCTCTTCGGCACCGGTATAGTGCGTGGCGCGGTAGGCAAACGGGAACGTAAAGTCCAGCACCGTCCCGGCCGCGACGTCTTTCAGTACCAGATACGTCCCCGGCTGCGCCGTGACGCCGCCGATCGTGACCGGCGCGCTGCACCAGCGCGGAATGCGAATGTGCAGCGTGACGGGCGCATCGCTTTCGGCGACGGTCAGCCGCACACGACCGTCATACGGCATCCCGGTTTCCGTTTGCAGTGTCGTTCCGCCGAGCCGCGCGGTGGAATCGGCGTACAGATGGACGTAAATGTCGGAACCGCGGTGCGTGTACAGCAGCTGCGGCACGATCGAGATCAGCCGCGACCCCGTCGCCGCGCAGCACGTCGCGATGTCCACCCAGCGCGTGTCCTTGCAGCCGTCGAGGAACCCCAGGTAATGCAGCCCGCGATCCTCCACCTGCGCGGCGGTCAGCATATTGTATACTGAATTTTCGATCTCGTCGGCGTAATGCGCATTGTCCGGGTCCAGCAGCAGCATCCGCTGGTTCAGCTGTACCCAAAACGCCGTGCTGCACAGCTCGTTGTAGTTGTGGCGGCGATCCAGGAAGTTGCATCCCGGGTAATGCGCGTCAAATTCGCACATCACGATCCCGCCGCCGACGTGCTGCCACTTTTCTTCGTACATTTTCAGCGCGCTGCGCACCGCGTCCATCAAAAATTCCTCGCCCGTGATGCGGTACATATCGAGGATGGCTTCCAGCGTCGTCAGCAGCGTGCTGTGCGGGTGATTGCCGGGGTGCTGATAAATGGCGCGCTGATCTTTTTCGATCAGCTGTTCCAGCCACCAGTCCTCGCGGTAATACGTCTGCGCCACTTCCAAATCCTCCGGCACGCCGACCGGCGAGCGGAACAGCTCCGTGTTCGCCAGAATCCCCTGGAATCCCAGGTTCAGGTCTTTGACATACGGCAGGCAATTGCACCGGTTGAACCAGTCGCCCATCCCGCGCGCCAGCTTGTACGCCTTATCGTTGCCCGCCGCACCGGCCGCCAGCAGGCCGAAAATCAGCCATGCGCGGACGTAGTTGGGGTATTCTTTTTCGTTGAAATGCTTTTTCGCAATCGGGATCAGGTAACCGTCTTCGTCGGCGCATTCCGCAATGCCGTCCACCACGGCGTTGAGCATCGCGCGCAGCTCCGCGTCCTCTTCCCACAGCAGCGCCGTCCCGGCGCTCATCAGGAATTCCCCGGCCGTTTGGCCGTACAGATTGTTCTCAAAATGGCCGCCGTCGTAGCCGTACGGCGCGCCGGGCGCGTCCTTGCCCGCATACACGCGGAACCAGTACAGCATCCGATCCAGGTCGAATCGTTTCAGGAACGCGATGTTGTTTTTCCACAACGTTTGCAGCCGGCCGCCGGTCAGCGTCACGCCGCCGATGGCCGCGTCCACGCGGTTCGGGATCCGAAAATTGGTAGGTGCAGATACATATTCCATGGGTTTTTCCTCCGTTTCAATCGTAAAAGTTGAAAATTCGGCTTATCAAATGGGCTTGCAAAAAAATGATGAGATGCTTCACGCCAACATCGCGTCGATCCCGCGGTCGGTGAAAATCCGCACCCAATCGGGGTTGACCGTCTGCTGCGGGAATTCCGTCGGTACTGCGCCGACCATCGCGTATTTCGCGCCCGCCATCGGGTTAAACGGCAGCAGCTCCACGCGAATCAATCCGGGCGTCCCGCGCACGAATTCCGCCGTCGCGGTCAGGTTTTCGACGGAATCGTTGACGCCGGGAATCAGCGGAATGCGCACGATCACCGGGTGGCCGCTGCGCCGAATACGGTCAAAGTTGCGCAGGATCGGCACGTTGCTTTGCCCGGTCCAATGGCGGTGCGCCGCGTCGTCCATCAGTTTGATGTCCATCAGCACCAGTTCGGTGCGCGCCGTCATCGCGTCAAATGCGTCTGCCGGCGCGAATCCGCACGTTTCCACGCAGCGGTGCACGCCGCGCAGTTCGTCGAGCAGCGCGGCCAAAAAGACCGGCTGCCCCAGCGGTTCGCCGCCGGAGACCGTCACGCCGCCTTCCGTGCCCCAAAATCCGCGTCCGCGCAGCAGTTGCCGCGCCAATTCGTCGCTGCGCACGCGCCGCCCCGCGACGGATACCAGCCCCAGCGGGCAGCGGTGCAGACACCGCCCCCACGGCTGGCACTCCGGATGGCTGCACGGCTGGCGGCATCGGCCGCAGTGCGTGCAGCGGGCCTCGCGCACCATCAGCTGCGGCGCGAACGACAGCCCCTCCGGGTTGTGGCACCACTTGCACCGCAGCGGGCAGCCTTTGAAAAAGACCGTCGTGCGCGGGCCGGGGCCGTCGTGCACGGCCAGCTCCTTGACGTCGAAGATCACACCCTCCGCGCTCACAGTCCGTACTCCTGCCGCGCGATCACATGATCCTGATACGCGCGATCCAGCTCCACAAAGTACGCGCTCCATCCCCAAATGCGCACCACCAGCCGCGGATATTTTTCGGGATGCACCTGCGCGTCGCGCATGGCCGCGGGATCCACGGCGTTCAGCTGGAACTGATGCCCGCCGCTGCGGATGAAATACTGCACCAGCTGCGCCACCTTGCGGATGCTTTCCGCGTCGCGGAACAGCGACCCGTCAAATTCCATCGTCAGCGGCCCGCCGTTGCACACGCGCGCCAGATGCGGCTTGGTGAACGACCGCACAATCGACACCGGGCCGCCCGTTTTGGCGTACAGCGACGGCGAATAGTTGGCGCCGAACGGTTCCCCGTGGCTGCGGCCGTCGGCCGTCGCAGGCGTTTCGGCCGCGTGCTGCAGGTAGAACATGGCGCTGCCCGTTCCGGCGCGGAACACGCCGCCGCGTTCGTTTTTGCGGCCTTCGAGCGCGTCGGCGAACGCATCCATCAGGAACACGGCCTCGCCGTCGGCGCGGTCGTCGTCGCTGCCCATTTTGGGCATTTCGTTGCGCAGCCGTGCCTGCAATTCGTCGTACCCGTCAAAATCTGCCTGCACCGCGCGCACCAATTCTGCCGCCGACACCAGCCGATCGACGAACACCGCCTGATGAATCGCCGCCATCGTGTCCGCCGCCGTGGAAATGCCCGACCCGTGGAACCCGAAGTTGTTGTATTTGCCGCCGAGCGACGTGTCGCGCGCGCGGCCGATGCACCCGTCCATCATCAGCGACACGAACGGCGCGGGGAAGATGTACAAATCGTGCAGATCGGCGGCCAGCCGGTCGCATTCGGCGACCATTTCCGTGCGCACGCACGCCCGGAACGCGTCAAAATCCGCGCATTCCGCCAAATGCGCCACCATCGCGCGGTGCACCACCTTCGGCATCGACAGCCCGGCCGCGTTGTTGATGTCCATCCCGCAGCCGGGGATGATGAATTCCCAGCACGCCGCAACGGTGTAGTTGCGCGCATCTTCCGGCGCATACCCTTTGGCGATCAGCGCGGGGATGACCACATCGTCGTTGGAATACTGCGGGAACCCCAGCCCCGCCATCGTCAGCCGCGTGCCTTCTTCGTACCGTTCAATCGGCGTGTCCGCATTGACGCGCAGGTTGATTTTGGGGTCAATCAGCTTCAGCTCGCGGCTGGCCGTGAGGCACATCGACGACAGCCGGTTGAACGCGTCGCGCCCGTCGGCCGTGATCCCGCCGAGCATCAGGCTCTGGCCGTCGTCGCCCTGCTGCACGCCGGGGTACAGGTCGCTGTCCCAGTTGAAAGACAGGAAGAATTCTTCCAGCAGGTCGAGCGCATCGTCCTCGGTCAGCGCGCCGGACGCCAAATCGTGCGCCAGATACGGCCCCGCGTCCTGGTCGAACCGCCCGACCGTCATGTGGTATTCACCTTCCGCCCAGGCCATGTAGTGCAGAATGCGGAAAAATTGCAGATAATCGGCAAAGCTTTGCGCCGGCTGCCGCGGAATGCGGGTCAGCCGCTCCGCCGCCTCGGTGTTCCCGGCCGCCTGCGCCGCATCGCGGTACCGGTCGCAAAACGCGTACACCGCGTCAATTTCCAGCAGTACCGCGTCCAAAAACGCAAGCCCCTCCGCGTCGCCGTCGGATTCACACCGCGCGCGCCGCGCCGACGCTTTTTCGCGCACCGCGTCCAGCCCCACCGCGATCACCGACGCGTAGTTCGGGCAAATATTGGAAAGATACCCCAGCTCGTGCAGATGATGGCGCGCCCGCAGCGCCTCGGTTTCGGCGTCGGTAAAAATCCCCGGCACCCCCGTGACGGTGCGCCGCAGCAAAATCCGATCCGTCACGCCCGCAGGCGTCTGCGCTTCCAGCATCGCCCGCAGCCGGATCGCCATCCGCGTAACGGGCGCCAGCTCCGGCCGCTGCCACTCGGCGGCGCGTGCGGTGTCGAACGGGACGCGCGCATCGCGGTGCGCGTGGGTCAGGTACCGGTTCAGCAGTGCTTGCATCGATTTTGTCATGAAACATTTCCTCCTTCGCAGGTTTTGAACATTAACCTTAATGTAATGCTAATATACCATAGAATCGGATGAAATTCAAGCAAAATCGCAACATTATTTTCAACAATTCGTTCATGTATCCGAATGCACAAAAAAACCGGGGATTTTCATGCAATCGCACGAAAAAACCCGGTTTCATCCGAATTTTACTCTGCCCGGAATGCCGCGAACCACCGTTCGATCTCGCCGCGCCCGGCGGACACGGTTCCCTGAATCATCTCCGGCCGCCCGCCGCCGCGCCCGCGCAGCGCCGCGTGAAATGCCGGCGCCAGCGCTCGCAGATCGACCGCCCGGCTGCCCAGAATGTACCGATACCCGCGGTCGTCGTCGCCGCAGAACGCGCCGCACAGCGCGCAGCGCGCCATCCCAATGTTGACCATTTCGCGCAGCGTGTCGCTGTCGCCGTCGGCAAAGCAGCAGACCGCGCCGTCCGTGACCGGGATCGATTCGGCCTGCGCGCGCGCCAATTGCTTTTTCAGCTCGACGACGGTGTGTTTTTCGGCTTGCAGCGTGTCCAGCAGCTGCTGCACCGCCGCCGCAGCCTCCGGCTGTTTGGCGGACAGCATCGCCGAAATCTGCGCGACGCTGGCGTATTTTTCGCGGTAATCGGCCATCGCGTCCGCGCCGCACTGCATATGAATGCGCACGCCGCCGCGGAACCGCGCGAAGTCCAGCAGCTTGACCGCCCCGATCTCGCCGGTGAACGCGACGTGCGGCGCGCAGCAGGCGCAGCAGTCCACGTCGCCGATTGTCACAATCCGCACGTGTTCCGTCAGGTCCAGCTTGCTGCGGTACGTCATCGCGGCCAGGCGCGCCGGGTCGGGATATTCGGCGATCACCGGCAGATTGGCGGTCACGGCCGCATTGGCGCGCACCTCGGCGTCGTCCAGCTGCGCGCGGGTCAGTTCGCCGTTCAGGTCGATCGTCACGTCCGCCGCGCCTAGGTGAAACCCGACGTTGTCCACACCGTACAGCCGGTGCAAAATGCCGGACACGATGTGTTCCCCCGAATGGTTCTGCATATGGCGGAACCGGCGCGCCCAGTCCAGTTCGCCGCGGACGGTCGCCCCAACCGGCAGCGGCTGCGCGGTGAAATGCACAATCTCGCCGCCGGAGATCTGGACGTCGCGGACGGGCACGGCGCTGAGCGTGCCGTGATCGGCGCCCTGGCCGCCGCCCTCCGGGAAGAATGCCGTGCGGTTCAGCACGACGGCCCAGCCGCCGTCCGCCGGCTCGCAGCGCAGTACCTGCGCGTCAAACGCGCGCAAATGGCTGTCCGAATCGTACAATGCAATGGTGTTCATGGCGTATGCTCCTTGGCGTTGGATTTTTGCCCGGTCAGGCGGTCGGCGTACCGCTGCGCGTCTTTCATATAGCCGCTTTGGCGGAACGATGTGTACACTCCGTTGGCCGTGATGATGTGATCCATCAGCTGCACGCCGCTGAATTCGAGCGCCTGAATGATCTTGGCGGTCGCCATGATATCGTCGGCGGACGGCAGCACGGAGCCGTCGGGGTGATTGTGCGCCAGCACGATCAGGTTGCAGCGGTATTTGGTGCAGATGGACAGCAGCTCGCGCGTGCTGAACTGCGCGGACGACAGGCTCCCGTGGACGATCACGTCGCTGAACCGGACGTATCCCGTGTTGGTCAGCAGCATCGCGAACACCACTTCGTGGTCGTACCCCAGCATCCGCAGATTGATGAATTCCGCGGCGTCCTCCAGCGACAGAATCGGCGCGTCCGTTGGGTGAACCGATTCCGACAGATACAGCCGTGCCAGCTGCGGGATCATGTGCAGGAACACGGCGGTCTGTTCGCCGATGCCGTCCACCCTGCACAGCTCGTCGATCGGCGCATCCAAAATGCCGGGCAGCGAGTGAAACCGATCGACCAGCCGGTGCGCGATGCCGTTGGTGTCGCGGCGGGGGATGATGGTGAACAGCAGCAGTTCGATCAGATTGTGCAGCTCAAAGTGATCCAGCCCTTCCTGCTCGAACCGTTTGCGCAGCCGTTCGCGGTGTCCGCCGTGCTCCATGGATGATCGTTCCTTTCCGTCCGTTTTATCTTTCTATTATAGCCTATTTTCGCCCGTTTGAAAAGAGGAATCGACCAAAAAATTCAAAAAACAGGCGCGAACCGTGCGGCTCGTGCCTGTTTTATCGATTTTGACCGCTCAGTGCGCCATGCCGGCGGCCGCCCAGTCGGCGTTGAATTTCGCGATCCCGGCGTCGGTCAGCGGGTGCGCGAGCATCTGCCGCAGCACCTTGTACGGCACGGTCGCGATGTCGGCGCCGGCCTTGGCCGCATTGACCGCGTGGAGCGGGCTGCGGATGCTGGCCGCGATGATCTGCGTCGGAATCTGGTGCAGGCGGAAAATCTGCGCGATCTCCGCCACCAGCGCGCACCCGTCGCCGGCAATGTCGTCCACCCGGCCGATGAACGGGCTGACGTACGTCGCCCCGGCGCGCGCCGCCAGCAGCGCCTGCGCGGCGGAGAACACCAGCGTCACGTTGGTGTGGAACCCTTCGGCGCTCAGCACCTTCACGGCTTTCAGCCCCTCGGCGGTCATCGGGATTTTGATGGTGAGGCGGTCGTCCGGCAGCTGGCGGCGCAGTGCGCGCGCCTCGCCGATCATCCCGGCTGCGTCGGCGGCCAGCACCTCGGCGCTCACCGGCCCGTCCACAATGGTGAGAATCTCCCGTACCACTTCCACAAAATCGCGCCCCTCGCGCGCGATCAGCGACGGATTGGTGGTCACGCCGCTCACAAATCCCATATCGTTCGCGTCGCGAATCTCCGCGACGTTGGCCGTGTCAATAAAAATACGCATGGTTTAACAGCTTCCTTTCGTATGTTTGCGATTCCGTATTCTATTGTACACGCTGCGCGGGAAAAATACGTTTGAAAATTTTGCGACTTATTTGCGGAAATTTAGATTTCGCTTGACGGTTCCGAAAAAAAGCAATATAATTGGAGCAAGACCAATTCACAAGGAAGTGCGCCCGATGACGTTTGAGCCGGATTGCAGCCGCATTCACATTCACGACATGAAAAATAACCGCGCCGACGTGCTGATCCGGCGCAAAGAGCTGCGGGACTACCCGCTGCATTGGCACGACTGCTTCGAGATCGAGCTGGTGCTGTGCGGCAAGGCGCAGCACACGCTGAACGGCGAGCCGTATACGCTGTCCGCCGGGAGCCTGTACCTGCTGCGCCCCACGGATTTCCACGCCGTGCAGCTGGTGGAGCCGGTGACGGTGTATAACCTGATGTTTTTGGAGGACGCCATCGACGACGAGCTGCTGAATTTAATCATGGACGCCGACGGCAACCTGGCGGCGCAGCTGGATGCGGTGGAGTACGCGGAGCTGTCGGCGCTGATGCAGCTGGCCGTGCGCGAATTCGACGGCAACCAGCGCTACCGCGACGCCTGCCTGCATCACTTGCTGGAATGCATTTTCATCCGGTCGGTGCGGCTGTGCGCCCAGCCGCCGCGCCGCCGCACGGGTACGCCGCCGACGCTGCAAAAAACGCTGACCTACCTGCACGGCCACTTCCGCGAAAACCCGTCGATGGCCGAAATGGCGGCGCAAAGCGGGTTCAACCCGTGCTATTTCAGCGCGCTGTTTCACAAGGAGACGGGCAAAACGTACAAAGCGTACCTCACCGATTTGAAGCTGAACTACGCGCGCAAACTGGCGCTGGCCAGCACGCTCCAGGTGACGGAAATCTGCTATGCCAGCGGGTTCAATTCGCTGTCGCACTTCATGCGCGAATACAAAGCGCGCTTCGGCGTCTCTCCGCGCACCTCCCGCGTCAAGCATACCGCCGAAGTGCCGCCCGCCCCGCAGGAATCGCCCGGATAATCCGTACCTTGTTTTCCAACTTTTTTACTTTTCACGCTTCACTGGGCTAAAAAGGGGGACGCCAACGCGCACCTGCGATAAAGCAGGTGCCCCAAGCGGTTTCATAAACAAAATTACAAAATGATTGGTTGTCGGATGCGGACGAATTACAGTAAATAAATTCAAAAAAGAGGTTACTGTAATGAAGCACACAAATAGAAATAACAACGAAAACACAAACTTTGAAAATGGCATTTTCAGAAACGACTGCAAGAGAGGTAACGGCATTGACAATAGCTTTGAAATCAGCTATACCGAGCATGACGGTCTGCTCTACCCCGACTTCGCTATGCCGGAGCAAACACATTTTTCTATCGGC
The DNA here is from genome assembly GCA_905198155.1 of uncultured Eubacteriales bacterium. GTDB lineage: Bacteria > Bacillota > Clostridia > Oscillospirales > Acutalibacteraceae > RGIG4076. Next base: position 59,667 of record CAJKBQ010000012.1, read on the forward strand.
AAATTCGGAAGTTTACGCCTTGCATTTATGAAGGCACATCGGAAAGGCACCTACACCACACTTTTGACACAGTGCCGGTTGAATGCATATCTTCACGACATCGACACCGTAGCATATGATCTCGGAGGAGTCCAAACGCACCGGTAATATGATCGCCTCGCGCAAGCTGTTTGACGACTCCGAAGCGGCGCACCCGATCACCGGGGAGGAGTTCATCAAGGTCGAGAATATCCGCGGCAAGCTGTTTCTTGTCGGCGCGGAGGACGACGCACTTTGGGACGCCGCAAAATACATTCGCCGCATGGAGAAACGCCTTGCGGAAAAACCGCACACCTGCGAAGTCGAGGCGGTCGTATACGAGCACTGCACGCATTTTGTTTTCCCCGACGGTATGCTCAAGACCATGCTGCCCGTCGGCTCGGCACTGTTTGTCAAGCTGGCGTTCAGTGCTGCGAAAAAATATCCCAAGGAGTGCAAAGCGGCGCGCATTGACATTGACCGCCACATGACCCGCGCGATATGCGATTGGAGGGACAAAAAATGACTTATTCCGGAATGCCTTTCGGTATGTGGACGCTGTTTGCGCCGTCGTTCCGAAAGCAGCTGACAGCGGTGTTCGGCTATGATACGGACACGGCAAAAGCGATTGCGAAAAAAGCGAAGCCGAAATACAGGGAGATCATCTCCGAGCTGCCCGAATTTGAAAAAGGCGACCGGTTCAAGATGAACCTCGTCAACTGCGCGATGATCGGTGCGTTTATTCTCTCCATGCCGGAGCGCCCAAAGGTGGACAGACTGACAGATTACTACGCAAAATCCATGATGACAAAGCCCATGAAATGGTTCTGCCGCAAAAGCGGAAAGAGCAAATTCACCGAAAAGGACATTGCCGGTATGAAAGCCACCGCCGCGCTGAGAGCCGCTGACCGCAACCCCTACTCGTGGAATATGGAGTTTTACGAATACCCCGACGGCAGCGGCTACGAGGGACGCTTCACCAAATGCGGCATCTGTGTGCTGATGAAAAAGCTGGGGCTATATGATTTAACCCCCGCGCTGTGCCGTCTGGATTACACCATGAGCGGAGCCGGCGGCGTGACTGACTTTGTGCGGCAGTACACTCTTGCCTCCGGCGGACCGTACTGCGACTGCGGATATAAAAAGAAGGGCCTCGTGAAAGCCGAAAAGGAGGCAGGACGGTGAAAACAGAAGAACAAGAAAAGTTCATCCGTTGCTGTATTCTCGGCGCGATCGGCGGGATATTGATGGCTGCCGGTGATTGGCTGCTGGGGTGCGTTCCGCTTCTGGAGACGGACACGGGAATGTTCAACAGAGCTTATTATTTATCCGGCTCTTACGATTTGTGGAAGCCCGCATTGGTCGTCGGAATGGGAGCGCTTGGGTGTTTTTTCTACTCCTTCATGGTAAAGGCACTGAATACGGATATTGACGCAAAATATAAGAAAACAAAAGCTGTCCAGTATCTTGCCGGATGGCGGCGTTGGACTGGACATCGGCTGCGGCAGCGGTGCGCTGACCATTGCCTGCGCAAAGCGTAATCCGCAGGGGAAAATGGTCGGTATCGACCGCTGGGGCAAGGAATATGCATCCTTCAGTCTGCCGCTGTGCGAAAAAAACGCCGCGGCGGAGGGCGTGAAAAACGCTTCGTTCCGGCGCGGAAACGCCGTGAAGCTGGATTTCCCCGACGAGAGCTTCGACGCGGTGACCAGCAACTATGTCTATCATAATATCACAGGGGCAGACAAGCAGGCGCTTCTGCTGGAAACACTGCGGGTGCTGAAAAAAGGCGGAACGTTTGCCATCCACGACCTGATGTCACCCCGCAGATACGGCGATATGCAGGCGTTTGTCCAAAAGCTCATGGAGATGGGCTATGAGCATGTGGAGCTGATTGACACAACCGACGGCAGCTTTATGACGCCGAAGGAAGCCTGCCGCCTGATGCTTCGCGGCTCAACATTGCTGGTGGGACGGAAGTAACCGGTGTGGAATCCGTTTGCCGGTCTGCTTCTGAGATTTGTTTGACAGAATTTTTCGGATTGCGCTGCTTCAGACCTTCCACCCGGCAGCCTGCTTACGCTCGACCACGAACCGACGGTAAAGTCCGTCCACGGTTACCAGCTCGTCGTGCGTGCCCTGCTGAACGATCTCGCCGTGATCGACGACGAAAATGCAGTCTGCATTTCGCACGGTCTTGAGTCGGTGAGCGATCATGATGACGGTTTTGTTATGTGTCAGCTCGGAGACGGCTTCCATCAGCTCCTTTTCGTTTTCGGGGTCAACATTGGCGGTCGCCTCGTCAAGAATGATGATGGGCGAGTCCTTCATAATTGCCCGTGCGATGGAAATTCTCTGGCGTTCGCCGCCCGAAAGCGTTGCGCCGCCCTCGCCGATCACGGTATCAAAGCCGTCCGGCAGAGCCATGACGAAGTCATAGCAGCGCGCTTTTTTTGCGGCGGTTTTCACTTCGTCAAGCGTCGCGTCCGGTTTGCCGAAACGGATATTGTTTGCTATGGTATCGGAGAAAAGATATGTCCGCTGGAACACAAAGGAGAAGTTCCGAATCAGGCTGTCGTAGCTGTATTCGCGTACATCATGTCCGCCGAGGCTCACACTGCCGCCCTGCACATCCCAGAACCGCGCCATGAGGTTGCAGAGCGTTGTTTTGCCGCTGCCGGAGGGACCGACTATCGCAACAGTAGTTTTCTGCGGAATGGTCAGCGATACATCGTGCAGGATGGGCTTGCTGTCGTAGGAAAAATCAACATGGGAAAGGACGATGTCCTCGCGCTCGGGGGTCAGCTCCTCGCCGTCAATATCCATCGGTTCTACGGAAAGGATCGAATTTGCCTTGTCAACGCCGATATCGATGGAGCGGAAAAGAGATGAGAAGCTTCCCGCGCTGTCAAGCTGTTCAAAGAGGATAAAGGAGCAGATGAGCATGAGCAGGCAGCTTGAAAGTTCCATGGTTCCGCTGAAATAGAACACGATGGCACCGACGCAAACGGCGATGCCAGTGAGCTTGTTGATGACAAACTGCGCCAGCATATAAAGCACCGACGGAATCTCCATTCCGAATGAAGCCTTGCGCGCCTCCTCCACAGCGGCATGCACCTGCGTCGTGGAATCATGGGTCAGGTCGAAATTTTTGACCTCAGCAATGCCCTGCACATATTCGAGAACCTTTGCGACCAGGCGCTCATCGGCATTGAATTTGCGCTGCGCAAGCGCCTGTTCACCGCGCTGCATTGCCGCATTGACGGCAAAGAAAACGATAAGTCCCGCGAGCGTGATAAGTCCCATGCGCCAGTCGAAGAGAAACATCATAACTGCGATGATGCCGGAGGTCAGAAATCCGCGCGTTGTCACTATGACCACGCGGGTGGCGACATTCGCCATGTTCTCCATGGTATTGGTGGTGACGGAAGTGACCTCGCCGAGGCTGTTGTCGTTGAACCAACCCATGGGCAGGTAGCGCAGGTGCTCGGCAATTTCAATGCGTTTGTTGGCGCAGGCGCGGTAGCCCGCACGGGTCTGGAGCATGGTGGACTTCATGTTGATGGCAATGGTGACAATCAGTGAGCCGACAATAATCCCGAGGCTTGCAAAGAGCGTCGCCGCCGTGACATTCTTTTCGAGCAATGCCCGAATGACGATAGCGGCGGCAGGAATACGCATGGCAGAGCAGATGGCGCTGATAACCCCAAGCCAGATTGAGATAACAAACATTTTTCGGTTTTCCCTGCCGCAGAAAGCAAAGAATTTTTTAAGCGTTCGGAACATTACGCCACCTCCCCGCTGTCTTTTACGCTGATGTGAGCTTCCCACATGGTTTTGTAGAGCGGGCAGGAGGCAAGCAGCTCTTCCTGCGTGCCTGTCGCTTCGATATTGCCGTGGTTTACGACGAAGATCCGGTCTGCATCCGCAATGGTGGAAAGGCGATGCGCGATGACGAGCAGCGTCTTTCCGCGCACCAGGTGCGCAAGTGCGGACTGGATGACCGCCTCATTTTCGGGATCCGTATAAGAAGTCGCTTCGTCGAGAATGACGACAGGTGCATCCTTTAACATAGCGCGGGCAATGGAAATACGCTGCCGCTCGCCGCCGGAAAGATGCCCGCCCGATGCACCGCACACAGTCTGATAACCGTTTTCAAGGCTCATGATAAATTCGTGGCAGCCGCACTTTTTCGCCGCGGCGATAACTTCTTCGTCGCTTGCACCTTTTCTGCCCATGCGGATGTTGTCCATGACAGAAAGGTCAAAAAGATAGTTGTCCTGCGACACATAGGCGATGCGGTCGGTGCACTCCCCAAGCGGCAGGGTGCGGATGTCCACGCCGCCGAGGTCGATTTCCCCGTCCTTCACATCCCAGAGAGAGGCGACAAGCCGCGCGATGGTCGACTTTCCGCTACCGGATGGGCCGACGAGCGCGTTGACCGTCCCCGGCTCGATACGCAGGCTGACGCCGTGCAGTACCTCCTTGTCATGGTAGGCAAACCGTACATTTTTCAGCTCGATGGAGTGATCGGCGGGCAGTTTTTCGGCTTTTTCCGGGCGATGCATATCCTCGCCCGACAGCACCTCCGCCACCTCACCGACGATGGTACGCACCTGTGCGATATCGTCGGTATACGAAAACGCTGTGATGAGCGGCTGCATTACGCCGAAGGAAAGCACGATGACGGTAAGGAATGTTTCCGCCGAGAGCGTGCCGTGCATATAGAGCAGACACCCCACCGGCAGAATGCCAAGCAGCGTCGAGGGGAATATCGCCATGCCTGCGACCTGACCGAACAGACTGCCGCGCATCCAATCTATAAAGCAGTCCGCGCCCTCTTTGGCCGCGGAAACGAACTTCGCATAGCTCGTTTTCGACTGCCCGAAAGCTTTTATGACCTCAATGCCGCCGATGTATTCCACGGCGGTGTCGTTGAGCGCTTTTGTCGAGGTGACGGTGCGCTGAAACTTCTCTTTGTAGCCGCTGAACATGGACATAAAGCAGAGAATGCCGAGCGGCAGGACGATAAACATGGAAAGACCCATGCGCCAGTCTAGAGTAAACAGCAACACAAGAACTGCCAGCGCACCGACGATGTTGGCGGTCATTTCCGGCAGCAGATGGGCGAGCGTCGTTTCGATGGAATCGACGCGCTCGACGATGATGTTTTTGTAAGAGCCGGAGGAACGGTCAAGCACGGTGCCGAGCGGCAGTGTTGCCAGCTTGTCGAGCAGCCGTGTGCGGGTGTTGGCAAGCACACAAAATGTGGCATGGTGGGAAAGCGAAGTGGAGACGCTGTGCAGCGCATAGCGCAGTACCCAGAAGCCCGCCATCCATGCGCAGAGCGTCAGGCACTGCCGGAGCTCCGCCGTGCCGATCACCAGCGCGGTGATGATTTTGATGATGATAAAATACGGGATAAGCGAGCAGGCGACGCCGAGCAGCGCAACGATAATGCTGAATGCATATTCGCCCCGTCTGCCTTTTGAAAGCTCCATGAGCCAGGAGGAGGCGGAACGCTTTTGCTCAGATGTTTTGTTCATGGTTGGATTCCTCCGTTGTGCGCTGCGAAGCAAAATGCTTCTTCACGATCCCCTTGCCGAGGGCGGCACCAATGAATGCGGCAACGATCACGCCCGCAATCAGGGCGACCGACCACCACGATTGAAGAATTTCGGAAGCCTTCAGAATGTTGTCCTGGCGACCGTCGGATACTGCCTGATCTGCCATAGCCTTAGCGGCAATCGCATAGGGAATGATGGTGCTGCCAAAGGCGGCCAGCACCTGATTGATGACATAGCTGATGGTCAGCGTCTTCGCATTGCCGTAGCCCATCTTCCACAGCAGCAGCTCGGCGATGGCACCGGAGAGAATAAAGAGGATGATGTACGGCAGGTATCCGCCCATAATGGCGCGGACAATGCTGTAAATGAGAATCGCGCCGGGCTTTTTCACCTTCGTGCCGATGATAAAGTAGACGATGCCCTCCAGCAAGGCAAAGAACACCGGCATCAGAACGATGGTAATCGGTGTTGCATACAAAAGTGAGCTTGCAAAGAAAATCACGACATTGATCAGTGCCAGCAGGACAACGGTGATGATGTCCTTGGTTTTTAGTTTGTTGGCGGTTGCAGTACTCATGGAAAAGACTCCTTTTTGAATGGAATATGGTTGAACGTCGCAGAGACGGCGATCACAGGATAAGACCGGCGGCGACCGATGCTGCCAGCAGGACACAGAACGCAACATCCCACGCAGAGGACCGAAGCGACAGATAGTTGCTCTTGCGGCGGGTTAAGTCGATGCCCCGTGTTTCAGCGGAGGCGGACAGCGTCTCGGCGATGCGGATGACACGCAGCGCCATGGGAACGGTCAGAATTTCGATGTAGGACGGAAGTGCCCGCAGCTTCTGCCACGGTGTCACAAATGCGCCGCGTGTCCGGATGGATTGCCGCAACAGCCTCATATCGCCGGTCAGCACCGGGAAGAAACGGAAGATCACGGCGACAATCATGATGAGCCGCTCAGGCATGTGCAGATTGCGCAGTGCCGCGAGAGTCCGGCTCGCCTCGTTGCGCCCGATGAGCGTCCGCATGGAAATGCCGATGGCGATAATGCGCGGAAACAGCACCAGCATAAACGAGAATACAGTGTTCGGGAACAGCGCGTTCGCCGTCCACAGCGCCCCGAAGCTAACGCCGCCCGCGAGGGCTGTCCCGAACCAGCCGTCAACAACGGTCAAAAGTATCAGCGCCGTATAAGCAGCATAGACGAGATGATTATCCGAGGTGGATATCACCACCATCAAAGCAATCCAGAAGATCAGCTTTGTTGCAGGGTGAAACAGCTCTCGGTGCTTCTTTTTAGGCAGAATAGCGGCAGGATGAAAGCGCTCCATATACTGCCGCACTGCTTGCAGTTCCCGCGCCGACCGAACGGAAAATTCCGTTTCGGCGCGCCCGTCTGTCAGACCGATGCAGCGGTCACATGCGCCTGCGATCAGCTCGAGGTCGTGCGTTATAATGAGGACGGTCTTTTCTTTGCCCATTTTGCGGATAAGCGCCGCGCACCGCGCAAGACTTTCGGCGTCCTGTCCCGCAGTCGGCTCGTCAAGCACGACGATAGGCTTGTCGGAAAGGTAAGCCATCATCAGCGTCAGCTTCTGCATCTGCCCGCCGGAAAGAGAAAACGGGTGGCGGTCGCGGCATTCCCACATGCCCATGTTTTTGAGGATTTCCTCCGTTCGCTTTTCAAATTCCGGCGTTATTGTGTGCCCGTATTGCAGTTCATGCAGGACAGAATTTGTGAAAAACTGAAATTCAGCTTCCTGCATAATGAACAGAATCTGTTTTTGAAGCTTTTTTGGCTTTTGCGCCTTGCCGAAAAGCGCAACTCCGCCGCCGGAGGGGCGATAGAGCCCCGCAATCACCTTACCTACCGTGGTTTTTCCACAGCCGTTGGCGCCCACCAGCCCGACGATTTCGTGCTCGCGGGCGGAAAAGCTCATGCCGGAGAGAATGGCTCTTTCTTTTTCGCCGTATGTATAGCGCACATCCGAAACGGTAAGTGCCTGCAGCGCATCATGCGGCGGAGATGCTTTTTCCGGAACGGGAATATTCTCCTGATTAAGTGTGCGCAGACAGAGCGCGTGCAGCTGCTCCTGAGAAAGTGCCTTTGCCTCCCCTGAAGTGTATTTGTGTCTGATTTCACCGTCTGCCATGACCCAAAATTCGTCGGCGATGTCGGCAAGATAGTACAGGCGGTGCTCGCTGAGCAAGAGGGTTTTGCCTTGCGCTTTCAGCGTGAGCAAAATATTTTTTAACTGCTGTGTCGCCGTAAAGTCCAGGTTTGCCGTCGGCTCATCGAGAAGGAAAATGTCCGTATCCATTGCCCACGCCGAAAGAATGGAAATAAGTTGGCGCTCGCCGCTCGACAGCTCGTAAACATTGCGGTCCTTCAGGCGTTCGAGGTGAAAGACGCGGAACGCTTCGTCCACTCTCTGCCGTATTTTTTCCTGCGGCAGACCGTGGTTTTCAAGTCCGAAAGCCACTTCGTTTGAGCTGTTCACGGTGAAAAACTGGCTTCGCGGGTCCTGAAAGACCGATGCCGCCAGCTCGCCGATCTCGCCGACGGAAAGTCCGTCGGTGTCTTTCCCTGCAAGGTGGCGATATCCTTTCAGCTCTCCCTCATAAAATTGCGGAATCAAGCCGTTGATACAGCGTAGCAACGTGGATTTTCCGCATCCGCTGCCGCCGCACAGCACCACGCAGCGTCCCTTCGGAATGCTTCCGGCAGTCTGCCGGAGTACCGGTACCTTTTGCTCTGCGTATTGAAATTCAAATTCAAAATCTACCATATAATCTCTTTTCTTTTGATTAGCGAAGGCTAACTCTCGGCCTGGGAAAACGGGCGGAAGTCCCGCCCGGAATCATCAGGCTGTTTATTTCAGCGTGTCACACAGCTGCCGCCAGCCGGCGTTGAAGAAGTCGAGAATGGACCGGAGGCAGGCAAACATCTGATTTTCCTCGAAATGTTCGTCCAGCAGCTGCCGGAAATACCAGAACTGCGAGCCCATCAGCAGGCGGATTGCATCCTCGTTTGGCGCTTTTCCGTAGACCTCGGTGAAAAAATCAATGGTTTGCTTTGTTTTGCGCTCCACCAGATCCTTGCGCATCCGCTCGACCGAGCTTCCGTCACTGCGGCTGAAAAACAGGGTACAGTCGTCATAATGTTCGGTCAGCAGGCGGAAATAGATGCCTTCCTCCACGTTGATGGCACGGATAATATCCTCCGCCCGGGCGCTTTTCCTCGCCCGCTCGTATTCCTGCTCGGCAGGCGAAAATATTTCCTCCATCGTTTTGAAAAAGCCTTGCAGGAGGCTGACAAACAGTGCATCCTTATTCTGATACCGCGTGTAGATGGCGCCGGTCGTGACGCCGGCGTTCTCGGCGATCTTGTGGAGCGAAGCCTTTTGAAAACCGCAGGTGAGAAATTCTTGATACGCGGCTTGCGCGATGCCGCTGTCAAGAGAGTGATCTTTGCTTGCCATTGTCCGCTCCTTTCACATCGATAACGCTATTATCAATAACAGTGTTATTATAGCACACCGGCATGGAAAATGCAAGAGATTTGGAAAAAAGTTTTTTTCAAAAAATAATTCATGCTTGCTCCTGCAGTTTTCGATGATGGCGATAGAAGGCTTTAAAGTTTGAAAAATGATTTTTATTCTGTATACTTGACAAAATGGCTTTGAGAAGGAGTTTGCCCGCAAGCAGATGGACTGCTACACAGAGGACAAGAAGAAGCAGCTTGCCGCCAAGCGCCGGGAGCTGAGCAAGGCGAAGAAGCGAATTGTGGAGATCGATACCCTGATTCAGAAAATCTACGAGGACAACGCCAGTGGAAAGCTGTCTGACGAGCGCTATGCCACCCTGTCCCTATCCTATGAGGAGGAGCAGAAAACGCTGAAAGCAGCTGTCCCGGAGATGCAGGCGTATCTGGAAACTGAAACTGATAAGACCGAGAGCTTGCAACGATTTATCCAGAAGGTGAAGCAAATCACGGAATTGAAAGCACTGACCCCGGAACTGATCCACGAGTTTGTGGATAAAATCGTGGTGTATGCTCCGAGATACCTTGACGGCAAGCGAGTGCAGCTTTTAGACATCTACTACAGCGGCGTGGGTATCCTACACGAGCTGACCCCGGAGGAGATGGAAGAATCCTTCCATCAGCACCTTACCGAGCGTAACAAAGAGAAAACGGCATAACCGCAAGGGTTACACCGTTTCTAAGAACTTATTAAACTGAGATACAAGAGCCACCCAAGGGCACCTTCATTACGGAGGGTGCCCTGTTAGTGTCCCCTTTTTTAGCCCACCCGTCCCCGCCGGTAATCCCGCGGCGCAAGGCCGGTCAGTTTGCGAAAATATTTGGAAAAATAACACACATCGTCAAACCCGGTCTGCTGTGCAATGGAACCGATTGACAGCCCGGTGGTTTCCAGCAGGTCGATCGCGTTGGAAATGCGGATGAACAGCAGGTACCGGTGCAGGCTCATCCCCGTGGCCGCCGAGATCAGGCTGCTCACATAGTTGGGATGGAACCCGAATTCGTGACCGATTTGCGCGTTGGTCAGCGGCTCCGCGTAGTGCGCGTGAATCCAGGTGATGATCGGGTCGGCGCGGTGCGTATCGACGTGCGCGACGCCGCCCGCTGCGATGCGCGCCAGACCCGTCAGAATCGACAGCAGCTCCGCCGACAGCTCCGCCCGGAAAAAGAGGCGCTTCTGGCGGTAGATTTCGTCCATGTGCTGCAGCCGGCTTTCCAGCTGCAGCTGACCGGGCACCAGCAGCATCCGGTTCAGCGCCGGCAGATCGGGAAATGTGCAGTCGCCCAGCAGCGGCTGTTCCAGCGGTCCGTCGCCGTACAGCGGCTGCACCGGCAGTTCGCGCGCAGCGTCGGCGCGGGTGTAGTCAAAATTGATGGCCAGCAGCAGCAGTTCTTCCTCCGGCGACGGCAGCTGATACTGCACTCCGGCGTGAATCAGCAGCAGCGACCCGCGTTCCATCCGGCAATCGGTGCCGTCCACGCGCAGCGTCCCCGTCCCGCGGCACGCGAAGAACAGCCGCGCGTCGTACGGAATGCACGGCAGGTACGGCGTGTGCTGGTCGAGCGTCAGGTACCGGATGTAGCGCACAAACGGCTGGATTTCCTCAAACTGCAATGCAATCGCTCCCTTTCGGCCGCCGGTCAGAAGAAATGCGTTTCTCCGGCGCGGATACAGACCGGCGCACCGTCCTTGCGGATCCAGACGTCGGTGTGCGTGGGATTGTATACGAACGATTCGTCCGCCGCCGGCACCAGGCTGCGCTGCGCGGTCAGGTAGCGGTAAATTTCCATGTTCGTCGCGTACCAAATGCGGTCGTTGTGCGCGATTTTTTCGCACAATTGCTCCATATGCGCCCAATCGGCTTCGCAGCGCAGCTCGTGGCTGTGCCCCCAGACGTAAAACAGCCGCGGCGTGCTGAAATAGCCGTCAAAGCTGCCGAGAAATGCGTCCGCATCCGTCAGCGCGTCCCGGTGGTGGCACGTCGGGTGCCATTGCATAAAGTCGTCCGGCAGGCTGAATTTGTGCGTACTGCGCGTGGTGCGGGCATACACGATCCCCATCGACCGCAGCTGCGCGATGACCGTATCGTTGTACCCGCCGTTTGCGTACGACATCCCCGTCACCGGGTACCGCGCCGCCGATTCCAGCGCCCTGCGGTTGTCTCCGATCTCTTCCGCAACCGACGTGCAGGGGAGGATGGTCAGCGTTTTGTGGCACTTGCCGTGCACCGAAATCTCGAACCCGGCATACCGCGCGCCGATTTCTGCCGGTGTCGCAGACTTAAAAACCGAATTGACCAGGTGAAACGTCGCTTTCAATTCATATTTGCGGAACAGTTCCATCAGCCGCACGTCGCGCAGGTCGCCGTCGTCGTAGCTGAGGGTGAATGCATTTTGCTTCCCGCCCGGGAACGCATCATACAGAATCATTTTGTCGCACTCCTTTGGAAAATCGAATCAGCAGGCGGCGCGGGTCGCCCGCGGTTTGCAGAAATGGACGATCAGCCCGATCACCAGCCCGATCAGCGCCGGGCACACCCAGCCCAGCCCCAGCTTTGCAAGCGGCAGGGTTTCTTTGACGAAATCCAGCACATTGGTGAGGCGCAATGCCGCGATCACGTTTTTCGGCAGCGCCGCCAAAAAGTCATACACTGCCGCCACCAGCGTGCAGCCCGTGACCCAGCCGTACACGGCGCGGTCGTTGCCGAACAGCTTGCCGCACAGCGTCAGCGCAATCAGCGTAATCGCCAGCGGATACAGGAACATCAGTACCGGCAGCGAATAATTGATAATCGCCGTCAGCCCCAAATTGGCGATTAGGAACGACACTACGCAGAATATGATTGCCCACGCGCGGTAGCGCGGCCCTTTGGGGAAGCGCGCGGCGAACGTTTCGGCGCAGCTGGTAATCAGACCGACTGCGGTTTTCAGGCAGGCGAACGTCACCGTCACCGCCAGAATGATTGCGCCCACCGACCCGAAGTAGTGGTGTGCCACCAGCGCCAGCACTTCGCCGCCGTTGGCGCACACGTCATACAGGCCGCGGCTCTGCGCGCCGACGATCGTCACCGCCAGGTAAATCACCGCCATCAGCAGGCAGCTGAACACGCCCGCCCGCACGGTGTTGCCCGCGACGGCATTCGGCTCCGTAATCCCCATCCCGCGGATTACGTTGACCACCACGATTCCGAACGCCAGCCCGGCCAGCGTGTCCATCGTGTTGTACCCGTCCAGGAAGCCCTGGAAAAACGTCCGCGACGCGTACGCCGATTCCGGCGCGATTTGCGATACGTTCCCAATCGGCGACACCAGCGCCGCAATCACCAGTGTGCCCAGGCTCAGCAGGAAAATCGGGTTCAAAATCCGGCCGATCCACGTCAAAATCCCGTTCGGCCGCAGCGAAAACGCCAGCACCGCCGCAAAGAACACCAGCGAGAAAATCGCCAGCGGCAGCGCAGCGGATGCGCCCTCCGGCAGCAGTTCCTGGATTGCAACGGTGAACGGCACCGTCGCGCAGCGGGGGATGGCGAAGAACGGCCCGATGGTCAGGTACAGCGCGCATGTGAAAAACAGACCGTACCCTTTGCCGACGCGACTGCTCAGCTCCGCCAGTCCGCTGCTGCGGCTGATGCCCAGCGCAGCGACGGCCAGCAGCGGCAGGCCCACGCCGGTGACGCAGAACCCGATGATTGCCGGGATCAGCTTCTGCCCGGCCAGTTGGCCCATGTACACCGGGAAAATCAGGTTCCCGGCGCCGAAGAACATCCCGAACAGCATACTGGTGATCGAGATGGTCTCGTGAATTGTCATTTTTTGCTTCATTGTGAGACTCCCTCTTCAATATAATGAAATCTTGGTTTTTATATTGTATCATGATTCCGGCGCAATGTAAACGGGTTTTGTCCTTTTTTTGAATTTATTTGAAAATCCGGCCGGCAATCAAACGGTGGCGCTGCTCCGCTGCCGGAACCCGCGCGGCGAAACATGGTACTGCGCGCGGAATGTCCGCGAAAAATAGTAAATATCGGAAAACCCCACCCGGTCGGCAATTTCGCCGACGGACAGCGTGGAATTCACCAGAAGTTCGCACGCCGCCGCCAGCCGCACGCGGTTCACATAGTCCGACGAGCGGGTGTGCAGCTGCTCGCGGAACAGCCGCGCCGCGTACGAGTCCGACACGCCCGCCGCCCGCGCCAGATCCGGCAGCCGGATCGGCTCGGCGTAGTGCGTGCGGACGAATTGCAGCATCCGGTGCAGCTTCGGGCTGATCGCTTTGTCCGCGCGGAACGTCCGGCTGATGCGGATCAGCAGTTCCCGCAGCAGCGTGTCCATCAGCAGCAGCTCGTGCGGCGCGCGGTCAATCCGCAGCGCGGCGGCGCGCTGCATCAGCGCCGGAATCGCCGGGTCGGCGGCGGAAACCGGACGCGTTTCCAGCTCAACGGCCTGCGGCGCGGCGCAGCTGAAAAACCAAGCGAAGTCCCCGGCAGGGAGCGCCTTGTTTTCGCTCATATGCACATCGAACGGCGCGCCTGCACATTCCGACGCGGAAATGTGGAAAAAGTAATACGCGCACCCGTCGGATTCCATCGGCCGGTACGGTGTACCCGGCGGGATCAGCAGAAACTGCCCGGCCGTCAGCGCATAGGTTTCGCCGCCCACCGCCATGCGCACCGCGCCTTCCGTCAGGTAAATCAGCAGCGCGTCGGACAGCGTCCGCCCGGCGTGCCAATTTCCGTGCGGCTGGTGGACGCTGCCGAACATCACGGCGTGGACGGGTTGGGAGAGGTCAAGAAACATCGTCATTTTGGAGCGCCGCCTTCAAATCATCAATATTGGTGAACCCTTTTACGGTTTTGCAATACGCCAGCTGCCGTCCCTCACGGATGGCTGCGATTGTTAGGGCATTGGGTGTGTGTGCGGGCGTGTGATCCGTTTTGTCTGTACGGGTATCCTGATTTGTTTGTTCCATATTCGTTTCCTCCAATGATTTCTTTTGCGTTGAGTATAGCACAAATTGCGGGGAAAAGCAAGAGGCTTCAGGTATTATCTACCTCTTATTTAAATCCCCCAAAGTTCATCCCAGTACAAAAAACGCCCACCCCGTACATTTACATTCTCCCCGAACCGTGCTATAATACCCCCAAACCTCACCCGAAAAGGAGTGTATCCATCATGACCTACGATATCCGAACCTACGGCGCCGTCCCCGACGGCACCACATTGAATACCGCAGCCATCCAGTCCGCCATCGACGCGTGCGGCGCGGCAGGCGGCGGAACCGTGCTGATTTCCGGCGGAACGTACCTGACCGGAACTGTCGAGCTGCGCACCGGCGTGGAGCTGCACATCGACGCGGCCGCGCGGCTGCTCGGCTCGCCGGATTGCGCCGATTACCCCGAAAAAGACCGCCGCCATGTGGATCGCCGCAAGCTACCGCGCCGCCAAAGCGCGAGCCTGATCTTTGCGGAGGAGTGCGAGCGCATCGCGATCACCGGCCGCGGCACGATCGACGCCAACGGCGACTCGTTTATCGAGCGCGTGCCGGACGGCGAACACTACTGGATGCCGTACCGCCGGATCGATGCGCCCACGCCGCCGCGCGTCGTGTTTTTCACCGGCTGCCGTAACGTCCTGGTCACGGATGTCACCATGACCAACCAACCCGCCGGCTGGTCGTACTGGATTCACGACTGCGACGACGTCCACTTCGACCGCGTGCAGATTCGCGCCCGCCTCGACTACCCCAACAACGACGGCATTCACATCAATTCCAGCCGCAACGTCACGGTGTCCAACGCGATGATCTCCTGCGGCGACGACTGCATCATCGTCCGCGCCAACAATTCGTCGCTGGCGGAAAACAAAGTCTGCGAAAACGTCGCCGTGACCAATTGCACCCTGACCAGCCACTCCGGCGGCATCCGCGTCGGCTGGGTCAACGACGGGATCATCCGCAACTGCGTGTTTTCCAACCTCGTCATGACCGACACCACCGTGGGCATCAGCATTCTGCTGCCGTACGGCTTCGACGGCAGCGGCACGCGCCTGCCGGACAGCGGCCGCGAAGCGACGCACATCGAAAACCTGTCGTTTGACCACATTATGATGGATCGCGGCTACTCCTACCCGATCTACATTCACATCGACGGCGACCCCCGCACGCAGGTGGACTGCATCCGGAATCTGCATTTCAGCCGCATCCACGCCCGCGCGCACCAAATGCCGCACATCGTCGGCCGCTCCGGCTGCCCGGTTACGGATCTCACGTTTTCCGACTGTTCGTTCACCCGCCTGCCCGCACCCGCTGACGACCATCAGTCGCACGGCGCGACCATGCACAACGCCGACGGTTCCTACGCGACGGTGGAACTGCAATATGCACGCCGCATCCGGTTCCGGGACACGGAATTCACCCTGGAGGACGAAAACGCCTGAGCGCCGCCCGTTTCTTTCAAAAAAAATCTCGTCCGTGCCCGTTGACACGGACGATTTTTTTTGATATGATGCAGATAACAAACGAAACACGAACAGGAGTGCAGCATCCATGAAATACACCGGCGCGCAATTGCAGGAAATCTCGTTCCCGCTGGGCGGCATCGGCACCGGCAGCATCGGTCTGGCCGGGAACGGGCGGCTTGTGGATTGGGAAATTTTCAACCGCCCGAACAAAGGCGGCGGCAACGGCTACTCGTTTTTTGCCGTGCGGGCAAAAACCGCCGACGGCGCAGTTCATCCGCGCGCCCTGTGCGGCGACCTGACGAAAGACCTGACCGGCACCTACCGAAAAGGCTGCTTCGGCGGCTTCGGACTCGGACCGTCCGGCAGCACCATGGCCGGATTCCCGCACTTTGGCACCTGTACGTTCGACGGCCGGTTCCCCGTGGCGCAGATCGATTTTTCCGACCCGGAATTCCCCGGCACGGTAACGCTGACCGCCCTGAACCCGATGATCCCGCTGAACCCGGACGATTCGAGCCTCCCCGCGGCGATGTTCGACCTCTGCTTCCGCAACCCGACCGATGCGCCGATGACGTATACCGGCGCGCTGACGCTGCAAAGCCCGTTTGAATCGTCCGTCAACCGCGACGCATCGGACGTGTCCGGTGCGCTGCTGCATTGCTGCGACGGCGGCCACACGCCCGACGACCCGGCGTATGGCGATCTGACCGTCGCCTGCCTCGATGCAAACGCAGCCGTGCAGCCGAACTGGTACCGCGGCCGCTGGCAGGACGGAATCGTGATGTTCTGGAACGAATTCGCGTCCGGCGCGCCGCTGCATCATCGGGCGTATCCCGCGCCCGGCAAACGGGACTGCGGCGTTGTGTCGGCGGACTGCATCGTCCCGCCGGGCGGCAGCGCGCATCTGCGGTTCGTGCTGAGCTGGAATTTCCCGAATAACTACAATTACTGGAATCCGTTGAAAGACGACCAAGGCCGCGACGTCACATGGAAAAATTACTACGCGACGGTATTCGCCGATTCCGCCGCGACCGCCCGGTACATTCGGGCAAATTGGGATCGTCTCACCGCGCAGACGATGGATTTCCGCGATGTGCTGCACGGCGCGTCGCTCGACCCGGCGGTGATCGACGCCGCATCGGCGACGCTGTCGGTGCTCAAATCGCCGACGGTGCTGCGCCTGACGGACGGCTCGTTCTACGGCTGGGAGGGTGTCCACGAAACGGCCGGGTCGTGCGAAGGGACGTGTATGCATGTGTGGAACTACGCGTACGCGCTGTGCTTTCTGTTCCCGTCGCTGGAGCGCTCCATCCGGGATTTGGAATTCCGGTACAGTATGTACCCCTCCGGCGGGCTGTGCTTCCGGCTGAAACTGCCGGTAGGGCGCGACCCGGGCGACTTCCGGCCGTGCGTGGACGGCCAGATGGGCAGCATCATCAAAACATACCGCGAATGGAAGCTCAGCGGCGACAACGACTGGCTGCGGTCGGTGTGGCCGTCGGTGCAGCGGGCGATGCAGTACGCGTGGAGCGACCAAAATCCCGATGAATGGGATCACAACCGCGACGGCGTGCTGGAAGGCCGCCAGCATCACACGCTGGACATGGAACTGTTCGGCCCGTCGTCATGGCTGGAAGGATTTTACCTCGCCGCGCTCAAAGCCGCCGCCGAAATGGCGGAATTTCTGGGCGATACCACAGCCGCCGCCGAATACCGCGATATTTTTGCCCGCGGCGCATCGTGGACAAAGGCGCACCTGTTCAACGGTGCATACTTCATCCAGCAGCTCGACCTGCGCGACCGCACCCCGGTCGATCATTTCGGCTGTCCCGAATATTGGAATGACGAGGCCGGGCAGCTGAAATACCAGATCGGCGACGGCTGCGAAATCGATCAGCTGGTCGCGCAGTGGCACGCCGACCTGTGCGGCCTGGGCGACATTTTCGACCCGGCGCAGGTGGATACCGCGCTGGACGCGATGTTCCGGCACAATTTCAAGCCGTCCATGCGGAATTTTACCAATCCGTGGCGGCTGTTCGCCCTAAACGACGAAGCCGGCGCAATCATCTGCGATTATCCCGCCGGTACCGAAAAACCGGCGATTCCGATCCCGTACTGCGAAGAGTCGATGCACGGGTTTGAATATGCATTTGCCGGTCTGCTGATCGCCCGCGGCCGAATCGACGAAGGACTGACCGTCGTGCGTGCCGTCCGCAGCCGGTACAACGGCGCGAACCGCAACCCGTGGAACGAGATCGAATGCGGGAGCAACTACGCCCGATCCATGGCCAGCTTTGCGCTGCTGCCGCTGCTCAGCGGATTCCGGTACGACGCGCCGCGCGGCGCGATTGCGTTCGACCCGAAGGTTTGCCGCGGCGCATTTCGCTGCCTGTGGAGTGTCGGCAGCGGCTGGGGCGAATTCATCTGGTCGGGCAATTCGGTGCAAATCGTCCTGCACGGCGGCACACTGTCCGTGTCACGCATCACCCTTCCGTTCGCCGCCGGAATCGAATCCGTCACCATTGACGACGCTGCCGCCCCCTTCACCTTCACCGCCCCCACTCTCCATTTCTCAAACCCCCAAACCATTCATCAAACCCTAACCATCACCCTCCCAGAACAACCAACCACAAATTAACAACAATCCTAATATCTACGGTTAGCCATTATTCCTCTGACACCGGAGGTCTGCCCGCCACAATCACCA
>CAJKBQ010000013.1 GCA_905198155.1 uncultured Eubacteriales bacterium
AGAGGCTTCCCATCGGCCGCAGAAAATGCTCCGGCTACATGAGTCTCCCGGTACATGGCTTCCTCGCGAGGGAGCTGCCGGAGGCTGAGGGAGTTGCCCATAGGCCGCAGCATTTACCCACGTTGCGCATTCCTCACGGCCGAATTCGCGACGCGTAGCCGAGCGGAGAGGGGCTTCCCATCGGCCGCAGAAAATGCTCCGACTACATGAGTCTCCCGGTACACGGCTCCCTCGCGAGGGAAATGCCGGAGGCTGAGGGAGTTGCCCATAGGCCGCAGCATTTACCCACGTTGCGCATTCCTCACGGCCGAATTCGCGAGGCGTAGCCGAGCGGAGAGGGGCTTCCCTTCGGCCGCAGAAAATGCTCCGGCTACATGAGTCCCCCGGTACACGGCTCCCTCGCGAGGGAGCTGCCGGAGGCTGAGGGAGTTGCCCATCCGTCGCACCGAATTCAAAATGTTGCAGCAAGGCAAAAGAACTTCTTGCTACCTCATTAACGCCCAGATATTGCAATTTACCCCCAATCCCCCGTAAGGGCGATCATCGATCGCCCGCCTGAACCCACCCCCATGCCTCAACCCAGAAAAATCCCAAAAAAATAACAACCCCGCTCTGCCGTAAGCCTCCGGCAGGGCGGGGTTGTTTTCAAAATTTGAATCGAACTCAGACCGCTTTGATCAGGTTCTCAACGCATCTCTTGCAGATGTTTTTGCCTTTGTACAGCACAACATCGGTATCCTCGTTGCAGAAAATGCAAGCCGGCTGATATTTTTTCAGCACAATCTTGTCTTCGTCCACGAAGATTTCCAGCGAAGAATCGTTGGTGATGTTCAGCGTCTTGCGCAGCTCAATCGGGAGCACAATGCGGCCAACCGTGTCAATTTTGCGAACGATACCAATGGATTTCATAATACAACTTCCTTTCAATTATGGTAGGGTATCCAACCATCACAATTATACAATATTTCGCGGAATTTGTCAAACACGGCGACAGCAAAACATTTTTCGCATTTTTCGGTCGAATTTCATAGAATCATTGGGAATATGCACAATAAAAAGAAAAATACTTTATGCATAACTCACAATCAAGGCATTTTCCGGAGAAAAAACACATAAAAATATTTTTGCAGTTTCAAAAAATTTTGAAGGAGAATGAACGATGCTGAATGGGATTTGGGCGGGAATAATGGCAGCTGCGTTTGGATATGGGATTTTTTCCGGCAAATCGGCCGATGTAACGGCGGCAATGCTTTCCGGTGCGGGGAATGCCGTCACTTTGACGGCAACGCTGCTGGGCATGATGAGCCTGTGGAGCGGCCTGATGCAAATCGCCGACCGCGCCGGCATCACGCGCGGCCTGGCACGCGCCTTCCGACCGGTGCTGCGCCGATTGTTTCCGCGCCTGGCTCCGGACGGCGCGGCCGCCCAGGCCATCTGCATGAACGTCGCCGCCAACCTGATGGGCATGGGCAACGCCGCCACCCCGCTCGGCCTGACGGCCATGCGCGAAATGCAGCGCGAACTGCACACCGGCGATACCGCGTCGGACGAGATGGTGACGTTCGTCGTGATGAATACCGCGTGCCTGCAGCTGATCCCGTCCACCATTGCCGCCCTGCGCCGCAGCGCCGGCAGTACCGCCCCGTTCGACGTCATGCCGGCCATCTGGGTCACATCGGTCTGCGCCTGGCTGGCCGGGCTGAGCGTCGTGTTCCTGCTGCGCCGCCGGAGGGCGCACACATGCTGACGCGGCTCAGCGCCTGGACGGTGCCGTGCGTCGTCCTGCTGATCTTGGGCGTCGCAGCCGTGCGCCGCGTCCCGGTCTTTGCGGCCTTCACCGACGGCGCACGGGACGGTGCCCGTGCCGCACTGCGGATTTTCCCGTCGCTGGTGGGCCTGATTACAGCCGTAACCATGCTGCGCGCATCCGGCCTGCTGGACCTGCTGGCCGAAGCGCTCGCCCCGGTCACCTCGCGTCTGGGGCTGCCGTCGGAGCTGGTGCCGCTGGTGCTGCTGCGCCCAGTCTCCGGCAGCGGCTCCATCGCCATGCTGCAATCGCTGTTCGCGCAGTGCGGCCCCGACTCGCGCGCCGGCCGCATCGCCGCCGTCATGGCCGGTGCCACCGAAACCACGTTCTACACCATGACCGTGTACTACGGCGCCGTTTCGGTGCGCCGCACGCGCCAGACGCTGCCCGCCGCGGTGGTCGCGGACGTGATGTGCGTGCTGATGGCGATGCTGACGGTGCGCTGGTTCTTCCCGTGAAATTTCAAAGTTTGTTCACAATCTTTTTGGCCCATCCCCTTGATTTTCCGCGCAAAACAGTGTATGATATAAATATTAGCACTCGTAACGTATGAGTGCTAAGAACTTCAATGCAACTGAATGATGTGAAAATAAACGGAGGTCCTGATACTATGGAACAAAAAGAATTCAAAGCGGAGTCGAAACGTCTGCTGGACTTGATGATCAATTCCATCTACACGCACAAAGAAATCTTCCTGCGGGAGCTGATTTCCAACGCCAGCGACGCCATCGACAAACTCTACTACCGCGCCCTGACCGAAAACATCACCGGCCTGAGCCGCGACGATTTTGAGATTCGGCTGGACGTGGATCGCGACGCACGCACCATCACCCTGACCGATAACGGCTGCGGGATGACGCGGGAGGAGCTGGAACAGAACCTGGGCACCATCGCCAAAAGCGGTTCGCTCGACTTCAAAGACGCCAACGCGCAGAAAGACGGCATCGACATCATCGGCCAGTTCGGCGTCGGGTTCTACTCGGCGTTCATGGTCGCGTCCAAAGTGACGGTGTACAGCCGCGCGTACAGCGCCGACCAGGCGTGGGTGTGGGAATCCACCGGTGCCGACGGCTACACGATCGATACCTGCGACAAGCCGGATCACGGGACGAAAATTGTCCTGACGATCAAAGAAGATACCGACGACGAGCAGTACAGCGAATATCTGTCGAAAGACCGGCTCCAGGCCATCGTCAAAAAATATTCGGATTACATCCGCTACCCCATCCGGATGGAAGTGGAAACCCAGCGCCCGAAGGCCGACAACGACAAAGAAACCGAAACCGTCACGGAGCTGAAAACGCTGAACAGCATGGTGCCGCTGTGGCGCAAAAACCGCAGCGAAATCAAGCCGGAGGAGTACAATCAGTTCTACAAAGAAAAATTCTACGATTTCGAAGACCCGCTGCGCGTGATTCACAGCGCGACGGAAGGCACCGCGACGTACAACGCGCTGCTGTTCATCCCGGCGCGCCCGGCATATGGGTACTACACCACCGAATTCCAGAAAGGCTTGCAGCTGTACGCCAACGGCGTGCTGATTATGGACAAATGTGCCGACCTGCTGCCGGACTATTTCAGCTTCGTCCGCGGCTTGGTCGATTCACAGGATCTGCAGCTGAACATCTCGCGTGAAATGCTCCAGCACGACCGCCAGCTGAAGCTGATTGCGTCCCGCCTGGAAAAGAAAATCCACGACGAATTGCAGTCCATGCTGAAAAATGACCGCGAAACGTACGAAAAATTCTGGAAAAACTTTGGTTTGCAGCTGAAATACGGCGTGTATTCCGACTTCGGCGCGCACAAAGAACTGCTCCAGGATCTGCTGCTGTTCCGCGTCACGGGCAGCGAGCATCCGGTCACGCTTGCCGAGTACGTCACCGCGATGAAGGAAGACCAGAAGTATATCTACTACGCGTGCGGCACCACAGCGTCGCAGATCGAAAAACTGCCGCAGGCTGAGCTGCTGCGCGACCATGGGTACGAAATCCTCTGCCTGACCGACGATGTGGACGAATTCGTGATGCGCGTGCTGATCGAGTACCAAGGCAAGCAGCTGCGCTCAATCTCGTCGGATGATCTGGGCCTGCCGGACGAGGACGCCAAAAAAGAAGAAATCAAAAAGCAGAGCGAAGACCACAAAGCGCTGTTCACCGCGATGACGAAGGCGCTCGGCGGCAAGGTGAAATCGGTGCGGCTGTCCGCCCGGTTAAAGAGTCACCCGGCCTGCGTCACGGCTGACGGCCCCATCTCGCTTGAAATGGAAAAAGTCCTCAATTCCATGCCCAACGGCCAAAAGGTTTCGGCCGACCGCGTGCTGGAACTGAATCCGGATCACCCGGTGTTCGCGAAGCTGTGCGCCCTGCAGGACAGCGACGCCGACCGGCTGGCGGTTTATGCGCGCGTGCTGTACGGCCAGGCGCTGCTGCTGGAAGGCCTGCCGCTGGACGACCCGTCCGCGTTCTCGGCCGATTTGTGCCAGCTGCTGTAAAAATTCGCGCAGCTTGAATCGTGATCGCCGCGGCGATCGGGTTTCGTGTTTGTTGTTTACTGAAAAAACCGTGTTTCGGTACCGGGCATTGCCGGTGTCGGAACACGGTTTTGCTTTTGCAGCGGTTTTCGGCTGCCGTGCCGACCGCTGCGACGAGGGGCTTCCCCGCAGCCTCCCGCAGCCGCGCTTTGCGCGCTGCCCAATCCCCAGGCGCAAACCCATACAACACGGAATTCCCATCGGCCGCAGGCCATTTGCGTAACTGGCCGCTATGCACTCAAAGCGCCCCCTCCCGGGGAGCTGGCGCGCGAAGCGTCGCCTGAGAGGGCTTCGCGGGAGCAGAGCGGCCCCGCCGCGGTCTACGGGACGCGAAACACAGCGCACAGAAACACGGTTTTCTCGCAGCCGAAAAAACTTTCCCAATTCCATGGATCTTCTCCATACCCGGCTCCCTCGCGAGGGAGCTGCCGAAGGCTGAAGGAGTTGCCTTCCGCCACACAAACTTCCCCACTATTCGCCCAAAACAGCTTCGCTGTTTTGACGCCCCCTCTGGGGGCGTCGGAGCGAGCGCAGCGAGCGGAGGGGGGCTTCCCATCCGCCGCCCCACAACCGCAACATCACAACAATCCCCAATCTCACCCAACCTTCCGCGCAATACAAAACTTAATCGGAATTCCCTGCGCCGAAAACATCTGTTCATGCTCCGTTTCGTAATTTTCCGGCGTCGGCTCGGCGTGCAGGTCGCGGGTGAGGTGAACAATTTCGAACCCGCATTCCCGAAAGTAGCCCAGCGAATTTTCAAATAAATCATCATCGTCCGTTTTGAAGTGAATTTCGCCGTTTTCCGCCAAAATCGTGCGATAATTCGCCAATTGGCGCGGATGCGTCAGCCGCTTTTTGTGGCACGACCCGGTCGGCCATGGGTTGCAGAAATTGATGTAAATGCGCGCAGCCTGATCGGCTTCGCTCATCGCCTGCGGCAGCCGCGTGATGTCAAACGGTGCCAGCACAACATTGTCTACCGGCCGCTGTACGGCGGCAAATTCCGCCTCAATCCGCCGGCGCGCCACGCCGATCACGTCGCTTTTGATGTCCACGCCCATGTAGTTGATCTCCGGGTGGGCGGCGGCGGCCTGCGCGATGAACGCGCCTTTGCCGATGCCCAGTTCCAAATACATCGGCTGCGGGCGGGTGAACAGTGTGTGCCAGTGGCCGCGCTGCGCATAGGCATTTTCGTAAAAATAAGGGCAAACTGCCAGTTCCGGCCGTGCCCACGGTTTTCTGCGAATTCGCATGGGAAATTCCTCTTTTCCGGGATTCATATTTTGTAATTAGACCGAATAGTAGTATAGCAGATTTCGGCGCGCCTGTCCAGTGAAATTTTTCGCGCAAAAACCGACAAAATTCGAAAAAAGCTTGTCTTTTCGGTGCAAATACGGTACAATATAAAAAGACGCAGAAAAACACGAAAAAAACAGAAAATGCCCGGAAAAAACGCGTTTGGAGGCGATTGCGTGAAAAAATCGTACGGAAATATCGGCCGGTTCAAACCGTCGTCGTTTTACGACCGGAATGAAGGCAAAAAACCGGTGCTGCTGGTGGTGCTCCCGGTGCTGATGGTGCTGGTGATCCTGGCGGCGCTGTACCTCGCGTACCGGGACAGTGCCCCGGCGTCGTCCGCCGCCGCGTCCGCCGCGCGTTTTTTCCGCTGAATGCAAAAAAAACGCGCAAAACTCTTGACAACCCGCGCAAAACGTGCTATAATATTGCCCGAAAACAAAGCAGAACACGTCTGTTCTCACCTTGCGGCGGCTCCGCCCGTCCGGGTCCATACTTTTGGATTGGTCAGCAGACGGAATTTTTATGATTTTCTGTCTGCTTTTTTTCGTACTATGAATTTGGGGGTGCTTAACCATTAGCAGCAAGGAACTGCAAATCAATGAGGAGATCCGCGACCGGGAGGTTCGTGTAATCGGTGCCGACGGCGCGCAGCTGGGCATTATGCCGATCGCACAGGCGCTGGACGCCGCCGCGCAAAGCGAGCTGGATCTGGTCAAAATCGCACCGCAGGCGACCCCGCCGGTGTGCAAGATCATGAACTACGGCAAATACCGCTTTGAGCAGGCCAAAAAAGAGAAAGAAGCCCGGAAAAATCAGCACGTGGTCGATATCAAAGAGGTTCGCCTGTCTTTGAATATCGACACCAACGATTTCAACACGAAACGCAATCATGCGCTCCGCTTTATTTCCGGCGGCGACAAGGTCAAAGTTTCCATCCGTTTCCGCGGCCGCGAGATGGGTCATCCGGAGCTGGGGATCGGGATTATGGAGCGGTTTGCCGCGGCGTGCGCGGAAAGCGCCGTTGTGGAAAAACCGGCAAAACTCGAAGGCAGATCTATGCTGATGTTTTTGGCGCCCAAGCCCAACAAGTAATTTCATGTCGAAGGAGGAGCATTTATTATGCCCAAAATCAAGACGCATTCCGGTGCAAAAAAACGTTTCAAACTGACGAAAACCGGTAAGGTTCTCCGCGCGCACGCGAACAAGAGCCACATCCTGACCAAGAAAAACACCAAGCGCAAGAGAGTGCTGCGCCAGACTACGGTGGCCGATGCGACGAACGTCGCCAAGGTGCGCAAGATGATCCCGTACAAATAATGGTCGGATCGGTGAAATCGAATAATCGGAGGTAACGAAAATGGCTCGTATTAAAGGCGCGCTGATGACGCGTAAAAGAAGAAAGAAAGTCCTGAAACTTGCGAAAGGCTACTGGGGCTCCAAAAGCAAACACTTCAAGATGGCCAAACAGGCCGTGATGAAGTCCGGCAACTATGCGTTCGCTGGCCGCAAGGCACGCAAACGCGACTTCCGCCGTATGTGGATCACCCGCATTTCCGCCGGCTGCCGCGCCAACGGAATCAGCTACTCGGTGTTCATGAACGGCTTGAAAAAGGCAGGGATCGAGCTTAACCGCAAGATGCTGTCTGAGCTGGCGATCAGCGATGCGGCCGGCTTCTCTGCGCTGGTGGCGCAGGCGAAAGACGCCCTCGCAAAATAAGTTTTCAATGACAGACGCTCGGACATTATGGATCGTGTCCGAGCGTGTTTTTGTATTTGAAGTGCAGAAGGAGGCTGACGGGGTGGAGCAGATTACGTCGAAAGACAACCCGCGGATTCGGGCGCTGAGCCGGTTGATGACATCGGCGCGGGACCGCCGCGCGGCGCATCTCTTTGTTGCTGAGGGCGAGCGTTTGTGCCGGGACGCCGCTTTGAGCAATGCCGAGATTGTGCGCGTGTTCTGCACGGCGGACGCGCACGAAAAATACGCCGACACCGTGCGGATGCTGGCGGCGCGGACGGCGGAGCAGTACGAGATTTCGCCGGAGCTGGCGCGCCGCGTGGGCGACACCGAAACGCCGCAGGGACTGTTTGCCGTGTGCCGGATGCGCGACCAGGCCGCCGATGCGGCCGACATCGCCGCGGGTGATTGCTGGCTGGTGCTGGAAAATATCCAGGATCCGTCCAATATGGGCGCGATTTTCCGCTCGGCAGAGGCGTTCGGGCTGAGCGGCGTGCTGCTGGCGGGCAGCTGCTGCGACGTGTATGCGCCCAAGGCGGTGCGTGCCGGGATGGGCGCGGTATTCCGGCTGCGGCTGCTGCACGCGCCGGACGGCGTGACGGCGGCGGAGACGCTGCACCGCGCCGGGATTCGCACGTTTGCCGCGGTGGCGCACGGCGATGCACGCCCGCTGCGCGGCGGGGTGCTCGGCGCAGGGTGCGCCGTATTCATCGGCAACGAAGGCAATGGGCTGCGGCCGGAAACCGCTGCGGCGTGCCGCGAACGGCTGACGATTCCGATGCGCGGCCGGGCCGAATCGCTGAATGCGGCGGCTGCAGCGGCAATTTTGACCTGGGCGATGGCGGACGGCGCTGTGGAAACGGAGGGAGCACGATGACCGAAATCGAATGCTGTATCTGGCTGCAAACCGTTTTTGGCCCGGGCAGCCCGATTCCGAAGCACATTCAGCAGGATTACGGGTCGATTCAGAATTTTTATGAAGCGGGCGGGAGAGAATGGAGATTGTCCGGACTGTTTACCGCCGATCAGGTAAATAAAATGGAGGCGGCTGACCCGGCCGCGGCGTGCCGCATTGCGGCGGTTTGCCGCCGGGACGGGTACCGGGTGATCGGGATTTCGGATCCGGCGTATCCGCAGCGGCTGCGCGAAATTCATTCGGCGCCGGCGGTGCTGTATGTCAACGGTGCGTGGCCGGATTTTGACGGCGCGGCGGCCATTGCGATGGTCGGTACGCGCGACGCCACGCCGTACGGACTGCAAGTCGCGACGCGGCTGGCCTCCGATTTGGCGCGCAGCGGCGTATGGGTCGTCAGCGGCGGGGCATTGGGCATCGATACGGCTGCCCACCGCGCGGCGCTGATGGCGGGCGGACGCACCGTGGCCGTGCTGGGCGCCGGATTCCACAGCCGGTATTTGATGAGCAACGCCGAGCTGCGGCGGCAAATCGCCGAAAAAGGCGTGCTGGTGACGGAATATCCGCCGGATGCGCCGATGCGCAAGGGTGCGTTCCCGCTGCGCAACCGGATCATCTCGGCGCTGTCGCTGGGCGTGGTCGTGGTGGAAGCCGGAGAACGCAGCGGGGCGCTGATTACGGCGCAGCACGCGCTGGAACAGGGACGCGACGTGTTCGCCGTGCCCGGCAGTGTGCTGAACGCCAGCTCCGCCGGAGTGAATCAGATGATTCAGGCGGGCGCGAAGGCTGTGATGTCGGCGGCGGACGTGCTGGAAGAATACCGGTGGAGCTACAATTTCCCGGCGGACAGCGCTGCGGTGCGGACGGAACCGGTACCGCATCCGCCGGCTGCGCCGACGCATCGGAAAAGTGCGCCGAAGCCGACGCCGGAACCGGCGGCTGAACCGGCCCCGGAACCGATTGCGATTGACCGCACGGCGCTGTCGCCGTCGGCGGCTCGGCTGTACGATGCGCTGACGACGGCACCGCAGCCGATCGACCAATTGACGGAAGCAGCGGGGCTGACCCCGCGCGAAACATTGGCGGCGGTCACGGAGCTGGAAATGCTGGGCGCGCTGGATGCAAAGCCCGGAAAGCTGTATGCATTGAAATGAAAATCATAACCGGCCCGACCGGTGGAACCAATCGAAAGGACGGAAACGATATATGGCAGATTTGGTTATTGTGGAGTCTCCTGAAAAGGCCAAAACCATTAAAAAGTTTTTGGGCGGCGGATACGAAGTGGTCGCATCCAAAGGCCATGTGCGCGATTTGCCGGAAAAAAGGCTGAGCGTGAATATCAAAAAGAATTTTGAACCGAAGTACGAAGTGATCAAAGGCAAGGAAAAGCTGGTTGAGGATCTGGAAAAACTGGCCGAAAAAAGCGATCACGTCTACCTCGCAACCGACCCGGATCGTGAAGGTGAAGCGATTTCGTGGCATTTGGCGTACTTGCTGAACATGGATTTGACGGACAAAAACCGCGTGACGTTTTACGAGATTACGAAAAGCGGGATCGAGGCCGGAATGGCCGAGCCGCGGCAGATCAACATGAATCTGGTCAACGCGCAGCAGGCGCGCCGGATTCTGGATCGGCTCGTCGGCTACAAGCTCAGCCCGTTCGTGTCGCAGAAGATTCGGCGCGGACTGTCGGCCGGGCGGGTGCAGTCGGTGGCGGTGCGGTTGGTGGTGGATCGCGAAAACGAGATTCGCGCGTTCAAGCCGGAGGAATACTGGACCATCGACGCCAGGCTGATGCCGAAGGGCAGCAAGAAAATGTTCCCGGCGACGTTTTACGGGACGGCCGAAGAAAAGATGAAAATCACCGATCAGGCGCAGGCCGACGCGATTCTGGCGGAATTGCAGGACGCGGAATACCGGATTTCGTCGCTGAAAAAAGGGACGCGCCGCCGCTCGCCCGCGCCGCCGTTCATCACGTCTACGCTCCAGCAGGAGGCGTCGCGCCGGCTGGGGTTCCAGTCCAAGCGGACGATGAAAGTGGCGCAGGAGCTGTACGAAGGCATCGAGATCGAGGGCATGGGCGCGGTCGGTTTGATTACGTATATGCGTACCGACTCGCTGCGGCTGTCGGACGAAGCGCTGGCCGAAGCGGCGGCGTATATCAAAGAAACGTACGGCGACCGGTATGTGCCGGATGAGCCGCGGAAATTCAAAGTGAAAAAAGGCGCGCAGGACGGCCACGAGGCCATTCGCCCCACCACCATCCCGCTGACGCCGGATTCCATCCGCGCCAGCCTGACGCTGGATCAATACAAGCTGTACAAGCTGATTTGGGAGCGGTTCATCGCGTGCCAGATGGCCAACTGCCTGCAAGCGACCACCAAGGCGGACATCGCGGCGGGGAACTACCTGTTCAAGGCGTCCGGGTACACC
Organism: uncultured Eubacteriales bacterium; assembly: GCA_905198155.1. Taxonomy (GTDB): domain Bacteria; phylum Bacillota; class Clostridia; order Oscillospirales; family Acutalibacteraceae; genus RGIG4076. The sequence continues at coordinate 10,724 of CAJKBQ010000013.1, forward strand.
GTCACGTTCGACGGGTTTACCGTGCTGTACGAGGAAGCGAAGGACACCGAAGAGGAATCGGCCGCTGCGCTGCCGCCGCTGGAGCAGGATATGCTGCTGCGGTGCAAGGAAATCCATGGGAATCAGCATTTCACGCAGCCGCCGGCGCGGTACACCGAAGCGACGCTGATTAAAGCGCTGGAAGAAAACGGGATCGGCCGCCCGTCCACCTATGCGGCGACGATCTCGACGATCACCGGCCGCGAATATGTGGTGCGCGAAGCCAAGGCGCTGAAACCGACGGAGCTGGGCGAAGTGACCACCAGCCTGATGAAAGATAAATTCCCGAAGATTGTGAACGTGAAGTTCACGGCGCAGATGGAAACGAATCTGGACGAAGTGGAAGAAGGACAGATTCAGTGGCAGGATTCGATCCGCGATTTCTACACCGATTTTGACAAAACGCTCAAAGAGGCCAAAGCCAGCATGGAAGGCGTAAAGCTGAAATTGACGGAGGAAGAAACCGACTTCATCTGCGAAAAATGCGGCCGCCGGATGGTGGTCAAAACCGGACGGTTCGGAAAATTCATCGCGTGCCCGGGGTACCCGGAGTGCAAAAACATTAAGAAGATCGTGGTGGAAACCGGCGCGATCTGCCCCAAATGCGGCGGCAAGGTCATCGAGAAAAAATCGCACAAAGGCCGGCTCTTTTACGGGTGCGCCAACTACCCGAACTGCGATTTTGTGTCGTGGGACGAGCCGCTGAACGAAAAGTGCCCGCAGTGCGGCCACATTTTGTTCCGCAAAAAGGGCAAAACGCCGAAAATTTACTGCGCGGAGGAAGGCTGCGGGTATTCCCGGATTGAGCAGCCGAAAGAGGAGAGCGGCGAATGAACCACGTATCGGTAATCGGCGCGGGGCTGGCCGGGTGCGAAGCGGCGTGGCAGCTGGCGCGCCGCGGGATTGCGGTGACGCTGTACGAGCGGAAGCCCGTGTCGTTCAGCCCGGCGCATTCCAGCGCGGATTTCGCGGAGCTGGTGTGCTCCAATTCGCTGAAAGCGGAGCGGATGGACAGCGCGGCCGGGCTGCTGAAACTGGAAATGGCGGCGCTGGGGTCGCTGCTGGTGCCGTGCGCGCAGGCGTGCCGTGTGCCGGCGGGCGGTGCGCTGGCGGTGGATCGCGAAGCGTTTTCGCGCATGGTGACGGAGAAAATTGCGGCCGAGCCGCGGATTACCGTCCGGCGCGAAGAGCTGGACGATTTTCCGGACGGGCCGGTGATCGTCGCGACCGGCCCGCTGACGGCCGACCGGCTGGCGGCGCGGATTGCGCAGCTGTGCGGCGGTTCGCTGCATTTTTACGATGCGGCTGCGCCGATTGTGACGGCGGCGTCGGTGGATTTGGACGCGGCGTTTTATGCGTCGCGGTACGAACGCGGCGGGGAGTCGGACTATCTGAACTGCCCGATGAACAAAGAAGAATACGAACGGTTTTACGAAGCGCTCGTTTCGGCCGAAGGCGCGCCGCTGCACGAATTTGACGCGGCGCCGACGGTGTACGAGGGCTGTATGCCGATCGAGATTATGGCGCGGCGCGGCGCGGACACGATCCGGTTCGGGCCGCTGAAACCGGTGGGGCTGCGCGACCCGCGCACCGGACACCGGCCGTGGGCGGCGGTGCAGCTGCGGCGGGAGGATGCTGCCGGGACGCTGTACAACCTGGTTGGGTTCCAAACGAATCTGAAATTCGGCGAACAGAAGCGCGTGTTCGGGCTGATCCCGGCGCTGCGGCACGCGGAATTCGCGCGGTACGGCGTGATGCACCGCAACACGTTTTTGGACAGTCCGCGGCTGCTGACCGGCGGATTCCGGTTCCGGGCGGACGACCGGCTGTGGTTTGCCGGGCAGATGACCGGGGTGGAAGGATACATGGAGTCGGCGGCGTCCGGCATTCTGGCGGGGATCAACTGCGCGCGGGCGCTGGCCGGGGAACCGGAGTGTGTGCTGCCGCCGGAGACGATGCTCGGCGCGCTCAGCCGCCACGTCAGCGCGTCGGAATCGGCGGATTTTCAGCCGATGGGCGCGAATTTCGGAATTCTGCCGCCGCTGCCGGAACGGATTCGGGACAAGAAAGCGCGGTATACCGCGCTGGCGCAGCGCGCGCTCGATGCGCTGCACGGCGCGATGCCGGATTGATGAAACAGATTTTACCATACGGAAAGGATGGGTTCTCCAATGAAAATCATCGTAGATGCATTCGGCGGCGATCATGCGCCGGCCGAGATCCTGAAAGGCTGCCGGATGGCGCTGGACGAGCTGCCTGCACTGGCGCTTGTATTGACCGGGCGCGCGGACGAAATTCGCCGCGTGGCAGAGGCAGAGGCGATTTCACTCGACCGGATGGCGATTGTCGATGCGCCGACGGTGATATCGATGGACGACCCGCCCACCGATATTATGCGCGCCAAAAAAGACTGCTCCATGGCCGAAGGGCTGCGGCAGCTGGCGGACGGACACGGCGACGCGTTCATCTCGGCCGGGAGCACCGGCGCGCTGGTGGTCGGCGCGACGATGATCGTGAAGCGGATTCGGGGGATTAAGCGCGCGGCGCTGGCTCCGGTGATTCCGAAGGACGAGGGGATGTTCATGCTGATCGATTCCGGCGCGAACGTGGAGTGCAAGCCGGAATATTTGATGCAGTTCGGCGTGATGGGCTCCATTTACATGGAAAAAGTGATGGGCGTGCAGAATCCGCGCGTCGGGCTGGTCAACGTGGGCACCGAGGATCACAAGGGCGGCGAATTGCAGCACGAGGCGTTCCGGATGCTGCGCGAAGCGCCGGTGAATTTCATCGGCAACATCGAAGCGCGCACCGTCCCGTCCGACGGCGCTGACGTGGTGGTGACGGACGGGTTCACCGGCAACGTGATGCTGAAACTGTACGAAGGCGTCAGCGCGACGTTGTTCAAAAAGGTGAAAGGCGTGATGCTGCGCCGCCCGCTGAACAAGCTGGCCGCGCTGCTGCTGAAAAAGGACTTTACTGCGCTGAAAAAAGCATCCGATTACAACGAATACGGCGGCGCGCCGCTGATGGGCATCGCCAAGCCGGTGTTCAAAGCGCACGGCAGCTCCAAGGCGCGCACGTTTTACAATGCGCTCAAAATCACTTACCGGTTTGTGGAAGGCAACGTAATCGGGCAGATTTCGGACGCGATTGCGGCGCAGGCGGCCGCATCCGAACCGGCCGGCGACGCATAATCTGGCCATCGGCGCGAAAGGAAATGATACGATGACAATCAAAGAATTGCAGAACAATTTGGGTTATCAGTTCCGGAACGAGCAGCTGCTCCGGACCGCGCTGACGCATTCGTCGTACGCCAACGAATCGCATGGCCGGCTGATTTGCAACGAGCGGCTCGAATTTTTGGGCGATTCGATTCTGGGCATGGTGACGGCCGAATACCTGTACACGCACTGCCCCGAAGTGCCCGAAGGCGGGCTGACCAAGCAGCGCGCGGCGCTGGTGTGCGAAAAGGCGCTGTGCAAGTACAGCAAAGAGCTGGGAATCGGCCCGTGCCTGCTGCTGGGGCGCGGCGAACGCCACTCCGGCGGCGACAGCCGACCGTCGATTTTGGCGGACGCGTTTGAATCGGTGCTGGCGGCGGTGTACCTGGACGGCGGGATCGACGCGGCCAAGCCGATTGTGCTGCGGTTTATCACGCGCGAAATGGCGGAGACCCGCAGACCCGGCTTCCGCGATTACAAAACGCAGTTGCAGGAAATCGTGCAGCAGAACCCGGAAGAAAAGCTGGAATATGTACTGGCCGAAGAATCCGGCCCCGACCACGACAAGCATTTCGTGATCGAGGTGCGGCTGAACAGCAACGTCCTCAGCCGCGGCGGCGGACGCAGCAAAAAAGAGGCCGAGCAGCAGGCGGCGCGCGAAGCGCTGCGGCTGATGGGCTATTGATCCGCGCGCAGCGCACAGGAGTTTTGAGAAAATTATGCTGATTCAATCACTGGAAATACAGGGCTTTAAGTCGTTCCCGGACCGGACGGTGCTGACGTTTGACCGCGGGATCACGGCGGTCGTCGGCCCGAACGGCAGCGGCAAAAGCAACATCAGCGACGCCGTGCGCTGGGTGCTGGGCGAGCAGTCCACCAAGTCGCTGCGCGGCACCAAGATGGAGGACGTGGTGTTCAACGGGACGGCGTCGCGCCGCCCGCAGGGGTACGCGGAGGTGTCGCTGTCGATCGACAACACCGACCGGGGGCTGTCGTTTGACCAGGATGCGGTGCGCATCACCCGGCGGTACTACCGCTCCGGCGAAAGCGAATACCTGATTAACGGGGCGGCCGTGCGGCTGAAAGACGTGAACGAACTGTTCATGGACACCGGACTGGGGCGCGACGGGTACTCCGTGATCGGGCAGGGGAAGATTGCGGACATTGTGTCCGGCCGGTCGGAGGATCGCCGCGAAATTTTTGAAGAAGCGGCGGGTATTTCGCGCTATCGCTACCGCAAAACCGAGGCGGAGCGCCGGTTGGCGCAGGCGCAGGAAAACCTGCTGCGGCTCAACGATATTTTGCAGGAGCTGGCCGACCGCGTCGGCCCGCTGGGCGAGCAGGCGGAAAAGGCCAAGCAGTTTTTGGAATTTTCGACCGAGAAAAAGGGATTGGAAATCGGCCTGTGGCTGATTACGATCGACCGGCTGGGCGATCAGCTGCGCAGTCAGGAAGAAAAACTGGCCGCCGTGCAGCTGCAATACGACGATATGGGCGCGGAACTGGCGCAGTTGGCGCAGGAGATTCAGCAGACGAGCGACCGGGTGAACCGGTGCGCGGTCGAGATCGATGCGCTGCGCCGGAAAATGACCGAATGCGAACGCAGCGCGGCGCAGCTGGACAGCGAAAACGCCGTGCGGCGCAACGATATCGCGCATTACCGCGAGAACATTGCGCGGATCGATCAGGAAATGCAGGCGGCGGCCGCCACCGAAGCCGAAACGGCTGCGGCGCGGCAGCAGCTGGAAGCGGATGCGGACGCGCAGCGCAGCGCGTGCCGCACGCTGGACGATCGAATTGGGGCGCAGACCCAGACGCAGGCGGAGATGCTTCGCCGACTGAACGACGGAACGGAGCAGGAGAACCGGCTGCGGGAAGAGCTGGCGGTGATTCAATCGGCACTGTCGGACGCGCGGACGGCCGATGCGACGGCCGAAACGACCATTTCCGAAATCAACGGCCGGATGGAAAGCGTCCGCGCCGAATATACGGCCGCGCAGGCACGCCGGTCGCAGCTGGAAGCGCAGGCCGCCGATTCGCGGCAGCGGCTGCGGGATCAGGAGGCGCGCCGCGCCGCGCTGGACAATACCATCCAGGGCTATGCGATGCGCCAGGCCGCGCAGCAAAAGCGCATGAACGACCGGCGCGCCGCCGTGGATCAGCTGCAGCTGGACGCGGAGTCCGAACGCCGCCGCGTGAAGCTGCTCGAAGATTTGGAACGCAGCTACGAAGGGTTCGCGCACAGCGTCAAAGTTGTGATGCAGGAGCACACGCGCGGGACGCTGCCGGGCATTCACGGCCCGGTGTCGCGCATTTTGCAGGTGCCGGAGCAGTATGCCACGGCGATTGAAACGGCGCTGGGTGCGGCGATGCAGAACATCGTCTGTGCGTCCGAAAGCGACGCCAAGCGCGCCATTGCGCTGCTCAAACAGCGGGACAGCGGCCGCGCAACGTTCCTGCCGCTGTCTACCATCAAAGGTTCCGTGCTGACCGAGCGCGGGCTGGACGATTGCTTCGGATTTGTCGGCGTGGCGAGCGAACTGGTGTCGTGCGACGGGCAGTATCAGGAGATTTGCCGGTCGCTGCTGGGGCGGATTGCCATTGCGGAGGATCTGGATTCCGCCGTGACCATCGCCCGGCAGTTCCACTACCGGTTCCGGATTGTGACGCTGGACGGGCAGGTGGTGAATGCCGGCGGTTCGCTGACCGGCGGTTCGCTGGCGAAAAATGCCGGGCTGCTCAGCCGGGCGGCCCAGATTGAAAAAGCGCGCAAAAAAGCAGACGCGCTGGCCCGCAAGGCCGACGTGGAGCGCGCGCAGCTGAAACAATTGCAGGAAGCCTGCTCGGCCGACGATGCGGCGCTGCTGGCGGTGAACGCCGAAAAAACCGCATTGCAGGAGGAAATCATCCGGACGCAGGCGGAGCAGACGCGGCTGGCCAGCCTGATGGAGGCGGCGGCCGATACCGTCGCGCAGCGCGCGGCCGAGCAGCAAAAGGCCGAGGCACGGCTGCGCGAGCTGGCGTCCATCCGGGCGCAGGCGCGCGGCAATCTGACGGAAGCGGAAGAAAAACGCGCCGGAACGGAACAGGCGCTGCACGCGGCGGAACGGCAGAAATCCGAGATTCAGCAGCAGTCCGCCGAAGCCGACCGGCAGCTGGCGGCGCTGCAATTGGAGCGCGTGACGGCGGAAAAAGAGCTGGAACGGTTCACGCAGCAGATCGACGAGCTGGACCGGCGCAGCAGTGACCGCGTCGCGCATTTGCAGGAATCCGCCGCGCAGCGCGCGCAGTGGGACGCGCAGATTGCCGAGGCGGAACAGCAGATTGCGGCGCGCACGGCGCAAAAGCAGGAATTGGAGCAGCAGCAGCTGGACGCCGGGGCGCAAATCGCCGCGCAATCCAACGCGCGGATGCAGCTGGAACAGGCGCAGCAGGCGCTGCGTACCCGCGAACGGGATCGCGCCGTGGCGCAGGAAAAATGCAAAGGCGAGCTGGATCGGCTGCGCGACCAAAGCGACGGCCAGCAGAAAGCGCTGGACGAGATTTTGGCCAAGCTGTGGGAAGAATATGAACTAACGCAGCGCGAAGCCCGCGAACAGGCCGTGCCGGTGCCGAATCCGGCGCAGGCGCAGCGGCGGCTGACCGAGCTGCGGGGCAAAATCCGCGCGCTGGGGTCGGTCAATGTGGCGGCGATTGAGGAGTACAAAGAAGTGCGCGCCCGGTACGACTTCCTCAAAGGCCAGCTGGACGACGTCGAAAAATCCCGCAGCGAACTGACTGCGCTGATCGCCCGGCTGACGGACGAGATGAAAAAGCAGTTCACCGAGCGGTTCCAGACGATCAACCGGGCGTTCGGCGAGACGTTCCGCGACCTGTTCGGCGGCGGCACGGCCAATCTGTCGCTGACCGATCCGTCCGACGTGCTGCATTCCGATATTCAAATCGCGATCGAGCCGCAGGGCAAGATCATTACCAATATCGACGCGCTGTCCGGCGGCGAAAAATCGCTGGCGGCCATCGCGCTGTATTTCGCCATCATCAAAGTCAGCCCCACGCCGTTCTGCATCCTGGACGAGATCGAAGCGGCGCTGGACGACGTGAACGTGAACCGGTTTGCGGACTATCTGCGCCGGATGAGCGACCGCACGCAGTACATCGCCATCACGCACCGGCGCGGGACGATGGAGGAGGCCGATGTGCTGTACGGCGTGACGATGCAGGAAAAAGGCGTGTCCAAAATCCTCCGCCTGCCCATCGGCGAGGTGGAAGCGAAGCTGGGCATTCATTGAGATTTGCAATCCATCCGAAGGGAATGATTATATATGGGATTTTTCCAAAAAATCAGCGAAGGACTGAAAAAAACGCGGTCGGGGATGATGAGCGCGATCCGCTCGATGCTCAGCGGGTTCAGCAGGATCGACGACGAACTGTACGACGAGCTGGAAGAACTGCTGATTATGGGCGACGTGGGCGTGCCGACGGCAGAGCGCATCTGCACCGAGCTGCGCGCGCAGGTGAAGGCGCGCGGGATGAAAGAAGCGTCCGAAGTCAACGATGTGCTGCGCGAGATCGTGGTGCAGATGCTCGGCGCGGACGAAGGACTGCATTTGGACACCAAACCGTCGGTGATTTTGGTAATCGGCGTCAACGGCGTGGGCAAGACGACGTCCATCGGCAAAATCGCCGCCCAGCTGCACCGCGACGGCAAAAAGGTGATTTTGGCGGCGGCGGACACGTTCCGCGCGGCGGCGATCGATCAGCTGAAAGTGTGGGCCGAGCGGGCGCACGCCGATCTGGTTGCGCAGCCGGAAGGCTCCGACCCGGCGGCGGTGGTGTTCGACGCGATTTCTGCGGCAAAAGCCCGCGGCGCGGACGTGGTGATCTGCGACACGGCCGGGCGGCTGCACAACAAGAAAAACCTGATGGACGAGCTGGCGAAAATCCACCGGATCATCGACCGGGAGCTGCCGGACGCCGACAAGGAAGTGCTGCTGGTGCTGGACGCGACGACCGGGCAGAACGCCGTGAATCAGGCGCGGGCGTTCAAAGAAGCCGCCGGGCTGACTGGCATTGTGCTGACGAAGCTGGACGGCACCGCCAAAGGCGGCGTGGTGCTGGCGATCCGCGAGGATCTGGGCATCCCGGTCAAATTCATCGGTGTGGGCGAGCAGGTGGACGATTTGCAGCCGTTTTCGGCGGCGGAATTTGCCGATGCGCTGTTCGCAAAGGAGAACTGACGATGGAACCGTTTATCATTGCGACGCACAACGTCAAAAAATTGGCGGAGCTGGAACGGATCCTGACCCCGCTGGGCATTTCGGTGCAGACGGCATCGCAGGCCGGGTTCACGCTGCCCGAAGTGGACGAAACCGGAACCACCTTCGCGGAAAATGCGCGGCTGAAAGCCGAATCGGCGATGCGCGCGACGGGCCGTCCCGCCGTGGCGGACGATTCCGGGCTGGTGGTCGATGCGCTGGGCGGCGCGCCGGGTGTGTATTCCGCGCGGTATGCCGGGCCGGACGCCGGCGACCGCGACCGGTACGAAAAATTGCTGCGAGAACTGGCCGATGTGCCGGACGACCGGCGGACGGCGCGGTTTGTATCGGCGGTGTGCTGCGTGTTCCCGGACGGCACGTCCATCGACGTGACCGGCGCATGCGAGGGGCGGATTGCCCGCGCGCCGCGCGGCGACGGCGGATTCGGGTACGACCCGGTGTTCCTGGTCGGCGACCGCAGCTACGCCGAGCTGACCGCCGCCGAAAAAGATGAAATCAGTCACCGCGGCCGCGCGCTGCGCGCCTTGCAGGATGCGCTGCGCCGCCGCATGAAATAAAGGAGATTGAACCAATGCTGACAAGTAAACAACGCGCATTTCTGCGCAGCATGGCAGCCAATGCCGACACCATTTTGATGATCGGCAAAGGCGGCGTGTCCGACGAAGTGATCGCGCAGGCGGACGGCGCGCTGAACACCCGCGAGTTGATTAAAGGAAAAGTGCTGGAAACCGCGCCCGAATCGGTGAAAACATTCGGCGCGCAGCTGGCCGAAGCCACCGGCGCCGAGCTGGTTACGACGATCGGCACTAAGTTTGTGCTGTACCGCCGCAACGAGAAAAAACCGGTGATCGAGCTGCCGCGCACACGCGGATGAGCGCGGCGAAGCGCCGTGCCGCGATTTTGGGCGGCACGTTTAACCCGATTCACAACGGCCATTTGTACCTGGTGCGGGCGTTCGCCGACGCACTGGCGCTGGACGAGGTGATCCTGATGATTTCCAACATCCCGCCACACAAAGCCGCGCCGGACTTGGCGTCCAACGCCGACCGGCTGGCGATGGCAGCGTGTGCGCAGGCGTCGGAACCGCGGATCCGGCCGTGCGACCTGGAACTGCGGCGCGGCGGCAAAAGCTACACCGCCAACACGCTGCGCTACCTGACCCGCCGCCACCGCGACACGGAATATTACTTCCTGACCGGGGCGGATATGTTCCTGACGCTGCCGACGTGGTACCGGCCGCGCGAAATTTTCCGGCGCGCAGTGATTTGCGCGTCGCCGCGTGCCGGGCAGCCGCTGGCGGAACTGGAAGCGTTTGCGCCGCAGCTGCACGCGATGGGGGCACGAACGATTTTGCTGCCGGTAAACCCGCCGCCGGTATCTTCGACGGAGATCCGCGCCCGCGTGCGCGCCGGGCAGCCGATCGACGGGCTGGTGCCGCCGGCGGTGGCCGAATATATCGCATCGCACGGGTTGTACCGTGCGCCGAAAGGAGAGACTGCGCAATGATGTCCATTGCGGAATGCAAAGCGGAAGTTGCGGCGAAACTGTCGCCCGCACGGGCGCAGCATTCATTTAATGTTGCGGCGGCGGCCGTCCGGTTGGCGGAAAAATACGGCGCCGACCCGGCACAGGCGGAAATCGCCGGGATCCTGCACGACTATATGAAAGAAACGCCGGAAAAAGAACAGTTGCAATTGCTCGCGCAGTCTGGTATAATAGTACGGGACACCGAGCGCTGCGCGCCGAAGCTGCTGCACGCGATGACCGGCGCGCTGGCGGCGCGCACGCATTTCGGCGTGGACGACCCGGCGGTGCTGGACGCCATCCGGTACCACACGACCGGCCGCGCGGGGATGACGCTGCTGGACAAGGTGCTGTATATCGCGGACTTTGTGTCCGCCGACCGCACATACGACGGCGTGGACGCGCTGCGCGCGCTGGCCGACCGGAATCTGGACGACGCCGTGTTTTTCGGGCTGGCGTACACGGTCGGCGATCTGGCGTCGCACAACCGGCCGATTCACGAGGACACCATCCGCGCGTACAATGAGCTGGCCTGCGCATGCGTTCGGGCCGAACAGGAGGGAAACCGATGAATGCAATCGAAATCGTCCGGGCGGCGGCCGCCGCGCTGGACAGCAAAAAGGCGCGCGATATCCGCGCGATCGATATTCATGCGCAGTCGGTGCTGGCGGATTACTTCGTCATCGCCGGGGCGTCGAGCAGCACGCAGCTGCACGCGCTGGCCGACGAGGTGGAGTTCCAGCTGTCGCAGCGCGGCGCAGAACCGACGCGCGTGGAGGGAATCGGCAATGACAACTGGGTGCTGATCGACTACGGCGCGGTGATCGTCCACATCTTTCTGGACAAGGCGCGCGAATTTTACGATTTGGAGCGGCTGTGGTGCGACGGGGCGGAGGTTCCGCTGGCGGATGTGCTGCATCCGGACTGAGTTTTTTGGGGCAAATCATGCTTTTTGAAAAATAAATTTTATTTCTTGCAGGAGAGGTCTGATTTTCAAATGAAGTACGAACCGCAGGCAATTGAACAAAAATGGCAGGATCGCTGGGCCAAAAAGAAGGCGTTTGAAGCCAGCGACGATTTCAGCAAGCCGAAATTTTACGGACTGATCGAGTTCCCGTACCCGAGCGGCGCGGGGATGCATGTGGGGCACATCAAAGCGTATTCCGGGATGGAAGTGATCTGCCGCAAGCGCCGGATGCAGGGGTACAACGTGCTGTTCCCGATCGGGTTCGATGCGTTTGGTCTGCCGACGGAAAACTATGCGATTAAGCACAACATCCACCCGCGCAAAGTCACCGACCAGAACATCGCCCGGTTTACCGATCAGCTGAAAAAAGTCGGATTTTCGTTCGACTGGACGCGCACCATCGACACCACGCACGAGGACTACTACAAGTGGACGCAGTGGATTTTCCTGAAACTGTTCGAGCACGGCCTGGCGTTCCGCGACACGGCGCTGGTCAACTACTGCCCCAGCTGCAAAGTGGTGCTGTCCAACGAAGATTCACAGGGCGGCAAGTGCGATATCTGCCACAGCGATATCATCCAGAAGTCGAAGGACGTGTGGTACCTGCGCATCACCGAGTACGCCGATAAGCTGCTGGAAGGGCTGAATTACGTCGATTACCCGGCCAATATCCGGATGCAGCAGGAAAACTGGATCGGCCGCTCCACCGGCGCGTTTGTCAATTTCTCGCTGAAAGACACCGACGACACGCTCCGCATCTACACCACCCGGTGCGACACGCTGTTCGGCGTGACGTTTATGGTCATCGCGCCGGAGCATCCGATCATCGAAAAATACCGCGACCGGATCACGAATATCGACGCGCTGGATGCGTACAAAGACGAATGCAGCAAAAAAACGGAGTTTGAGCGCACGCAGCTGGTCAAAGACAAGACCGGTGTCCGGATTGAGGGGCTGCGCGCGATCAACCCGGTGAACGGCAAGGAAATCCCGATTTTCATTTCCGACTACGTCATGATGGGGTACGGCACCGGCGCGATTATGGCCGTGCCGGCGCACGACGAGCGCGACTATGCGTTTGCGAAGAAATTCGGGATCGACATCATCGAGGTCATCCGCGGCGGCGATATGACGCAGGGCGCGTACACCGGCGACGGCGAGATGGTCAACTCCGACTTTTTGAACGGCTACACGAACAAAAAAGACTCGATCGAGCGGATGCTGCAATTTCTCACCGAAAAAGGCATCGGCGAAAAAGGCGTGCAGTATAAGATGAAAGACTGGGCGTTCAACCGCCAGCGGTACTGGGGCGAGCCGATCCCGATCGTGCACTGCCCGCACTGCGGGATGGTGCCGGTGCCGTACGACCAGCTGCCGCTGCGGCTGCCGGACGTCGAAAACTTTGAGCCGGGCGAAGGCGGCGAAAGCCCGCTGGCCAAGCTGGATTCGTTTGTCAACTGCAAGTGCCCCAAGTGCGGCGGCGACGCCAAACGCGAAACCGACACCATGCCGCAGTGGGCGGGGTCGTCGTGGTACTTCCTGCGGTATGTGGACCCGCACAACGATCAGGCGTTCGCGGCGCAGGATAAGCTGAAATATTGGATGCCGGTCGATTGGTACAACGGCGGGATGGAGCACGTGACGCGCCACCTGATTTATTCGCGGTTCTGGCACCGCTTCCTGTACGACATCGGCGAAGTGCCGACGGCGGAGCCGTATGCCAAGCGGTCGGCGCAGGGCATGATTCTGGGCGCGGACGGCGTGAAAATGAGTAAATCGCGCGGGAACGTGGTGGATCCGAACGAAGTGGTCGATCAGTACGGCGCGGACACGCTGCGGACGTATATCCTGTTCATGGGCGATTACGGTTCGGCTGCGCCGTGGAGCGAAAACGGCGTGAAAGGCAGCCGGCGCTTCCTGGAACGCGTGGCGGCGCTGACCGATTTGGCGTCCGGCACCGGCGAAACGCCGGAGCTGGCGTCCGCGTTCCACAAGACGATCAAGAAAGTGTCCGGTGACATTGAAGAAATGAAGTTCAACACCGCCATCGCCGCGATGATGACGCTGATTAACCAGATTTACGACTGCGGCAAGCTGACGTGCGACGAGCTGAAAACGCTGGCCAAGCTGCTCTGCCCGTTCGCACCGCATTTGTGCGAAGAAATCTGGGAACGTTTGGGCGGCGAAGGGCTTTGCTCGCTGGCGGCGTGGCCGACGTATGACGAAGCCAAGTGCCAGGACGCGACGGTCGAAATCGCCGTGCAGGTGAATGGCAAGCTGCGCGCCCGGATCGTGGTGCCGGCCGATATCTCGGCGGCGGACGCCGTCGCGGCGGCCAAAGCCCACGAAAAGATCGCCGCGGCGGTCAACGGCTGCACGGTGGTCAAGGAATTGTACGTCCCCGGCAAATTGGTGAACATCGTTGTCCGCAAATAAACCGGCAACTTTGTTCAAAACAGAAAAAATAAAAATTTCCGCAACAAATGCCGGATAGGGCTTGACATTTCACTATGCAATCATGTATAATATTAGATGTATCCATGATTGAATACCCCTGCCGTCAGGCGGAGGGGAGGGAAATAAGGTATGTCAGAAGTTCGTATCAAAGAAAATGAATCGCTCGACAGCGCGCTCAGACGCTTCAAAAAGCAGTGCGCGAAAGCCGGTGTCATTGCTGAGGTTCGCAAAAGAGAGGCGTATGAAAAGCCCTCTGTGAAGCGGAAGAAGAAGTCCGAAGCTGCCCGGAAACGCAAGTTTAGATAAGCTGCGTTCGGCGCGATGGAATCGGATCACAAAAAGCGGGCGCATTCGCGTCCGCTTTTTTTCAGAAACAAGGAGGAAAAACCGTGCCGATCTTGACCCCAGGGTACCGCTTCGCGCGCGTGGCGCAGATCTCGCCGGAGGCGCTGCGCCGCGCCGGGATTCGCGGGATTTTGCTGGACGTGGACAACACGCTGTCGCCGCACAATGCGCCCGATCCGCTGCCGGACGCCGTGCAGTGGCTGCACGCGCTGGCAGATGCCGGGATTGCGGCGGTGATTGTGTCCAACAACCGGGAACCGCGCGTGGCGCCGTTTGCCGACCGGCTGGGGCTGCCGTACGTCAGCCGCGGCGCAAAGCCGCTGTCCGTCGGGTTCCGCCGGGCGCAGCGGATGCTGGGGCTGCCGCGGACGGCGCTGGCGGTGGTGGGCGATCAGCTGTTTACCGACGTGCTCGGCGGCAACCTGGCCGGGATGACGACGCTGCTGGTGGACCCGATCCAGCCGGAGCATGGGTGGTTTTTCCGACTGAAACGCGCGCTGGAACGGCCGCTGCTGCGCGGCGTCCGGTACAGCGGGTAAAGTGCAAAGGAGGGTTCCTATATGATTTCCAAAAAGATTCTGGTGCTGCTGGGGCCGAACCTGAACATGGTCGGCGTCCGCGAAAAAGGAATCTACGGTACGGAGTCCGCGCAGTCGATTGAAGAAGATATCTACGCGCAGGCGGCCGCCCGCGGGCTGGAATGCACGGTGTTTCAGTCCAACTACGAAGGCGCGCTGATCGACCAGATTCAGCAGGCCATCGGGGTGTACGACGGCATTGTGCTCAACGCCGGCGCGCTGACGCATTACAGCTATGCGCTACGCGATGCGATTGCCGGGGTGCGGGTGCCGTGCGTGGAGGTGCATATGTCCAACATTCACGCGCGCGAGGAGTTCCGCCACCACTCGGTGATTGCGCCGGTGTGCGTGGGACAAATTGCAGGATTTGGCAAACAGGGATATTTCATGGCGATGGATGCGCTGCGGTCGATGATGTAAAAACGGTGAAAAACGCGATTTTTTGCGGAATTTGGTCGCCATTTTCGGTCGTGCCGGGCGGCGTCCGCGTTTGACGCAGAAAATCGCAGGAAATCATCGGTTTTTTCAAAAAGGACTTGCAAATTCCGCGGAAATACGGTAAAATAATAGATGTATCAATTCACAAAGTGAGGTTAAAATTTTATGGTTACAGCAGGCGATTTCAGAAATGGCGTGACGTTTGAAATGGACGGCAAAGTGTACTCGATCATCGAGTTCCAGCATGTGAAGCCGGGCAAAGGCGCCGCGTTCGTTCGCACCAAAATCCGCGACGTAATCAACGGCGGCGTGACGGAGCGGACGTTCAACCCGACCGAAAAGTTCCCGACGGCGTATGTGGAGCGCAAAGATATGGTGTACAGCTACAACGACGGCGATCTGTACTACTTTATGGATCCCGAAACGTTTGACCAGGTGCCGATCAACCGCGACACGCTGGGCGATGCGTTCAAGTTCGTGAAAGAGGACATGACGTGCAAGGTGCTGTCGTACAAAGGCAATGTGTTCGGGATTGAGCCGCCGTTCTTTGTGGAGCTGCAGGTGGTCAAGACCGACCCGGGCTTCAAGGGCGACACCGCCACCAATGCGACCAAACCGGCGACGCTGGAAACCGGCGCCGAGATCAAAGTGCCGCTGTTCATCAACGAAGGCGAAATGATCCGCATTGACACCCGTACCGGCGAGTACATGGAGCGCGCGTAATTGACCGAGCGGTTCCATTTATTCCAAATTATATCCGTAAGGAGGAGTATATCATGACGATTACCGAACGAGTAGCATACCTCAAAGGCCTGATGGAAGGATTGGGCTTGGAGGCGGACAGCAAAGAAGGCAAGATTCTGGGCGCGATGATGGAAGTGATGGACGACATGGCCAAATCGATCGCGGATCTGGAAGATCGGCTGGAAGAAGTCAGCGGCCAGGTGGACGAGATCGACGAGGATTTGGCGGACGTGGAGGACGCGGTGTTCGACGACGATGACGACGACGAGGACGCGGAGTGCTGCGAATGCGACGATGACGACGATTGCTTTGGGGATGACGACGACTTCTACGAAGTGACCTGCTCCAACTGCGGCGAAACCACTTATATCACCGGCGAAATCGTGGATCGCGGCGAGATGGAGTGCCCCAATTGCGGCGAGAAGATCGAGTTCGACGACATCGAGCTGGATGAGGACGATTCGTGCGGCGACTGCGACGGCTGCCCCGGCTGCGAAGGCGAGTCGGACGGCGAGTAATCACAGTCCGGACAAGCCCAAACGGGAAACATGAATGACAAAAGCGCATCGGGAGCATTTTGCAATTCCGATGCGCTTTTATTTGCGGCGGATGCTATGCGCGGCGCGGGATCCGGCGCGCTTCGGCAAAGCCGGCCCGGATGGCCGCGCAGGAGGCGGCGAACTGCGATTGCTCGGCATCGTCCAGGTTCAGCGCCACGACGCCGGCGACGCCGGTGCGGTTCAGCACGGCCGGTACCCCGGCATATACGCCGGACTGTCCGTATGCGCCGTCCAGCCGGACGGACACCGGCAGAATCCGGTTTTCGTCGCGGAAAATTGCGCGGATGACCGCTGCAGCGGTGGTGGCGATTCCGAATTCCGTCGCGCCTTTGCCGCGCAGAATATCCCACCCGCCGGTGCGCACTGCCTGCGCGATCGCCGACAGTTCCGGTGCATGGTGCGGATGCGCGCGCAGCCAGTGGCGCAGCGGCTGTTCGCCGACGGTGACGGCCGACCATGGGATCATTTGACTTTCGCCGTGCTCGCCCAGCACACAGGCGTCGATCAATTTCGCGTCCACGTCCAGCACGTCCGACAGCGCACGCCGCAGCCGGGCGGAATCGACCGCGGTGCCGGTGGAAAGAATGCGGTGCGGCGGCCAGTCCAGCGTGAATTGCAGGTACTGCGTGACGACGTCGGCTGGGTTGGAAAGGTTGACGATGATCCCGCGGAACCCGGACGCGCGGATTCCGGCGGCGACGGTGTCCATGATCTGGACGGCGGGGCGCAGCATATCCATCCGGGTTTGGCCTTTGGACGGATCCGGCAACGCACCGGCGGCAATCAGCATCAGCTGCGCGTCGCGCGCATCGGCATAGTCGCCCGCGCGGATTTTGGTGCGCGTCGGCAGATACGGCACGGCGTCGGCCAGATCGAGCGCCTGCGCTTCGGCTTTTCGGCGGTCGGGGTCGATGAATACCAGCGATTCCGCCAGCCCCTGCGCGACCAGCGCATACCCTGCCTGCGCGCCGACGCGCCCGGCGCCGACAATGACGATTTTTCGATTGAAAATTTCCATATTCAAAACGACCCCTTTCCGTGCGGTGTCCGCATCATCCGGTCTTTTCGTTAGATTTCCCGGATGGATGCGGTCTATTCCGACACGGCGGGGTCATTTTTTTGGGTTTTTGAATTTTATCGATGGTATGGTGGGGCGTTTAAGGGGATGGGCGTGGGGTTGCAGCATACCCAGCTGACGCACAGTGCGCACAACGCGTAAAGCTCCGTTTTGCACGGCCGCTGTGGGTGGATTGCGGCTTGCAGCTGCGCGACTTGCTGCGATTCGGCGGCGGAAATGGCGTGGCCCATTGCCAGATAGCCTGGCAGCGCGTCCAGCATGGCGTGGAAATCGCGATCCCAATGAATGCCGCCGTTGTCCAGCAGCTCGGAACTGATTCGCCCGTTGATGCGGATCACTTCGCCTTGGACGGTGCGGCAAGCACCGGTGCTCGGCACCAGAAAATCCCACAGGTATTGGTACTGCGACTGCCACGAACCGTTCGGCACAGTGATGGGCGACACGCCGTCGTGCATGGGGCGGCGCGGGGCGGGCGGGACGTGGAATTGCGCATACAGCTGCGTGATAGCAGCATCGATGGCGGCAGCGGTTTCCGGCGGAAAGCCGCGGCGGCGGAATTCCAGGTCTGCACCAATCCGCGCGACGGATTGCCGCGCCTGCTCGGTAATTTGTGCGCCGGATTGCAGCAGCAGCTCGATGGTGTCCATGTGATCCGGCAGACCGGCGGCACTGCAACTGGCCAGCAGCCGTTCGAGCGGTGTGCGGCCGTGGCGGTCAACAGCGTGAATATTGGCGCCGTGCGCCAGCAGCGCGCGGACGTTTTCGGTATATCCGCGGTCGGCTGCGCGGTGCAGCGGACCGCCGTCAAACGTTGAAGCTTGTTCGATATCGGCGCCCAACTGCAAATACAGGACGATCTGCGCCGCGCCATTGCGATTTGCGGCTTGGTGAATCAACGGGGTGTTGCCGAATTGATCCGGTTGACCGATGTCGGTTCCGTAGTCAATCAGCCAGCGGACAAAGACTTCCGGCAGATTCGCGTAGCCCAATGCGTTGAATTTGTAGCAATTGTGCGCGGTGGCATTCGGATCGCAGCGCTGCATGACGGCTTCCATCGCCGCGACGTCTCCGGCGGCGACTATGGCGTCGAATTCTTTGGGCAGGGTTTTGCGTTTCGGCATTTTTGCGCCATCCCTTCGCGTGAAACTGAAAAAAGCACCTGCAATCGCAAGTGCTTTTTTGGTGCCGCCGACCGGGTTCGAACCGGTACGGAATCGCTTCCGAAGGATTTTAAGTCCTTTGTGTCTGCCAATTTCACCACGGCGGCAAAACGATTTTTTTCAGTATATCACATTTTGATGCAAAAAGCAAGGTGTTGCCCGCAGAAAATTTATTTTTTCGCCAGCGGACTGATGCCCAGCCGCCCATTGTAAAAATCTGGTAGGAACCATACGTCTTTCACTTCCACGGTGCGGCCGTCCAGCGGGGCGAGCAACTCGTCGGGCGCAAAGTGGAACGTCAGCTTGTAGGAGCAAAGCGCCTGGGTTTTGTATCCGCTGGGCTTGTTGAGCGCGTTGGTGCCGTATTTGCCGTCGCCGACGAGCGGATGACCGATGGACGCGAGGTGCGCACGGATTTGGTGCGTGCGGCCGGTCAGCAGCTCGATTTCGAGCAGGCTGTACCCGTTTTTTTCGGATAGCACGCGGTATTTCGTGCGGATGGTGCGGCCGCCGGGGAGGGGATGGTCGTGAACGAACACCTGGTTGCGGTCCTCGTCTTTTTCCAGAAAGCCTTCCAGCGTGGCTTCCGGCTGCGGGAGATGACCGTGGACAATGCACAGGTAATATTTGTCGATCTCGCGGTTTTTTACTTTGTCGTTCATCAGGCGCAGCGCGTCGGCCGTTTTGGCGGCCAGCACCAGCCCGCAGGTGTTGCGGTCGATGCGGTTGATGAGCGCCGGGGCAAACGACTGCTCGTCGTCCGGGCGGTAGGCGCCTTTGTCGTACAAATAGCGCTGGATGCGGTCGATCAGCGTGTCGCCGAACGAACGGTCGTCGGAGTGGACGATCAGCCCGACGGGCTTGTTGACCACCAGCAGCTGATCGTCCTCGTATGCGACGTCCAGCCGGCGCGACGCCTGCATAAACGGGTAGCGGACTTCGGCGGGGGTCAAAAATTCGTCGTACAGGTACAGTTCCAGTACGTCGCCTTCCGCCAGCCGGTCGGAAATGGCGCACCGCTTGCCGTTGCGCTTGATGCGCTTGGTGCGGATGGATTTGTACAGCATGGACTGCGGCAGATGCGGGAACGCTTTGGTCAGAAATTTGTCCAGCCGCTGGCCGGCGTCGTTTTTGGCGATGGTAATGGTTTTCATGCGGATCCGTCCTCAAAAAAATCCGCCGGACCAGCTGCCCGGCGGATCAAATTCGGTGCGTTTACTGGATCGAGCAATCCAGGTAATGCTCCAATTCTTCTTCGTCTTTCTGTTTTTTGTCGGTATAAATAAAATAAGCGGTAATCGCGGCGGTCAGCGCGGCAACGGCGGCAACCAACCCGATGATGAATTTGAACACATTCGTTTTTTTCATATACATGACCCTCCGTATTTTCAGAATCAGTCTTTGATTTTATCATACTACAAAATTGCAAAAAGGTCAACCGTTTTGCGAAAAAAATGCGGGAGAAACCTGTAAATTTTTTGTATATCCCGCGCCAAATCCGGCGCGGGCGGCGGCAGTGCGCACACAGCCCATGCCCAAAATGACCAGCGTGACGACGGCCAGCAGCGCGGCGGTCGCCCAAAAGCTGCGCCAAAATGCGGCGCGGGCGGGCTTTTTTTGCATCTGAGGTTCGACTTCCTTTCAGTTGGATTGCGGCTGCGCGCGGTATTCGTTCAGCAGCTCGATCAGCGCGTCGGCGAACAGTGCGCCGGAATAGGCGGCTTCTTCGTCGGTGTTGGCTTCGGTGCCGAATTCGACCAGCAGCGACGTGGGGGTGACGTGCTCGTTGTAGCGGACGTTCCAGCAGTAGATGGGGCGCGCAAGGCCGGTGTATTTGCGCGTCAGGATGTCCTGCAAATGAATGGAAAAGCACATATTTTTGCGCCAGTCGGGAAAGCCGAGCGTGCCGTTGTCGTCGCAGCCGCTGACGAGCATGATTTGGGCGGCTTTTTGGCCGTTGACGGTGACGGTGGGTTTCAGCCGGGTGCCGTCGGCCTGCTGCAGGCAGTCGCGGTGGACGTCCAGCGTGACGACGATCGACGGATAGGCCGCGCGATACTGCGCCACGGTTTGCAGCGACCGGCCGTATGCGCCGCGGTACATGGGGTCGTCGTGATACGCGGTGTCGTGGATGGTGGTGATTCCGGCGGCGTTCAGTTTTTCCGCAATGGCGTCGCCGACACGGACGACGCTGTGCGCGGCGTCGCGCGTGCGGACGTCGAAGTTGGCCGGGTAGGTTCCGGTGAATTCGTCCAGGTAGGCTTCTGACGTGTGCGTGTGGTAAATCAGCACCTGCGGGGCGTCGGTGTCGGCGATTTGCAGCTCGACCGGCTGGGCGCGCAGGGCGTCGATGTCAATCGTTGACGCGGATTTGCTTTTGATGCGGATGGCGTCGCGGATCAGGTTGCCGCCGAGGGACAAATCCACTTCCGTGACGGTACCGCCGACGGCGGTTGTGGATTCGGCGGGCGGCTCCGGCGCGGCGGATGATGCGTCGGCAGACGACGCGGATTCCGGCTCTGGCTCCGGCTGCGGCGCGGCGGACGATGCGGGCTGCGATGCGGCGGGCACGGCAGAGCTTTGCGGTGCGTCCATAATCAGTGCGGCCGCCTGCGCGGCGATATCCGGAAACCGGCTGCCGACCAGCGCGGCCGTCAGCAGCGCCGCGGCGGCGCCGACGGTGATCCATGCGGCCGCAGTCCGTTTTTTGGGTGATTTCATTTGCGATGCACATCCTTTTTCGTCGTTTGGATGTTTTTATTTTATGCATCGCAGCGGCGGAATAGCACTTTACGCCATCAGCTGTGTGATCTCCGGCAGGGTGAGCGTGGGCTGGAGCGCCAGATTGATGGCGACGCCCAGCGTATGCGCGGCGCGGCGCAGCAGCAGATCGATCTCCCGCGGCGTCACGATCAGCGGCGCATCGGGCGCGCCGTCCAGCGCGGCGCCGTCGATCACCGTCGGCAGCCCGACGGCGATGACCGGGACGCCCAGCGCGTCGCGGTCGATTTTGGGGCGCGCATTGTGGACGCCGGAGCCGGGGGAGATGCCGGTGTCGCACAGCTGGACGGTATTGCCCAAGCGGGCGGCGGATGCGGCGGCCAGGGCGTCGATCACAATCAGGAAATCCGGCGCGCTTTCCCGGACGATGCCGCGCAGAAACTCCGCCGTTTCGATCCCGGTGCAGCCCATCACGCCCGGCGTGACGACCGACACCGGGCGCAGTTGATCCAGCCCGGCGGCGCGGGCAAATTCGCCGCGCAGGTGCCGGGTGGCGATCACGTGCGCGGCCGTTTGCGGCCCCACGGCGTCCGGCGTGATGGCTGCGTTGCCCAGCCCGGCGACGAGCGCGCTGCCGGACGGGATCAGCCGCCGCAGTTCCCGCGCGATGACCGGCGCGAGGCGGTTTTCGTCGTCCGCGTGATCCGAAAAGCGCGGCACTTCGACGGTGACATAGCGGCCGACCGGTTTGCGCAGCCGCTGTGCCGCCGATGCGGTGCGCACGGTAATCTGCGTGACGGTGGCTGCGCCGGCGCGGTGCTGCCGCCGGTCGATGCCCGCGGCGTCCGGTACGCGGTCGGCTTCTTCCAGCGCCAAATCGGTCCGATGGTTCATTTTGATCGCCTCCGTACGGAAAAATCACGGATAGCTTGCCCGACGCGGCGCGAAAGTATGCGCCGACGCGGGCGTACGCCGCTTTTTTTGGAATTTCCCGCGAAAAAATCAAAAAAACACTTGCTTTTTCCGCGGAAAAATGATATGATATTAGTCGCACGACTATGAGTTTGCGAAGGAGGTGTCATCATGCCGAATATCAAATCCGCGAAAAAGCGTGTCAAGGTGATCAAAGTCAAAACTTTG
This sequence comes from uncultured Eubacteriales bacterium, assembly GCA_905198155.1. GTDB lineage: Bacteria > Bacillota > Clostridia > Oscillospirales > Acutalibacteraceae > RGIG4076. The sequence goes on from CAJKBQ010000013.1 coordinate 32,972, forward strand.
AGAAATAAAGCCCTTACTTCTGCGCTCAAGACTGAACTGAAAAAGGCGGACGCTGCGATCGCCGCGAAGGCGGACAACCGCGGGGAAGTCGTACGTCTGACGGTGAAGCAGATTGATCAGGCCGCTGCGAAAGGAATTCTGCATCCGAACTGTGCTGCCAGAAAGAAGTCTGCGCTGGTTCGGAAGCTGAACGCGAACGCGTAAGGCTGGTTTTTGAGCCGGAAACGTTTTTGAGCAACCGGCGCGGTTGCTCGGTACCAGAAACGACGAATGGGAAGAGACTGTTCCGTTACGATCTGACAATCCAGCTGCGTCCGGATTTCAGAGGACGGGGCTGGTCGCTTCCCGTTTTGTTTGTACGGGCCGGGCGCGCCGCGCAATTTCTGAGTTTTTTTCATCTTTCTGAGCGAAAGGAAGATTTCATCCGATGAACACGATCCAATCCGTCGGCGCGCTGGCGGAGCTGCTCCAAAACGAGGAGTGGAGCCGGCGTGCCGGACTGATCCTGTGGCTGGCGGCGCTGGCGGTGCTGCTGGTCGTGATATTCATCCTGATATTTGGCCGCCGCGGCCGCACCAACCGGATGCCCAGCGGCCGGGTGTATGCGCGCCGCCGCGCCAAAAAAGAGCGGCGGCCGCACCTGCTTGACGAAAAATACTACTATCGCAGGAAAAACCGGCGAAAATATTGACGCGTCGGCGTACCATCCCGACACGCTGCGAAAGGAATGAACGATAAGATTATGTATATTCCACGGGAACGCATTCGGAATTTCAGCATCATCGCGCACATTGACCACGGCAAATCGACGCTGGCGGACCGGATTTTGGAACAAACGAAAACCGTTGCGTTGCGCGATATGGAAGATCAGCTGCTGGACAACATGGATCTGGAACGCGAGCGCGGGATTACCATCAAGGCTCATGCGGTGACGCTGGTGTACCACGCGCAGGACGGGCAGGACTACCTGTTTAACCTGATCGACACGCCCGGCCATGTGGACTTCAACTACGAGGTGTCCCGGTCGCTGGCGGCGTGCGAGGGCGCGGTGCTGGTGGTGGACGCGTCGCAGGGGATTGAGGCGCAGACGCTGGCCAACACGTATCTGGCGGTGGACGCCGGGTTGGAGATTGTGCCGGTGATTAACAAAATTGACCTGCCCAGCGCCGATCCGGAACGCGTGATGCGCGAGATTGAGGACGTGATCGGGATTCCGGCGATGGACGCGCCGAAGATTTCCGCCAAGATGGGGATTAACATCGAAGCCGTGATGGAGGACATTGTGCGCAATGTGCCGCCGCCGCAGGGCGACCCCGATGCGCCGCTGCAAGCGCTGGTGTTCGATTCGTATTACGATGCGTATAAAGGCGTGATTGTATACGTTCGGTTGAAAGAAGGCCGCATCCGCGCGGGCGACACGATGCAGATGATGTCCACCGGCGAAAAGTACAACGTGGTGGAGTGCGGATATCTGCGCGCGACCAGCATGGAGCCGACCGGCGAGCTGGAAGCGGGCGAAGTGGGCTACATTGCGGCGTCGATTAAGACGATCGGCGAAGCAATGGTCGGCGATACGATCACCCGCGCCGATCAGCCGGCCGCGCAGCCGCTGCCCGGCTACCGCAAGGTGAACCCGATGGTGTTCTGCGGCATTTATCCGGCGGACGGCGCGCGGTACGGCGATTTGCGCGAGGCGCTCGAAAAGCTGCAGCTGAACGACGCGGCGCTGTCGTTTGAAGCGGAAACGTCGGTGGCGCTGGGATTCGGGTTCCGGTGCGGATTTTTGGGGCTGCTGCACATGGAAATTATCCAGGAGCGGCTGGAACGCGAGTACAACCTGGATCTGATTACCACGGCGCCGAGCGTTGTGTACCGGATCACGATGACCGACGGGTCGGTGCAGATGATCGACAACCCGACCAATTATCCCGACCCCAGCCTGATCGCGTTCGCCGAGGAGCCGGTGACGGAAGCACACGTGTATGCGCCCACGGAATACGTCGGCGCGATTATGGAGCTGTGTCAGGAGCGGCGCGGCGTGTTCAAGGACATGAAATACCTGGACACCGACCGCGTGGATCTGCATTATATCCTGCCGCTGAACGAGATTATTTACGATTTTTTCGATTCGCTGAAGTCGCGCACGCGCGGATACGCGTCGTTTGACTACGAGGTGAGCGGGTATGAGCGGTCGAGCCTGGTGAAGCTGGACATCATGCTGAACGGCGAGGTGATCGACGCGCTGTCGTTCATCATTCACAGCGAAAAAGCCTACACCCGTGCGCGCAAAATGGCCGAGCGGCTCAAAGAGCACATTCCGCGCCAGCTGTTCGAGGTGCCGATTCAGGCGTGCATCGGCGGCAAGATCATCGCCCGCGAAACGGTCAAGGCGCTGCGCAAAGACGTGCTGGCCAAGTGCTACGGCGGCGACATCACCCGCAAAAAGAAACTGCTCGAAAAGCAGAAGGAAGGCAAGAAGCGGATGCGCCAGCTGGGCAGCGTGGAGGTGCCGCAGGAAGCGTTTATGGCAGTGCTCAAACTGGACAGCGACACATGACCGCGCAGAAAATTCAATTTTTTCTGCATGAGGACTTGCCAATTTGCCCTATAATAGTTATAATGAAAGTATCAATCGGGTATGCGACAGAAAGGGTCTGAATGATAGATGGAACAGGGGAACGATTTACTCAGCAGAATCCACAAGCTGCATTTCGTCGGCATCGGCGGGTCGGGCATGTGCCCGATCGCGGAGATTCTGCATCACGAAGGATATGAACTGACTGGCTCCGACGTCAACGAAAGCGATACGCTGGCGCGCATCCGCTCGTACGGGATTCCGGTGACGATGGGGCACCGCGCCGAAAACATCGGCGACGCCGAAGCGGTTGTGTTCACGGCGGCGGTGCATCGCGATAATCCGGAACTGGTGGCGGCGGCCGAAAAAGGGATTCCGCTGGTCGAGCGGTCGGAAATGCTGGGCATGGTGTCGGCGCGCTATCCGCAGACGGTCGGCGTGGCCGGAACGCACGGCAAAACCACCACGACGTCGATGATTACGCAGATTTTCCTCGACGCGCAGCTGGATCCGACGGTGGTGATCGGCGGCAAGCTGAAATCGATGGGCGCCAGCGGGCGCGTGGGGCAGTCGGACTTTTTTGTGTGCGAAGCGTGCGAATTTGCCGACACGTTCCTGCATTTGCACCCGCACACGTCCGTGATTCTGAATATTGACAACGATCATTTGGAATTTTTCGGGACGGTGCAGAACACCATCCGCCATTTCCATCAGTACGGGCTGCAAACCAGCACGCGGATTGTGGTCAACGGCGACGATGCGAATTCGATGCAGGCGGTCGAAGGGCTGACCGGCAAAGAAATTGTGACGTTCGGACTGGGCGAAGGAAACGAGTTTACGGCGGCCAACATCACGGCCGAGCACGGGGCGTTCATGCGGTTCGACCTGATGCACCGCGGCGAAAAGCTGTGCGCGATCCGGCTGAATATTCCGGGACGCCACAACGTATACAACGCGCTTGCGGCGGCGGCCGTGGCGATCAAAGCCGGGGTGCTGCCGGAGCAGATTGCCGCGTCGCTGGCGCAGTTTGCCGGGGCGTGCCGCCGGTTTGAAATTCTGGGCCGTACGAACGGGATTACCATTGCCGACGACTACGCGCACCATCCCACCGAGCTGCGCGCGACGCTGACGGCTGCCAAAGAAATGGGCTTCCGGCAGGTGTGGGCGGTGTTCCAGCCGTTCACGTTTTCCCGCACGAAAATGCTGCTGGACGATTTTGCCGAAGTGCTGGCGATTGCGGATCACGTGGTGATGACGGAGATCATGGGGTCGCGCGAGGTGAACACCTACGGCATTTACACCGCCGATCTGGCGGCGAAGATTCCGGGCAGCGTGTGGTTCCCGTCGTTTGAAGAAGTGGCGCAGTATGTGGTCGATCATGCGCAGCCGGGCGACCTAGTGATTACGCTGGGGTGCGGCGATATCTACAAGGCCGCCAAGCTGATGCTGAAAAAGTACGGAACCGCATAAATTTTCAGAAAAAATGCGTCGCTCGTCCGATTTCGATTTGACGGGCGGGGCATTTTGTGCTATAATAGAACCGAAAACGTATGAAAGGAAGCTGGATGAAATGACCGCATTGGAAAAATATCAGGTATGGTGCGAAAAAGCGACGGAGGACGCGGACGTGGTGCGCGAGCTGCGCGAAATGGCCGGGCGCGATTCGGATATTACGGAACGGTTCAGCGTGGACCTGGCGTTCGGGACGGGCGGCCTGCGCGGCGTGATCGGCGCGGGGACGTCGCTGATGAATATTTACACGGTGCGCCGCGCGACGCAGGGGCTGGCCAACGTGCTGCGGGCGCAGAACCCGAACGCGTCCGTCGCGATTGCATACGATTCGCGGATTAAGTCGGAATTGTTCGCGCGCGAAGCCGCCGGCGTGATGGCGGCGAACGGGCTGCAGGTATGGATTTACCCGGAGCTGATGCCGACGCCGATGCTGTCGTTCGCCGTGCGGGCGCTGGACGCGCAGGGCGGGATCAATGTGACTGCCAGCCACAATCCGTCCAAATACAACGGGTACAAAGTTTACGGCGCGGACGGCTGCCAGATGACCGACGCCGACGCGGGCCGCGTGTTTGACGAGATCCAGCAGATCGATTTGTTCGACGATGTGCGCCATGTATCGTTCGACGACGGACTGAAAGCCGGGACGATCCGGTTCATCGGCGACGATGTCCGCGAGCAGTTCATGCAGCAGGTGATGGCGCAGTGCATTCATCCGGAGCTGTGCGCGACGAGCGGGCTGAAAGTGATTTACACGCCGCTGAACGGTACCGGCAACAAGCCGGTGCGCGAAGTGCTGCGGCGGCTGGGCATTTCGCACGTGACGGTGGTGCCGGAGCAGGAGCATCCGGACGGCAACTTCCCGACGTGCCCGTACCCGAACCCGGAGATTCGGCAGGTGTTTGAATGCGGGCTGAAACTGGCGCGCGCGGATGAGCCGGATCTGCTGCTGGCGACCGACCCGGACTGCGACCGCGTGGGCATTGCGGTGCGCGACGGCGACGATTACCGCCTGTTCACCGGCAACGAAGTGGGCGCGATGCTGCTGGAATACATCCTGTCCCAGCGCAAGGCCGCCGGGACGCTGCCGGCGCATCCGGTGGCGGTCAAAACGATCGTGACCACGCCGATTGTCGAGAAAATCGCGGCGGAATACGGCTGCGAGATGGTCAACCTGCTGACCGGGTTCAAATACATCGGTGAGCGGATCGGCCAGCTGGAAGCGGCCGGAGAAGCCGACCGGTATGTGTTTGGGTTTGAAGAAAGCTACGGCTACCTGGCCGGGTCCTATGTGCGGGACAAAGACGCCGTGTACGGCGCGATGGCGATTTGCGACATGGCGTCGTACTACAAATCCCAGGGCAAGACGCTGATCGACGTGATCGACGCGATTTACCGCAAGTACGGGTACTACGTCAACACCGTCGCGAGCTTTGAGTTCGACGGTCTGGCCGGAATGGCGCAGATGAAAGCGCTGATGCAGCAGCTGCGCGCGGAGCGCCCGGCGTTGCTGTGCGGCGTGGCGGTGACGAATTTCTCCGACTACCTGACGTCGCAGTCGATCGACTGCACAACGGGCACGGTGACGGAGATTCATCTGCCGAAGTCGAACGTGCTGTCGTTCACGCGGGCGGACGGCGCCAACGTGATTATCCGGCCGTCCGGCACGGAACCGAAGATCAAGGTATACGTGGCGTCGGTGGCGGATTCGCGCGCGGAATCGGAGCGGGTCGGCGCGGCGCTGCTGGCGGAAGTCCGTGGAATGCTGGGCATCTGAGCGGATTTGACGAGCGATACGGGCGGGTTTTCCGAACGGAAAGCCCGCCATTGCTGAATTTGGAAACGACACGGGGAGGAATATCCGATGGCTGCACCACTTGCCGACCGCCTGCGTCCGCAGACGCTGGACGATATCGTCGGGCAGCGCCATTTGCTGGCGCCCGGCCGGGCGCTGCGCCGGATCATTGAGTCCGGCAATGTGCCAAACCTGATTTTTTACGGCCCGTCCGGCGTCGGCAAAACCACGCTGGCGTCGATCATCGCGCAGGCGACCGACCGGCAGCTGTATAAATTGAACGCGACGACCGCGTCCACGTCCGACATCAAGGCCATTGTGGAGCAGGTGGGCACACTCGGCGCGCGGCAGGGCATTTTGCTGTATTTGGACGAGATCCAGTATTTCAACAAGAAGCAGCAGCAGACGCTGCTGGAATTCATCGAAAACGGGAGCATTACGCTGATTGCCTCGACGACGGAAAACCCCTATTTTTATGTGTACAACGCGATTTTGAGCCGATCGACGGTGTTTGAGTTCAAAACGGTCGAACCGGCGGAGATCGCGAAGGCGGTACACCGTGCGTTTGCAATGGTGCAGGCGGAATCGCCCGCGCCGATTCATGTGGACGACGGGGTGCCGATGGCGATTGCGCAGTCGTGCGGCGGCGACGTGCGCCGCGCGATCAATGCGGTGGAGCTGAGTGTGCTGGCGGCCGACCCGGAGGCTGACGGCAGCCGCCGGGTGACGGTGGACACAGTGGCGCAGCTGTCGCAGAAATCGACGGCGCGGTACGACAAAAACGGCGACGAGCATTACGATATTCTGTCGGCGTTCCAAAAATCGATGCGCGGATCGGACCCGAACGCGGCGCTGCATTATTTGGCACGGCTGCTGGAAGCGGGCGATTTGCCGTCGGCGTGCCGCCGGTTGGTGGTGTGCGCGTGCGAGGACGTGGGGCTGGCGTACCCGCAGATTATCCCGATTGTGAAAGCGGCGGTGGACTGCGCGCTGCAAGTGGGGCTGCCGGAGGCGCAGATTCCGCTGGCGGATGCGGTGGTGCTGGTGGCGACGTCGCCCAAGTCAAACTCTGCGTATTTGGGCATTGACCGCGCGATGACCGATTTGCAGCAGGGCAAAACCGGCCCGATCCCGCGGCAGCTGCAAAACAAACACTTCGACGGTGCCGACAACAGCCGCCCGGGGCAGTTTTACCTGTATGCGCACGACTACCCAAATCATTGGGTGCGCCAGCAGTATTTGCCGGACGTACTGAAAAATGCCGTGTATTATGAATACGGCCTGAACAAAAACGAGCAGGCCGCAAAAAAATATTGGGATGAAATAAAAAAATAACAAATATCCGTTGAAAATTGCTGCGCTTTATGGTAAGATAAAAGAAGTTCATATTTTTCGCATACGCTGCGGCCAGTCGAAGGGGAGAAGATGCATATGATGATTCACGCGGTTCCGCTGAAAACATTTGAAATCACCGACGAGATGATCGGGAAGCTTCAGGAATATCTGGGCCATTTTGTGCGTTATATGCAGACAAGCTTCGCCATTGGCAGATGGATTTTGCTGGCGGGCGGTGCGGCGGCTGTGATTGCCTTGCTCAGCCGTGTACCGGCCGTGCGCGCATTTTTCCAAAAACGACGGGTGCGGCGCTGAGTGCGAACGCAACGAAAGGACGAATGACAATGAAACGGGTTTCCATATTTTTGCTGATCCTTGCTTTGGCGCTGGGGCTGATGAGCGGCTGTTCCGGCAGCAAAGTGGATCTGGACGATTCCGACGGCACGCTGTACCAGTACGGGATGCCGGCGGACGGCGACGAGATCGCCGTGATCCATACGTCGCTGGGCGATATCACGGTGCGGTTTTTCCCGGAAGAAGCGCCCAAAGCGGTGAAAAATTTCGTGACGCATGCGAAAGACGGCTACTACGACGGGCTGACGTTTTACCGCGTCATCAATGAATTCATGATTCAGTCCGGCAGTCCGGACAATACCGGCAGCACCGGCGAGAGCATTTACGGCGGCGGTTTTGAAAACGAACTGTCGGCCAAGCTGCACCACCTGCACGGCGCGCTGGCGATGGCGAATTCCGGCGTGGCGAATTCCAACACCAGTCAATGGTTTATCGTGCAGAACAAGATTCTGTCGTCGTCGTACCACACGTCGCTGGCGGATACGCAGAAGTCCGAGCCACAGTACGGCTACACCAAAAAGGTGATCGACGCGTACAAAAAAGACGGCGGCGCGCCGTGGTGCGACCAGAAGTACACGGTGTTCGGCCAGGTGATCGACGGGCTGGACGTGGTGGATCGCATCGGCCGGATGCGTACCGACGACGATGACCGCCCGGTGGAGGACGTGATCGTGGAGCGGGTTGAAATTACGCAGTATCACGCGAGCGCGAACTGATTTTCCATGCAGACCCGTTGACAACGGGCGCGGGATGTAATATAATAGAATCCAGCGAAGGTGCGTCCAATCGACCTTGGGCGTGCCTTCTTTCTGATGGATGATCGGCCGTGTGCCGGAAAGGAAGAACTGCAAACATGGATGGTCAAAATTACAGATGCCCCGCCTGCCTTGAAACTTTTCAGGAGGGAACCGCCTGCCCGCACTGCGGATTCGACGGCAGCCGGGTGGAGCAGGCACCGTTTTTGAAGATCGGGTCGGTGCTGAATGCGCGCTATCGCGTTGGCCGCGTGCAGTCCAGCAACGGCGAGGGCGCGGTGTATCTGGCGTTCGACAAAGAGAAAAAAGCCAAGGTGTTCGTGCGTGAATTTTTCCCGCAGTCGGTGTGCAGCCGCAGCGCGGACGGCGTATCGGTCGCGGTGCTGGCAGGCGGCGAAGAAGCGTTCGTCAACGGGAAGCAGCAGTTTCAGCTGCTGGCCGGTCAGCTGAATCAGCACCCGCAGGCCGGCGTGCTGCCGGTGCTGGATTCGTTTGCGGAGCACAACACGGTGTATTCCGTATTGCAGCACTGCCCGGGCGGCACGCTGCGTCAGCTGGCGGAGCGCAAGGGTTCGCCGCTGTCGTGGAACCAGAGCAAGCGGATTTTCCTGCCGGTGATCGACGGGCTGGCGGCGCTGCACGCGCTGAATATCGGGCATTACGGCGTTTCGCCGGACAACCTGTTCATCTTCCCGGACGGAACGATGAAGCTGGGCGGGTTCTGCATCGGATCCGTCCGCCGCACGGAGCAGGATTTTGCGCCGGAGCTGTTTGCCGGGTGCGCAGCGTTGGAACAGTATACGCCGGATTCGCCGCTGACGGAAGCGACGGATGTGTACGGTGTGACGGCGTGCTTGTTTTATGCGCTGACCGGGACGCTACCGCAGGATGCCGACCGCCGCAAGTACGATCAGCGGCTGCTGATTGCCAATGCGATGCTGGAAGTGATCCCGCCGTTTGTGGTCAACGTGCTGGCGGCTGGGCTGCAGGTGTATGCGGACAAGCGCCCGCAGACGCTGGCGGCGCTGCGCGCCAAGTTGGATCCCGCGCCGGAGGAGGCGGCACCAGCGGCGGCGCCTGCCGCGGAAAAACCCAAAACATCCGACGAATCGGAGCCGAAGATGCACGCACGCCTGCCGGATTTCATGGCGGCGCTGATCGCGTTTTTCGTATCGGCGGCCATTTTGGGTCATGTGTTGGTGAACTATGTGAAAAACGACCCGGATTACCCGTACATCGATTTTGGCGGGTCGCACGCTTCTTCGATGGACAGTTCGTCGGCCGAATCCGGCAGCGCATCCGATGCGGAATCGGATGCGTCGTCCGAAGAAACGGTGTCGTCCGAAGCGCCGGAAGAGACTTCGTCGGCGATTCCGGAGGGCTGGGTGGAAATTCCGAACTACGTCGGCATGAAATTCACGTCCATTCCGCAGGACGGGACGTTTCGCGTGCTGCGCGGGGAAGATGTGTTCAGCGACGAGTATGCCGAAGGAGAAGTGGTGTGGCAAAACCTGACGGGTTACGCGATGCCCGGCAGCGCGATTGCCGTCACGGTCAGCAAAGGGCCGCTGCAGCGCGCGATGCCGAATATTGTGGGGATGCCGCAGGACAAAGCGCAGGCGGAGCTGGCGGTGAGCGGATTCGTGATGGGCAAAATCACGAAAGAGCGCAACGACGGTCTGCCGAACGGCACGGTGATCCGGTTCACGGACACTTCGGTCAAAGCGGGCGAAAAATACGACTACGGCACAGTGGTGGAATTGACGGTGTCGTACCGGACGGATCCGGAAACGGATTGAGACCAATAACAGCCGCCGGGCTTGGTTTCGCGCCAAGCCCGGCGGCTGTTTTGTATGGGGGAATCGTTGGATTTATGCTTTGAGCAGCTTGTGTTTTTCCAGAACCTGTACCAGCATCCGCATGGAACTGTCCGGCATATCGGTGAGCGGGAGGCGGCATGGACCGCAGTCGTATCCCATTTTTTGCATGGCGGCCTTCACCGGGATGGGGTTCACATCGTAGAACAGCGCGTTCATCAGATCCAGCCAGCGCAGGAACAGCGCCCGGCTTTCGTCGATCTTGCCGCTGAACCACAGCTGGGTGATTTCAACCATTTCGCGCGGGCAGATGTTGGATGTGACCGACACCACGCCTTTGCCGCCCAGTGCCAGCACGGGGATGGTCTGGTCGTCGTTGCCGGAGTAAATGGTCAGGTTGCTGCCGCACAGCGCGGCCGTCTGCGCGATGGCGGACAGGTTGCCGCCGGCCTCTTTGACGGCGACGATGTTCGGCGTCTGCGACAGCGTTAAGTACGTTTCCGGCTTGATGTTGCATCCGGTGCGGCTGGGGACGTTGTACAGAATGCATGGGACGTCCACGCGCTCTGCGATGTGGTTAAAATGCTTCACCAGCCCGCTTTGCGAGGTTTTGTTGTAGTACGGCGACACCAGCAGCAGCGCGTTGGCGCCCATCTGTGCCGCTTCTTTGGACAGTTCCAGCGCATAGGCTGTGTTGTTGCTGCCGGTTCCGGCGATTACCGGAACGCGGCCGTTGACCCGGTCGATGGTGTGCGCCATGATCCGGCAGTGCTCCGGATTGCTCAGCGCAGCCGATTCTCCGGTTGTCCCGCACGTCACGATCGCGTTGATTCCGCTGGCCAGCTGAAAATCGATTTCGCGATCGAGTTCCGCATAGTTGACGCTGCCGTCCGTTCCGAACGGGGTAATCAATGCCGTGGCAACTCCGGTAAAAACGCAGGGTTTCATCCGCATTCGCTCCTCTCCGTCAGTCCATATACCCTTCTGCGCACAGCAGCTCCGCCATCAAAACGCCGCCGCCGGCCGCGCCGCGCAGCGTGTTGTGCGACAAACAGACAAATTTGATGTCGTACTGCGTGTCAGGACGCAGCCGACCGATCGATACCGCCATCCCGTGTTCCAGCATCCGATCCAGCTTTGTTTGCGGCCGGTCAGCTTCGGTGAAGTAGTGCAGGAACTGTTTGGGCGCGCTCGGCAGGTTCAGTTCCTGCGCGCGGCCGCGGTAGGATTCCCAGCGGTGGATGATCTCCTCCATGGAAACTTTGCGGTCAAACGACACGAATACCGCCGCCATGTGACCGTCCGACACCGGAACCCGCAGGCACTGTGCCGTGATGGCCGGTGCGGTCGCGTTGACGATGACGCCGTTTTCGACGTGCCCCCAGATTTTCAGCGGCTCCTGCTCGGATTTTTCTTCTTCGCCGCCGATATACGGGATGACGTTATCCAGAATTTCCGGCCAGCGCTCGAATGTTTTGCCGGCGCCGGAAATGGCCTGGTACGTGCACGCCAGCACTTTGGTGACGCCCAAATCCATCAGCGGATGCACCGCCGGGACGTAGCTTTGCAGCGAGCAGTTGGACTTCACGGCGATGAATCCGCGGCGCGTCCCCAGCCGTTTGCGCTGCGTGGGGATGACCTGCGCGTGGTCGGCGTTGATTTCCGGCACGATCATCGGGATGTCCGGCACGCCGCGGTGTGCACTGTTGTTGGAAATCACCGGGCATTCCGCCTTGGCATACGCTTCTTCCAGTGCGCGGATCTCGTCTTTCTTCATATTGACGGCGCAGAACACGAAATCCACCTGCGCGGCAATCTCGGCAACGTCGGCCGCGGCATCTTTCACGATCATGGTGCGCACCTGCGCCGGAATCGGCTCCGCCATCGCCCAGCGGTCGCCGACCGCTTCGGCATACGGTTTGCCGGCCGACTGCGGGCTGGCCGCCAGAACCGTGATTTCAAACCACGGGTGATCTTTCAAAATCGTGATGAATCGCTGCCCGACCATACCGGTCGCGCCGATGATCCCAACGTGATATCTTTTCATGAACAGTATCCTCCGATCATTGATTTGCTGCAATGCGTTTTTTTCAGTATTTTTTCGCGGAAATCGAAAAAAATCCTTGCCAGCGGCGTTCGGTTGCAATATAATATATAATACCATACTGTGACCGCGTTTGTCAAACTGTATTTTGCGAAATCCGGCTGGTTTTTGAACGATTTGCCGAAATTTGCAGCATTTGCGGCACGGGAGATTTGAAAGGAAGAATTCGGAATGACGCATATGCAGCGCAGCGACTTTTTTTACGATTTGCCGGAGGAACTGATCGCCCAAACGCCGATCGAGCCGCGGGATCACGCCCGGCTGATGCGGCTGGATCGCGCGACCGGCGCGACCGCCCATCTTCATTTTTACGATATCGTCGGTCAGCTGGAACCGGGCGACTGCCTGATCGTCAACGATTCGCGCGTGCTGCCGTCGCGGCTGTACGGCGAAAAGGAAGGTACCGGCGCGCACGTGGAATTCCTGCTGCTGACGCCCAAGGGCAACGACGTGTGGGAAGTGCTGACCGGGCCTGGCCGCCGCGCCAAACCGGGCGCGCGGTTTTCGTTCGGCGGCGGTCTGCTGCGCGCGGAGATCATCGACGTGATCGAAGGCGGCAACCGGCTGGCACGGTTTGAATACAACGGCAATTTTTACAACGTACTGGAACAGGTGGGACAAATGCCGCTGCCGCATTACATCAAAACCGAGCTGAAAAATCCGGAACGGTATCAGACGGTGTATTCCCGCGAACTGGGTTCGGCCGCCGCGCCGACCGCCGGGTTGCATTTTACCAAAGAACTGATGCAGCGGCTGCGCGACAAGGGGATTCGCATCGGATATGTAACGCTGCACGTGGGGCTGGGGACATTCCGCCCGGTGAAAGAGGACGACATCACTGCGCACCAGATGCATTCGGAGCATTACCATTTGCCGGAAGAAACGGCGCAGCTGATTCGCGAAACCAAAGCCGCCGGGCACCGCGTGATTGCGGTGGGTACCACCAGCTGCCGCACGCTGGAATCCGTCGCGACGTTTGAAGGCGAGATCAAAGCGGCCGACGGCTGGACGAGCATCTTCATTTACCCCGGGTACGAGTTCAAAGTGCTCGACGGGTTGGTCACGAATTTCCACCTGCCGGAAAGCACACTGATTATGCTGGTTTCTGCGTTCGCCGGATACGACCATACTATGCAGGCGTATCGCGAAGCGGTACAGGAAAAATATCGGTTTTTCAGTTTTGGGGATGCAATGTTGATTCTGTGAGAGAATTTTGAAAAGGGATTGACAATATCACGATATCGTGATATGATAAAACTGTGAGGATGAAATGGGAAAACGGGATGCCAATTTTGTCGAGATTCTATGGTTCTGCGCCACTTGAATGAAAGGAGACTGCACGATGTTTCACAAGATCAAAAATGTGTCCGCGCTGCCGGAGTACAAACTGAGCGTCCAGTTTTCAGAAGGCGTGACCAAAATCTATGATGTGAAACCGTTGATGAATCGGATGGCAGTTTTTGCGAAGCTGAAAAACCATCCGGAGCAGTTCGTGGCCGTGTCCGTGGATATGGGCGGGTACGGAATCGTTTGGGATGATGAATTGGATCTTTCGTGCGACGAATTGTGGTCGCATGGCACCCGTGTCGATACCCCGTTTGATGGTCTGATTGCATTTGGCGATGCGACGGAATTATGGGGACTGAACGAAAGCACGCTGCGCAAAGCGATTACGTACGGCAAATTGATAAACGGCGTTGATGTCTGCAAATTTGGCAAACAGTGGGTCGTATCTGTCGATGCGATGAATCGGGAGTATGGAAAGCAGGCGAACGGTGCGTGAATTCAGAAACGCAGCCATGCGGAAAAGAATTTCAGAGCGGGATCGAATGCACAGCCGAAAACGCCGGAACCCAATTGTGCCCGAATAAATGGATCCTACAATTTCCCAGCACAAATAACCGATGACGAAAAACCAATTTTACTGCGCGGCGAATTTTGCACGAACGCGTCGCCGCATTGCAAAGATCGAACCCAATGATTTTGGGCAGCGCCCCATTATAATACCCTCGAAAGGAACAAACCCATGTTGAAAATCATCGCAACCCAAGGCCGCGCGCGGCGCGGCATCCTGGAAACCCCGCACGGAACGGTGCAGACGCCGTTTTTCATGAACGTCGCGACCAGCGCGGCGATCAAGGGCGGGATCTCCGCCCTGGACCTCAAAGACCTGAAATGCCAGGTGATGCTGAACAATACGTACCACCTGCACATCCGTCCCGGCGATCAAATCATTGCCGAACTGGGCGGCGTGCGGGCTTTTACACGGTGGGACGGTCCTTCGTTGACCGACAGCGGCGGGTTCCAGGTGTTTTCGCTGGCGTCGCTGCGCAAAATCAAAGAGGAAGGCGTCACATTCGCCTCACATCTGGACGGCGCGCGGATTTTTATGGGACCGGAGGAAAGTATGCAGATCCAGTCGCACCTGGCGTCCACCATCGCCATGGCGCTCGACGAATGCGTCGCCAACCCTGCGGAGTACAAATATGCGGTGCAGTCCTGCGCGCGCACCACGCGCTGGCTGGAACGGTGCAAAGCGGAAATGCAACGGCTCAACGCGCAGCCCGGGACGATCAACCCGCAGCAATGGCTGTTCGGGATCAATCAGGGCTGCACGTTTGACGACTTGCGCGTGAATCATATGCGCGAAATCGCAAAGCTGGATCTGGACGGCTACGCCATCGGCGGACTGGCTGTTGGCGAGCCGGCGTCGGATATGTACCGGATCATCGGGTTGGTGGAGCCGGAGATGCCGGCGGACAAGCCGCGGTACCTGATGGGTGTCGGGACGCCGGGCAACATCCTGGAAGGCGTGCGGCTCGGTGTGGATATGTTCGACTGCGTGATGCCCAGCCGCAACGCGCGCCACGGCCGCATCGCAACGTGGCAGGGGCAGATGAACCTGAACAACGCCAAATATCAGCGCGACCCGCTGCCGCTGGACCCAGAATGCGACTGCCCGGTGTGCCGCAGCTTCAGCCGCGCATACATCCGTCATTTGCTTAAAGCAAACGAAATGCTCGGAATGCGGCTGGCAGTGATGCACAACCTGTATTTTTACAACACGCTGATGGAGAAAATCCGCGATGCCATCGAAAACGGGACGTTTGACCGGTTCCACGCCGAAAACTTTGAAAAGCTGGACCGCCGCATTTGACCGCGGAAAAATAAACGTTTTGTAAATTCGGGACAAATTCCGAAAAGCCTATTGCGTTTGCCGCGAAAACTTGCTATAATGAAAAAATCAACAAGAAGGAGTGTATTCAATCATGTATTCATTTATCAAAGCCGCTGCGGACGCCGCGACCACGTCCGGAGATCCCGCACAGGGTTCCACTGCATCGATGCTGCTCAGCCTGGCGCCGATCCTGCTGGTGATGGTGCTGATGTATTTCATGCTGATCCGCCCGCAGAACAAGAAAAAGAAACAGGAAGAAAAAATGCGGAACGATCTCCGCGTGGGCGACGAAGTGACCACCATCGGCGGCATTGTCGGCCGTGTGGTCGGGATCAAAGAGGAGTCCAATTCCGTCATCATCGAAACGGGTGCAGACCGCAGCAAAGTCCATATCAAAAAATGGGCGATCGGCAGCTGCGACACCGTTCACGACGATACGGAAGCCTGAGTCCGCTGCATAAATCCGCCTGCGTCCCGCATATACTGGAACATCATCCGGGATAGGGGAGGAATCGCTTTATGCAAAACGAACCCTCTGCGCTGCGCAGCGTGCGGAATGTGCTGCTGGGCGCGGCGGTTGGCGCATTGGCGTGCGGCGCGGTGCTGTTGTTGGAATCGGCGGCGGTTCTGGCGCTGGGTCGGATTCCGCAGTCGTTGGTAACGGCGCTGAGTCTGGCGGCCGCAGCTGTCGGCGCATTTGCGGCGGGGCTGACCGGCAGCTTGCTTTCCGGTCACGCCGGGCTGCTGTATGGCTTTGCCTGCGCGTTTCTGCTGTTTTTGGCCATCCTGATCGGCGGCGCGATCGAATCGACCGACTGGTCCGGCGGGATATTCGTGAAACTCGGCGTCATGCTGCTGTGCGGGATGCTTGGCGGTGTGCTCGGCGTCAACCGTCGGCTGCGGTATTAAAAGTACGCGGTGAGGGGGAAGAAGCGGCGACGGTTCTTCCCCTTTGTTTGTCTCCAACGGTTCTGTTTTGCCCGCAGGACGCATACGTTCTTTAATGAAACGGATTTCAAAAGAAGGGATGCGTCACAGATGAAGATTCGCAGAAACGTTTTTCGTCCGCTGCTTCGCCGCCCCCGGAAGCTGCAATGCACCCGGAGCGAATGGGTGCGGGCGGCGCTGGGAGCCTGGTATTTGGCCGGCGTTGCGGCCGGTGCGTGGATGAGCCGCGGCACACCGGACGGCGCCTGGCGGACGGCGGCTTTTTTCGCTCCGCACAGCTGGGGTGCCGCCATCGCCGATGCCGCGCGGCCGACGGTGCTGTTCGCGCTGGCGCTGGCGCTGACGGGATTGTCGCTGGCTGGGACAGTGACGGCCGCCGGGGTGCTGTTGATCCGCGGCGCGGGTGTGGGCTGGCTGATGGGCAGCCTGATGCAGGCGGGGACGAGCCGTGCGTGGCTGTGTGCGCTTTGCTATGCGCTCCCGCTGTCCTGCTGGACGGCGGTGCTGTACTTGGTGCAGGCGCGCGAAGCGATGCAGATGTCCGCCGTGCTGCGGCGGAGCGTACGGACCCCGTCGGATGCGCCGCTGCTGCGGCTGCGGCGGTATGCGCGCCGCACCGGGATTCTGCTGGGGATGGGACTGGCCGGATCGCTGGCGCAGTCGGCGGTCGCCATGGCAATCCGCGCGTACGGCGGGACCGCGTAGCAATACAAAAATATAGGAGTAAGTTAAAATGGGCTTTTTTAGTAATCGTTACAACAAACCCGGCCCCGGCGTCGGCAAAAATGAACCGGAAAAACGCCGGATTGTCGTATTCTTTGAGGTGTATTTCCGCCACTTTTGGCAGCTGGAGCAGACGAACCTGGTGTTCCTGCTGTTTATGCTGCCGGTGTTTGCGCTGCTGTTCGGGATCAACCTGCTGCTGTGCAAAGTGACGGACAACGGCCTGCTGATCAACTTTTTCACGTTTCTACCGCTGGCGCTGGCGATGATCCCGATCAGCGGGATGACCTACGTCACGCGCAACATGGCGCGCGAGGAGCACGCGTTTGTCTGGTTCGACTTCACGGATCAGATGAAG
Organism: uncultured Eubacteriales bacterium; assembly: GCA_905198155.1. GTDB lineage: Bacteria > Bacillota > Clostridia > Oscillospirales > Acutalibacteraceae > RGIG4076. Next base: position 50,423 of record CAJKBQ010000013.1, read on the forward strand.
AAAAACTGGAAGCAGAGCCTGGTGCACGGGCTGGTGACGTACCTGGTGTATTTCTGCGGGTACTACGCCATCCGGTTCTACTGGCTGCAAGCGTCCCGGAGCTGGTTCTTCGTGATTCCGGGCGCGCTGCTGACGCTGCTGCTCATCGGGTTCACGTTTGCCCAGTACTACATCATGCCGCAGATCGTGACATTTGACTTGCCGTACAAAAACATCGTCAAAAACGGGTTTTTGTTCGCGATTATGGCATTTCTGCGGAACTTCCTGCAAACGATCCTGCACGCGGTGGTGTGGGGACTGATCGTCCTGTATTTGTCCGACGCAGAGCACGGCGGCGCGATCATCGGCGTGCTGATGCTGCTGCTGGGCTTCCCGGTGGCGACGTCGTTCCTGATTAATTTCGTGTCGTACCCGGTGCTGGTGAAGTACATGATTAAGCCGATGTACGGCGAAAAAGACAAAGACAGCGGCTACCAGGAAGGCGATCACTACAAGCCGATTGAAGAATCCGACGAAAAGTCGGAGTATGTGTTTGAAAACGGCCGCTTGGTGCGTCGGATGGACGACGTCGAAACGCTGTTTGAGGACCGCAAGTAAACAGAAGCATGGACTGCGCATGACCCCGACCGGGCGATGCGCAGTTTTTGTTTTTCACAAAATTGAAATCATTGATCCGATTCTTTTGCTTTTTTTCGTGCTTTTTTGCACAGATTCCGGTGTATAATGATTGCTGCGCACGGGGTTTTCAGTGTTTTGCACATGGAACCCGCAGATTTATCGTGAAAAATGCCGATGGTTTTGCTTTTTTCTAACGATTAGCGCCAAAAAATATTTTACAAACATTTAGTATTGACAAATTTGCATATACCCCTTGCATATTCGATGGAAATTTGCTACAATATAAGTGACGGTTCTGTTTGGTTTTCTGAACGGATAGCCGTCCGATAAAATCAAGGAATTTGAACCGATTCAAGGAGGCTGTATCGTGCGACAAACCAGACTCAATCCGGCGGTTTTGGATCCGGATACGGAATATCTTTTTCACCGCGGCGAAAACTGCCGGGCGTACCGCGTGATGGGCGCGCACCCCAGTGAGTGGGAGGGCCAGGCGGGCGTGACGTTTCGCGTTTGGGCGCCGCACGCGCAGGCAGTGTCGGTGGTGGGGGATTTTAACCAATGGGACGCGGCGGCCGCCCCGCTGGAACGGGTGACGGACGGCGGAATCTGGGGCGGATTTGTCCCGGTGCTGCACGCGTACGATACATACAAATTCTGCGTGACGACGCCGACGGGCGCGCAGCTGCTGAAAGCCGACCCGTATGCCTTCCACGCGGAAACCCGGCCCGCAACGGCCTCCAAATATTTGCCGCTCGACGGCTACGAATGGCACGATGCCACATGGCTCCGCGGCCGCAAACGCCGCCCGCACTACGAACGCCCCGTGAATATTTACGAACTGCACATCGGATCCTGGCGCAAATACACCGACGGCAACCCGTTTTCGTACGAAAAGCTGGCGGACGAGCTGATCCCGTACGTTCAGCGCATGGGCTATACGCACATCGAGATGATGCCCATCGCGGAATACCCGTTCGACGGGTCATGGGGGTATCAGGTGACCGGGTATTACGCACCGACGTCGCGGTACGGCACACCGTTCGACCTGATGCGGTTTGTAGACCGGTGCCACCAGGCGAACATCGGCGTGATTATGGACTGGGTGCCAGCGCATTTCCCGAAGGATGCGTATGCGCTTGCCCGGTTCGACGGCATTCCCTGCTACGAACCAGCCGACCCCATGATCGGGGAGCACAAAGAATGGGGCACCTATGTGTTTGACTATGCGCGCCCCGAAGTGCGTAGCTTCCTGATTTCCAACGCGATCTATTGGCTGGATTATTACCACATCGACGGTCTGCGGGTGGATGCCGTGGCGTCGATGCTGTACCTGGATTATAACCGCAAAGCCGGCGAATGGCGGCCCAACCGCAACGGCGGCAACGAAAACCTCGACGCCGTCGCGTTTCTCCAGCAGCTGAACGAAGCCGTGTTCCGCGAATTCCCCGAAACGATGATGATTGCCGAAGAGTCCACCGCGTGGCCGATGGTGTCGCGGCCGGTGTATTCCGGCGGACTGGGGTTCAATTATAAGTGGAATATGGGCTGGATGAACGACATCCTCGACTACATGAAAACCGACCCGTACTTCCGGCCGGGCCTGCACAAAAACCTGACGTTTTCGTTCTTTTACGCATTTTCGGAAAACTTTGTTCTGCCGATTTCGCACGACGAAGTGGTGCACGGCAAAGGCTCGCTGGTCAACAAAATGCCGGGCGACCCGGTACAGAAAATGGCCGGTGTGCGGGCATTTATGGGGTATATGATGGCGCATCCCGGCAAGAAGCTGCTGTTCATGGGCAGCGAGTTCGCGCAGTTCCACGAATGGAACTACGAAACCGGGCTGGACTGGAATTTGCTGAACGAAAAACCGCACCAGCAAATGCAGACGTTTTTCCGGTCGCTGAACCGGTTCTACCTGCGCAATTCGCAGCTGTGGCAGGAGGACTTCACCTGGAACGGATTTTCGTGGATTGCAAACGACGACACGCAGCAAAGCGTGATCGCGTTCCGGCGGATCAACCGCGCGGGGGACGATTTGATTATCGTGTGCAACTTCCAGCCGGTGACGCGGATCAATTACGCCATCGGGGTGCCGCGCAGCACGGAATGCACCGAAGTGTTCAACACCGACCGCCGCATTTATGGCGGCGCCGGGGTTCCGACCCCAAAAACGCTGATTCCGCAGCAGGTGCCGATGCACGGGTGCGACCAGTCGATCGCGCTGACGCTGCCGCCGATGTCGGTGCTGTATTTGAAGCAGGCGGCCGTGCCCGAAACGGCTGAATAACCGTTGGGAATACTTTATTCATTTCAATATAAAAGGAGGATCATTCATGTATCCAAAACAAGAGGTTATCGCAATGCTGCTGGCCGGTGGCCAAGGCAGCCGATTGGGCGTATTGACCCGGAATCTGGCAAAGCCGGCGGTGCCGTACGGCGGAAAATACCGAATCATCGATTTTCCGCTGTCCAACTGCATCAATTCCGGTATCGGCACGGTCGGCGTGCTGACGCAGTATCAGCCGCTGGAACTGAACGATTACATCGGCAGCGGCGGTCCGTGGGACCTGGACAGTAGCCGCGGCGGTGTCCATGTGCTGCCGCCGTATCAGCGCAGCAAAGGCGGCGACTGGTACAAAGGCACGGCCAACGCCATTTATCAGAATATCCGGTTTATCGAGCGGTACCGCCCGGAGTATGTGGTGGTGCTGTCCGGCGACCATATTTACAAGATGGACTACTCCAAAATGATCGCGTTCCACAAAGCGCACCAGGCGGCGTGCACCATCGCGGTGATGCGCGTGCCGATCGACGAAGCGTCGCGCTACGGGATTATGAATACCAACCCCGACAACAGCATCTACGAATTTGAAGAAAAGCCCGCGCATCCCAAAAGCAACAATGCGTCGATGGGCATCTACGTTTTCACATGGAGCAAGCTGCGCCGCTACTTGCAGGAGGACGAGCAGAATCCCGAATCGTCGAACGATTTCGGCAAAGACGTGCTCCCGGCGATGCTGGGCAACGGCGAGCGGATGTTCGCGTATCCGTTTGAAGGCTATTGGAAGGACGTCGGGACGATCGGCAGCCTGTGGGATGCGAACCTCGATCTGCTGAACCCCCGGATTCCGCTGGATCTGGCCGATCCCACGTGGAAAATTTATACGCGCAGTATGCAGTACCCGCCGCACTTCATCGCGTCCAGCGCCACGGTGCAGAATGCGTTGATCGCGGAAGGCTGCAACATCTACGGCGCGCTGGAATACAGCGTAATTTTCGGCGGCGTGACCGTCGCGCCCAACGCCACGGTGGAATATTCGATCGTGATGCCCGGCACACGGATTGAGGAAGGCGCTAGCGTGCGGTATGCGATCGTCGGCGAAAACGCCGTGATCCGCAGGAACGCGCAGGTCGGCGGCCGTCCGGAGGATGCACCCGACCGCGACAAATGGGGCATTGCCGTCGTCGGCGGCGACATCGTCATCGGTGAAGGACAGCGCGTCGCACCAAACGAGATGGTGGATCATGACCGAATGGGGGTAGAGAACATATGAGAGGCAACAATGTACTGGGAATCATTTTTTCCAACATGAAAGATCAGTCGATCCGCGAGCTGACGGAGCTGCGGACGATGGGATCCGTGCCGTTCGGCGGCCGGTACCGGCTGATCGATTTTCCGCTGTCGAACCTGGCGAATTCCGACATCAGCCATGTGGGTGTGATTACCAAAAGCAATTACCGCTCGCTGATGGATCACGTCGGGTCGGGCAAATCGTGGGATCTGTCGCGTAAAAACGCCGGCTTGGTCTTTCTGCCGCCGTACGGCAGCGGCAACGCGGTGTACCAAAACCGCATCGGCGCACTGTCCGGCATTCAGGAATTTTTGGAAACCTCGCAGGAAGAATATATATTCCTCAGCGACTGCGACGTGGTGGTAAACCTCGATATCCAAAAGGTTGTGGAATCGCACATCACCCGCGGCGCCGATATCACCATCGTGTATCACCACGGCCCGCTCCCGCAGGAAGCCAAAGGCAATACCGTGTTGCGTCCGGACGGCGACGGCCGTGTCCACGAGATTTTGCTGCACTGCAAGCGCGAAGGCGCGCATTGCTACGACCTGGGCATGTATGTGATGCGGCGCGATTTCCTGTTGCAGCTGATCGCCGACGCGCAAAGCCGCAATTTGAAGGATTTTGAGGCCGATTTGCTTCAGGACGGCGTGTCCCGGTTCCGCATTTTCGGGTACGAGCACAGCGGATTTACCGGTGTGATTCACTCGATGAGCGCATACTATCAGCTGAACATGAAGCTGCTGGATCCGGTTGTGCGCCAGGAGCTGTTCAGCGACGAACACCCGATTTATACCAAAGTCCGCGACAATATGCCCGCACGCTACGGGCTGGACGCGATTGCGCGCAATTCGCTGGTGGCGGACGGCTGCGTGATCGAAGGCGAAGTCGAAAACTGCATCCTGTTCCGCGGGGTACATATCGGCAAAGGCGCGCGTGTGCGCAACTCGATCGTGATGCAGTCGAGCGTTATCGGTCCGAACGCCGATCTCGACTACCTGATTGTGGACAAAAACGTCGAAATCTGCGCCGACCGCCGGTTGATGGGCTTTGAGTCGTACCCGGTGTTTATCTCGAAGGGCAGCCGCGTGTAACCGTCCCCCAGTTTTTTTGAAAGGATCGATTGGACTATGAAAATTTTGATGGCTTCCAGCGAAGCACTGCCGTTCGCGGCGTCCGGCGGCCTGGCCGATGTGGTCGGGTCGCTGCCCGCCGCGCTGCGCAAGCGCATTGTGGGCTGCCGCGTGGTGATGCCGCTGTACGACGATATCGCCCCGGAGCTGCGCGCGCAAATGCAGTTCATCGGCAGCCTGACGGTGCCGGTGTCCTGGCGGCAGCAGTACTGCGGCGTGTTCGAAGCGCGCGCCAACGGCGTGATTTACTACCTGCTGGACAATCAGTACTACTTCAAACGCGAGGGCCTGTACGGGTTCTACGACGACGGCGAGCGCTTTGCATTTTTCGCCCGCGCCGTGCTGGAAATTCTGCCGATGATCGGGTATAAACCGGATATTATTCAGGCGCACGATTGGCAGGCGGCGCTGATCCCGATTTACTACAACCTGTTCTATGGGCAAAACGAATGGTACCAGTCGATCAAGACACTGTTTACGATCCACAATATCCAGTACCAGGGCAAATACGGTCTGGAGGTTTTGGAGGACGTGTTCGGGATCCCGATGCGCCGCGCCGGACTGGTGGAATACGACGGCTGCGTCAATCTGATGAAAGGCGCGATCGAGGCGGCCGACGCGGTCAATACCGTCAGCCCGACGTATGCGCAGGAATTGCAGGATGCGTGGTATGCATACGGCCTGCACGAGATCATCCGCGCGCGGTCGTGGAAAATCTGCGGGATCCTCAACGGAATTGACGTGGACAGCTACAACCCGGAAACCGACCCGAAGCTGTACGCGAATTACACCGCCGAAACCGTGACCGCCGGAAAGGCGGAGAATAAGCGCCGCTTACAGGAAGAAATGGGCTTGGCGCAGCGTGCCGACGTCCCGCTGATCGGAATGGTGACACGGCTGACCGAGCAGAAGGGGCTGGATTTGCTGCGGTATATCGCCGACCGGCTGATGTCGGAGCACGACGTGCAGTTTGTGCTGCTGGGCACCGGCGACGCAGAGTACGAATCGTTTTTCCGCGAGATGCAGCAGCGATATCCCGGCCGGTTCTGTGCCTACATCGGGTTCGTCCCGGCATTGTCGCGCAAAATTTACGGCGGCGCCGACCTGTTCCTGATGCCGTCCAAAAGCGAGCCGTGCGGTCTGGCGCAGATGATCGCCCTGCGGTACGGTACGGTGCCGGTTGTCCGTGCGACCGGCGGCCTGAAAGACTCCGTGTTCGACGCCGACGGCGAAAACGGCAACGGCTACCGGTTCGACACATACAACGCCGACGACCTGTACGGATCGCTCTGCCGCGCGTTGGCGTGCTACGGTGACCGGCCGCGCTGGGATGCGCTGGTGCAGCGCGCCATGGCGTCCGACAACAGCTGGAACAACTCCGCAGGCGCGTATATGCGGCTGTATCGGAAGATGCTGTCGGACGGATAACGTGCAACGTACGTTCAATCGCACTGCAACGTCCGTACATTGCCGCCGCAGCGTGCGCATGGTATAATACGCGCATCCGGGCGACCGGGAGTACGATTTGGGAGTGAAACAATAAAATGGAGTTGTATGTGGATGCGGTAAACGGCTGCGACTACAACAGCGGCGCGCACCCGACGGATTCGACCGGGCACGGTCCGGTGCGGACGATCGGGCGCGCAGTTACCAAGATCGAAACGCTGCGACAGACCGGTGCGGACGAACCGGTAACGGTGTGGCTGATGCCGGGGATATATGCGCTGACAGCACCGATGCGGATCCCGGCGGGGTGCAGCGGCGTAACGTTCCGCGCGATGCACGGCGGCGTGACGATTACGGGTGCGCGGCGGCTGGAGCATCTGCGGGCAGACGCGCTGTACGGCGTGCGGTGTCTGTCGGCGGAGGTGCCGGCGGGCGCGATCCCGACGGATCTGTTTACCGACAGTGGATGGGCAGACGTGACGCGCTGGCCGGAATCCGGCACGCTGGCGCCGCTCGAAACCGGATCCCGCACGGGCGCGCTGTTTGACGGAACCGACTGGTTCGTTGCGGATCGCGACCTGTCCGGGTGGGACGGGCTGCCCGACGCGACGCTGGTATTCCGCCATTTTTGGATCGAAGAGCGGGCGAAAATCGCATCGTTTGACCCGGAAACACGCAAGGCCGTGCTGGATCGGCGCACGACGTTTTCGGCGTATACCGCAGGTCCCGTGCCCGGCGGCGGGGATGGCGGAATCAACGGGGAGACGGATCCGTCCGAATCGGACGCGAACTCCCGGATGGACTATTGGATCGAGGGGCTGCCGCAGATGCTGCGCAAGCCCAATCAATGGGTATACTTGCCCCGCACCAACCGGATTTACTATATCCCGGCAGATTTTGATGCGGAAAACGCGCTGTATGTACCGATGACAACGCGGCTGTTTGACGTATATGCTGACGGCGTGTCGTTTGAGGGACTGACGTTCCGGCACACGTCCAGCCGGTTTGAACCGGACACGCTGTGGACATTCAATAAAAACGGTGACGGAGCAGACAAACGTGCCGCCAACGACGTGCAGGCACTGTATTCCGCCGATGCGGTCGTGAATTTTTACGGCGCGGCAGACGGCCGGGTGGATCGGTGCGATTTTTTGGACTACGGACTGTATGGTGTGGGCATCGACACATCGTGCAGCGACATCGCGGTGACGCATTGCCGGTTTGAACGTGCGGGCGGCGGCGGGGTCAAAGTTTCGCACAACGGCTGCCCGCCGGCAGACGTGACCGGCGCGCACCATATCGAAATTTCCGACTGCCGGATTCTGCATATCGGTCGAGTGCGCCCGTCTGCGTGCGGCGTGCTGATTACGCTGGGGCATCATTGCCGTGTGACGCACAACGAGATCGCGTTCACCGGATACAGCGGGATTTCAGTCGGATGGGAATGGGGATACAAAGAAGGAAAATCTCACCACAATCGCATCGAAAAAAATCATATTCACCACATTTCGATGGGGCAGCTGTCCGACCTGGGCGGCGTTTACCTGCTGGGACGCCAGGAAGGGACGGTGGTGACCGGCAACCGGATTCACGATGTGGTGCACAAAACGTACGGCGGTTCCGGCATTTATGCCGACGAAGGAAGCAGCGGGATTTTGTTCGAAAACAATGTTTGCACCGGCGTGTCTTATGCCGGATTCCAAATCCATTTCGGAACGCACAACGTGATTCGCAACAATATCCTTGAAAGCGGCAGTTTGGGCGCATTTTGGAACTGGAAAAACGATCTGGCGCCGGCGGCGGAGCTGAAACACAACATCCTGATCGCCAAAGATGCAGATTTTATATTCGGCGGACAAACGGTGGACGTGCTGTCTGCCAATATTGACCGCGATTGGAACCTGTATTTTGACCGCACCAAACCGGAGCCGGTAATGTACCGCTATTTCGCTGCGCGGAAGAACTTTGCCGCGCTGCAGACCGAGCAGGGAACCGACCGCAACAGCGTGACGGCCGATCCGCGTTTTGCGGACGAAGTACACGGCAATTTTGCATTGGCGGCGGATTCTCCGGCACATCAAATCGGCTTTTTGGACATTGATCTGCACGATGCGGGACCGCGCGATTGAAAACAAAAAGAAATTTTCAGAAAGGGCGGCTGCGGCTGCCCTTTTTTGATACGAGTGGATTCTGTTTGGCATCGAATTTTTTGTCAGTCGTCAAACCGTGATGGTTCGGCAATATAAGCAAGGATGAGTTTTAGGAAATTCCCAGCACGCACCGTGCGTGGTTGAAATGTCTGAAAATCGTCCAATAAATTGTGCATTCAACCAAAAATTCAAAATCTGAGGAAATTTTATTGACTTATGAATATTCATCTGATATAATGTAAATAGAGTGGTTCCCCTGAGTGAGAGACAGGGGAGAAAGGTGAAGAGTTGTCAGGTTTGTGGCTTGGAAAGGAGGTTCGTCTTTTAGAAAATTTATGCACACCCCAGCAATCAAAAAAATTAACAAAAATGAAAGGATGTGTATTTCTATGAAATCCACCAAAACGACGAAAAAATGGACCTCGATCATTCTGGCAGTGTTGCTGATCTTCGGCTGCTGCGCGGTCGCGTTTGCTGACCCGGCGAGCGCCGGGAGTGGGTCTATGTCGGACAACTACGAGACCTACTTCACCCGCGTTCATGGGATTGCAAAATTTCCGGACGCGGATGGGAAGTACACAGTGAAGGATGGGGCAATTTACCTACGCGGTATTTACCTTGGGTGGTCGGACAATCCGGACGAACGGCAATTACTGGATGATGTCCTGTTTTATGACGCATATGAGGTTGAACATTTCCGCGCAACGGACTCGTACATTTATTTTGCGGAAAAAGGCGGCTGCGATATCCGCCGTCTGAACACGACCACCATGCGGGTGGACACGATTTACGAGGGAGATGCGCCGATCGCAGAGTTAGATGGAGACGACACGTGCCTGTTTTTCCGTGCAGGAAACCGGATTTACCGGATGTATGTGAAAACCGGGGAAGCATACGAGGTGTTCCGAATTCCGGATTTGGTGCATTATGAGCTCTTTTTGGTGTGGAATGACCGGGATCTTGAATTAACGTTTAGCGAACCGGCCGATGATGAACCTTTGACAATTTCTATGTTGACCGAACATCGTGCAGAGCCGATTGATGGGTTACTGGCATATATGCTGAACTGTAATACAGGTGCGGTGCATGGACAAACGCAAAATGAATACTATGCGATGAGAAAAGAATTGGGGATTAATATGGAAGAGCATTATGGAACCGACGGGGGTTTAGCGATCTTCCCTAATCTTGCAATTCGGTCAAAGCTGCGATCATTTTATAATCAGTACCCAACTGGATCTGTACATAGTGCGGCATACGGTGGAGGAACACAGTGCATGGCGTTTGCACGCAAGGTCTACGGAAAATATTTGTATAATCGCCCAGCGTATAGCGAGTTTAGTTGGTATGTCAATGGAACCAGATATCATAACAGGCATTGCTTTTACCCATGTGATGGGGGATTCGAAGTAGAGAGCCACCAGTATATCGATATTTCATTGGTTATGATGCAGTCTATTCCGGATGGAAGCCATGTGCGTGTACATGGAAGTAATACCAACAAGTCCAATAGTGGTCATTCTCTGATTATAGTAGGACACACACCAACTACGCTTGTCGTTTATGACACGAACAGAAATGACAATAATGTCGTGTATGCAACGGAGTTTACATTTAACGAGTTTAAACTGCAGTTTAAAAACGCAATTTATTATGACAATCCGCAAGTGTCTGCTTCCCATTCGCATGACTTTAATTTGGTTTATATGGCTACGCATACAACGCATATGAAGTATTGCAGTGGATGCTGTTCATGGATGATGACCGAAAATCACCGTTTTAACCAAGTAGAGATTGCCGGAACGCAGTACCACCAGTGCATAGGGTGTGGGTATGAGTATCCGGTAAATTGAGGAGACCCAATATGAAACTCAAACTTTGCGTCATATTATTATTGGCTTTCACGCTTCTTCTCACCGCTTGCCCCACCCTGGGGACGTCCTCCGCGACGTCCCCCGCAAGTGAAGCAGGGTCATCCAAAGCGGCAGTTTCCTCTAAGGCTGACACATCTTCGCGTGCGACGTCTTCCAGCAAATATGCTCCGACGGTCCACTACATGAACTACGAGGAGTATTTTTCCAGAGACCGCGCCATCAATAAGTCCGGTTGGAATCAATACGACAGCGAACTTGAATCCATGTTTGGCCGGTATTTTCAAAAGGACGGCGTATTGTTCTCAACGTGTCCGGCGGAGCATGGCACGTTTGCCGAAACAGAAACCGGTTTGCTCTTACTGGCTGGCGGCCGCGTTTACGAAGCCACTGAGCCGAACAAACCGGCTCGGCTGGTGTACGAACCGAAATTACCGTATATTGTAACATGCTTGTACGAAGAAGCGGACGCGCATATCTTCTATGCGGAATTGCGGGAACAGGGCAACCCGGATAAATTTAAAGTTTGTCGTTTTTTTCGGTACACGGGCAAAGAAGATATTCTTGCGACCGACGAAGACATCCCGGGAAGTCTGACAGAGCTTCATATCCATTCGAATACCAGAATCCATGTGATTTCCCATATGCCATATGACAAATCGGACGGGGCGGATTGGGATGAAATAGAAAATCGTGCGAGTCGTGCGCGCCGAGAAACCTTCATCGACACGGTTCGTGGGATCGTCATAAATAATAACGACGACCCCGAGGGCTACGAAAAAGCAATTGCCCAATGGGTCGAAGACGAAAAACGCGAAGCCGAAGAAGCGAAAGCATCTTCCAAATGAGGTGAATGAAAATGAAACATTTTTTGGCGCTGTTTTTGATTGGGATGCTCCTCCTCACCGCCTGTTCCCCCCTGGGGACGTCCTCCGCGACGTCCCCCGCCCCGGCGGATTCTTCCAAAACAGAAGTTACGTCGTCCGCAAGTGCTTCCAGCACGGAACCAATCACCTACATGAGCTACGACGAGTACTTTTCCGAGCAGCGGGAAATTACGCCCTACGAATATTTCCGCAAAGACGACGACAATTATTTGTACGACGGAGATACTCTTTTGTTCCCGATTCAACCGGGCGGACGATCCGGTGATCCGCGCTTTGCACAAACAAAAACCGGAATGCTCTTTTTGGAAGGATATGACGTGTATCTAATCACGAAAGCCAACCAAAAGGCAGAAATGATCTATTCTGGTGATCGAGATAAGCCGTTCCGACCGGACTTTCTTTCCGCGAAGGCGGACGAATATGTGTTCTTCACGATCGACCGATGGGACTACTATGATACTTTTGAGATCAGTCGGGTGTTCCGCCCGACCGGGCAAACTGATGTGGTTGCGACAAGCGACGACATTCAGGGCCGCGCCTATTATTTGGAACCATATACCAATTCGATGGTGCTGGTGTATTCTGAGTTTCCGTACGAGAAAAATCCGGATTGGACAGAGCAGGAAGCGGAGAACGCGGCTAGAGCAGCACAGCGCCTCACACTGGTCAATATGGAAACCGGCGAGATGTTTTGCGACAAGGACGACGAAGATGCGTTCTACGCGGCGATGGAAAAATATACCTAAATTAATCATTTTGATTAATGAAGAGAAGCGGATCCGTTCCCAATTTCCTTGCATCCCCCTAAAAGAGGCCACCCGGCCTCTTTTTTTGCGCCCTCACCCCCGAAACCCCACCCGGACAAAGGTCTAACCCTCCGCCCATCCGAATACACATAAACCAAGATCATTCGGAAAGGCAGGCATTCGCTCATGCAGTGGCAGCGACGAACAATAGCGGAAACTCTGGCGGAACTGCACGTTTCGCCCGACAGCGGACTCACCGACGCGGAAGCAGCGCTCCGGCTGCGCCAGGACGGCGCCAACCGACTGCGCGCCGCCAAGCGTCCGAGCGTACTCGCAATGTTTTTGGGGCAGTTCCGCGATTTTATGGTCATCATCCTGCTGATTGCGGCGGGGATTTCATTTTTGGTTTCGTTTTGGGAGCCGGACGGCGATTTGGTCGATCCGATCATCATATTGGGGATCGTCGTCCTGAATGCGATCATCGGCACCGTGCAGGAGTGCAAAGCGGAAAAGGCGATTGAATCGCTGCAAAAAATGGCTGCCCCCACCAGCCATGTCCGCCGCAGCGGCGCACTGCGCACCATCCCGTCGGAGCAGGTGGTGCGGGGCGACATCGTGTTTCTGCGCGAGGGCGACCGCGTTCCGGCAGACGGCCGGCTGATCGAATCCGTTGGCCTGCGAACGGAGGAGTCTGCGCTGACGGGCGAGTCGTTCCCGGTGGAAAAAGACGCGCAGCTGCTGTTTTCAGAGCGGGAACCGGTGGCGGAGCGGCGCAATATGGTATTTTCCGGCACCAGCGTCGCCGCCGGGCACGGCTGGGCCGTCGTCACTGAAACCGGAATGCGCACCGAGATGGGGCAGATCGCGCAGATGCTGACCGAAGGCGACGCGCCGCAGACGCCGCTCCAAGTGCGGCTGGCAAAAATTGGCCGAATTCTGGGGATTGGCGCGCTGGTCATCTGCGCGTCGATTTTCGCGATGGGGCTGATCCAGCACAGCGACCCGCTGAATATGTTCCTGATCGCGGTCAGCCTGGCGGTGGCGGCGATTCCTGAGGGGCTTCCGGCGATTGTGACGATTGTGCTGGCGCTGGGCGTGCGCCGCATGGCCGCGCAGCGCGCCATCATCCGGCGGCTGCCCGCGGTGGAGACGCTGGGGTGCGCGACGGTGATCTGCTCCGATAAAACCGGCACGCTGACGCAAAACCGCATGACGGTGACGACGATGTGCGACGCGTTCGGCACGGTGGAACCGGATTCTCCGGCCGGGCAGCGGCTGATGCAGATGGCGGCGCTGTGCAGCAATGCGACGCCTGGCGACGGCGATCCCACCGAACAGGCGCTGCTGCGCGCCGTGCAGCCGTCCGGCGCAGTGGCCGAATGGCGGCAGCAGTACCCGCGCGCCGGGGAACTGCCGTTTGACTCCGACCGCAAACGCATGACGACGGTGCACCGCAGCGGCGCGCAGTATTGGCGGATCACCAAAGGCGCGCCGGAGATTTTGCTGGCGCTGTGCACGCAGTGCCGCGCGGGCGGCGCGATTCTCCCGATGACGGAGGATGTGCGGGAACGCATATGTACCCAAATCCGATCATTGTCGGAGCAGGCGCTGCGCGTGATTGCATTTGCCGATGGGGAAGGCCCGTCGGCGGCACCAACGGAGGCCGGGCTGTGCTTCGCCGGAATGATGGGCATGATGGACCCGCCGCGGCCGGAAGCAGCCGATTCGGTGCGCCGCTGCCGCCGTGCCGGAATCCGGCCGGTGATGATTACCGGCGACCACGCCGCAACCGCTGCGGCCATCGGTCGCCAGCTGGGCATCTGCCGCGCCGAGGATCGGGTGCTGACCGGCGCGCAGCTGGACACCATGTCCGACGATGCGCTGGCCGCCGCCGCGGCGGACTGTCCGGTGTATGCGCGCGTTTCCCCGGCACATAAGGTTCGGATCGTCCGCGCGCTCCAATCGCGCGGCGCCGTGGTGGCGATGACGGGCGACGGCGTCAACGACGCCCCAGCATTAAAGGCAGCGGACATCGGCTGTGCAATGGGGGAAAGCGGCACCGACGTGGCCAAAGACGCCGCCGATATGATTCTGACCGACGACCGATTTACCACAATCGTCGATGCCGTCGCCGCCGGGCGCGGGATTTACGCCAATATCCAAAAAGCCGTGCATTTCCTGCTGTCGTGCAACATCGGCGAGATCATGACGGTTTTCGTGTCCTTTTTGCTGCGCCTGCCGTCGCCGCTGCTGGCGATTCAGCTGCTGTGGGTTAATCTGGTGACGGATTCGCTGCCCGCGCTGGCGTTGGGCGTCGAGCCGATGGAGCGGGACGTGATGCAGCGCAAGCCCATTCACCGCAGCCAAAGCCTGTTTGCCGGGCTGACGCACCGCATCCTGCTCGAAGGACTGCTGATCGGCAGCATTTCCCTGCTCGCCTACATTTGCGGCCGGACGTTTTTCGACGTCGATCCGGCCGTCCCCGTCGTCGGCCGGACGATGGCGTTCGCCGTGCTGAGCCTGTCGCAGTTGGTTCACGCGCTCAATGTGCGCAGCCCGCATTCGCTTTTCCAGGTCGGCATCGCGTCCAACCGCAAGATGATCGGCGCGTTCCTCGTCGGGCTGCTGATGCAGGTCAGCGTAATCACCATCCCGGCGCTGGCCGCTATATTCAAAACGGCGGCGCTGTCTCCGCTGCAATGGGGCATCGTGGCGCTGCTGTCGTTTGTGCCGCTGGGGGCGGTTGAGCTGGAAAAAATGCTTTGCGCGTGATATTCACATTTTTGCTATTGCAAATCCCGCGCGTTTGTGATATGATATAAGAGACTGAAACGAATAAAGGAGCGGGAAAATGGAAACGGTTTGGACATATGTCATTTGGGCAGGAGTGGTGCTGGCGGCTTGGCTGTGCACAGTTGGAATCATGTTTTGGAAGCTGACGCGTCGTGAGCCGTACCCCCTGCATCACCGTGAGTGGCTCTATCGAAAAATCGAAAAGTCGCCGCTGGCGGAGTGGGTACCGGTGCTGCGCCGCGGCGCAGACTGGCTGAACGACACCCCGTACGACGACGCATGGGTGCTGGGCGACGACGGTCAAAGTATGCACGCCCGGCTGTTTTTGCACCGGGATCAGCTCAACGAAGGGCGGCTCATGATCCTGTGCCACGGGTACCACAGCGATCCCGAAGTTGATTTTGGCGCCTCAGCAGAGGAGTATTACAACGCCGGGATGCATTTGCTGGTGATTGATCAGCGTGCGCACGGCGACAGCGAAGGCGAACGCGTTTGCTTTGGCGTCAAAGAAGGGTACGATATCCGAAATTGGTGCTGGTATGTCCGTCGGGAGTACCCCAAGATGGAGATTGTACTATGCGGTGTGTCAATGGGCGCAACAGCCGTGCTGCGAGCCGCGGCTATGCCCAACCTGCCGCGCAACGTCATCGGCGTCATCGCGGACAGCGCCTACACCAATCCGTACCGCGAGTTCCAATATGTGCTGCGGCGACACGGCTGCTTCCTGCCGGGGATTTTCCTCGGGCCGCTGCGCTTGGTCTGCCGCAAATGGGCCAAGTTCGATATGCGTGCGTTTGACACCACGCAGGAAGTGCCCAAAATCACGGTGCCGGTGCTGTTTGTCCACGGCGAAGCGGACAAACTGGTGCCGCCGTCCTGCACCCGCGCGAACTACGACGCGTGTACATCGCCCAAAACGCTGCTGATGGTGCCGGGCGCAGGCCATGCGGTCAGCTGGCTGGCGGATCAGCCGCGTTACCGCGAAGTGCTGCACCAGTTCCTGCAATCGCTGCCCGACCGCCGCGATCTGCCGCGCAAAAGCACCACGGCGGCCGAATCCAAGTGATGCGGCTGCGGAAAGGAATTCGGAATATGAAACGTCTGCTGTGCATATTGGGCGCGGCGCTGTGCATTGGGCTGCTGCCGCACTTGTGCAAAACCTACGGCGATACCTTTGCGTCCGGCATTCAGGCCGAAGCCGGATTTCATATGATTGCGATGCCCGTCGGCGCCGACCAAACGCTCACGCCGTCGGACTTGTCCTCCGGGCAGAAGCAAACGTGGCGGTCGAGCGCGCCGGATGTGGCGACCGTGTCGTCTGACGGCCGGGTACACGCGCAGTCCGCCGGAACGGCGGTGGTGTATGTGACCTCGGCGATCGACAGCAGCCAGTTTGACAGCTGGGTGATCCATGTAACGTCCGACGCCGGTTCGCTGGCGATCAGTGCGCGTACCGCGGGGCTGACGATCGGCCAGTCGATGCAGCTGACGGCGCAGCCGTCCGGCGCGGCAAGCGGTTCGGAAATCCGGTGGTGCTCGACGGATGCAGCAGTGGCGCGCGTATCGTCCAACGGCGTGGTGACGGCGGTTGCCAACGGCAGCGCCGTGATTTACGCGGAAACCGCGGACGGCCGCTACACGGCGTCGTGCATGGTTTATGTGATTCAAAAAACGGTCAATATGACCAAAAGCACGGCCAGCCTGCCGGAAGGAAAAACGCTGTACAACAAATCCAGCGGCGTCAGCAGCGGCAAAATCATCTGGACGACCAACAATGCCGATGCCGCCGTTGTTCGGCGCGGCTATATCGAAGCCGTCGGGCAGGGTCAGGCCATCGTGACGGCGATCAAATCGGACGGCACCGGCGCGCAGTGTACGGTCAACGTCACCGCGCCCGACCCGGTGGTCTCGGCGTATATGGATCCCAACAATCCCATCGCCGGCGAAGCAAGCACGCTGGTGGCGGTTGCATCGCCGCAGGTGGACGCGCTCCGCGTCCGCGTGCTGGACAGCGCCGGAACGCAGATCTATCAGGATTTTTCCGCAGCGAACGCGACCTATACCGAAAAAACCGTGTCCGGCCGGACGGTGCGCATCTGGCGCATCCCGATCACTTTGCCGGATACCGGGAAATTCATCATTCGCTGCACGTCGGAATCGGAAGCCGCCGCCGGATTCAGCCGGTACTACGGCTTCTACACCATCGTGTCGCCTGCCGGGGAGGACACCTCCGAATCGGGCGTCTGCCGCTCGTGGTACGCATCGTCAGAGCTGCTGCGCTTTTTGACGCAGTACGAAGGTCTGTGCCAAACCGTGGTGTACGACGTGGTCAACGTCCCGACCATCGGGTATGGCCAAGCCCTCTTTTTCGGCAGCGAATTCTACAATTACCAAACCACCGACGAAGCGTGGGGCAATATGTGCAAGCTGGTTAACCAGACGTTTGTCCCGCCGCTGAATACTTTCATCTCCAAAAACAATCTGCTGCTGAATCAAGCGCAGTTTGACGCGCTCATCAGTTACAGCTACAATATGGGTTACAATTGCTGGCAATACTACGGTTTCCATCTGAAACGGCTGCTGATCCAAAACCCGGATGTGACGCAGATCGACCGCACGGAGCTGAAATATGCGTTTGGCAAGCAAAGCTGGACGGGCGGCTACTTCTACGAAGGGCTGTACCGCCGCCGGATGGACGAATGGGAGATGTTCCTTACCGGCGACTACAACGTGCACCCATACAACGGCGGCGCCGGGATGACCGGGGACTTTGCCGTTCCGGTCAAAGCCGACCGCGAGGATCCCGAAAAATACAAGAGCGACTGGCGCTATTTGGGCGCCGGAAACTGGACGAGTACCGGTTAAATCAAAACAAAAACACCTGCGGCCTGCGCAATCGCGCGGGCCGCAGGTGTTTTTATGCCCGGCCTCAATCAACCAGCGTCCCAATGCAGACATCGCTGTCGGTGCCGTCAATGCGGACGCGGCGGATCTCGTTGTGCAGCGCATCGCCGCGGACGCGCACCGGCGCGTAGTCCGGCGTGAACCCGGTAAACCATCCGTCGGCCGTCGTTTCCAGCAGTACGTCGGCCGTCCGGCTCACCTGGCTGTCCAAAAACGCGCGGTGCAGCCGATCCGCCAGCGCCAGCGCCTGATGCGTGCGCGCCTCCTTGACCGCCGGAGCCACCTGATCCGACAGCCGGTCGGCGACCGTGCCGGGGCGCTGCGAATAGGGGAAAACGTGCACCTTCGCAAACCCAACGGCTTCCACAAACCGCATCGATTCCGCGAATTCCGCGTCCGTTTCGCCGGCGAACCCGACCATCCAGTCCGTGGTGATCGACGACTGCGCGAAATGCGCGCGGATATTGCGTACAATTTCGGCGTACTCCGGCGCGGTGTAGTGCCGGTTCATGCGGCGCAGCGTTTCGGTGCAGCCGCTTTGCATCGACAGGTGAAACTGCGGGCAGAACTTCGGCTCCCGCGCCAGCCGATCCAGCAATTCGTCGGTCATGCGGTCCGGTTCCAGCGACCCCAGCCGAATCCGGGCAATGTCGGTCGCCGCCGCGGCATCCACCGCGTCGCACAGCTGCAAGCCGATGTCCTGCCCGTACGCCGACAAATTGATCCCAACCAGCACCACCTCACGGTACCCGGCCTCGGAAATTTGCGCCAATTCCGCGCGCAACTCGTCCATCGGCTTGCTGCGCACGCGCCCGCGCGCGTAGGGAATGATGCAGTACGAGCAAAACCGGTTGCAGCCGTCCTCAATCTTGACGAACGCGCGCGTCCGGTCGTGAAAATCGCGGACGCGCAGCGATTCAAACGCAGCGCCCGCCCGATGCGGCTCAATTTGCAGAATCGGCGCGCGATCATTCATGAATTGCAGCACCAGCGCCGGAATCGCGTGCCGGTTGGTGTTGCCGACCACAATGTCGGCGTCGCCGAGCAGCTTTGCGCTTTCTTCCGGAAATGCCTGCGGCATACACCCGGTCAGCACCAGTACGGCGTCCGGATTGCGGCGGCGCGCCCGGCGCAGCGTCTGGCGCACTTTCTGGTCGCTGGTGCCGGTGACGGTGCAGGAGTTCAGGATGATGACGTCCGCGCCCTCCGGCGCGTCCTGTGCGGTAAATCCGCACTGCTCCATCATCGCGCAAATCGCCTGCGATTCGTATTGGTTTACCTTGCACCCCAGGGTAATCATGTGTACGTTCATGTGGATTCCTTTCCCGCTTCGCCCAATTCGTCGTTCAGCGTCATCCATTCGCCGTACAGCGCATCCAGTTCGGCTTTCTGCGTGTCCAGTTGCGCGTTCAAATCCAGCATTTTCTGGTAATCGCTCGCGACCTCCGGCAGTTCAAACTGTGCTTCGATCGCCGCGACCGCTTCCTCTGCCGCTGCAATGGCTTCTTCCAGCTTCCGCAGCCGGGCACGGCGGCGGCGCAGCTCCGCGCCGTATTCCTTTTGCTGCCGGTACGCATTGGCCTTTTCTTTTTCCGGCCGCGCCGCATCCGGCGCCGTCTCCCGTGCGCGCCGCGCCGCGCTTTGCGCCAGATATTCGTCGTAATTGCCGACGTAGGACGCAATGCCCGACTCGGTCAGCTCCAAAATGCGCGTGGCTTCCTTGTTAATCAGGTACCGGTCGTGCGACACGATGAACATCGTCCCGTCGTAGTCGATCAGCGCGTTTTCCAGCGTCTCGCGCGAATGAATGTCCAGATGGTTGGTCGGTTCGTCGAGCAGTAGAAAATTGTTTTCGGCCAGCATTAGTTCCAGCAGCAGCAGCCGTGCTTTTTCGCCGCCGCTCAGTGCGGAAACCGGCTTAAACACGTCGTCGCCCTTGAACAGAAAAGCCGCCAGCGCCGAGCGCATCTCGGTCTGCGTGCGCGCCGGATACCGCGCCCACAGTTCGCCCAGCACGTCGGTCTGCTCGTTCAGCCCCTGCTGAATCTGGTCGTAGTACCCGATCGATACGCCCACGCCCAGCCGCACCGTCCCGCGGTCAGCGCGGTACTGCCCCAGCAGGATGCGCAGCAGCGACGTTTTGCCGCAGCCGTTGGCGCCGATCAGGAACACGCGTTCGCCCCGCTTAATTTCAAAATTCACGTCGCGAAACAGCGGCACCCCGCCGAACGACAGCGCCAGATCCGACACCGACAGCACGTCGTTGCCGCTCGTGCATTTGGTGCGGAACGCGAAATGGAAGGTTTCGGGATCGTCCTCCGGCTTTTCCAGCGTTTGTTCCAGCCGCGCGATGGATTTGAGCTTGCTTTCGGCGGTGCGGATATTCTTTTCGCGGTTCCACTGCCGCTGCTGCGCGACCACGCCTTCCAGCCGGGCAATTTCCTTGCGCGTGTTGGCGTAGCGGCGCTCGGCCGCCTTCTGCGCCTCCTGTTTCAGCGCGAGCGACCGCGTGTAGTTTCCATTGTATACCGTCAGCCGGTGATGTTCCAGCTCGCCGGTGCGGTTCGTGACCTTATCCAGAAAATACCGGTCATGCGAAATGACGATATACGCGCCGTTGTAGCCTTTCAGAAAATCTTCGAGCCATTCCACAGAAGAAATGTCCAGATGGTTGGTCGGCTCGTCCAGCAGCATCAAATTCGCGCCGCTCAGCAGCATCTTGGCCAGCTGCAGTTTGGCTTTCTGGCCGCCGCTCAAAATCCCGACGCGGCTGTGCAGCTGTTCCTCCGAAAATCCCAGCCCCAGCAGCGCCGATCGCGTGCGGCTGCGGAACGTCAGTCCGCCGTCGCGTTCAAACGATTCGCGCAGCTGCGTGTGCTGCGCGATGAGGGTGTCCAGCGCCGCGCCGCTGATTTGCTGCATCTGGCTCTGCTGGCGTTCCAGCTCGCGCTCCTGCGCGGCCAGCGCGGAAAACACCGTCAGCACTTCGTCATATACAGAAATTTCCAGATTCCGGCACACATGCTGTTCCATGTAGCCGACGTTGGTGTCTTTGCCGAATGCGATGGTGCCGCCGTCGGGCATCATATCGCCGATAATCATCCGGAACAGCGACGTTTTGCCGCTGCCATTGACGCCGACCAGCCCGAAGTGGTCGGCGTCGGCCAGCTCCACCGAGACGTTTTCAAACAGCACGTCCTCGCCGAAGCTTTTATTCAAATTGGATATCATGAGTCGAGCCATGAATGCGCATACTCCTTTGGTTCAGGGGAAATGAGGGCCGCCTTACACGCGGTATCCGATCCAGTGCAGACCGTCCGCCGGGCAGGCGACATTTTGGCGGTAATCGACGATCAGCCGATCCTGCACGAACGTGAAGCGGAACGTGCGGATATACGCGCTGTGCGTGCAGACCACCTGCAATTCGTAGCAGTCGGCCGCCTGCCACGCCCCGGCAAATGCCAGGTCGCCGTACGGCGTGAATGCATTAAATGGGAACGACCGCTCCGCCGCGGCGTCAAAATATTGATCGTGATGCGCCCCGCACGCGGGGTAGATCACGTGATCCTGGCCGGATTTGGTAATTACAATGGCGCTGCGCCCCTTCGGCTGAATCCGGAACGCAATGTGCGAAATGCCGAACGGGTTGTCCGGCAGCTGATAGGTGCAGCTGCACGGCTCCGCCGGGTCAAACAGCGGCTGCGGCGGTACAATGCGCCGCGACCGCAGCACATCGTTCAGCGCCTTTTGCGCATCGGGCGCATCCGGCAGCGCATGGTCGGCCATCGCCGGGAGCAGAAGCTCCCAAATCGGCGTCAAAATGGCCTGCATATCGCCCTGCCCGGCCGTAATGGCCAGCACGGCGTCCTGCTTCGGCATCACAATGCAGTATTGCCCGAATGCGCCGTCCGCCCGATAGACCCCGTCCGGTACGCACCGCCAGAACTGGTACCCATACCCGCGATTCCAGTCGGTGGGGACAATATCGTCCGGCGCAGCGGCATCGCTGTCCAGCCACGGCGTTTCCGTCGCGCCGTCGTTGCGGATGTGCATCCGCGTCGCTTCGCGGATCCAGTCGCTGTTCAGCAGCGGCTTGCCGTTCCACCGGCCTTCGTGCAGATACAGCAGGCCGAGTTTCGCAATGTCCTCGGTTTTCAGGTTCAGCCCCACGCCGCCGAGCGAATTGCCCAGCGCATCGGTTTCCCACGAAATGCCGCGGATGCCGAGCGGCGCAAACAGCTTCTCCTGCAAATATTCATACGTGCTGCGCCCGGTCACCTGGCGGATGATCGCAGACAGCATATAAGTGGCGCCGGTGTTGTACAGGAACCGGCTGCCGGGTTCAGCCGCAACCTCCGATTCCAAAAATGCCCGAACCGGATCGGGATACGCAAAGATGAAGTCCGCATTGTTGGGACTGTGCCCGGTGGACATGGTCAGCAGATGCTTCACCCGCATCTTCGTCATATTTTCATGCGGATGCGCCGCGACGCCCGGGAAAAACGACAGCACCGGATCCTCCACCGTCAGCAGCCTGTCCTGCACGGCGAATCCGATGGCCGTGGACGTCCAGCTTTTGGACAGCGAGTTCATCATGTGCGGCAGCTCCGGCGCATACGGCGCCCACCACGCTTCCGCAACGATGCGGTCGTGGCGAATCAGCATCATCGAGTGGATGCCGATGGATTTGGATTCCCAGGTATCTACCAATTTCAAAATGGCCGACGGATCAACGCCCGCCGCAGTCGGCAGGGCATACGGCAAAAATCTCAACATCATTTTGCAAACTTCTTTCTGAAAATATACGGATTTACAGCAAATACGGCGGCAAATCGGACCGAATGGACGAAGCCGCGCGGAATTTTGCCTCGTGCAGATTGGGCTGCGCAAACGGCCGCAGCTGCGCGGCCAGCGCCTGTGCGGCCGCCGCATCGGGTACGGCGTGCAGCACCGCCGGTACGGCGGTCAATCCCAGCGCCTGCGCGGCGGCGAGCCGTTGGTGTCCGGCCAGCAGGTAGTGGGTGCCGTTGGCCTCCGCGACCAGCAGCGGCTCCAAAATCCCGACCGTGCGGACGGATTGCAGCAGCGCTTCGGTGGGGACGGCGCTGCGCGAATCGTCCGGCAGCAGCCGGATCTCCGCCGGGGCGAGCATCGTGCAAATAGCGGGTATTTCCGCTTGTACCGGGCGTTTTTCCGGTTCGGACTGCTGCGCCGTCCGCACGGCGCGCGCAATACTGGATTTACCGATCGACATCGCCGCACACCTCCTTGGCCAATGCATCATATTCTTTGGCGCTGCGGCAGCTGTGCCGGAACGCGCCGACGGGGCGGCTGACGTCCTGCGCCCATTCGATGGTACTGTCGGTATGAATCACCGTGCGGAACAGCGGGACTTTCATTTCGCGTAGGGTATCCATCGTTTGGCGGAAATAGTTTTTCCGCTCGTCCACTTTGGTCACGACGATGCCGCGCAGCCGAACGTCCGGGTGAATTTGCTGCACCGTTCCGAAAAAGTCGAACATATTCGCCAGCCCAAACAGCCCCCACGGGCTGGCCTCAACGGGGATAATCAATTCGTCCGACGCGCACAGCAGGTTCATCACCCATCCGCCGAGCGTCGGCGGGGCGTCCAGCAGGATGTAGTCGTACCGGCTGCTGTCGCGCACCGGCTGCAAGCACTTGCGGAAAATCAATTCGCGCTGCCATTTGGTGAACAGTTCGTACTCCATCCCGCTCATCAGCGACGAAGAAACGACGATATCCGGCCCGAACTCCGTCGGGAGGATGTAGGGGATCAGGTCTTTTTGGTCGCGCACGGCGCAGTAAAGATTCTGTTCGCCCTGCGCCAGCGCCAGCACCCGCTCCTCCGAAAAAAACGACAGCGACAGGTTCATCTGCATATCCCCGTCGATCAGCAGCACGCGTTTGCCGGCCTGCGCCAGCCCGTAGCCGACGTTGGCGCAGGTGGTGGATTTGCCGCTGCCGCCTTTGTTGTTTGCAAAGCAGATTACTTTTGGCATGGAATTGCACTTCCTTTGTATATCAAATCTGCCGATTGTCGGCGGATTTAGAATTTTAAGATGATTCGATTCGCTCGATGGGGTATCGGCCGTTTCGCGCTGAAAATACGGTTTGCGCGGCGATTTGATGAATGCACCGCGCTTTTTGCGGAGTATTAGCTGGTTTCACAGCAAAATGCCGCTGAATCGCGTGAAAACGCGGAAATTTGCGGGGTTTGTCGCAAAAAAGCACGGATAACGCGTGTTTCCTGTTTGACGCGGTTACGGATGGCGCGATCTTACATCGCCCTGCGATACCAGCCGCTCCCAATAGCAGCGAACCATTCAGATTGTTGCCGTCGCCAATGGGAGCGAACGCAGCGCGAAGACGCGGATTTCGCATCCTATGTGGGATTTTTGGCCGATTTCGCGCCGAAATGCCGCAAATTCGCGGAAATCCGCAGAATTTGTTTCATTTCCGCGCCAAAACCGCCATCAACGCACCAATCCAATCACAATTTGTGCGGATTCGCGCCACCAGCTGTCCCGAACGGCTGCACATTCCGCGGTTTTCCATTGCCGTCCGCCCAATGTGAGCGAACGCAGCGCGAAGACGCGGATTTCGCATTCCATGCGGGATTTTTGGCCG
>CAJKBQ010000014.1 GCA_905198155.1 uncultured Eubacteriales bacterium
ATAAATATTTTAGTAAAACTAACGGATAATTAGGCCGAGGAGGCGGGCGAGTTCGGCGGCCTGGGGCGCGGTGACGATCGCGCCGCGGCAGTCGTCGATGTTCAGCAGCGCGCCGTCGAGCGTGCAGCGCGTCAGGTCCATGCCGCGCAGCGGCGTGCGGAACAGCGTGGCCTGGGTCAGATTGACATCGTCCAGCCGAATTTCCCGCAGCTGCGCCTCGGTCAGCGCGCATTCGCGCAGGTCGCACCGCGTCCATTCGCAGTGCGCCATCCGGCAGTTGGCCCACAACGACAGCCGCAGCCCGCAGTCCGTCCATGCGCACCGGTCGAACGCGCATTCGGTAAAGTCCGCGCCGACGGCCTTGCAGCCGTCCATCGCGCAGTCGTATGCGTACGATTCCGCGAACCGTGCGCCGGAGCATTCGCACGCCATCAGCCGCACCGCGCGAAAACTGCTGCCGCGAAAATCCGCGCCGGTCAGCCGGCATCGCACCAGCGTCACGCGGTGCCAATCGCTCCCAGTCAGCGCAGCGCCGGTCAAGTCGATGCCGCTCAGCGTCAGATCCCGGAGTGTTTCCTCATTTTCAACAGCGTTTTCCACAAAAGAACGGTCATGCATATTTTGAATTCATCCTTTTCGTTAGAATTCGCGCAAATCGGCGGTCTATATATATCATATCACAAATTTCGCGCGCTGTCACGGAATTTGAAAAAAATTTGAAAATATCCGCGAAATCCATTGCAAAGCGCGTGTCCGTATGATACAATACATCCGATTTCAAAAAAAACGAAAAGGAGCACTCCGGATGAATCGAAAACTGCAATGGACGCCGGCGCTGCGGCGGCGGGTCGCGATGTGCATCATCGGGAACATTATTTTGGGGCTGGGCGTCGCGCTCACCAAGCTGACCGCGTTCGGCAACGACCCGTTCAATGGGATGTGCATGGCCGTGTCGGCGCGCATCGGGATCCCGTACGCGGTGTACACGCCGATTTTCAACCTGGCGCTGTTCGGGCTGGAACTGCTGTTCGGCCGCAAATACATCCACATCGGGACGTTTGTCAACTGGTTTCTGCTGTGCTATGCAGTATCGTTTTTTCTGTGGATTGGCGAATTGTTCGGCGTCACCGTCCTCAGCGGAATGGCGCTGCGGCTGGCGGTACTGGTGGTCGGCCTGATCGTCATCAGCTTCGGGCTGGCGCTGTATCAGCGTGCCGACCTAGGCGTTGCGCCGTACGACGCGATCCCGCTGATGGTGTGCGACCGGTGGCCGCGGGTGCCGTTTTTCTGGGCGCGCATTGCGCTCGACGGCCTGAGCACCGTGGTCGTCTGGCTGGCCGGCGGCATCGTCGGCATCGGAACCCTGCTCACCGCGCTGGCACTTGGCCCCGTGGTCGATTTCTTCATGCGTCGGCTGGACAAACGGCTGGGCGTCGCGCCGTAAAATGAAGCAGCCCCCGGTACCGCGCGCCGCTGCGGTACCAGGGGTAAAATTGTATTGTATTATATGTGCGGAGCGGGGCTTCCCCTCGGCCGCAGAAAACTCTCTTACTACATGGATTTTGTGGTAATTGGCTCCCTCTTGGCGGCCGTGTCGGCCGCGTGCTGCCCGCCGCAGCGGTGACTGCGTCGACCGCGTGCAGTCGCGGCTAAGGCTGAGGGAGTTGCCATCAACACTCGCCGGGATCGCTGTGATGAGACTAATCCAAAGGCGGTTTCTTCGTACCCGTAAGGACAGTTTCACCGTCCGGTTGCCTTTCAACACGCACCGCAACCTCAACGTTGCCCCCACCCCAATACCTTACTCCCGCACCTCCAAAATCGACGTCATCACCGGGCTGCTGCGCTTGCCCAGCAGCGGCCGGCGGCGATCGATGGCCGCCAGCGCGATTTCCACGTCCTCGTGCACCTCGTCGGGCGTGAACGCACCCAGCGTGACCATGTCGCACGGGCGCAGCGTGGCGTAGCTGAACGTCAGCCCCACAAACGGCGTGCAGCGCCCCGCCGCCATGGATTTGATCGTCATCACCGGTTTTTTCGCGTTCCAAATGACGCTGTGAATCCCCTCAATTTCAATTTGCATCAAAAATCCCATGCAATTGTAAATCTGAATGTACGTTTCCACGTCATATTCGTTGGCATCGGAATATGTTACCAGCTCCGGCATATGCGCCGACAGCCCCGGAATCATCCCGGCCTCGCGGATCATGTACAGGTAATCCGGCAGCCGGTCGATGGTGCGTTTGTTTTTGTTGACCAGCTGCTCGGCGGAGCCGTGGTGAATCAGGCAGAATTTCGCGCCGTCGCGCGCACATTGGCGGATGGTTTCGTTGGCCTGGGCGCGGGCGGCAGGGGAATCGTCCACATTTATTCCAGGTGTTACAATTTGTGTGAATGAATGGCCAAATTTCTCCTCCGTCAGCCGCATTCCGGCGCGCATCGGGGTGTCGGGCGCGAACTGCGGCGCCATAATCGCGTCGATCCCGTACTGCATATAGGCGTCCAGCACGGCGGACACCTGCGCGGGGTCACTGTGGCGCCGGCGGATCATCCGGTCGGCGGCGGGACCGGTATGGCTGTACCCGAGCAGCCAGTTTGACCCAATCAGCATGCGCGGCAGCGGCACGCCGCCGACTTCGGTGCGCGGAAATTGCGGAAAATCCATTCAAAAACCCTCCAAATCGTGCAAAAATGCGTTTTTTATATCATCGCATAATTTGCACGGAAAATCAAGCATTTTCCCGACTTTTGCACGGGATTTTTCCGAAAAGTGCAGATTGTCAATCGTGCGGCGGCGCGTGCATTCCGAAGAATCCGGATGACATAAACAATGGACAATGTCTGGAAAGTGTGCGATAATAAAAACCAAAACCAGGGAGGACTGTACAATGAATGATCTCAATCGATTTGAAGATACGGAACGATTGGAGAAAATAACCAATCGCACCAATCAAACTTCTCCGGGGTGCGATCTGGTCTATTACCCATCGACCCGGGATCCGTCGCTGATGCTGGCGATGCGCGTCCAAAAACCGGAAAAACCGGGTTTTATCCGCGTTCAAACCCACGGATGGCATATGTCGATCCCGCGGTTTGCCCCGATGGATGCACCGTCCGGCGCGTATTTGCAGATCGACGTCGATATGCGCGGCCGTGCATTTTCAGACGGCGCGCCTGACTGCAACGGCTGGGAGCTGTACGACGTGATCGATGCGGTGGCGTACGCAAAGCAGCATTATGCGCCGTGGATTTCGAACCCGGAAGTGGTGTTTTTTGCGGCCGGCAGCGGAGGCGGCGGCAATGCATATGCGATTGCGTGCAAATTCCCGGATTATTTTGCGCAAGTGACGGCGCTGTGCGGGATATCGGACTACCGGCTGT
This sequence comes from uncultured Eubacteriales bacterium, assembly GCA_905198155.1. Taxonomy (GTDB): domain Bacteria; phylum Bacillota; class Clostridia; order Oscillospirales; family Acutalibacteraceae; genus RGIG4076. The sequence goes on from CAJKBQ010000014.1 coordinate 3,382, forward strand.
GGTACGACCACGACGCGGTCGGCGAGTTCCGCGATGAGATGAACGTGTGGATCGGCGACCGGTCGCACGACGATGCCTACCGCGCCCGCAGCGGGATCGATTTGCTGCCGAATTTGTGCGCGCCGCTGGCGATTGTACACGGGGAAACGGACTGCCGCGTTCCGTGCGAGCAGGCACGGCGGTTTGTGGCGCGTGCGGCGGCGCTGGGCAAGTCCGACCGGGTGACGTATTTGGAACTGCCCGGCGTCGGCGCACAAGGTCACTGGTCGAACATCACGCCGGAACAGGAACGCCTGCGCGACGATTTTTGCGCGTCGGCGCAGCAAACCCACTGCACGCCGGTTCAGATTCCGCGCCGCGGGACGATGATAGTGGGCGGGTACCTGTTTACCAAAGCATTTTCGGTTGTGCTGGATTCCATCGATGATTTTGGCAAGGTGACGTATGATTTGGATGCGATGACGTTTCAGCTGGATCGGCCGGGCACGATTACGGTGCTGGGAAAATAAAAATGGGTCGCGCAGCATAACTTTCCGGTTTTTTGCGGAAAATGCGCGGAATTTTCCCGAAATCAAATTTTTTGATATTTTTTCATCGGTCTGCAATAAAAGGCCCCGCCCGTGCATTGTATGAATGACAGGAGAAATGAAGCCATGCGAAATCCATTGAATGCAATTGAATCCACCGCCCTGCCGGATCCGGAACTGCTGTTGTCAAAAATCGCCGCCGGAGACCGGGACGCGCTGGCGCAGCTGTACAGCCAAACGCGTACGGCTGTCTATGCCGCCGCGCTGGGCGTGCTCCGCAATGCGCACGATGCCCAGGACATCACGCAGGACACGTTTGTCCGCGTGTGGGAACGCGCGGATCAGTACCGCCCGGGCGGGTCGCCGCTGGGGTGGCTGGTGGCGGTGTGCCGCAACGAAGCCCGAATGTACCTGCGGCGCGCAAACCGGGTGGTTTCGATGGACGACGACGCATGGAATGCGCTCCCGGATCCGGCGCAGACGTGCCCGGACGACCGCGTGCTGCTCCAGGATGCGCTGGCGCAGCTGCAAGACCCGGCGCGGCAGGTGGTACTGCTGCACGCCGCCGGGCTGAAGCACCGGGAGATTGCGCATCAGCTGCAGATTCCGCTGGCGACGTCCCTGTCCCATTACCGTCGCGCGATGAAAAAACTCAAACAAATTCTGGAAGGAGATGACCGCACATGATTCCCAAAAACCGCGCGCGCCAGATCGGCCGCGCATTGGCGCGCACTGCGCCCAACGACGTGGCGGACGTTCTTTCCCGCTGTACCGAGAAAGGAAGTACGACTGTGAAAAAAACAACCCCCAAAAAATGGATTATGGCGATTGCGGCTTGCCTGGCCGTGATCCTGATCGGGAGCGGCCTGTTTTACCGGCAGGCGCACACCGTGGCGTCGGTGGTATCGCTGGACGTCAATCCCAGCATCGAGCTGGAAGTTACCCGGAACGAAAAAGTGCTGCGCTGCACCGCGCTGAACGACGACGCAAAGCGCGTCCTGGCGGAGCTGGACGGCGGCGCGCAGCTGAACGGCACATCGCTGAACGTCGCGGTGCACGCGATCATCGGCGGGCTGGTGCGCAGCGGATACCTGACCGGCGACTCGTCCGCGCTGTTGATATCGGTCGAAGATTCAAACGCCAACCGCGCCGCAAAATTGCAGCGCAGCCTGACGGCGGCGGCGGATACCGTGCTGCAGGCGCAGGAGACCCCGGCTGCGGTGCTGAGCCAAACGCTGCGGCAGGACGCCGACCGCACGGCGCAGGCCAAAGCGCACGACATTTCCGCCGGGAAGGCGGCGCTGGTGGAGCGCGTGCGCGCGCTGAACGGCACGCTGGCTTATGACCGGCTGGCCAAGCTGTCGGTTGACGAGCTGGATGACCTGCTGGAAGCCGGTGCGCCGGGGATGCCCATCGGCAAAGATGCGGCCGTGCAGGCTGCCGCCGATTACGCGGGCGTGGCGCGTGCCGACGTGACGGCGGACGCGGATGCGGAGCTGGACGAATCGCCCGCGCACTACGACGTGACGCTGCACCACCCGACGCTCGGCAAGCTGAGCTATCAGATCGATGCGTACACCGGCGCGGTGCTGCGCGGGACGGCAAACGCCGTGCAGGCGGCCGGAGACATTGGCGCGGAAGGCGCGCGCGCGGCGGCGTACAAGCACGCCGGTGTGAACGCGGCGGACGCCGTATTCATTGAAACGGAACGCGACACGGACGACGGGATGCTGACGTACGACGTAGCGTTCACGGCTGGAAATATCCGGTACGAATACGAGATCGACGGCCGCACCGGCGCGGTACTGGACGCGGAGAAGGAATGGGTACAGACCGTCCCGACCGGGGCAGTGGACGCGGCGGCCGCCAAGGCGGCGGCGCTGAAACACGCCGGTGTGCGCGAAGATCAAGCAACGTACTGCCATGCGCACCTGGAATACGACGACGGGATTGCGGAATGCTGGGAAGTGGAATTCGCGGTCGGTGCGGTCGAATACGAATACGAAATCGCGCTGGACGGAACAGTGCAGAAATCCGAGCAGGAGTCGCACGCGGCTGCGGCCGGGGTGGGCGATATCGGCGCGGCAGGCGCGCAGTCCATTGCGATGAAGCACGCCGGTGTGCGCGCGGCGGATGCGGCGGAAATGGAAACCGACCGCGATACGGACGACGGCCGAATCGTGTACGAAGTGGAATTCCGCGCGGGACAGCTGGAATACGAATACGAGATCGACGGGGCGTCCGGCGCGGTGCTGAAACACAAAGTGAAGCGGGACGACTGACGATGAAAACAGCCGCAGCAGCCGGGAATTTCCCGTGCCGCTGCGGCCGTTTTGATTCGATTTTGCATGGGGACGCGCTTATTCCGTCCCGAAAATCCCCGCGCGTGCCGCCGCTAAATTGGGGTCGCCGCGGTCAATGGCCGCCCAATAGGCGTCGGCGACGGCCTGGCAGCCCGCCGCGTCCGGATGTCCGCCGTATTTCGCCAAATGCGCGTTCGGTGCCGGTTGACCGACGACGGCGGCAAAGTCGAACAGCCCGTCGATGTCCGCAATCGCACCGGCGCGGATGGCGTCGTTGATGCGATACCAGTAGATTTTTTTGGATCCGTCCCAGTCAAACGGCGGGACGGTGAGGAGAATCACCGTGCAGCCCGCGTGTTTCAGCGCCCGGACGATCGTTTGCAGGTCGGCGAGCACCCCGTCCGCCGTGCGTTTGTCGTGATACAGATCGTTGACGCCGAAGCAGACGTGCACCAAATCGCACGTTTTGGCGCGCGCCAGCCATGCGCCGTCCTGCGCAGCGTCGGCGGCACGGGCGTATCCGCTGCCCATGTCCCACGCGCTGCAATCTGCCGGGAAGCGCGCCGCGATGCGCGCTGCCCAGTGGGCGTAGGACCCCGTTTCGGTGCCGATGCCCTGCGTGATGGAGTCGCCGATGAACCCGATGCGGCGGCGCACCGGGCGGTCGCACCCGATCATCAGCGGCAGCGGAATCCGCTTGTCCGGCACGAAGCCGTCGTCGGTCTGCACCTCGACCGGGAGCAGCGCTTCGGGATGGTGCGGGTAGCAATCGCCGGTGAAGGTTAACTCATAGCACAGCGTCTGCCCGGCGCGCGCGTGCAGCGCGACCGGATCGGTGGCAAATGTGACGGCACCGGTGACGGTTTTTTCTGCAGCGCCGTCGAACGTGACAGGAAACCACTGCGCCGGTTCGGCGGCGCGGTCGTCGTCCCGCAGGCCGATGCGCATTTGGTGAATGGTCCATGTGCCGCCGACATCCCCGGCGCGGCTGACGGAGCCGTCAGCATAGGTGCTGTCGATGATGTTGGAAAACAGCAGGGAAAACTGCGCCCCGCCGTGCGCCAGGCGGTAGCGGCAGCGGCCGGTGATGGTTTGCGGCTGATCCAGGCGCACCAGTTCCTGATTGGCGCTGCCGATGATGCAGTCGGACGAAAAACGCGCGTAAAATGCATTGGAATTCATGAGCAAGTGCCTCCTTTGGGCTATCAAATCCATTTACCAAGATTATACCAGCGTGTGCGGCGGTTGTCAAGCGCGATTTATGCGCTGCGCCAAAATCGCGCCGCGCGATATGTATGCCGCACGAAAAAACTGCGCCGCCCCAATCCGGAGCGGCGCGGGATTTTTACTGCGCTTGCAGATATTTCTGGATTTCTTCGATGTAGTGCGTGCCGATGGTGCTCAGGACGGCGTTGCGCTTGGTGATATAGCCGATTTCCATCACGCTGTTTTCCGCCACGGACGTGTCGTCGAACGGGACAGCGAGGTAATCGGTGCCGTTCAGCTCTTCGCAGATGATGCCGGAGCAGAGCGTGTAGCCGTTCAGCCCGATCATCAGGTTCAGCATGGTGGCACGGTCGTTGGCTTTGATGGTGCGCAGGTATTCGTTGGTGCTGAGGATTTCTTCCGCAAGGTAGAACGAACTGGCATCGCCCTGCTCGAACGACAGGCACGGGTAGTCTTTCAGCTCGTCGAACCGGATGGAGGGCTGATTGGCCAGCGGGTGGCCGCGCCACAGGTAAACGTACGCGCGGCAGTCGATCAGGTGGTGAAACATCAGCCCGGCGGTGCGCAGCAGCTTGGTAATGGCGGCGCGGTTGAAGTCGCTCAGGTACAGGATGCCGACCTCGCTGCGCATGGCGGCCACGTCCTGGATCACGTCGCGGGTCATTGTTTCGCGGATGGCGAATTCGTACTGCGAGGTGTCGTACTTTTTCACCAGCTCCACGAACGCTTTGACGGCGAACGAGTAGTGCTGCGTGGAGACGCCGAATTTCTTTTTGAGGTTGTGCGCGTTTCCGTACTTTTCCATCAGCGATTCGTACGAATTGTACACCTGGCGCGCATACTGCACGAACTCGGCGCCGTCCGGCGTGAGCGCCATGCCGCGGCCGGTGCGGTGGAAAATCTCGATGCCCAGCTCGCGTTCCAGCTCCTGCATGGAGCTGGTGAGGGACGGCTGCGCGATATACAGAACCTCGGCTGCTTTGCTGAGCGAACCGGCTTCGGCGATGGCGATGGCGTAGTGGAGTTGTTGGAGGGTCATGGGTTCACCGGCTTTCGGGGAGAGTGGGGGCGTCGATGCGCGCCTGCACGCGGGATTGTCCGTTCAAAATGAAGTCCCGGATATACGCGCGGTCTGTTACGATGGGAGTTTCGTCCATGCAGCGGTCGATCATTGCGGCCGTGATGACCGGCAGATGCATTTGCCGGTACATCGCGCGGGCGTCGGCGCAGTGTTGCAAAAACGCGCCGAAAAATGAGATCAATCCATCGTGCACGCGGGAAACATCTTTGGGAAACCCTTTGGCGATCAGGGCGATATTATTATCAAAATTGGGCGCGAGGGACAGTACCTGCCCGCTTTCGGGGTCGCGGAGAATTCCGAAATTTTCGGTATGGCGATCCATGTTGTAGCAGATGGTGTCCATCCAAATCAGCAGCAGATACGGCTGCGCCAGCACGGGGGAAAGCGCGGTCAGCGCGCGGAAACAGGTGCAGTAATCGTCGTCGTCATCGGTCAGCGCCCGCATTGGCTCGAAATTGACGGATGCGTTGTTGGTGAAGTCTTTGGAGCGGATGAACGCGCCGTCCATTTCGTAGTGCGCCATATCCAGACCGAGTGCCTGGCCCAGCTTGCAGATGAACAGCTCCGAAAAATACTCTGCATCGGTGCCGCTTTTGTACATCCACCACGCGCTGTCGATGCGCCGCCAGCATTTTTCGAAACTGCCAATATTGGTCAGCTCCGGCGTGCGGGACGGCGGCAGGGCAAACGCGTCCGGGTCGCCGCGCAGCGCCAGCTGGTCGAAGTCGTTGGTTCGGAAGCGGATATCGGCCCACGCGGCGTTGGAACCGGCCGGGCGGAACCAATAGGTGTCCGTGACCGTGGCGGCATTGACGGCGAGCGCTGTCTGCGCGTCGTCGGCAGTGCGCAGGCGCAGCGCTTTTTTCAGCAGCCGCGAATGCGTTCGGTGCGAATCGATGGCGCGCGACGCCAACCACGATTCGAGGTTGCGGGTGCGTTTCAGGTACAGCGGAAGCAGGGCGTCGTTTGCTTCCGTCAGAATTCCGCCGCGGATTTCCGCAATGGGACGGTTTCCGGACAGGAGGGTGCCGTCGATGTTCAGCATGGGGTTCACCGCCTTTCGGGGAGATGGGTTATTTTTTGGCTGTGTTGATAGAGGCGATCAGGATTCTTTTGACTTCCACGCAGTGCGCCAAAACGGATTGATCGGGATAATAACCGCTTTCGATCAAAAGTTCGAGCCAATATTCCGTTTCGGAGCATTCTTTCAGCGCGATATGCAGTTTGGCCACAAAGTCCGCTTTGCTTTGCGCATAAAAGGCTTCGCGGATATTTGCGCCAATGCTGGTTCCGGCGCGCAGGAACTGGCTGATCAAAGCGCCTTCGCACCGCGCTTCCCGCAGTGCCCTGCAAGCGCGGATGCATTCCAGCGCGAGCGTTTTGGATTTTACGATCAACGGACTTTCGGCCATACTTTTCACATCCAAACGAATCCGTATTCAATTGCTTTTCGCTTTGCGAAAAGCCACCGCACTTCTTCACTTTTCACGATTCCTTATTCCCTTGTTTCAGTGAAGAGTGAATAGTGAAGAGTGAAGAGTGAATAAGTAAAAATCCCGCGCGAGCGCGGGATTTTTGGCTGGGATGGCCGGATTCGGACCGACGAATAACGGAGTCAAAGTCCGTTGCCTTACCGCTTGGCGACATCCCAATGTATAAAGATGAAAAAATGAAACGAAAAAATGAAAACCCGGCAAGAGGACGAGACACATCGCTCGGCTCAGATCGGAATTCCTCATGATCCCGTTTCATTCTTTTCATATATGGGGTGGATAGTCGGATTCGAACCGACGGCCTCCAGAGCCACAATCTGGCGCGCTAACCAACTGCGCCATACCCACCATATTGCAAAAGTTGTGTGGTGCGCCAGAAGGGACTCGAACCCCTGACCTACTGCTTAGAAGGCAGTTGCTCTATCCAGTTGAGCTACTGGCGCAAAAATGAAATTGAATTTGGAGCGGGTGATGGGAATCGAACCCACACAACCAGCTTGGAAGGCTGGGGTTCTACCACTGAACTACACCCGCGTGTCAAACAGCGTACTCAATTTTATCACACCTTGGCGCGAATGTCAAGGGCTTTTGAAAAATTGGCTGCATTTTTTGCAAAAAAAATTGCCGATATGGACGCGTGCGGGCTTGACAAAACCATGCGGCGCGTGGTATCCTAAACATTGGAGCGAAACGCAGAGGAGGGAACGCGGATGGAGCCGAAACGGCTAACGGCCGAGCGATTTGTGGACGGGCGCACGGGGTGCAGCTACCGGTATGTGCGCAGCGAGACGGAATTTTTCCGCCCGCACGACCACGACTACTACGAGCTGTTCCTGGTGCTGGACGGCGTTGCGCATCACGTAGTGAACGGGCAGCAGTCGGATCTGCCGGTCGGGACGCTGGTGCTGATCCGCCCGCACGACCTGCACGACTATGTTCGCGGGACGGGCGCGGAGTTTGGGTTTGTGAACCTGAGCTTTTTGCCGGAGCTGTTCGACCAGGTGGCCTTGTTTGTCGGCGACGGGTTCCCGGCGGAGGCGCTGCGCACGGCCGCGCTGCCGCCGTCGGTGCTGCTGACGGGGAGCGCGTTCCAAAAATTGAAGCAGCGGATGGAGGCGCTGTGCGTCCTGTCCGACGACGGGATCCCGCAGCTGCGGTTCCGGATGCGGACGCTGCTGTTCGACATTCTGACCCGGTATTTCGGCGAATATACGGCCGACCCGGCGGAGGCGGTGCCGGACTGGCTGGCCGAAGCGCGCCGGAAAATGCAGCAGAACCGCAATTTCAGCGGCGGGATGGCGCGGATGGCGGAGCTGTCCGGCAAATCGCGCGAGCATTTGGCACGGAGCATCCGGAAATACTACCACCAGTCGGCCAGCGAATTCATCAACGAACTGCGGCTGACGTACTTTGCGAATATGCTGCGCAACAGCAATTACCCGATTTTGGCGCTGTGCTACGACAGCGGATTCCAAAACGTCAGCTGGGCCTACGCGCAGTTTCGCCGCAAATATGGGATGACGCCGCGGCAGTATCGGGAAAGCGCGTGGGAGTGACACGCAGTAAGCCCCGCTTTTTGGCAGGAAAACGCAGATTCTATTCGATATCATTGAGCTTTCTTAAAACGTTACCACACAAAAGAACCGGGATCATCGCATAAAACGAAAATCCCGGTTCTTTTACTGCATCCGCAGTATATTTTTCCTCAAATCGAAATCGTCCGCGCGACCTTCAGCAGATCCCACGCGAATTCTTTCTTCATTGCAAGACCTTCGGTAATATCGTAATCGACAAGCTTGTCGTCTTTGATGCCGACGACGCGCTTCGTTTTGCCCTGCGCCAGCAGCTGCACGGCGTAGTAGCCCATCTCGCTGGCCAGCACGCGGTCGCGCGCAGACGGCGAACCGCCGCGCTGCACATGCCCCAGCACGCAGCCGCGCGTTTCGACGCCGGTTTTCGCTTCGATCTCTTTGCACAGCGCGTCCACGTTGAGCATCAGCTCGGACACCACGACGATGAAATTCTTCTTGCCGGTCGCCTGCGAGCGCTTGATCGGCGCGATTACGTCGCGGTCAATATCGTACTTCTCTTCCGGAATCAGGATCGCCGTCGCGCCGACCGCCAGGCCGGTGTTCAGCGCCAGATACCCGGCGTGATGCCCCATCACTTCGACCACGCTGCACCGGTCGTGCGACATCATGGTGTCGCGAATCTTGTCCACCATTTCGATGGCGGTGTTCATCGCGGTGTCGTAGCCGATGGTGTAGTCGGTGCAGGAAATGTCGTTGTCGATGGTGCCCGGCAGGCCGATGCAGCAGATGCCTTCGCCGCACAGGTCGCGCGCGCCGCGGAACGAGCCGTCGCCGCCGATGACGACCAGCCCCTCGATCCCCAGCCGGCGGCAGTTGTCTGCCGCTTTTTTGACGCCGGCAGGCGTGTTGAATTCGGGGCTGCGCGCCGTGTACAGGCAGGTGCCGCCCATTTGCAGGATATTGGCCACCGAACGCGCGTCCAGCGGATAGATATCGTTTTCCAGCAGGCCGTTGTAGCCGCGGCGGACGCCGACGACTTCCATCCCGGCTGCAACGCCGGCGCGCGTAACGGCGCGGATGGCCGCGTTCATGCCCGGCGCGTCGCCGCCGCTCGTCAAAATCGCAATTTTCTTCATATGAATCTTCCTTTCCCAAAAACGTGCGCGCCGCTCCACCCAACCGAGCCGCGCGCAGCAAATAATATGCGCTTATATCTATTATATCCGCCCGCGGCGGATTTTTCAAGTCGCTTGATAAACTTTTCTGCAAAAAATGATGGATTTCGCACAAGCAACAAAAATACTTATTCCACCACGGCCACATTTTCCGCGCCGAGCAGCCGCCGCAACTCGCCGAGCATCGGTTCGTTGAGCATCACCCACAGCCCGCGCGACGCCATCGACAGCTTGCCCGTGGCGGTGCAGCGCACATAAACCGGCGTATTTCCGTCGAAAATCGCCATCACGCGCTTGGCGCGGAGGAACGCGTCACAGTCAAAATCCGGGATGCGGAGGTACAGGCCGTGCTTGGCGGAGCGCGCCGAAGCGGCGGGCGCGGCCGGACGCGCCGGACGATTTTCCGCCGGCCGTGCAACATTTTTACCTAACTTTGCAACATCCGTGTCGGGCGCCGGAGCGACCGATTCGCACAGCAGCTTGGCGTCCTCTTCTTCGCGCAGGCTGATCCGCGCGCGCAGTTCCAGCACGGCGCCTTCCTGCAGGTACGACGCGTACTGCTCCAAAATCCGGGGGAACACGAGCATTTCAATCGAACCGTACAGGTCTTCCAGCGTGACGAACGCCATGGTCTGGTTGTTTTTCGTGATTTTGGTGCGCACCGTCTGGACAATCGCCAGCACGGTGACGACTTCGCCGTCGCGGTAGGTGGTGTCCGGCGTATGGTCGGGCGAATTGTGCGCGCAGGCGAGGATGACGCCGATGTGCGCGGCGTGAATCGCGTCCGACACCGCCTGATACGCCGCCATCGGGTGGCCGGACAGGTACATCCCGGTCATTTCCTTTTCCATCGCCAGCAGCTCCGGCATCGGGTATTCCGGCACGTCCGGCAGCTCCGGCTCGTTGGCGCGCGCGCCGTCGCCGCCGTCCGCCATGCCGAACAGGTTCAGCTGGCCTTCCAGGTTACGCCGCCGCGCGCTGTCCAAATCGTCGAGGATGGTGTCCATACTGACGAACATCTGCCGCCGGTTGGCGCCCAGGCCGTCGAGCGCGCCGCATTTGACGAGCGATTCCAGCGCGCGGCGGTTCAGCTCTTTGCCGTACATCCGGTCGCAGAAATCGTAGAACGATGCGAACGGCCGCGTCTGCCGCTCGGCAATCAGCTGATCGACGAAGCTGCGCCCGATGTTGCGGCTGGCCAGCAGCCCGAACCGGATCGCATTGCCGGACACGGTGAACCCGCTGCCGCTTTCGTTGACGCTCGGCGGCAGCACGGCGATGCCCAGCCGCTGGCATTCGGCCATGTATTCCGCGACTTTGGTGGTGTTGTCCAGCACGCTGGTCAGCAGCGCCGCCATGAATTCGCGCGGGTAGTGGCATTTGAGGAACGCCGTCTGATACGATACGTATGCGTACGACGCGGCGTGCGGTTTGTTAAACGCGTACGACGCGAAACTTTCCATCTCGCTGACGATGGCCATAGCGCTTTTTTCGTCCACGCCGCGTTTCAGGCAGCCTTCGACGATCACGTTGCCGTTTTCGTCCGTCAGGCCGTGGACGAAAATGCGCCGTTCACGCTCCATCACGTCTTTTTTCTTTTTGCTCATCGCGCGGCGCACGATGTCGGCGCGGCCGAGCGTGTACCCGGCCAGCGAGCGGAAAATCTGCATGATCTGCTCCTGGTAAACCATACAGCCGTACGTCACCTTCAAAATCGGTTCCAGCGACGGATGCAGGTACGTGACCAGGCTGGGATTGTGGCGGTTTTGGATGTACCGCGGGATGGAATCCATCGGCCCCGGGCGGTACAGCGAGATCACGGCGATCAGGTCTTCCAGGCTTTCCGGACCCAGCTGCATCAGCACGCCGCGCATCCCGGACGATTCAAACTGGAACACGCCCTCCGTCTGCCCGGCGGACAGCATTTGGTAGATCGCGGGATCTTCGGTGGAAATGCGGTCAATGGCAAAGTCCGGGTTGGTGCGCTGCACCATGCGCTCGGCGTCGCGGATAACGGTCAGCGTCCGCAGCCCCAGAAAGTCCATTTTCAGCAGACCCAGCTCTTCGAGCGTGGTCATGGTGTACTGCGTGACGACGGCTTCGTCGTTTTTGGCCAGCGGGACATAGTTCATGACGGGCTGCTCGGTAATCACCACGCCGGCAGCGTGGCGCGACGCGTGGCGCGGCATCCCTTCCACCTTGCGCGCCATGTCGATCAGCTCGGCGATCTGCGGGTCCTCCTCGGCGGCGGCGCGCAGCTCGGCGGACATGGTCAGCGCTTTGTCCAGCGTGATGTTCAGCTCCATCGGCACCAGCTTGGCGATGGCGTCGGCGCGGGCGTAGGGGATGGCCAGCGCGCGCGCCACATCCCGGATGGCGCCGCGCGCCGCCATGGTGCCGAACGTGACGATCTGCGCGACGTGATCGGCGCCGTATTTGCGGACGACGTAGTCGATAACCTCCTGCCGCCGCTCGAAGCAGAAGTCGATGTCAAAGTCCGGCATACTGACGCGCTCCGGGTTCAAAAACCGCTCGAACAGCAGGTTGTATTTCATCGGGTCGATGCCGGTGATGCCGATGCAGTACGCCGCCAGACTGCCCGCGCCGGAGCCGCGCCCCGGCCCGACGGGAATCTGCACCGATTTGGCGTAGCGGACGAAATCGTGCACGATCAGGTAGTAGTCCACATACCCCATCCGCTCGATGGTGGACAGCTCGTATTCCAGCCGGTCGATGTACGGCTGCGGCGGATTTTCGCCGTAGCGGCGGTGCAGCCCGTCGAAGCACTGGCGGCGGAAGTACTGTGCGTGATCCTCGTTGTTCGGCACGTCGAAATGCGGCAGCTTGGTGTGGCCGAATTCAAACTCCACGTTGCACCGTTCGGCAATTTTCGCGGTATTGTCGGCAGCGTCCGGCCGCGACGGGAAAAGCGCGCGCATTTCGTCTTCGCTTTTGAGGTAAAATTCGTCAGATCCGAACTCCATGGTGTCGTCGTCTTCGACGGTGTGGTTTGTTTGGATGCAGATCAGGATGTGGTGCATCCGGCTGTCTTCTTTTTGCAGGTAGTGCGCGTCGTTGGTGACGACGAGCGGGATACCGGTTTCGTTTGCCAGCCGGATGATCCCCGGCGCGACCTGCTTTTGCTCCGGCAGGCCGTGATCCTGCAATTCGAGGTAGTAGTGATCGGGGCCAAAGATTTCCGCCATTTCGAGCGCGACGCGCTTGGCTTCGGCGTAATCGTTGTGCAGCAGCGCCTGCGGCACTTCGCCCGCCAGGCACGCCGACAGCGCGATCAGCCCTTCGTGGTACTGGCGCAGCAGCTCGTAGTCCACGCGCGGCTTCACGTAGAACCCTTCCGTCCATGCTTTGGACACCATGGCGCACAGGTTTTCGTACCCTTTGTTGTTTTCACACAGCAGCACCAAATGCGCGCGTTCGCGGTCGGCGGACGATTTGTCGAACCGGGAGCGCGCGGCGACGTACACCTCGCACCCGATGATCGGCTTCACGCCGACGGCGCGGGCGGCTTTGTAAAAATCGACGGCGCCGTACATCACGCCGTGGTCGGTGATGGCGCAGGCGGTTTGGCCCAAATCGGCGGCGCGCTGCGCCAGCTGCTTGATCCGGCACGCGCCGTCCAGCAGGCTGTACTCACTGTGAACGTGTAAATGGGTAAACGCCATGGCAGGTTCCTCCTGAAATGCAAAAGATCATCCGGCGCGGCCGTCCGATTTTTCCGCCAGCTGCACCAGCCGCGTCAGCCGGTGATTGACGCCGCTGCGGCTGACCGGCGGATCCAGCGCCTCGCCCAGTTCGCGCAGCGAATATTCGGGGTGCGCCAGCCGCAGCGCGGCCAGCGCCCGCAGCTCGTCCGGCAGCTGCGTCCACGCCGGCGAATTGCGCACGCGCAGGATTGCTTCGATCTGCGCAGCGGCGGCGGAGACGGTTTTGTCGATGTTGGCGGTGTCAAAATTGGTGCGGCGGTTGGCGTCGCTGCGGCGCTCGTTGCGGGCGCGGACGGCGCGAACGGCTTCGGCACGGTTCGGCGCGCCAATCGCGTCCAGCAGCGCGGCGATGTCGGCGGCGTTTTTGAAGTAGATCACCGACGCGCCCTTGCGCGCCGTGCGGCCGGGATTCAGCGTCAGCGCCGATTGCAGCACCATCGCCAGCGCGTCGGCCAGCGGGCGGTTGGGGGCGTTGAATTCCAGGTGATAGCCGTGCGCAGGGTCGTTGAGCGTGCCGCAGGTGAGGAATGCGCCGCGCAGAAACGCCGCCGCGCAGCACGGCTGCGCCAGGTTGGCAAACCGCACTTCCCGCCGCACATCGGCCGCCGAATGCCCAAAGCAGCGCAGCACCGCGCTGCGCTGACTGTCCGGCACCACCACGGTGCAGATACGGCCGCGGCTGCGCTGCGTGAGCGGGGTGCGCACATCGACGAATACCCCGGTTTCCGCGGCCAGCAGCGCGGCGGCCGTCTGCGCGACGGTGGCGCTTTCGGTTTGCAGCACGATGGCGCTGCCGTCGAACCGGTGGCCGTACAGGAACAGCGCATATGCCTCCGCCCGGCGGCAGCAGTCCGGCAGCGCGCACGCGCACAATTCTTTTTTCAGTTCCGACGCAAAGGACATGGTACGCAAAGCTCCTTATTTTTCGATATCGCGGTGCGTGACGGTCACGCGGCGGCCCTGGCGCAGCAGGTGCTGATACAGCGCCTGCGTCAGCGCGACGGAGCGGTGATGCCCGCCGGAACAGCCGATGGCGATCACCAGCTGGCTTTTGCCTTCGCTGCAATACATCGGCAGCATATAGTCGATCATGTCGAACAGCCGGTCGCGGAACCCGATGGTTTGTTCCCACTGCATCACGTAGTCGTACACCGGCTGATCCAGCCCGGTGCGGTCGCGCAGGCCGTCCACATAATACGGATTGGGCAGGCAGCGCACGTCAAACATCAGGTCGGCCTCGGTCGGGACGCCGTGCTTGTAGCCGAACGACATACAGTGGGTCGTCAGCGCGTCCGACGCGTGCACCAGAAACAGCTTGGCGATGCGCTCTTTGAGCTGCGCGTTGGACAGAAACGTGGTGTCGATGCAGTAGTCGGCGCGTTCTTTCAGCGGCGCCAGTTTGTGCCGCTCCATCGCGATGGCATCCTCCACCGAGCCGCCCGCCGCGTCGATCAGCGGATGCTTGCGCCGGGTGAAGCGGTAGCGGCGTAGCAGCACGTCGTCCGACGCGTCTAGAAACAGGATGCGGTGCGTGTGCGGCCCCATGCGGTCGAGCGATTGGAGCAGCACGTCGAACTCGTCGCCGCTGCGGATGTCCACGATCACCGCCGCGCGTTCGTACAATTCGCTCGACCGGCTGCACACCCGGTACAGGTCGCACAGCAGCAGCGGCGGGATATTGTCCACGCAGTAGAACCCGATGTCTTCCAGCGCGTGCGCCGCCTGCGTTTTGCCTGCGCCGGAGATGCCGGTCACAATTAGAAATTCCATGATTTTTGACACTCCCTGCCGCTCAGCCGCCCAGCGTGCGGATTTCGCATTCCAGTCGGAAGCCGGTTTCCATTTCGACTACTTTTTGGACATGGGAGATCAGCGCGCGGACGTTGCCGGCCGTGGCATTGCCCAGGTTGACGATGAATCCGGCGTGCTTTTCACTGACCTGCGCGTCGCCGACGCGCGCGCCTTTCAGCCCGCACTGCTCAATCAGCGCCCCGGCGAATGCGCCGGCCGGGCGCTTGAACGTGCTGCCTGCGCTGGGCAGGTCGAGCGGCTGTTTGGCTTTGCGGCGCGCCATGTAATCGTTCATCTGCGCACCGATCTGTTCCGGATCGCCCGGCGTCAGCGCGAATTCTGCCGACAGCACGATCGCATCGTCGTCCATCAGCGCGCTGTGCCGGTACGCCAGCGCCAGCGCCCCGGCCGGCCGCGTTTCGATCCGGTGGTCGCGCGTCAGCACGGTGCAGCGCACCAGCACATCTTTGATCTCGCCGCCGTATGCCCCGGCGTTCATGTACACGGCGCCGCCGACCGAGCCGGGGATGCCGTACGCGAATTCCAGCCCGGACAGCCCGTGGTCGCGCGCACATACGGCCAGCGCGGACAGCTTTGCCCCCGCGCCTGCGGTGACGGTGCCGCCGGTGACGGCAATCTGCGTGAATTCCGGCGCGGCCGGGTGCAGAATCACGCCGTTGAACCCGGCGTCGGACGCCAGCACGTTGGATCCGCAGCCCAGCACGACGCACGGCACGCGCGATTCGGCGCACGCGCGGTGCAGCTCGGCCATCACGTCTGCGGTCGGGACTTCGACCCACAGCGCGGCCGGGCCGCCGATTCGGAACGTGGTGTGCTGCGCCAGCGGTTCCTGCGTGCGTACGGCGCATCCTTCGGCCTGCGCCAGCGCGGCAATCGAAAGCATTTGATTGGTGTGCATGAAACTCCTCCTTAATCAGTCGGGATCGCCGCAAAAGCATTCACGGCGATCCCGGCGGTTCAGATTGGACGCGTTTATTTCATCGACAGCCCCAAAAACGCAGCGCCGATGATCCCGGCGTCGTTGCCCAGCTGCGCGGCGACGATTTCCGGCTGTTTGGTGGAGTACCGGCCGTACGTCGTATCTTCCACTTCTTTGCGGATCGGCGCGAGCAGCCGCTCCCCTTCGCGGGAGATGCCGCCGCCGATGCACAGCACTTCCGGCTGGAAGATGTTAATCATATTCGCCACGCCGCACGCCACATAGCCGATGTACTGATCGACCACCTGCGTGCCGGCTTCGTCGCCTTTGCGCATCGCGTCGAACGCGGTGCGGCCGCTGACGCGGTTGATGTCGCTGTCCACCAGCGCCCACATGACGGATTCGGGATGATCCACCATCGCGATTTTCGTCTGATAAATCAGCGCGCTGGCCGATGCATACGCTTCCCAGCAGCCGTCGCGGCCGCAGGAGCAGTGCCGCCCGCCGCGCACAATCACCGTGTGGCCCAGCTCGGTGCCGAAGTGGTTGAAGCCGGAGAACACTTTGCCGTCGATGATGACGCCGCCGCCCACGCCGGTGCCCAGCGTGATGGTAACGGAGTTGCGCGTGCCCTTGGCCGCGCCGGCGACCGCTTCGCCGTACGCCGCGGCGTTCGCGTCGTTCTCAATGTAAATTTCCTTGCCGGTGAGCCGCTCCATGATCTCGCCGACCGGCGCGAACTTAAAGCCCAGGTTGTTGGCAAATTCAATCGTTTTGGTGTCCGGGTTAATCGCGCCCGGCGCGCCGATGCCGATCGAAGCGATCTGATCCATCGTCAGCCCGGCTTTGGCCACGGCTTCCTCCGTCACTTTGACCATGTCGGCGCAAATCTCCTCGCACGGCCGCGGGCAATTGGTTTTCGCGGACGCGGTGGCGATAATCTCGTACTGTTCGTTGCACACGCCGACGGCAATGTTGGTGCCGCCCAGGTCAATTCCTACGTAATACATACTTTCAAATCCTCCTGCAAATTCAATGCTTGAAAAGTAAAAATATATGTAATGCCGCGCTTGCGGGCCATTACTCGGTTTTGCGGGTCATCCAGTCTTTGTACACAACCTTCGGCTCCGGCGGCAGCGACGCGGGATCCATCCCCAGGTTCGTCAGCAGCTCGTGCGTTGCGTTGTAGCCGAGCTTTTTCTGGCGGTTGTTCATGGCTGCGACCTCGATAATCACCGCTAGGTTGCGCCCGGGCTTCACCGGGATCGTAATCAGCGGGATCTCGACGCCCAGAATATCGCCGAATTCGTTGGCCATACCCATCCGGTCGTACACTTTGGAGCCGTCCCAGTTTTCGAGGTGGATAATCATGTCCACCTTCTCCGTCTGCTTCACGGCGCCCATACCGAAAATGCGGCGCGCGTTGATGATCCCGACGCCGCGCAGCTCGATGAAGTGGCGGATATTTTCCGGCGCGGAACCGACGAGCGTTTTGTTGGACGCGCGTTTCAGCTCCACGGCGTCGTCGGCAATCAGCCGGTGGCCGCGCTTCACCAGCTCGATGGCGGTTTCGCTTTTGCCCACGCCGCTGTCGCCGGTGATCAGAATCCCTTCGCCGTACACCTCCACCAGCACGCCGTGGCGCGTGATGCGCGGGGCCAGTTCAATGTTCAAAAACGCCACCAGGCTCGACACCGCGCGCGACGTCGCCTCCTGCGTGCGTAGCAGCGGGATTTTGTACCGCTGGGCGGCGCTCATCAGCTCCGGCAGCGGATCCAGCCCGCGCGTAATCAGCACGGCCGGGGTGTGCCGGGAAAACAGCGCGTCCAGAATCTCGCTCCGGTCTTTCAGATCCATCTCCATCAGGAACGCCATTTCCGACCGGCCCAGCACCACGATGCGCGTGTGGTCGTAGTAATCAAAAAATCCCGCAAGTTCCAGCCCCGGTCGGCTCAGGTCCGACGAAGAGATCTTGACCTCGTCGGCGTTGACCGGCATATACAAGACTTCGTACCCCTCTTCGCGGATGACCGCGGACAGGGAAACCGTAAATTCAGATGCCATGAATTGCCCTCCGTTCCGGCCGGTGTAGGCGGCCGTATAATATGCTATCTCTATTATACAGTTTTTATCCGGAATATAAAAGGGGCAAATCAAAAAATTTCAAAAAAGTTTTCACAATTTGCTGCCGCGCACCGTATGGACGTCAATTTCTGCCTGAAAAGATGCGCTGCGCAGGAACGCGCTGCGGTCGGCGGCCGCCTTTGCTGCCCACCGAGGGTCACGGGACGCCTGCGCGGTCAGCCCCATCGGGTCGAGCGCGGCGCGCATCAGCCGGCCGGCGCATTGTGTGATCCACGCACGCAGCTGCTGCGCGCACCCGTCGGCCAGCTGCGCGGCGAACGCGTCGTCCGTCGGGGGCATTCCGCCGCTGTATTCGTTCAGCGCGGCGATGCACGTCAGCCGCAGCACAAACCGCGGAGCGCCGTCGGACGATGTCAGCGTCAGCACCCGTTTTTGCACGGTGATGATGGCAGCGACCTGTGCCTCGCGCACCGCGACGTCAACCAGCGCATACTGCGCCGTACCGGTAATCAGCTGCAGCCCGACCGTTTCGTCGGGCGACAGCGTCAGTGCCAGCCTGCCGCCGCGGAACACGGCCGTGCCGGTGATGGCTGCGCCTGTTTTTGTGACCGACAGCACCGGCGCGGCGATGTCGGTGCGGCCGGATGCGCGCGCCGCCGCGGCCCGATACACCGGCGTGTACAGCGTGCGCCCGGTGTGCAGATCGTCGGCCACCAGGTCGATCAGCGCGCGGTTGTCCAGCTCCGGCTCGCTGCGGATGGCGTCCAGCGCTGCCGCGGCCGAAGCGTCCGCGACAAACAGCGGCACGCTGCCGCGGCACTCCGGATATTCCGAAAAGAAATGCAGGATCCCGTCAATCCCGCTGCGGGCGGCGTCCCGGCCGATGACCAGCGCGCCGTTGTGCGCCAGGTACGGGTGCCGGCCGGTGCGCAGCGCCAGCGCCTCCATCGCACTGGAGATGGAAGCGCCCGGCTGCGTCAGGAACGCGTTTTTGTCGTCCAGATCCGGCAGAAATCCGTTCAGCGACAGCACCACGCCGTCGGCGGCTGCATCCACCCCGGCGTTTTCCACGAACATCCGGCCGCCCAGCCGCGCCGGTGCGGGCACGCTGCATCCGCTCAGCGCCACGGTCAGGCCCAGCAGCAAAAATGCGATGCGCTTTGTTCTCTTCACGACAATTTCCCTCCCTTGCTTTTCACCGCGTTGCGCAGCAGAATCGTGTATTTGCCGGACGCATCGGACAGCAGCAGCCGGACGTCGCGCAGCTCGCACTTTTCCTGGTGCAGCACCTGCGCCACCCAATCCTTCGACCGGCCGCACAGAATCGCCGAATGCGGGCAGAACTGCCCGTCCGACACCACCACCGCCGAAAAATTGGCCGTCGCCGTCACGCCGAGCGTCTGCGCGTCCGGCGGAGAAAACTGCGGCTTTTTCAGCACGCAGATCTGCCCGTTGGTTTCGGCGGCGGCAAACGCGACTTCGTTCAGGTCGAACACATTTTGCAGCCGCAGCGCCTCGGTCAAATCCTCGATGGTCAGCCGCACGCGCGCCAGCTGTTTCAAGTCCAGCTGCCCGTTGCGGATCAGCACCACCGGCTTGCCGCACATCAGCTGCCGGAACCCCGTCCATTTCACCATCGCCGCCGATACGATCAGCTCGCACCCCACCAGCGTCAAAATCGGGACAATCCCGCTGAACAGCGGCGTGCCCGGTTCCTGCATCGGAATCGACGCCAGCTCCGAAATCAGCAGCGTAATCACAAATTCGTTTGTTTGCAGCTCACCGACCTGCCGTTTGCCCATCAGCCGGATGCATATCACGATCCCGGCGTACAAAATCAGCGTCCGCAGCAGCGAAATCAACATCGCACATCGCTCCCTTTGGTCAGAATTCTTTGCTATTTTGACCGGAGAACGGAAAAGTATGCGGTATATTTGCGCGCCCCGCGGACACGATAACGGAAAGCGTCAGGCAAAAAGGAGATTTTGGAACATGAAAATCGGGAAATATTGGGCCGGTAAAATGCGCGCATGGCTCGATGCCGGCAAAAAACGGACGGTATGCGCGCCGCCGGTGACGCTGAGCAGCCGGCTGGCGCTGAATTTGCAGAAAATTCGCGCGGATTTTGCGGAGTCCAGCGATTTGATTATCCGCGAGGTGGACGTCGGCGGGCGCGCGGCGGCGCTGGTGAGCATCGAAGGGATGATCCTGCTCCAATCGTTCGCGCAGGGAATGCTGAACCCGGTGCTCCAACACGATTACCGGGACTGCACCGCCGAAGCGCAGTACGCGCAAATGCGCGACGCGGTGATCGCGCTGGCGGAGCAGACGGAAGTGTCGGACTTCGACGGGCTGTACGGGCTGATTATGTCGGGCTTCTGCGTGATCCTGCTGGACGGTGTGGCGCGCGGCATCGCCGTCGGGATGCAGGGGTTCAGCAGCCGGTCGGTGGACGAGCCGACCGGCGAAACGATGCAGCGCGGGTCGCGCGAGGGCTTCGTCGAGGTGATCCGGACGAACCTGTCGATGGTGCGGCGGCGGATGAAGACGCCGAAGCTGCGGTTTGAGATGATGACCGTCGGCCGCGAAAGCCGCACCGACGTCGCGCTGTGCTACCTGGACGGCGCGGTGTCGCCCCGGATTCTGGACCGGATTCGGACGCGGCTGCGCACCTGCCCGCTGGACGCCGTGCTGGAAAGCGGATATTTACAGCCGTATCTGGAAGACCAGCCGCTGTCGCTGTTTTCCAGCGTCGGCACCAGCGAACGGCCGGACACCGTCTGCGGCAAAATCAGCGAGGGGCGTGTGGCCGTGTTCGTGGACGGCACGCCGGACGTGCTGATCGTGCCGTACCTGTTCGTCGAGCATTTTCAAAGCATGGACGATTATGCCAACCGGCCGTTTTTCGCGACGCTGACGCGGTGGATCAAGTATGCGGCGTTTGCGGCGGCGGTGCTGCTGCCGGGGGTGTTCGTCGCGATGGGCACATGGCAGCCGTCGCTGTTCCCGACGGCAATGCTGTATCGGCTGGCGGAATCGGAATCGAAGCAGCCGTTTTCGCTGACGGTGCAGGCGCTGGTGATTCACCTGATTTATGAGCTGATGCGCGAAGCCGGGCTGCGGCTGCCCAAGCCGCTGGGGCACGCGGTGAGCATCCTGGGCGGGCTGGTGATCGGCGACGCGGCGGTGGAATCCGGGCTGATCGGGTCGCCGATGATCCTGGTGGTGGCGCTGACGGCCATCAGCTCGTTTGTGATTCCGAAGCTGTATGAGCCGATTGCGGTGCTGCGGCTGGCGTTCATCGTGATCGGCGGGACAGCGACGCTGTTCGGCGTGATCGTGTGTTTCTGCGCGCTGCTGAGCAATCTGTGCGCGCTGTGCCCGTACGGCGTGCCATATACGGCGCCGGTGTCGCCGCTGCGGCTGCGCGGCCTGCGGGATGTGCTGATTCGCCAAAGCTGGAAGCGGCTGGGCGAAAAAGAAGCGCGGATTCAGCATATGCCGGGCAGCGAAGTGCGCGGGCCGGAAGGGGGAACGGACGATTGAAAACGGGGAAGATTCTGCCGCGCCAACTGGCGGTCACGCTGACGGTCGGTGCATTGCCGCCGCTGCTGCTGATGCGTGCGCCGCGCGCGTCGCTGATGGCGCTCCCGGCGGTGCTGCTGGGCGGCGCGGTACTGCTCCTGCCCGCCGCAGCATGGGCGCGCCATCCGTCGGCGCAAAGCCCGGCGCAGTGGGCGGCATCGTACCTGCACCGCTGGGTCGGCAAGGCGCTGGCGGTGCTGTACGGTGTGTTTCTGCTGCTGGCCGGGGTGGAGACCACCGCGCGCACGGGTCTGCTGCTGCGCGAAACGGAACTGCCGAATCCGCTGGTTCCGGGGCTGCTGATATTGCTGTGCGCGGCCGCCGCATACGGCGCGTGGATGGGCATCGAAAGCACGGCGCGAATGTGCGGACTGCTGGCCGCCGGGGGTGTGATTTTGCTGATCGTCCTCGGCGCGACGCTGCGCACGGTGTGGACGCCGGAGCTGCTGCAAACCGCCGCCGTGGACGATGCGTCGGCGATTTCGGCCGGACTGCGGCTGACGGGCACGCTGGGCGTTCCGGTGGCCGCACTGATGGTGCTGTGCCCGTGGAGCGGCGGAATCCGCGCGCGGCGCACGGCCGGATGGTGGGCGGTGCTGGTCGGCTTGGCGGCGATTTTGGCCGTGCTGTCGGTCGGCGTGCTGGGCGATTGGGCGGAACTGCGGTCGATGCCGCTGTATGCGGCGGCATTGGTCGCGCCGCACGGCACGCTGCTGCGCCCGGCCGGGGCATTCGGCGCGCTGCTGGTGCTCAGCGCATACGCCCGGATGACCATGCTGCTGGTCAGCTTTTCCGTATGCATGCAGGCGTTTGACGCGCGGCCTGTGCGCGCAGCCGCACTCCCGGTCGGCGCGGTAATTTGCGCCGCGGCGGGCATTGCACTGCTGCACCACGCCCCAGCGATCGATGCACTGACGGCGCTGCAGGACGGCTGCGTGCCGGTGCTGACGATCGGCATCCCGCTGCTGCTCGGCGTCATTCGATGGCAAAAGGAGCGAAAACAATGAAGCGATTGTGGGCAATTCCGGTATTGGCGGCGATTTTGGCGGTGCTGTGCGTTACCACGTCGCGGTCGGTGCAGCAATTTTGCGGCGACGGCGCATCGCGGCTGGAAACGGCCGTCGCGCAGCTGGACAACGGAGATCCCGACGCGGCAGCCGAACTGCTGCGGTCGGTGTCGGCCGATTTTGACGCATGGCGGCGCGTTTCCAGCACATTTTTGCGCCATTCGGAAATGGATCCGGTGCAGGAATCGTTGACCGAAGCCTCGGCGTGCGCCGAAATCGCCGCATGGGACGACTTCCGCACGGCATGCCGCCAGGCGCAGATGCGGCTGGTGCATCTGGCGGACAATGAGCGGCCGACGTTGGGCAATTTGTGGTGAATTCAGGGTTGATTTTTGCGCGGAAATATGGTATGATAAAATTGAATCAAATCATCGAACCGAACGCGGGCGCTCGCACCGCAGGCGTACCCGCGCGGACTTTACAGGAGGAGATTGCGATGCCATTTGTACACGTGAAAACCAATTGCGCCGTTTCGGCCGACACCGAGCGCGCACTGAAATCCAAAATTGCGGACGCCATTGCGCTGTTTCCCGGCAAAACGGAAAACTGGCTGATGGTGCAGGTGGAGGGCGATGCCCATTTGTGGTTCGGCGGGTCGGACGCACCGGCGGCGTTTGCGGAGGTGCGGCTGTTCGGCCGGGCGAGCGATGCGGATTATGACCGCGTGACGGCGGCGCTGACGGATGCGTTGGCCGACCAGCTGCACGTTGCGCCGGATCGGGTGTATATTCCATATCAGGAAGTAAGCCATTGGGGTTGGAACGGCGGAAATTTTTGATTTTTTGACGTATTTTCGCGGGGAAATTAACAAACCCGGCACGCAGCGATTTTGCCTCGCTGTGTGTCGGGTTTTGCATTCCCATCCGGGAAAAATTACAGCACGATCCCCACCTGCGCGCCCAGCTGCGCCCGCAGCGCGTCGGCGTCGCCGGGGAAGAGAATGGCGTCGATCCCGGCGGATTTGGCGCCGTCCACATTGCGGGCGGTGTCGTCGATGAACAGGCATTCGCCGGGGCGCAGCCCGAACCGCGCACACAAATGCGCGAAAATTTCGGCGGACGGCTTGACCAGGCCAATGGGGCCGGACAGTTCCAGCCCGTCGAACGGCTGCAAGATGGGGAGCGATGCGCAGTGCGCCGCGAAATACCGGCTGATGTTGGACAGTAAGTACAGGCGGAATCCGCGCGCTTTCAGGTCGGCCAGCAGCGCGGCCATGCCGTCCCATTCGGGCAGGACGCGGTACCAGTCGGCGAAGATTGCGCGGACGGCGGGGTGCAGGCGGTCAGGCAGCTGCGCGCACGCCAATGCGGCGGCGTCCGGTTCGTCGAGCGTGCCGGCGTCCATGCGATCCCACCACGCGCGGTCGAAGCAGACGCGCGCCAGCAGCGCCTGATCCGTGTCGGTGCACGACGGGGCGCACGCGCGGACGATTTGCGGCGGGTCAAAGTGCACCAGCACGTTGCCAAAGTCGAAGATGATATTCCGAATCATTGCGTACCTCCGATCATTTGCGGCGGTCGTCGAGCAGTTTGGTCAGCTCGTCCATAAAGGTGTTGATGTCGCGGAATTGGCGGTACACCGATGCAAACCGGACGTACGCCACTTCGTCCACCTTGCGCAGCTCGTTCATTGCCAGCTCGCCGATGGTGGCGGACGGAATTTCGCGTTCGAGCGAATTTTGCAGCTGCGCTTCGATCCGATCCACGATCTGGTCGATTTGCTCCGCGGAGACCGGGCGCTTTTCGCACGCGCGCAGCAGGCCGCGCGTCAGCTTGCCGCGGTCGAACGCTTCGCGCGAGCAGTCTTTTTTGACGACGATGATCGGGACGTCCTCGATCGCTTCGTATGTGGTGAACCGCTTGCCGCATTTCATGCATTCGCGGCGGCGGCGGATGCGCTCGTTTTCGTCGGTCGGGCGCGAATCGATGACTTTGCTTTCGACAAATCCGCAGTAGGGGCATTTCATAGGTCAGCATCTTCCTTTCGGGGCGCAGTTCCGGAGGACTTCCGGAAAATCAGTAATTTACTGGCAAAATAGTTCAGGATCACGACGATCACGTTCATCAGCACTTTGGCGAGCATTTTGTCCCAGTGCAGCACATACAGGCACAGCGCCATGCCGCCTTCGTCGATGCCGAGCGACAGCAGCCGCGCCGCGAAAAACAGCCCGGCTTCCCGCAGCAGCGCACCGGCGCTGCGGGCTTTGCTTTGGAACACGAACAGGCGGTTGGTGACGTAGGCAAACAGCACCGACAGCAGCCATGCGATCACGTTGGCGATCAGCTCCGGGATGCGCATCCGGCCGCTGAGGACGGCGAATGCGGCGATATTCACCAGCGTGGTCAGGACGCCGAACACCAGGTATCCGACGACCTCTTCGCTCAGGATGGGTTCCAGCCGGCGGAGCGGGCGCGCCAGCAGCGGCGGGAAAATCATGCTGCCCAGCGCGCACAGCAGCGCGGCGGCGACGGTCATCGTCCACGGCATCCGTATCCGGTCCGGGAGGAGCAGCAGCGCCAGCATAGCGGCGAGCGCCGGGACCATGGCGATCCCGTCGTACACCCATTCGAACAGGAACCGGGGCACACTGCCGAACGGCGCGCTGCCGCCCCAGTGGCGCAGCAGAAACGCGCCGGTCAGCCCGGCCAGCCACGCGGCGCACAGCGCCATCCATGCGGCGACGCGCGGCAGCCCGACGGCCAGCACGGCGGCCGCGCACACAAAGCCTGCGGCCGGGGAGAGAATTCGGCATATTTTTTTCAAATCAAATCCTCCTTTGATTATACGGCGGAACGCTGCGCTATGCGACCCATCCGGCCGCGCGCAGGATCCAGATTAACACGAACAGGGTGGCCATGGACAGCGCCGACGTGAACACGACGATCTGCCCGGCCAGCTCGGCGTCGCCGCCTTGCTGGACGGCCATGGGGTAGCTGGAAATCGCGGTGGGGCAGGCGAACACGGCGACCAGCGTCATCAGCTCGGCGTCGCGGAAGCCCAGCGCGACGGCAGCGGCCATCACCGCCGCCGGGACGATCAGCAGCCGCCCGGCGATCACGATCAGCAGCTGCCGCAGGCCGCTGCGCACCTGCGAAAAGCGGAACGATCCGCCGAGCGTCAGCAGTGCCAGCGGGGTGGACAGCCCGGACAGGCTGTTCAGCGGCGATTCCAACCAGCCCGGCAGGCGCAGCCGCAGCGCCCCGGCGATCAGCCCGGCGATGCACGCGAGGATCAGCGGATTTTTCGCGATGCCCAGCAGCACGCGCTGCGGGCTGGTGCGGCCGCCGTCCGTCCGGTGGACTTCCAGCGCGATGACCGACAGCACGTTGAACATGGGGATCACGAACGTGATCAGCGCGGCGGCCAGCGCGGTGCCGCGGCTGCCGTAGACCGATGCGACGACCGAGGTGCCCAGCACCACGAAGTTGCTGCGCATGATGCCCTGGATCATCACGCCGCGGCGCGCGGGCGTGCGCTCGATCAGCGGGATCAGCACGCAGAGGATCAGGAAGATTACCAGCACCGTGCCGCACGAAAACAGCACCATTTTGGGGCGGAAGGTTTCGTGAATGTCGGAATTCAGGATGTTCAGGAAGATATTGACCGGGAGGAAGACCTGAAACACCAGCTTGTTGACTTTGTTGATGACGGGGTCGTCCCACAGGTGGACGATCCGCATCAGGTACCCCATCGCCATCAGGAAAAACAGCGGGAATACCACCGAAAAAGAGGCCTGTAAGTTGCTCATATGCCGTCGCTCCGTTCGCGCCGCCGCACCGGGCGGGTTTGCTTCTTATTATACACGGTTTTGCGCCGTTTGGCTACTGGAAACGGGGGAAAATTTTTGTTTTTTTTGGATTTTCAAATTTTTACGGCGGAACGGTTGCATTTGGCGGCCGAATTTGTTATAATGTCTTGTATTGTGGAAAAATGAAAGGGGGATGTGCGATGGCAAAGGAAAAGCGATGGTCCGGGTCGGCCGTGACCGACGATCCGTGCGCGATGTCCGGCACGGCGGGCGCGAAACAGGATATTTTGCTGCTGCACCGCCAGCTGGGCAGCGTGGTGCCGGTGCTGTGCGGGTACGAAATCTGCGCGCCGGGGCATTCGTTCGGGCCGGTGCAGCGGTCGTTCTACCTGCTGCACTATGTGATGGAAGGGCGCGGGACGTTTTGGGCAAACGACCGGCGGTATGAATTGAAAAAAGGACAGCTGTTCGTGATCCGGCCGGGGGAGATGACGCGGTACCGCGCCGACGAAGCGCACCCATGGTATTATGTGTGGATTGGATTTTCGGTGCAGGAGCCGCTGCACACGGCGGACTTTATCCTTGACCGGCAGGACGTGTTCAGCGCGCCGGAATGCCGCACGATTTTTCGGGATATTTCCGAAAGCGGCCGGCTGAAAGCGGCGCGCGAGCTGTACCTGTGCGGCAAAATTTATGAGCTGCTGGCGGCGCTGACCGACAGCTGCGTGCTGTTTGAGCCGGGGGCGGCGGATTACGTTGCGCGCGCGAAAAACTATATTGAAGCGAACTACGCCGAGGAGATCACGGTGCAGGGGCTGGCGCACTGCCTGGGGCTGAGCCGCAGCTATTTCAGCGCGGTATTCAGCAAGGCGGAGGGCATTTCGCCGCAGGAGTATCTGGTGGACTATCGGCTGCGGCGCGCGGCGGAGCTGATCGCCGACTGCGGGATGCGGCCGGGCGAAGCGGCGGCGGCGTGCGGGTATTCGGATGTGTTCGGATTTTCCAAGATGTTCAAAAAGAAATTCGGCGTGCCGCCCGGCCGGTACCGCATCGCTGGGAAGCCGTAGCGGCGGGGAATCCGAGACTGATTGAAACACCCGACACGAAAGGAATTGAAATAGAGTATGGCATCCGAATTGGAAAAACAGATTCAAAAACGGCGTACGTTTGCGATTATCTCGCACCCGGACGCCGGCAAAACGACGTTGACCGAAAAGTTCCTGCTGTACGGCGGCGCGATTGCGTCGGCGGGGATGGTCAAAGGGAAAAAATCGATGAAGCACGCGGTGTCCGACTGGATGGAGATCGAAAAGCAGCGCGGGATCTCGGTGACGTCGTCGGTGCTGCAGTTTGAATACAACGGCTGCTGCATCAATATTTTGGACACGCCCGGCCACCAGGACTTTTCCGAAGACACATACCGCACGCTGATGGCGGCGGACTCGGCGGTGATGGTGATCGACGGCTCCAAAGGCGTGGAGCGGCAGACGATCAAGCTGTTCAAAGTGTGCATGATGCGGCACATCCCGGTGTTTACGTTTGTGAACAAGATGGATCGCGACGCGCGCAATCCGTTTGACCTGCTGGAAGAGATTGAGCAGGTGCTGGGGATTCAGACGTACGCGGTCAACTGGCCGATCGGCTCCGGGCGCGACTTTAAGGGCGTGTTCCAGCGCGACACGCGGCAGATTCTGGAGTTTACTGCGGCGGACAACGGCCGCCACGAGCTGGTGGCGGAAGTGGCGACGCTGGACGAAGGCGAACGGCTGGACGCGCTGCTGGGTGCAGAGCTGCACCGGACGCTGGCAGACGACGTGGAGCTGCTGGACGGCGCGGGATCGGAGTTCGACCTGGACGCGGTGCGCGCGGGGCAGTTGTCGCCGGTGTTTTTTGGGTCGGCGCTGACGAATTTCGGCGTGGAGCCGTTTTTGAACGACTTTTTGAAAATGACGACCGGCCCGCTGCCGCGGAAGGCGGCCGAGGGCGAGGTGGATCCGCTGTCGCCGGACTTTTCGGCGTTCGTGTTCAAAATCCAGGCGAACATGAACAAGGCGCACCGCGACCGGATTGCGTTTATGCGGATTTGCTCCGGGCGGTTTGAAAAAGGGATGGAAGTGCTGCATGTGCAGGGCGGCCGCAAGATCAAGCTGTCGCAGCCGCAGCAGATGATGGCGCAGGAGCGCGAGATTGTGGACGAGGCGTACGCGGGCGACATCATCGGGATTTTTGACCCGGGCATTTTCTCCATCGGCGACACGGTGTGCGCGCCGGGGCACAAGGTGACGTTCGAGGGCATCCCGACGTTCGCGCCGGAGCATTTTGCGCTGGTCAGCCCCACCGACACGATGAAGCGCAAGCAGTTCATCAAGGGGATGGAGCAGATTGCGCAGGAGGGCGCGATTCAGATTTTCCGGCCGCTGGGCGGCGGGATGGAGGAAGTGATTGTCGGCGTGGTGGGCACGCTGCAGTTCGACGTGCTGGTGTATCGGCTGAAAAACGAGTACGGCGTCGATTTGCGGATGCAGGGGCTGCCGTATTCGCATATCCGGTGGATTGCGGACGACGATCTCGATCCCAAAACGCTCCAGCTCAGCTCCGACACGAAGCGGATTGAGGACTTGAAAGGGCATCATTTGCTGCTGTTCACCAGCCCGTGGAACATCGATTGGGCACTGGATCACAACAAAGGGCTGGAACTGGTGGAATTCAGCCGGAATTAAATCGGAATTTTGGCGCGAAAAACCGCGGCGTACCGGATGGGGTATGCCGCGGTTTTTGTTGGGTGCGGATTCAGTTGTGCAGACGTTGAACGTCGGTGCGGGAAAGAATCCACGCGCAGGACGCTTTGTCGGCGGCAATGGCTGATTCGGATGCGCCTGCGGCGGGGAGGTATTCGACGGTGCCGTCGGGGGTGACGGCGAGCCAGAAGCCGGTGTCTACGTTGAAAATCAGCTGATCGTACGGCGTCTTTTCGCTGAACTGCGGGACAGCGTCCTCGGACGCGGCAAATACGTTTTTCAGTGTGCCGTCCGGGCAGCGGGCAAACAGTGTGTTGCCGAAGCCGGTGTCGGGCAGCAGCTCGGTGAACGTGCCGCTGAGGTCGCAGACGGGGGTGCGCGGGTAGGCGTCTGCGTCGTAAATATCCTGCACCAGAGCGCCGTCGGCGGTGAGGCCGATGAGCGTGCCGGATTGGAATAAATCCGCCGCCTGCACGATGTTTTTCCAGTCGGAAGATGGTTCGGGGGCTGCCCATTGATTGGCGGAACGCATATATTTTACCGTGCCGTCGCGGTGAATGACGGCGGATCCGTTGACGTAGGCGACGGAATCGGCAATTTGCTCCGTGTTGGCATACAGCACGCCATCGCTTGTCAGCATCCACGGCACTGTGAGGTCGGTGCTGCTGTTCCCGATGTATTGGATTGACTTTCCGTTCCACGCGTCGATGAGGTCGGTGCGCGCGTCAATGCGGAATTGCGACATCCAATCGCCTTTGGCTGCCTGCTGCTGCATTTCGAGCGTTTTCGGGAAAACCAGCGTGCGGTCTTGGCGGACAAAGCAGGTGCCGTACCAGCACGGGACGTTCGCTGCGGCCAAAATATCGGATGCGCCGTCGAGCGCCGCGTATTCCGAGTTGACGGTTTGCTTGGGGTCGATTCGGAGGATGCCGTTGGTGTCGATGTAGTAGTCGAACCCCATGGTGCGGCGCATGGCGCGGTCGCGGGTTGCGGAAATGTCGTCGGAAGAGCGGGACTGCGTGCAGGAGGTGAGGGAAAGCAGCAGCAGGATTGCCAGCAGGGTGCAGAGGAGGCGGCGCATGGGGATCACTCCAATCCAAAATGTTTTCAATTCCAATAATAGTGTAACATTTCCAAATCCGTTTGTCAATCGCAAAACGCAATTTTGCCTGAAAATTTTGTGACAAAACGAAGATTCCGACCGAATGCAGACGATTCACGCAAAAAACGGCGGCGCCGCAGCCCCCCGGAAATCCGGGAAACCGCAGCGCCGCCGCGCAAAGAATTCAATTATTGCCGCAGCAACGGGGACGGGAAGCGATTAGTCTTCCTTTTTCTCCGGCGCATACAGCGCTTGCAGCCGCACGAGGTGGTCGTACCGTGCCACAGAGTTCTTCTCGGCTTCGTCGAACAGCACCGCAGCGCGATCCGGGAAGGAGCGGGTCAGCGAGGAGTACCGCGCTTCGCCCATGATGAAGTCTTTGTAGCTGGCCGTGCCCTGCTTGCTGTCGATGGTGAACGGGTTTTTGCCCTCGGCTTTGAGCGCCGGGTTGAACCGGAAGTTGTTCCAGTAGCCGCAAGCAACGGCTTTCTTCATTTCGTCCTGGCAGTGCGTCATGCCGCCTTTGATGCTGTGCATTTCGCACGGCGCGTAGCCGATGATCAGGGACGGGCCGTGATACGCTTCGGCTTCGGCAATCGCTTTGATGGTCTGGTTCATGTCCGCGCCCATCGCGATCTGCGCGACGTAGATGTAGCCGTAGGACATGGCGATTTCCGCCAGGGATTTTTTCGCAATCGCTTTACCGGCGGCCGCAAACTGCGCAACCTGACCGATCTGCGACGCTTTGGACGCCTGTCCGCCGGTGTTGGAGTAGACTTCGGTGTCGAACACCATGATGTTAATATCTTCGCCGGACGCGAGGACGTGGTCCACGCCGCCGAAGCCGATATCGTATGCCCATCCGTCGCCGCCGAAGATCCACACGGACTTTTTGGACAGATATTCTTTCTCGCTGAGGATTTCGTTCGCCAGCGTGCACGCTTCGCAGGTGCAGCCGTCGCAAACGCCTTCTTCGAGCGCTTTCACCAGCGCGTCGGTCGCGTCAGCATTCTTGCGGCCGTCTTCGCAAGTGTCGAGCCAGGTCTGCGCCGCCGCTTTGATGTCGGCATCGCAGTAGTCGATCGCCATCAGCGCTTTGACCTTCTCCTGCAGACGGTTGCGGATGGCTTTCTGGCCGAGGTACATCCCCAGGCCGTGCTCCGCGTTGTCTTCAAACAGGGAGTTCGCCCACGCCGGGCCGTGACCCTTGCTGTTGACCGTGTACGGCGAGGTGGCCGCCGGTCCGCCCCAGATCGAGGAGCAGCCCGTCGCGTTGGAAATGTACATCCGATCGCCGAACAGCTGGGTGATCAGGCGCGCATACGCCGTTTCGGCGCAGCCCGCGCAGGAACCGGAGAACTCAAGCAGCGGTTTGCGGAACTGGCTGGAGATGACGGTCTCGCCGACGGTCTCTTTCTTCTCGGTGACCTTCTCGACGCAGTAGTCGAACACCTGCTGCTGGTCTTCCTGGCTCTCCATCGGCTCCATTTTCAGCGACTTGGTCGGGCAGACGCCGATGCAGACGCCGCAGCCCATGCAGTCCAGCGGAGAAATGGCCAGGGTGTAGGTGTAGTTGGTTTTCACGATCGGCTTCGGCGCTTTTTTCAGGTTGGCCGGGGCCGCCGCGACTTCTTCTTCGGTCAGCGCGAACGGACGAATCGTCGCGTGCGGGCAGACGAAGGAGCACTTGTTGCACTTGGCGCAGGTGTCCGGATTCCACGCCGGCACCATCACGGCCACGCCGCGTTTTTCGTACGCGGAAGCGCCCTGCTCGAACGTGCCGTCCACATGATCCACAAACGCAGACACCGGCAGCGCGTCGCCGTCCATTTTGCCGACGGGCTTCATGATGGTATCGACCATCTTGATCAGCTCCGGACGGCCGTGCTCAGTCGCCGGAACGGCAGCATCCTGTGCATCCGCCCAGGAAGCCGGGACGTCGATCTTCACGAACGCCGTAGCGCCCGCGTCGATGGCTTTGTGGTTCATGTCCACGATATCCTGGCCCTTTTTCAGGTAGGACTTGGTGGCGGCGTCTTTCATGTACTGGATGGCGTCCGCCTGCGGCATGACCTTCGCCAGCGTGAAGAACGCGGACTGCAGGATCGTGTTGGTGCGTTTGCCCATGCCGATCTCAATCGCTTTGTCGATGGCGTTGATGGTGTACAGCTGGATGTTGTTTTTCGCGATGTAGCGTTTCGCTTCGGCCGGCATATGCTTGTCCAGCTCTTCCGGCGTCCACTGGCAGTTAATCATGAAGATGCCGCCCGGCTTCACGTCGTTGACCATTTTGTAGCCTTTGATGACGTAGGACGGGTTGTGGCACGCCACGAAGTCCGCTTTGTTGATGTAGTACGGGCTTTTGATCGGCTTGTCGCCAAAGCGCAGGTGCGAAATGGTCACGCCGCCGGTCTTTTTGGAGTCATACTGGAAGTATGCCTGCACATATTTATCGGTATGGTCGCCGATGATCTTGATCGAGTTTTTATTGGCGCCCACGGTGCCGTCGCCGCCCAGACCCCAGAACTTACATTCGATCGTGCCTTCGGCTGCGGTGTTCGGAGCGGGTTTCTCTTCCAGCGACAGGTCGGTCACGTCGTCTACAATGCCGATGGTGAACTGATGCTTCGGCGCATCCTTCGCCAACTCGTCGTACACGGCAAACACGCTGGACGGCGGGGTGTCTTTGGAACCGAGGCCATAGCGGCCGCCGATGATTTTCGCGGTGCGGCCCATAGCGGCCATCGCGGTGACAACGTCCATGTACAACGGCTCGCCCAGTGCGCCCGGCTCTTTGGTGCGGTCGAGGACGGCGATTTTCTTCGCGGTCTCCGGAATCGCGGCGCAGAGTTTTTCGGCGCTGAACGGACGGTACAGACGGACTTTCACCAGGCCGACCTTTTCGCCCTTCGCGGTCAGGTAGTCGATGACTTCTTCCGCCACGTCGCAGATGGAGCCCATCGCAACGATCACACGGTCCGCGTCCGGCGCGCCGTAGTAGTTGAAGAGTTTGTAGTCGGTGCCCAGCTTTTCGTTGACCTTGTCCATGTATTCTTCCACGATGCCGGGGATGGCTTCGTAGTACTTGTTGCAGGCTTCACGGTGCTGGAAGAAGATGTCGCCGTTTTCGTGCGAGCCGCGCATCACCGGGCGCTCCGGATTCAGTGCGCGTTTGCGGAACGCATCGACGGCGTCCATATCGACCATATCGGCCAGGTCTTTGTAATCCCAGATCGCGATCTTCTGGATTTCGTGCGAAGTACGGAACCCGTCGAAGAAGTTGATGAACGGGACGCGGCCTTTGATTGCGGCCAGGTGCGCCACGGCAGCCAGGTCCATGACCTCCTGCGGGTTGGTTTCGGCCAGCATCGCAAAGCCGGTCTGGCGGCAGGCATAGACGTCGGAATGGTCGCCGAAGATGTTCAGAGCGTGCGTGGCGACGCAGCGCGCCGACACGTGGAACACGGCCGGGAGCAGTTCACCGGCGATTTTGTACATATTCGGGATCATCAGCAGCAGGCCCTGGGACGCCGTGTAGGTCGTCGTGAGCGCACCGGCTGCCAGCGAGCCGTGAACCGTACCGGACGCACCGGCTTCCGACTGCATCTCGATCACCCGTACGGTGGAACCGAAGATGTTTTTCAGCCCCTGCGCGGACCACTGATCCACGTAGTCGGCCATCGGGCTGGACGGCGTGATCGGGTAGATACCCGCCACTTCGGTGAACGCGTAAGAAACGTGCGCCGCAGCGTTGTTGCCGTCCATGGTTTTCATTTTTCTTTTGACCATGAGACTATATCCTCCTTTGGGGAAGTATGTTTGGATGGAACCACATTATATTTTAGCATCTTTTCGCCGCGCTGTAAAGCGATTTTGACGCTTTCCGCAGAAAATTTCAAAAAAATTTTTTGGAAAGGGGGATTGTGTTAAAAATTGACGTTTCTATCCGTAGTTCTGCGCGCGGAATCCTGCGCGGCGTCCACGGACGGCCGAATTTCGCGAAAATCCGTGATTTCGGCGGGAAAATCGCGCCCGATTGCGGCCGGAGCGCCGTTTTCGCCCGCGGACGGCGCAAAAAGGCACTTGACAAGCCGGCGGTTTTTGGATATGATTATACTGGATATTTTCAATTTGAAAACAAAGAAAGGATTTTGATTTATGTCAACCGAAGATGGGATTCCGTTATTTCCGCTCCTCAGAGGAGCAGATTCGCTTGCGGTTTCGGCGCAGGCCGGGGAAATGGTTCAGCAGCTGCTGGTGCTGGCGGCGCTGATTTTGGTCAATGCATTTTTCGCCGCGTCTGAAATCGCGATCATCTCCGTCAACGACGTGCGCATCCGCCGGATGGCCGACGACGGCGACCGCCGCGCCAAACGGCTGCTGCGGCTGACGCGCGACACCAGCCGGTTTCTGGCGGCGATTCAGATCGGCGTCACGCTGGCCGGGTTTCTGTCGTCCGCATCGGCGGCGCAGAGCTTTTCGGAACCGCTGGCGCAGGCGCTGACGTTCCTGCCGTTTCCGGCCGGGACGGTGCGCACCATCGCGATGGTGCTGGTGACGGTTGTGCTGTCGTTTTTCTCGCTGATTTTCGGCGAACTGGTGCCGAAGAAAATCGCGATGCAGAAAGCGGAGCCGCTGGCGCTGGCGGTCAGCGGGGCGCTGACGGGCATCCTGACGGTGTTCCGGCCGTTTGTGGCGCTGCTGTCGGCGGCAACCAACGGCGTGCTGCGGCTGATGGGCATTGACCCGCACGCGGAGGAAAGCGCCGTGACGGAGGAGGATATCCTGTCCATGGTGGACGAAGGCGAAGAGCATGGCGTGCTGGAAGAAAACACCAAAGATATGATTTCCAACATCTTCGACTTCGGCGACACGTCGGTGGCGGAGCTGATGACGCACCGCACCGAGGTGGTTGCGATTGCGGACACGGCGTCGATCATGGATGCGGTGCGGCTGGCGCAGGCGGAGGGGTATTCGCGGATCCCGGTATACCACGAAACCATCGACGACATCCGCGGGATTCTGTATGTGAAAGACCTGCTCCAGTTCGTCGGGTACCAAACGCCCGACGTGCCGATCACGCGGCTGATGCACGCGGCGCATTATGTGCCGGAAGTGAAAAAATGCAGCGATTTGTTCGCCGAAATGACGGCCAAAAAGCTGCAGATGGCCGTGGTGTGCGACGAATACGGCGGGACGTCCGGGATTATCACAATGGAGGATTTGCTGGAATCGATCGTCGGCAGCATTCAGGACGAATACGACGACGAGGAAGCGGAGATTTCCCGGATCGGCGAAAATACATTTACCGTGGACGGCGCGACGGCGCTGGACGAAGTATCCGGGCTGATCGACACCGAGCTGCCGGAGGGCGACTACGACACCATCGCCGGGTTCCTGGTGGATCGGCTGGGGCGGATTCCGGAGTCGGGCGAGCACCCGACGGTGGAGTACGAAGGCAATAAATTTATGGTGCAGGCGGTCGAGGATCGGCGCATCGCGCAGATTCTGATCGAGAAAAAGCACGACCCGGCGCCGGAAGCATCGGAATGAACGGCCATTTTTTGCAAAAGGGCTTGACATTTTCCGTTTGTGCGTGTACAATAGAAACACAGACCCCATATTATTGATTGAAAAAGGAGATTTGCCCCATGGACGAATTTGCGGCAGACCTGCTGACGCTGACGGATGACGACGGCGTCGAAACGGAATTTCAGATTCTGGATCAGATTGACACCGACGAAGGCCACTTTATGGCGCTGCTGCCGGTCGAAGAAGCCGACGACGAGGACGAAAACGGTTCCTATTATATCCTGCGCGAAGAAGAGGACGAAAACGGCGAGCCGATGCTGGCCGAAGTCGAGGACGAAGCGCTGCTCGATCGCTTGGCGGCGATTTTTGAGGCGCACTTTGACGAGATGTACGCCGACGACGAGGAAGACGGCGACGCGGAATAATTCCGCGCTGCGCTGCGTATACTGTTGGTAGGCGCAATCGACGGAAAAAGCAATCCTGCGCGGTTCGCGGACTGCGTTTTTATAACCCTACAATTGAAATAAACGGGAGCTTGGCTCCGGCGGCGGATTGCAGACCTCCCGGCGCATTCTTTGAAATGCGGCGGACGAAGGGAGCGTGAACCCGTTGGGCGGGCACCCACCTGCTGTCAAGTAGCAGGTTATTTAATTCGCGATACGGCCGGGTGGGATTTTTTTCGGAAATTGCGTGTGCCGCCGTGCAGCCCTTTTACAGGGGGCGGCACGGCGGCTTTTTTGCGCGCCGAATTTCAATCTGCCCAAATTTTTGCCGAAAAACGCCCAAAGTCGGGCGTTTTTCCGTCTTTTCAAACCGCCGAAAATGTGCTAAAATAAGTTGGATCAAAAATTTCGACCATTTTTTCTAAAATTACAACCATTTTTGAAAACCGGAGGATTTGCTTATGATGAACATTGCGGTGGCGCAGTCCGGCGGGCCGACCTGCGTAATCAATGCTTCGCTGCTGGGCGTGTTCCGCGCGGCACAGGCCAGCGGCGCGGTGGATCGGGTGTACGGTTCGGTGCACGGGATCGAAGGGGTGCTGGACGGCGAGCTGGTCAACCTGAACGAGCGGCTGGCGAATCCGGACAGTCAGCAGCTGCTGCGGCAGACGCCCGGCGCGGCGCTGGGGTCGTGCCGGTGCAAGCTGCCGGACCCGGCGAGCGGGGATCCAGTGTACGAGCAGATTGCGGCGCGGTTCCGCGAATACGGGATTGGGGCGTTTTTCTACATCGGCGGCAACGATTCGATGGACACGGCGGCGAAGCTGGCATCGTACTTCGGCGCGCACGACATTCCGGTGCGGGTGATCGGCGTACCGAAAACGATCGACAACGACCTGCTGCACACCGACCACACACCGGGATTTGGGTCGGCGGCGCGGTATTTGGCGGTCACGATGCAGGAGATTATCCGCGATTGCTGCGCGTACCGGCTGCAATCGGTGACGGTGGTCGAAGTGATGGGGCGCAGCGCCGGGTGGCTGACGGCGTCGTGCTGCGTGCTGCGTGATATGGGCGAAGAAGCGCCGCACCTGATTTATCTGCCGGAGGGCGCGTTCAGCGAGGCGCAGTTCCTGGCGGATGTGCGGGCGCTGCTGAAAACGCACCGCACGGTGATTGCGGCGGTGTCGGAAGGTGTGACGCCGACGGATGCGGCGGGGTACCAGTCCGGGGCACTGGATGCGTTCGGCCACAAGTATTTGTCCGGGATCGGCAAGCATTTGGAGCAGGCGGTTAAGGCGCAGATCGGGTGCAAGGTGCGGTCGATTGAGCTGAACGTGATGCAGCGGTGCGCGTCGCACCTGGCGTCGGAGACCGATTTGGCGGAAGCGGAGACCATTGGCGGTGCAGCAGTGCGCGCGGCGCTGGCCGGAGAAACCGGGCGGATGATGGTGTTCCGCCGCGTATCGGACGCGCCGTACCGCGTGGAGATCGATTCGGTCGATGCGGCGCTGGCGGCCAACGGCGAACGGTGCTTCCCAATGGCATGGATTACGCCGGCGCAGAACAATGTGACCGATGATGCGCTTGCATATTTCCGCCCGCTGATTCAGGGCGAGCCGGTGATTCGGATGCGCGGCGGGCTGCCGGAGATGTGGCGGTTGTGAGGGGGAAAATTGATACGGTACGATTTCGCACTGCAATACTTTAATCCCGGAGGATGTTGAAGGGCAACTCCCTCAGCCTCTCGGCAGCACGCCGCCGACGCAGTCGCGGCCGCGAGGGAGCCATGTATTGAAAGATCCATGAAGTCGGGGAAAAACTTCGGCCGAAAGTTCTTTATCTTCACACAATATCCCGGCAACACGACCCCCAGGCTCCCTCGCGAGGGAGCTGGCAGCGGTCGACGCAGTCACCGCGTGCAGCGCCTGAGGGAGTTGCCTTCGGCCGCAGTATTGTACCGCGTTGCGCAATTTTTGCGGTACGATTTCGCGCTGCAAGACTTTAATCCCTGAGGGAGTTGCCTTTCACACACGCCGGGACCGGAGGTTGCAGATAAATCCAAAAAATTCCTGCACCCCGCAAAAAAATACCACAGCAAAAGCGCCTGCCGATCGGCTTTTATCGGCAGGCGCTTTTGCGAGAGTGGTTGGTTGAAAGGAAGAATATAAGGATGTGTACGCAATTAAGCAATAACAGTGGACACCTGCACACCCGGAATCATCAGAATCAACAGGACTCCGAGCAGGCACAGGCCGATGAATGCATACGGCAGCATGGAAAAGAACAAACGTTTATTCATGATGATTCCTCCTTGTGTTTTGGTGTGTAGCTGTATCGTCTGGATATATCATAGCACATCCGCGCGCAAAAGGGAAGAAAGGTTACAACAATGTAACCTATTTGTAACCGTTTGTAACCTTTTATCTGTGTTTTGCCCAAAAATCAACCATTAAAATTAGTGAATATTCCAAAAAACAAAAAAACAATGCGCGCACCCGGCTTTGGTGCGCGCATTGTGCCGAAAAAGTTACAGACGCAGCTGCTTTTTGCCGACCTGCACAATCCGTGCGATGGCGGCGCTCAGTACGGCGTTGACGGAAAATTCGACGAGGAAATTCACGCCGACCATCACGATGAACAGGTAGTACACCGCGTTCGATCCGTTGGCAAAATCTTGCAGGGCAGGACGAAAAATGGTTAGCATTCCGATGGCGAATACCCCGGTGTTCACGATCGGCGCGCTCAGGGCGGCGAGGATGCAGCCCAGCGTTTCCCGTTTGGCCAGCGCTTTGGCGATCAACCCGGCGGCCAGTCCGCACAGCACGGCTTTGCCCATCGCGACCACGATCAGCCCGAACGGACTGGCGGCCCACAGGATGTTGGTGAATTCGTCGGCGCCGGAGATACCGGCGATGATGGTGATGAGGCCGAACACCGCGCCCAGTCCGGCGCCGGCGGCAGGCCCCAGCAATACCGCGCCCACCACGATGGGCACCAGCGTCAGCGAAATCGGGATCGGCCCGATGCGGATGCCGCTGGCAACGGTTTGCAGGACGATGACCAGCGCGGTCAGAATGGCCAGCGCGGTCAGGCGGATGATGCGATCTTTTTTCATAAAAATAACCTCCTTGCTGTTGCTCCCGGCTTGCGGGATGCAGCGCAATTGATTTATTTCAACAAAGCCGGATCGAATCGGCTTTATTGATTCCGTTCATATAAAATCCGCAGCCCGTCGAGCAGCAGATTTTCGTCGAGCAGCACTTCGCGGCGGCAGCACGGCACGATCTGGTGCGCGAGGCCGCCCGTCGCGACGACGGTGCACGGCGCGCCCAGCTCCGCTTCGATCCGGTCGCACAGCCCGTCGATCATGGCGGCGGAGCCGTACACGGAGCCGGAGGTCATGCAGTCGATGGTGTTGGCGCCGATCACGCGCTGCGGCGCGTCCAGGCTGATTTGCGGCAGCTGCGACGTGCGGCTGCACAGTGCGTCCAGGCTGATGCGCACGCCGGGGAGGATGATCCCGCCGACCATGTTTTTCTGCGCGTCCAGCACCGACATGGTGGTGGCGGTGCCCATATCGATGATGACCGCGGGGCACGGGTAGCGGTCGATGGCCGCCACGCACCCGGCAACCAGGTCAGCGCCTAGCGTGGCGGGATTGTCAATGCGGATGTTCAGCCCGGTGCGGATTCCCGGTCCCACCTGCAGCGGCTCGGTCGCCGTGATTTTTTTGACGGCGCGCGAGATATACGCCGTCAGCGGCGGCACCACCGAGCTGATGATCGAGCCGGTGATCCCCGCGGCAGAGACGCCGTTGATATCCAGAATATCGCGCAGCTCAATGGCGTACTGGTCCTCCATCCGGGAGCGGTCGGTCGCCATGCGCGAGATGAACAGCAGTTCCTTGCCCAGGTAGCAGCCGATGGTGATGTTGGTGTTTCCGATATCCAAAGCCAGAATCATGTGGGATCCTTCCTTTTCGCAAATTGACCGCGGATGTGTGCCCGCACTATCAGTATACCATTTTTTCGGCGCGTTGCAAAGGCCTTGTGCAAATTTTTTTTGAAGAATTGCAAAAAAAGATGGTCAAACGCGCATTTTCGTGATACAATAGAATCCAAAACTCAATTTGGCGGAAGGAATGCAGAAAATGTCAAGATTTTTCCCGTTATTCAGCGGAAGCAGCGGAAATTGTACATATATCGGCAGCGGCGAGGACGGCATCCTGATCGACGCGGGCGTGTCGGCCAAGCGGATGACAAAGATGATGGACGAAGTGGGGATCCGGATCCCGTCGCTGACGGGCATCTTCGTGACGCACGAGCATTCCGACCACACGCGCGGGCTGCGCGTGTTCGCCAAAAAGTACCATCTTCCGGTCTTTGCGTCGCCCGGCACGGCGGCGGCGCTGCGCGAACAGGGGCTGATTGACCCGGTCACGCCGCTGATCGAGATCGGCACGAAGCGGATGGACTGCGGGACGCTGACGGTGCAGCCGTTTCACATTTCGCACGACTGCCGCGAGGGGTACGGGTACCGCATTGCGATGCCGGACGGCCGGTTCGCCGGGGTGGCGACCGACGTGGGGTATTTCAGCGACGAGGTGTACCGCGGGCTGTTCGGGTGCGATTTGGTGATTATCGAGTCCAACCACGACGTGCGGATGCTGCAAAACGGGCCGTACCCGTATCCGCTGAAACAGCGGATTCTGTCCGACTTGGGGCATCTGTCGAACGATGCGTGCGCGGGGGCGCTGGTGAAGCTGGTGCAGAGCGGGACGTCGCGGATTGTGCTGGCGCACCTGAGCCGCGAAAACAATCTGCCGGAGCTGGCGTATCAGACGGCGATGGCAGAACTGAAACTGCATGGGCTGCTGGAACACATTGACTTTGAGCTGTCGGTGGCGCAGCCGGAAAACGACGGCGTG
The DNA here is from genome assembly GCA_905198155.1 of uncultured Eubacteriales bacterium. Lineage (GTDB taxonomy): Bacteria > Bacillota > Clostridia > Oscillospirales > Acutalibacteraceae > RGIG4076. The sequence goes on from CAJKBQ010000014.1 coordinate 44,406, forward strand.
GTGATACTGTTTTAAGCGAACGGAAAGGAGCGGGGAGACGGGGATGCTGTCGGTACAGATTGTGTGCGTGGGCAAGCTGAAAGAAGCCTATTGGCGCGATGCGTGCGCCGAATACGCCAAGCGGATGGCGCCGTTCTGCAGGTTCCGGATCACGGAGGTGGACGAGGCGCGCGTGCCGGAGGGCGCGTCCCCGGCGCAGATTGACGACGCGCTGCGGCAGGAGGGCGCGCGGCTGCGCAGCCACACCCCGCCCGGCAGCTGGGTGGCGGCGATGTGCATCGAAGCGACGCCGCAGCCGTCGGAAGCGCTGGCCGCGAAGCTGGCGTCGCTGACGGTGCGCGGGGTGAGCAGCGTGGCGTTTTGGATCGGCGGGTCGTGGGGACTGGCGCCGGAGCTGAAACGGACGTGCGACTGCCGGATCTCGATGTCGCCGATGACGTTCCCGCATCAGCTGGCGCGGGTGATGCTGTGCGAACAGCTGTACCGCGCGTGCCAGATCAACGCAGGCGGGAAATATCACAAATAATAATCCGGTACGGATTATTTGCACAAATTAATACAAATCGGAAAGGAAGATGCGCTTATGACACCATCCAAAGTGTACTTCGCGGATTTCCGCGCCTCGTACGAAGAAAACCTGCTGCAAAAGCTCACACGGCTGATCGACACCGCCGGGCTGGGCACCCTCCCGATGAAAAACCGCTACGCTGCGATCAAAATGCATTTCGGCGAGCCGGGGAACCTGGCATTTTTGCGGCCGAATTACGCCAAAGCGGTGGCGGATTATGTGCGGAAGCAGGGCGGCAAGCCGTTTTTGACCGACTGCAACACGCTGTACGTCGGCGGGCGCAAAAACGCGCTCGACCACCTGGATGCGGCGTATGAAAACGGGTTTTTCCCGCTTTCGACCGGATGCCAGATCCTGATTGCCGACGGGTTGAAAGGCACCGACGAAGCGGTGGTGCCGGTGGACGGCGAATATGTGACGGCGGCCAAGATCGGCCGCGCGATTATGGATGCGGACGTGTTTATTTCGCTGACGCATTTCAAAGGGCACGAAAGTACCGGGTTCGGCGGGACGATCAAAAACATCGGGATGGGGTGCGGCTCGCGCGCCGGGAAGATGGAGATGCACAGCGCGGGGAAACCGGTTGTGGACGCGGACAGCTGCGTGCATTGCGGCGCGTGCGCCAAAAACTGCGCGCACGGCGCGATTTCGTTCCCGGCACCGGCCAGAAAGGCGCAGATTGACCACAGCAAATGCGTGGGGTGCGGCCGCTGCATCGGGATCTGCCCCGAAGACGCCATTGCCGCCGGGATGGACGAGTCCAACGACATCCTTAACCGCAAAATCGCCGAATACACCAAAGCCGTGGTGCAGCACCGCCCGTGCTTCCACATCAGCCTGGTGACGGACGTGTCGCCCAACTGCGATTGTCACCCGGAAAACGACGCGCCGATCGTGCCGAACGTGGGGATGTTCGCGTCGATGGATCCGGTTGCGCTGGACGCCGCGTGCGCCGACGCCGTCAACCGCCAGCCGGTACTGGCACACACCGCGCTGACCGCGCAGCCGCGTCTGCCGGACTACTTCGACACCGTGCACCCGGACACGAACTGGCGGGTGCAGCTGACGCACGGCGAGCAAATTGGGCTGGGAACGGTTCATTACGAATTGATTCAGATTTAACGGACAGCGGCACGCTTCGGAACGGAAGCGTGCCGCTGTTTGATATTCGCCTGCGGCGAATATGAAGGGGAGAAATTGAGATCGGATGACGCAAATCACCATCTCAACAAAAGTTCAATCCGGGCTGGAACAGCGCGGGAAAGGGAATTAACTGGAAAAAACCGCGCCGAAAGGGGAAATTTTTCGGCACGGCTTTTAATTGGAATCACATTAATTGCGATAAACAGAAATTTCTTCGCGAATGTACTTGAATAATTGGAAGAGATGTGGTAAAATATTATCGGCGGTGTGAAGATTATTCACAGTACATTACACACACGGAACTCCGATGTGGTCTTCGATCACGTCCATCAATTGCATCGGCTCTACCTGCTCTTGGGTGCATTGCGCAGCGAACGCGGCCGCTTCGCCGGCATCGGGACAAACGTCCGGCACCAGGCAGCGCAGCTGACCATCGTCGCCGTATCCGGCGATGCCGTAGCTGACGTAGCGCCCGATTTCGGGATGTGTAAGGGTTTCGCGGATTGCTTTGTAGTGGATCATTGTGGTGTACCTCTTTCATTGATTTGTGAATTCAACCCGGCTTGCCGGATCGTGATTTTATTATACCACGAAATTGCAGTGAAATTTATTCACAATGAAAATGCATAGAAATACAGTGAATTCGATCAACGCGCCACATAAATACAAGCGTTTGAAAGGATATGGATACAATGGGACTCAAACTCGCAATGGTGGACGACGACGAGCCGTCGCGAATACAGTTAAAATGGCAGATGCATCAATGGTCGCTCGCGCAGTCGGAAACGTATCAGATGCAGCCGTTCACGGACGGCAAAGCGTTTCTGTACGAAATTGAGGACGGCACGGTGTTCGACATCGTGTTTATCGCGGAACGGCTGAACGGAGAACAAATGGGCGGACTGAAACTGGCCAAACGGATGCGGGAGATGGCGTACAAAGGCGCGCTGGTGATCCTGGCGGACACGCGGCAGGGGGCAGTGGGCGGATACGAAGTGGAAGCCGCCGGCTGCCTGATGAAACCGTTCGATATGATGCAGGTGAGCCGGGTGATGCACACGGTGTACGGACGGCTGTCAAGCACCCGGGTGCTGTTCCGGATCGGCGGTGAAAACCGGTATATTCCGGCGGCAAACATTGTTTTCGTGGAAAGCAACAACAACCGCTGCTGCATTCACTGCACGGGCGAAGAATATGAGTTCTATTGCAAGCTGGACGATATCGAGCGGCAACTGTCGAATCAAACGTTTCTGCGGTGCCACAAAAGTTTTCTGGTCAACATGAATGCGGTGCGCTGCGTGAGCGCCGACGGGTTTGAGATGAACGGCGGGGATACGGTGCCGATCCGCCAGCGCGGCCGCAGCGCCATCTGCGCGGCGTACCGCGCGTACTGCGAAAACCAGTCGCAGCTTCGGCTGATGATGTGAACCGGGCACCAAAAAGCCCGGCCGCGCCGCAAAAATGCGGCGCAGCCGGGGATGAGGCTGCGGGTCAGGAATGCGGTTCGTCCGGCGAATCCGGCTGCATGGCGCGGAGCGTTTCCAGCGCCTGCTGCTGCTGCGCAGGATCCATCGCACGGAACAGCGCGATCAGCTGCTGCTCGCGGCTGGCGGACTGGAGCTGCGTGTATGGGTCTTCGGCGCCGGACTGGACGCGCACGGCGGTTGCGGACGCATCCGGAACCGGCAGCGCGCCCAGCAGCGATTCATACGGGACGTGGAACAGCTTGACCAGCTTTTCCAGCGTCTCGCGCGGCGGGTTGGTGTGGCCGCGCTCGTAGTATGTGTAGGTCGAGCGGTGAACCCCCAGCGAATCGGCCACCTGCTGCTGCGTCAGCCCGTGCGCCAGCCGAATTTGCCGAAGCCGTTCGGCAAAGGTTTCGGGATTGTTTTCAGCCATCAGGCCCCCTCCTTTCTTGGTGAAGCGGGGAAATATGGATCCGGCGTGATGCCGGAATATTCGGAAAGCCGCAGCTGTTCCTGCGGCTTTCTTTATTGTATCATTTTTTTTTGCATTTGCATAGCGAAAAACGAAAAAATTTTCAGGAAAATCAAAATGACGGACGAACTGCATTTATGCATCGTCCTCTGCCATCGTGCGCCGGGTGCCGACGGCGGTCACACGTTCGCGGTATGCGGTCGGCGTTTCGCCGGTGCAGCGGGTGAACACGCGGGAAAAGTAGCATTGATCGTCAAACCCCAGTTCGGCGCTGATTTCTTTGACGCTCATCTGCGGCGCGTTCATCAGCAGCTCGCGTGCTTTGTTCATCCGGTACTGCGTGATGTAAGCATTGGGCGTCGTGTTCAAAAAAGTGCGGAAATACCGGATCATCTGCGGCCGGGACACGGCACACGCCCGGCACATGGTCGCCAGGCTGATTTTTTCGCCGCAGTGCTGCCGCACATACAGTACCGCGCTGCGCAGCGGGTCGGGCGGCTTGCGGTCGCCGTCGAGCTGGTCGGCGCGCAGCAGGCGGGGCAGCGTGGACTCCGCGCCGAGCAGCAGCACCTGGCTGACGGCAACGGCCATCTGCATCGCGCGCAGCAGCGGCGGGACGGTCGCGGCGGCAGCGGCCTGCGCCAGCAGCGATTCCACCTGCGCCCGCTGCGCCCCGGCAGCCCAGTGCTGCGTGACGTACAGCATCTGCGGCGCGGGGGCCGATTCGCCGCGCAGCAGCGCGGTGTTCATCGCGTCGCGCATCGCCAGCAGCTGCGGGCGGGCGTCGGCGGTGTGCAGCTCGGCGCCGGGCAGGTGAAAATGCGCGTAGACCATGGTGCACATATGCGCGTCCGCCGGGCGGCGGGTGTACTGCACGTTTTCCGGGATCAGGAACAGGTCGCCCGGAACCAGCAGGTGCGTTTTGCCGTCCAGCTCCACGGTGCAGCGGCCGTCCTGCACATACAGCAGGATGTGATACGGATCGGCGATCTGCCACACGGTGTGCCGGGTGACGGTGTAGACCTTGGCGACTTCCGGCAGGCGATCCATTGAAAAGCGCTCGATCATATTGGATTCCTCGCTTTGCGTAAAAAATTGACCGGTGTAAATATCGTCCATAATAATGAGCCGTTCTTCTATATTCAATTATACCGAAAAAGTGTAAAATGTCAATGGAAGCAACGGAAAAAAGAAGTTGCTGCAAATTTATTGAAAACCGGAAAGGATGCAAATGCAAATGGAACAGAAAGTTTGGCGCGTTGCAGTTGTGGGCTGCGGGATGTTTGCCAACGGCCAATACCTGCCCAATATCGCAAAAGAAGCGGAGCTGGTCGGCGCGAAAGCGGAATGCGTCGCGGCGGTGGATATCATTTTTGAGCGCGCGCAGCAGGCGTGCGAAAAATTTCACATTCCGCATGCGTACCACAATGTGTACGAGCTGATCGAGCAGTGCGACTTTGACATCGCGATTGACGCGGCATCGATTCAGGCGCACCACGAGATCAACATGGCGGTGCTGGGCGCGGGCAAGCACTTGGTGTCGCAAAAACCGGCCGCGCCGACGGTCGCGATGCTGACCGAGCAGATTGAACTGGCCAAAGCCAAAGGCGTGCGGTTTGCGTGCGCACCGGTTCACCCGATGCGGTACGATATCCACATGGCCAAGCAGTGGATGCGCGACGGCACCATCGGCCGCCCGTACTATGTGAAGTGCAATATGTCGCACGGCGGGCCGGAATACTTCCAGTACCGCGACGCCGACCCCACCTGGTTTTACGAAGATGGCGCGGGCGCGCTGGTGGATATGGGCGTCCACGGGCTGCAAATCGTCACTACGCTGCTCGGCCCGGCCAAAACGGTCGCCTGCACGGCGATTGTATCGACGCCGCACCGCACGGTGCGCTCCGGCGCATTCAACGGCAAGCCGATTGCGTCCGACAAAATCCCCGATCAGTACCTGATTACGCTGACGTTCGGCGACGGGCGGATGGCGCTGGTGGACAGCGGATTTTCGCAGAAAGCGTCCAAAGCGCCGCAGATCGAAATTTTCGGCGACCAGGGCACCATCGCGTTCACCAAACCGTATATGACCAACCCCAAGCCGGACGTGTATATGGACTGCCCCGAACGCGGCATCCGCGGCTGGGTGACGCCGTTTGACTGGGAAACGCGCGAAACGCCGCTCAACAGCCAGTGCTGCGTGCTGGGCGACCTGATCCACGGGATCGAAACCGGCGAACCGCTGCAGCTGCCGGCGGAGCACGCGCGCCATTTGGTCGAGATCATGAGCAAAATTCCGGAAGCGATTTCCTCCGGCGCGACGCTGCCGCTGGAAACCACGTTCTGAGATTGCGAAAGGAGCATTTGAACGATGAAAAAACTGCGCGTTGCCCTGCTGGGCACATCGCATCCGCACGCCGTCGGGTTTTACCGCGCGTGCGCCGAATTCCCGGACGAGATCGAGCTGATCGGCTACGCCGACGTCCCGCCGTATGACCGGCAGGATCCGGAGCAGAAGGCCAAAACCAACCTGGGCGAAGAAGCCATGCGCACCGTGCCGCATTTCGCGGACTACCGCGCGCTGCTGGACTTGCAGCCCGACCTGGCGCTGGTGTCCAGCGACAACAAAGCCCACGCCGACATCGCGTGCGAGACGCTCGGCCGCAAAATCGCGACGATGGTCGAAAAGCCGATGGCAGAATCCGTCGCCGACGCGATTCGCATGGCGGACTGCGCCAAAGCGAACGGCACCATGCTGGCGGTCAACTGGCCGATCGCGTGGTTCCCGGCGTTCAATATGGCGAAAAAACTGGTGGACGAAGGCCGCGTCGGCCGCGTGATGCGCGTGACGTACCGCAGCCCGGCGACGTGGGGGCCGTATTCGTACAGCAAAGACGGCCAGCTGCCCCCGGCGGAATTCCTGGACACCACATGGTGGTATCACCACGACCGCGGCGGCGGGTCGCTGCTGGACTACGCGTGCTACGGCGCAGCGCTGACGACGTGGTTTTTCGGCAAACAGGCCGACCGCGTGAGCGGCATCCGCAAAAATTTCAACCTGCCGGGGTTTGACGTGGAGGACTTTTCCGCCATGCTGCTGGACTTCGGCGACGGGGTCGGGCTGCTGGAAGGCTCGTGGAGCACATACAACTGCGGCGAAGTGCCGTCCGGCCCGATCGTCCACGGCACCGAAGGCACCATCGTGTGCGACCGGCATTCTACGCTGCTGAAGCTGTACACCGGCCGCGCGCACGGGCATGTGCCGCCCACCGAAGTGATCGACTGCGGCGCGAAAACGCCGGAGCTGAACCTGGCGCGGAACGTGATCGATCACCTGACGCGCGGCACGCCGCTGCATCCGCTGCTGGACGCGGAACGCAATGTGTCGGTGCTGGCGGCGCTGGACGCCGGGCGCGAATCGGCGAACACCGGACGTACCGTGGAGACGGTGCGCCATGCGGGCAAATAACTCTACATTATATTTATAAAAAATAAAATCAAAACCAGGCTTGAGAAAGGCGGAATTTATTATGAGTAAACGCAGAGTCGCCGTCATCGGATGCGGTATGATCGCCAACAGCGCGCACTTCCCGGCGCTGAATATCCTGCGGGAGCAGGGCGAGGTCGAAGTGGTCGGCGTCGCGGATATCCGCGAGCAGGCCGCCCGCGAAACGGCTGAGCGCCACAACGTGCCGAAGTGGTACCTGGATCCGCAGCAAATGCTGGACGAGCTGAAACCGGACTTCGTGGCGGTGTGTACGCCGAATATGTATCACAAAAAATGGACCATTGCCGCGCTGCGCGCCGGCGCGGACGTCGCGTGCGAAAAGCCGATTGCCGTGTCGCTGCGCGACGCCGAGGAGATGTGGGCGGTGGCCGAAGAAACCGGGCATCACCTGTTCCCGTGCCAGTGTATGCGCTGGCGCAATTATATGCAGCGGTCGAAGGAACTGGTGGACGCCGGGGAACTGGGCGACATCTATTTTTCCGACATTGAATTCATCCGCCGCATCGGCATCCCGACGTGGGGCATGTTCCACATGAAAGAGCACAACTTCGGCGGCCCGTTCTGCGATTTGGGCGTGCATCTGATCGACTCGCTGCTGTGGATCGTCGGCGACCCCAAAGTGGTCAGCGTGTCCGGCAGCGCCGTGACCAAAATCGCCAACCAGGGACAGGATATCCTGCTCGATATCCGCGAAAGCGGCGCGTATGCCGGTACGTTCACGCCCCGGCCGTACGATTATCACGAATTCAACGTGGAGGATTTCTCCAACGGGTTCATGCGCTTGAGCAACGGGATGACCGTCAACTTCAAATTCACCTGGGCGGTCAACCTGCCGACTACCAACCTGGACATGGTGATCTGCGGCGACAAGGGCGGCCTGTCCGTCAACGGCGAAAAGCTGTACCAGAACGTCGGCCGGTTCCAAGGCGAAACCGCGCTCAAATGGTTCGACAACGGCAAGTACAAAGGCGTACCGTTTGAGCAGCACCGGTATATGTACCGCAATATTATGGATACGCTCGACGGCAAGGCCGAATACCTGATCCGTAAGGCGCAGAACCTGGAAGTGACCAAGGCGATCGAATGCTTCTACCGCTCGGCAGAGCTGGGCCGCGAAGTGCGCGCCGAGGATCTGGTACATTACAGCAAATAAGCGACGGGAGGCGCAAAAACATATGATTCGTGCGGTTTTGATCGGGTTCGCCCATATGCACGTCAACGAAATTGCCCAGTACATTCACGAGCAGCCGGAATTTCAGCTGATCGGCTGTGCCGATATTGCGCCGGAGCTGCCGGAGCAGACCCAGGCGCGCTACACCCGCGCGTGGAACCTGAAACACGTGGCGGACACGTTTGCCGTCCCGGTGTTTGAAGATTACAAGCAAATGCTCGACGCGCTCGCACCGGACATTGCGTTTATCCTGACGGAAAACTTCCGCAAGCCGGACGTGGTGGAAGAATGCGCGAAGCGCGGGATCACCATCTCCGTCGAAAAGCCGATTGCGACCACCTACGACGGCGCACGCCGCATCCGTGCGGCGGCCGAGCAATACGGCGTGGAAATCTTCGTCAACTGGCCGACCACCTGGCGGCCGTATATGATTCAGATGCGGCACGCGATGGAAAGCGGGATCGTCGGCGACATCCTGAAAATGTACTACGTCAACGGCCACACCGGCCCGCTGGGCAAAGGCGCGCGCCACCGCGGCGTCGATGCAGCGGCCGAAGAAATGACCGACGCGCAGCGCGCGTCCACCTGGTGGTACCAAGCGAACAAAGGCGGCGGCGCGTTCCTGGACATCGGGTGCTACGGCAGTATGTACAGCCGGCTGTTCCACAAGCATGAGCAGGCGCAGGCGGTGTACGCTTACGGCGCGAACCTGAACACGCCGTACTGCGACGCGGCCGACAATGTGGCGGCGATCATCCGCTACCCGAAGTCGTACAGCGTGATCGAAGGCACATGGACGGCGCCGAACGGCTTTATGCCCGCCGGGCCGGTGATCACAGGGCGCGACGGCGTGCTGTACTGCACCCGCAACGACGAAGGCGCGCCGCGCGTGAAAGCGCTCGATATTTACGGCAATGCGCTCGAAGTCCCGCCGGTGACGGTGCCGGACAACATGAAGAACATCGCGTGGCACTACGCTGCCCACAAGCTCGACGGCGCGCCGATTGACGAAACGATCACCCTGGATCGCAACATGGAGGTCATGGGGATCCTCGATGCGATTGTTCGTTCCGGCAAAAGCTGGCGCGAAGAGGAAGTGGCGCGGTGAGCGCGCGCGGAATGATCGCCGATATCCAGCGGTGCAGCCTGCACGACGGGCCGGGCATCCGCACCACCGTCTTTTTCAAAGGCTGCCCGCTGCACTGCGCGTGGTGCCACAACCCGGAGTGCATTGACCCCGCGCCGGAGGAGCTGTTTTACGCGGAAAAATGCATTCACTGCGGTCACTGCGCCGAAGGGTGCTTTTCCGGTGCGCGGGTGACGTGCGGACGGGAACTGACCGTGCCGCAGCTGCTGGCAGAGCTGGACGGCGACCGCCCGTACTACGGCGCGGACGGCGGCGTGACGTTTTCCGGCGGCGAACCGATGATGCAGCCGGCGTTCCTGGCGGAAGCGGCCGATGCGTGCCGCGCCGCCGGGATCCGCACGGCGATTGAAACGTCTATGCTGCGGTTCGACGCGGAGATCCTGCGCCGGATGGACTGGATTATGGCCGACCTCAAAATCTGGGATTCCGACACGCACCGGCAGTACACCGGCGTGCCGAACGAACCGATCAAAGAAAATCTGCGCCGCGCCGATGCGCTCGGCATCCCGATGGTGATCCGTACGCCGGTGATCCCGGAGATTGACCAAGGGATTCCGCAGATTGCGGAATTTGCCGCCGGGCTGCGCAGCGTGCGGCAGTACGAGCTGCTGCCGTATCACCCGCTGGGCGACGCCAAGCGCGCGGCGATGGGGCAGCCGCCCGCGCCGTTTACCGTGCCGCCCAAAGACATCATGAAGGAGTGGAATACCTATGCTTTCTTACGCTGACCGCCTGGCGGAGATGCGCCGCACCAAAATCGCGCATACGCTCGCCAAGCGCGCGCAAAACGGATACACCGACCTCGACGACTTCGGCACCGTGCCGCTGCCGGAGGGGTACTATGTGGAGCCGTGGTACAACAGCGAAAACGGCAGCTTTTACGGGTTCGACGGGATGAGCGAAAACTTCGTCCGCGTGATGAACGCGCACGAACCGTATGTGGACCCGATGGAGATGCTGTGCGGCCGCTGGCGCGATATGCTCGTCAATTACCGCGGCGACATTCACTATATGCCGGACTGGATGAAGAAAAACCCGAAGATTCGCGACTTCGTTGCGCACGGCGCGACGGCGCAGTGGAGCAAGCGGTGGGACGAAAAGCACTTCCCGTACGACGAGCTGAAGCCGCTGCAAAAAAAGTACAACATCACCACCGGCATCGACGGCGACGCGCACTTTGCGTGCGACTACCGGATCGGGCTGGCGCTGGGGTTCGGCGGTTTTTTGGAGAAAATTGAAAAATACCGCGCAATTCACCCCGACAAGGCCGATTTTTACAACGCCGAGGAACGCTGCGTCCGCGCGATGATCGACTTCGTCCAGCGGCACATCGACCGCATCCGGGAAATGATTCCCGCTGAAACGCGGCCGGAGCTGAAAGAGAATTTGCAGCAAATGCTGGAAACGTGCGAGCGCGTGAAGCTGGGCGCGCCGCAGACGTTCCGCGAAGCGTGCCAGTGGGTCGGGTTTTTCAACTGCTGCGCGCGCGTTTACACGCGCGACGGCGCCGGGTTCCAGCTGGACACGCTGCTGCTGCCGTATTACGAAGCGGACGTGAAGGCCGGGATTTTGGACGACGAGACGGCCAAATTCCTGATCGCGAACCTGCTGCTGATTGACCCGCACTACTACCAGGTGTCCGGCGTCGATGCCAACGACCGCGACATGACGAATCACCTGTCGTACCTGATTTTGGACGCGGCCGATTCGCTGAATATTTCCTGCAACATCACCGTGCGCGTGCACGAAAACTGCGACCCGGAATTCCTGCGCAAAGCGGTGTACTACCTGTTCAAAAACAAAAACGGCTGGCCGCGCTTCTGCAACGACAAAACGCTGGCCGAAGGCTATATGCGCACCGGCGCCGACAAGCAGACGGCGCGCGAACGCATTGCGGTGGGGTGCAACTGGATGTGCGTGCCCGGCCGCGAATTCCCGATGAACGACACCGTCAAAGTCAACGTCGCCAAAGTGATGGAGCAGGCGCTGATCGATCTGCGCGGCGAGGCAGACAAATCCACCGACCGGCTGTTTGAACTGTTCCAAACGCACCTGAAAAAAGCGGTGGAAGTGACGGCGGCGGGCGTGAACCTGCATTTGGATCACGTGTGGCAGGTGACGCCGGAGCTGATTATGAACCTGATGATGCACCACACGATCGAAGAAGGACTGGACGCGTCGCAGGCCGCGGAGCTGTTCACCGTCGGGGTGGACGGCGCGGGGCTGGCCGTAGTCGCCGATTCGTTCGGCGCAATCCAGTGCCGCGTGGAGCAGGAGCACCGCCTGACGTGGGATCAGCTGTACGACGCGATGGACAGCGACTTTGCCGACGAACGCATCCGCGCGATGATGAAATCGGCGCCGCGGTACTGCGGCGGCGGAACGATCTCCGATGCATGGGCGAAAAAGCTGACCGATGTGTGGGTGCGCACGGTGCGCGCGCAGCAAATGCCGAAAGGACGCCAGCTGGTGCCGGGCTGGTTTTCGTGGGCGCGATCGATCGAATACGGGTCGGTCGTCGGCGCGACGCCCAATGGCCGCCGCAGCGGGGAGCCGATTTCGCACGGCGCAAACCCGAACCCCGGCTTCCGGCAGGACGGCGCGGTTACGGCACAGTCCAGCGGGATTGCGGCGGTGCAGTGCGGATACGGCAACACCGCACCGCTCCAGCTGGAGTTTGACCCGCAGATCACCATCCAGGAAGGCGGCGTAGACCGCGTGCTGGAGCTGATCCGGACGCATTTCCGCCTGGGCGGCACGCTGATTAACATCAATGTGCTCGACGGCCAAAAGCTGCTCGAAGCGAACAAAGATCCGTCGCTGCACCCCGATTTGGTGGTGCGCGTCACGGGATTTACGGCGTATTTTGCGTCGCTAAGCCCCAAATTCCGGCAGCTGGTCGTGGATCGGTTCCTGCAGGGGATGTAAAGCAAAAGCCGGTCGGTGCGCGTGCATCGGCCGGCTTTTTTTGGCGTGCGGACGGAAAAGTTTTGCTCCGAGGGAATGCGGGAAAGATACCGGTTTTCAGTTTGCGCTGCACACAAACTGCACCGGGATATAGATCCGCCCGGGGCGGTCGTGGGCGCGGACTTCCAGCAGGACGGTCTGCACCGGTTCGCGGAACAGCCCGGCCGTGACGGTGAATTCCGCTTCGGCATTGCCGCTGCCGCAGTGATACTGGTTCAGGAAAATCGCCTGCTGTGTGCCGCCGCTGATCGTCCAGTCCTCCGGCAGCATCCACCGCAGTTCCAGCCACAGCTGCGCGCCGACAAATCCGGAGACGTTTTCCGCGTGCAGATGCAGCCGCGCCGTGGCGCCGGATTGCAGGCTCACGCCGTCGAGCGCGCTGACCTGGATTTTCATAATCGGGTTTTCGCCGGTGAACGTTTCGGCGCACACGGGGTAGTAATCTTTGAAGCAGTACGACCGGAGGTGGAACGGCCCGCGCGGCCGGTCGGCCATCTGATCCGCGTCCAGCAGCGTCAGCTCTGCGCCGACGGCGAACGGATCGAACTGCCCGACCATAAATGCCGGCATCAGCCGGCAGGTGCGCTGCGTCAGCTCGGGAATATCTTTCGGGATATCAATAAACGACGTTTTTGTGTTCAGCGAGCAGGTTGCGATGGTGTCGCCGACGGGCGCGACCCACTGCTCCGGCAGATTGGCAGCGCCGCGGAGGATGCCCAGCATCGCGCCCAGCGTGGCGGTGGTGCAGTCGCCGTCTTCGCCGCATCCGGCAGCGATGCAGATGCTGCGCCCAAAGTCGCTTTCGCCGAACAGCCACCCGATCACCACAATGCCGATGTTGCTCGGCGCGTCGTACCCCCACGGACCCAGCGGCAGGTTGTCCGCCGACGGTTTGCCGGTCTGGCGGCCGAACGAGCCGGGGATTTCGCTGAGCAGCCGGATGCGCGCCTGCTTCCACGTCATGCGCTCGGCATGGCACTGCTGCGCGATGCGTACCGCTTTGGCGACGCCGCAGTCCGCCGGAATGTACGACAGGCCGATGTCGATCAGCGTTTCCGGGTCGCCGCAGACGAATGCCGCGCTTTCGAGCGCCGCGGTGAATACTTCGGCGTACACGCCTTCGTCGGCATGATCCACGCTCGCGTCCTCGTACGCGTATTTCACCGCCAGTTCCGGGTGCCCCGGCATCAGACACGCCCACAGCTCGCTGCGGATCCACGCACCGTTGGAGTCTTTGAACGCGTTGCAGTACGCGCCGGACAGCGGCGGTTCCAGCCCCAGCCGCAGATTGCACTTGCCGACACCGTACTCCGCCCAGTTCGGAACGATCGCCGTGATCCAGTATTCCGCCAGGATTTTGGCGTTGACGCCCGTTTGGTACCGTTCCGCCGCGCACAACCATGCCAGCTGTAAGTCAAGGTCGTCGTTCGGCAGCGCACCGGCCGACAGATCGGTGGTGTAAAAGTCAAGATCCACCGCGCGGTTGCTGCCCTCAAACGGTGCGCCCAGCGTGCCGCCGATGTTTTTGCCCAGCCAGCATCCGCGGACTTTGTCGCGGTACTCGGCCATCGAAAGTGTTGCCATAGTTCCAGACACTCCTTTTCCAAGATCGTTTTTTATATTATACCAGATTTTCGGCCGTCTGTCCCGGCGAAACCGATCGACTTCCATGCGAAACCGATCGGTTTTGGGCAGGAATCTGATCGTTTTCGCATGGTTTGCCCAATTGCAAGAAAAAAGCGTCCGCACCTTGCGATGCGGACGCTGCTGATGATTATTGAATGGAGCGCCATGACGGGCTTTACCCGTCGAAGTGAAAAAGTAAAAAATCGCTTTCTGAAAATGCGGTTCACATTTTCCGGGTACTTACCGCCGATTTTCGGGATCGGCGGCGGCGTGAACCGGCGGACAATCAGTCAAAATCATTGGACTGCCTCCCAATCAGATTCGTGGTTGGTTTTGCAAGCCCCCGGCGGAACTTGCCGGACGAACAGTACCCTGTACTTTGGACTCAACTCCTGTCAAATGCTCAATGTGTCAATTGCGGATATCGAAGAAACCGTGCCAAAACGGTTCTGCTCAAAACATGGGACTCAGCCTTTCTGCTTGAGCTTTGGACTCAGCTCAAAAGTCAATGGTTGGTTTTGCAAGCCCCGGCGGGACCTGCCGGACGAACAACAACCTGTATTTTGGACTCACTCCTGTCAGATATCGATGCATTTCTATGCTTCTGTGCGATGGAATCGTGCCGGTGCGGCTGCACAGGCGAAGCAAATCAAATCATTGGACTCAGCCTTTCCGTTGAATTTGGGAATCCTGTTGTTTTATTCTGAACGGAGGGTGCGCCCCGTGCGCTTCTCCGGAAAACTCCTGACGGTGTTTGGGGGGAACCGAACAAAATCGGGGAACATCTCGCTGAGGATACAAACTTACTTAGCCCATTGGACTCATGCCTTTCGGAATAAGATGGGGGTACCGAAACTTACCGGAATTTCGGACTCACCTCTTTCTGCAAACGTAAAAATGATGGATAACTCGATCTATTCAATTGTACGGTCCTGGCCGCACTGCATTTGTTCCGGAAATTCAAATATCCCGACTGGATCGGGTGCTTGAAAGCCGCCATTCGGCTTCGCGCGAACCCCGCGTTATTTTCCGGACGTCTGCTGCGACCCTTCTTCCTTGTTCACTGGACTCTCCTCCTTTCGGCGTTTTTCGTTTTCTCTCTTCCTTGATTGCATCTATATCATACCACATCATCATGCGAATGTCAATAGATATTTTCAAAAAAATTGCTTTTATTTTATGAATTTCACTATTGCACAAAACGAATCTATCAAATATAGGCAACCCTACAAACTTTTCGAAACTTGGCGGAATTCGCTTGCAATTCTGCTGAAAATGTATTATAATAAAAATGTTAGCGCTTTGCAAAAACAGAGGAGAATTTTGGAATGAGTCAGAAGATTAAAATTATTTCAGACAGCACCAGCGACCTGACCCCCGCGCTTTGCGAGCAGTACGGGATTTCGATCGTACCGCTGACGGTCACCCTCGGGACCGAATCGTTCCTGGACGGCGTCACGATCCAGCCGGACCGGCTGTATGCGTACTACACGCAGCACAAAGCGCTGCCCAAAACGGCTGCGCCCACACCGGTGGATTTTCAAAACGAATTTCAGAAGTGGACGGCGCAGGGGTACGACGTGATCTGCTTCACAATCAGCTCCGATTTTTCCGCATCCTATACCAATGCCTGCCTGGCGGCGGAGGGGATGCGCGGCGTGTACATCGTAGATTCGCGGAACCTGTCCACCGGTGTCGGCCTGCAAGTGCTGCGCGCGGCGGAGTGGGCGGCGCAGGGTGTCCCCACGGAAGAACTGATTCAGCGGCTGGCGGCGCTTCCGGCCAAAGTGGAGGCCAGCTTCATCATCAACACGCTCGAATTCCTGTGGAAAGGCGGCCGCTGCTCCGGCGTGGCGGCGCTGGGCGCCAACGTGCTGCGGCTGAAACCGTGCATCGAAGTGATCGACGGCAAAATGTCCGTCGGCAAAAAATTCCGCGGCGACCTGACGTCGTGCGTGAAAAACTACGTCCGCCAGCGGCTGGAAAACCGCACCGATATCGACACCTCGCGCATTTTCATCACGCATTCCGGGATGACCGACCCGGCGGACGTGGAAGCGGCGCGCTGCGCCATCGAGCAGTGTATGCATTTCGATGAAATCCTCGAAACGCACGCCAACTGCACCGTCTGCACGCACTGCGGGCCGAATACGCTCGGCGTGCTGTTCATCCGGAAATAACCGTCCCCCTATTTTGTACGCAGAGAAGGAGCATCGGGTTCGCTCATGGAAACCGAAAAACACAGCGCATTCCTGTCCGGAACCATCCAAACCTATATCCCGGAAAAACGGTATGGGTTTATTCGCTGCGGCAGTCTGACGTATTTCTTTCACCAAACGGCAATGGAAACGCCGTTTGAACCGGAAATTGGTAAAAAAGTGACGTTCGTTCCATCCGAAAACCGGAAAGGGCGCTGCGCAGTGCGGGTTCGCCCCGTTTACCCCAAAGTCAAAGGCGAATTCGGGTACATCCCGCTGCCGAACAAGCGGTGCGCGCTGGACAACCGCGAGTGCATCGCATTCCTGCGCGCGCAGCACGAGGCCATTACCCAAACACTTGACCTGCTGACCCAGTGCGGGATCACGGCGACGATGTCGCCCAACGGCTGGGTGACGCTGGACACGCACGCGTTCGACACGCTGCGCGATGCGGGCGCAGACGGCGGCAACCGTGCGCGGCGGGTGCCGTCGGGATATCCGGATACATTTGCCAATCTGCTCCGGCTGCTGGAACGGCAGCTCAACCATTTCAACCGCGTGTACAGCAACCTCCAAAAAGGCATGGCGGGGGAGCGCAACACCGCATATGCGCTGCGGTCGGTCGAAATGCGCTATCCTGTGCTGTACAATGTACTGCTCGAAGAAGGCAAAGGCAAGCGCCGATTTTCCGCCGAGAGCGACGCGGTGGTGCTGACGAACCGGGCGATGTTTCTGGTCGAAACCAAAAACTACGGCGGCAAAGGCGACGTGCTGCGCATCGCCGCTGACGGCCGGTGGACGGTATATAATCCGACGAAGCGCAAAACGATCGTCGTGTCGCCTAACCCCAGCAAGCAGATTTCCGACCATGTGTTCGTGATGCAGCAGTTTTTGCAGCGCGCCGTGGGGACGGCGCTGCCGATTGTCCCGGTGATCGCCATCGCGAACAACAATGTCAGCGTGGCGGACGAAAGCGGCGGCGAAGCGCCGCGCGTGCTGCGGTCCGATATGCTGGGGACGTTCATCCTCAACCGGATCGAATCCTGCCCGGCCGCTGTGCCGGACGATGAAATGGCGCGTGTGCAGGAGGCGCTGGAAAGCGCATCCCGCCCGGCCCAAAAGTACGAGGTGCTCGATTACCGCGCCAATATCCGGACGGTGTGCGACAAGCTGCTGGAATTGTCGCAGCTGTACCAGGCGGACTGCGCCCAGGCCGACCGTGCAGCGGTGCCGAAGAAGCTGCGCCGCCGCGCATCCCAAAAGAACGGTTTTTCCGCCGTGATGGATGCATTGCACGGGATCTGGAAGATGGTTTTTAACCGGTAAACCCAAAAATCCCCCGCGTGCGCGGCATGGATGCTGCGGACGCGGGGGATTTTTTGGGGTTCAGCCGAGCAAAACTTCGGCGGGCGGCGCGTTTTGCGTGGCAGTCTCTCTTTGGGTGATGTCCAGCAGGCTGTGCTGCGGCCCAATGTTGGTGACATCAATCTGGGTAACGCATTGCGGAAACCAGGGCAGCGCCATCACAAGGTCTTCCATGAGCAGGTTGATATCGGTGTTTGTCATCTTTCCGGTCGAAGTGTAAACGGAAAATTGCCGATGCGCAAACCCGTTCTGTTTCAGGAACCGACTGATATCAGCGTACGCTTTTTTATAAAATTTGGGGTTCGCTGTGGACGTTGGCCGCGGATAATGCGCGGCCAACGCTTTTTGGCTCAGATCAAAGGTGATCTGTTTTCGGTATCCGTGTCCCATCATGCCATCCGCCGCCGCACCTTCCATGCCTGCGACAGCACATCCTCTTCGCTGTCGTCGTCGTCAAAAAATGTGCAGGACTTCGCGCAGGCGATGAACCAATCGGACCGGAGCAGCGCAAAAATAACCCGCCACATCTGCGCATAATCCCCCTCATGCCCCGCGTCCGCAAACGTCAGCACCTCGCCGTCGGACGTGCAGCGCAGCCCGCGCCGGCCGAAGGCAGATTGCAGCGTGCGGGCAACGTCGGCCCGCTGGTGCCCCAGGGCTTCGATGGCCGCATCGTCAAACGTCATTTCCACTTTCATATGCATCCGCTCCTTTTTTGGATTTCGCCGCTTTTATTATACGCGATTCCGGCCCAAAAGTCAACCGCGTTCTGTTCCGCACCGCCGCCGCATAAAATAATCTTGCCCCCGCGCATATTCTGCCGCCGCAGCGGCAACAATACCCGCGGAGGTGCAAAAGCAATGTTTCGATTTCAAAAGCAATCCAGCGGCAAAAAACCGCAAAGCGTCGGGTTTTACATCGCGCTGGCGGTGTGCCTGACGGCGATCGGCGCGTCGGCGTGGACGACGTTTGACAGTGTGATGGACCTGCGGCGCAGCGCGTCGGTTGCGCCGTCCTCAGTGCAGCAGGTGAACCGGGACGTCAGCGGGGTGCCGGCCAGCGAGCCGGCGTCGAGCGCGCAGACGTCCAGCGCCGCGCCCGCGTCCAAACCGGCGTCCAAACCGGAATCCAAACCGGCGTCGAAGCCGGAATCCAAACCCGAATCCAAGTCGGAATCCAAACCCGAATCCAAGTCGGAATCCAAACCAGCCCCGTCGTCGGCCGCACCGGTCACGGCGACCACGTATATCCTGCCGGTGAACGGCGAAATCCAAAAACCGTTCGGGCAGTCGGTGTACTCGCGGACATTCGGCGACTGGCGCGCGCACAACGGCATTGATATCGCCGCGACGGCCGGGTGCAGCGTGATGGCGATTGGCGACGGGACGGTGCAATCGTTTACCGAGGACGTGATGCTCGGCGGCGTGCTGGTGATCCGCCACGGCGACCTGGACGTGTACTACTGCGGGCTGGGCAGCAATCCGTCGGTGAAAGCGGGCGACACGGTGCGGTGCGGCCAGGTGGTCGGGATTCTGAAAGACATCCCGTCCGAAACGGTGGAGGACGCGCACCTGCACATTCAGGTGCAGCGGGACGGCAAATGGATCGAGCCGCTGGCTGCGATGGGAAAAGAAAATCTACTGCCCTCGGAATCGAACGCAAGTTCGCGCGATTAGGGGCAATGACCGAAAAAACGCCGACCCGGCTCCGATGCCGCAGCGGCGTTTTTTCTTACATCAAAATCGGCGGGCTGACCGAAAAATCGTAAAATTCATCGCAGATCGCGCGCAGCGCCGCGTGCGTATCGGCAGGCACATCCTCCGCCGCGCCGATGCAGTAGCACCCGACGGCGTGCGCGGTGCGCATACTGTACAGCGCGTCCTCCACCATCGCCATCTGCGTCGGCGGGACGCCAAACCGGGCGGCAACATCGGTGAAAAACGCCGGATTTTCCTTGCCGCCCGGCGTCGTGTCCGACGAAGCGACAAACGCAAAATATCCGTCGATTCCGGCCGTTTGCAGCGCGATGTGCGCGAGCGGCTCCGGCGTGGCGGTGGCCACGCACATCGGAATTCCGGCGGCGCGTAGCCGGTTCAGATACGCCGGAATGCCCGGCTTTGCGGCCGCGCGCGTGCGGTAGCAATTTTCCAGGTGACGCATCAGATCCGCGCGTTCCATCGGCGGGATGTGCGCCGCTTCGCAAATGGGGCGGATAAAATCCATGCTGGCGCGCGACGTCATCCGGCGCAGCCGGTCGCGCAGCTCGTCGGCAGATTCGCGCAGCCTGTGCGCCCGCAGATATTCCACGGCGGCCTCGCGCCAAAAAGCCATCGAGTCGAGCAGCGTGCCGTCCATGTCGAACGCGGCGCAGCAGAACGGAAAAGCATTCATCGGAATCCAACTCCTTTCGGAAAAATCAAAACGGATCGAATATTTGACAATATCCGACTTTCCAAACTGGTATACTGAGAAGCCGAGCGTTTTTTGCAATCGAGGGGAGATGAGCGCAAATGACCGTAGATCCGGTGGTGGTATGCGCGCGCGACGGGGCGCAGGCGACGGCGCAGCTGGCGCGCATTTGCCGGCTGACGCGCGGGACGGAGCGCCCGGTGATTCTGTTCGGCGTGCATCGCAGCGACGGCAGCGACCTGATCCCGTATGTGCGGGAGATGGCGCACGCGGCGCGGGCGTACCGGGCCGAGCTGTGCCTGCTGTTCGACCCGCAGCCGGGGGAGACAGCAGCCGCATTGGCGGCGTATCACGCGGTGCAGGTGGTGGAATTTTAGGTAAAAGGGAATAGTGAAGAGTGAAGAAGTGTTGTGGCGTGTGCCGCAGGCACACGCAAATATATTTTGTGCGCCGCAGGCGCACGCTGCCATACTTCTTCACTATTCACTTTTACTTTTTCCTTCAAAAAGCCTGTACAGCCGCGCAAAAATATGATATAATCAAATTAGAATCATTTTTCGCAAAAGGCGGTGCAGACAGATGCAGCTTCCGGAACCGGTGCAAACGGCCGCCCGAATCCTGCGCGGCGGCGGATACGAAGCATATGCGGTCGGCGGATGTGTCCGGGATGTGCTGCTCGGCCGGACGCCGCACGACTGGGACATGACCACCAACGCGCTGCCGGCGGAGACGGAGCGGCTGTTCGCCGCATACCCCGTGATCGAAACCGGCATCGCGCACGGAACGGTGATGGTGGTGATCGACGCAATGCCGATCGAGATCACGACGTACCGCGTGGACGGCGCATATTCCGACCACCGCCACCCGGACGGCGTGCAGTTCACGGCGAACCTGAAAGCCGACCTCGCACGGCGGGATTTCACGATCAACGCCATGGCGTACGCGCCGGAGACGGGCGTCGTGGATCCGTTCGGCGGGCAGGCGGATCTGGCGCGGCAAACCGTCCGCTGCGTCGGCGACCCGGCGCGCCGGTTCGACGAAGACGCGCTGCGGATTCTGCGGGCGCTGCGGTTCGCGTCGGTGCTGGGGTTCGCCATCGATCCCGATACGGCGGCGCAGGTGCATGCACAGGCGGCCGCGCTGCGCGCCGTTGCAGTAGAGCGGCGGTACGCCGAGTGGCAGAAGCTGATTTGCGGCCGCGGCGCTGCGCAGGTGCTGCGCGAATACCCGGACGTCGCCGCGCAGGTGCTCCCGGCAGGCCAAACGGCGGCCGGATGGGCAGCGCGCGTCGATCGAATGGCGCAGGCATCGCCGGATTTCGCCGGGCGGATGGCGATTCTGCTGCGGGGCAGCGACGCCGCACAGGCCATGCGGGATCTGCGGGCGTCGCGCGCCGATCAGCTTCGGGTGTCCATGCTGGCCGGCGCGCCGGAGACGCTGCCGCCGGCGACCGACGCGGACGTCCGGCGCGGATTGGCCGCGTACGGGGCGGACGGCTGGCGCGACTATCTGCGGATGTTCCCGCCGTCGGCGCGCGCCGCGCTGGAACAAACCACTCAAATCGTGCTGAACCGCGGCGACTGCTGGCGGCTCGACCAGCTCGCGATCGACGGCCGGTCGCTGGCGGCGCTGGGACTGCGCGGCAGTGCGCTGGGGGAGACGCTGCGCGCGCTGTGCCGCAGCGTGATCGACGGCACGCTCCCCAATACCCCCGATGTGCTGCGCCAGGCGGCAAAAAAACGAGCCGAATCGCAACATTTGGCACCATAAACCGCAAAACCGGCAAGACTTTTTCGCCGAAACGGTGTAAAATGAGATCAGAGCGTGGATTCGCTCAGCTTCTTTTTCTTGTACACCGACGGCGTGCAGTGATACGTGGACTTGAACACGCGGTAAAACGTCCGCAGACTTTCAAACCCGGACTGCATCGCAATTTCCGTCATGGACAGGTCCTCGGTCAGCAGCATATTGGCCGCGCAGCGCGCCCGCAGGGCGTTGATGTAGTCGGTCAGCGTGCAGCTGAAATACGAATTGAACAGGTGCGAAAAGCTGTACTTGCTGTACCCGAACTTGGACGACAGCATCGCCAGCGACAGCGGCGACGTATAGTTTTCCTCAATGTACGCGAGGATATCCTTAAAGAAAAAGTCGGTTTTGTTGGCGCTGATGTCCACCAGCCCCACTTTGTCGATCAGCAGCCCGATGATGACGTACGCGTACCCTTTGGCAATGCAGGTGTCCAGCATCCCATCGGCCTTGTGGCGGATTAGGCGCTTCATGCAGGCCAGAATTTCGCTGCACACCGCCGGGTCCGTAACCAGCACTTCGCGGAAGATTTTTCCGCTCATCCGGCCGCTGGCCGCGCCGATCAGCTCCGGCGGGATCGTCATCACGATCGTTTTGGCACGCTTGTCCCGCAGGTTGGCGTGCGTGCAGTAGCTGGAAAAAATCACAAGCGTGTCCGGCCCGACGATATATGTCCGGCCGTTGACGACGGTTTTGAACTCGCCGGACAGTACATACGTCAGCTCAATGCTGCTGTGAAAATGCGGATTGCAGACGTTGTGCAGTGTCGGCCAGATCTCCAGATTGGTTTTGTTGTCCCGTTTGGCTTCGTATTGTCCGTCCATGGCGGCGATCCCTCTCTTTTGCAGATGCGGAAGTGATACCATAGATTATAGCAAATCGTGCGGAAATTGCAAGGGGTTTTGCAAAAATCATTCGCAATATCTTGCAGAAAATCGTCGAAATCCGGCGTTTTGCGCCCGGTTTTCATAAATATTTGACAAGGAGTGTGTTTTCTCAATGAAATTAGGCGTATTGACAGTGATCCTGGGCGACCTGACCCTGGACGAAACGCTCAAGTACCTCAAAGGGCTGGGCGTGCAGGCAGTGGAGATCGGCTGCGGCGGTTCGCCCGGCACGGCGCACGCCAACGCCGTCGAGTTCATGAAGAACCCGGCGCTGATCGACCAGTTTATGGAAACGATCAAAAAGTACGATATGCAGATTTCCTGCCTGTCGGTACACGGCAATGCCGTGCACCCGAACAAAGAAATCGCATCGTGGGATCATCAGCAGTTCGAAGCGGCGGTGCTGCTGGCCGAGAAAATCGGCGTGGACCGCGTGACGACGTTTTCCGGCTGCCCCGGCGACCACGAAGGCGCCAAATACCCGAACTGGGTCACCTGCACCTGGCCGACCGACTACCAGGAGATCCTGAAATGGCAGTGGGAAGAAAAGCTGATTCCGTACTGGCGCAAAGAAGCCAAATTCGCCGAAGATCACGGCGTGAAGGTCTGCTTCGAGCTGCATCCGGGCTTCTGCGTGTATAACCCGCGGACGATGCTGAAAATCCGCGAGGCCTGCGGCACCAACCTGGGCGCGAACTTTGACCCGTCGCACCTGTTCTGGCAGGGCATCGACCCGGTGATGGCGATCCGCGAGCTGAAAGGCGCCATTTACCACTTCCACGCGAAAGACACCTACATCGACCCGGCGCGCACGGCGATCAACGGCGTGCTGGACACCACCCGCTTCGACAGAATGGACGAGCGCAGCTGGCTGTTCCGTACCGTCGGCTACGGTCACGGCGAAGACACCTGGCGCGCAATTTGCAGCGAACTGCGCAGCACCGGGTACGACTATGTGATGTCGATCGAGCACGAAGACGGCCTGATGACCCCGAAGGAGGGTCTGGAAAAAGCCATCGCGTTCCTCAAACGCGTGATGATTTTCGAGCAGCAGAATTCCAATATGTACTGGGCATAACCCCCCAGAATCGCCGGGCGGCCGATGGCCGTCCGGCATTTTTTGAATATTTTCTTACGAATTCACGCTTCGTTCATATATTTTGCATCATATGCCGTTTTTTTTCGCGTCTCATTAAATAGATTACCATGATCGTACCAAGTTCAAAACAGCCGGACAAACGAAACGGAGGGCAGCGCGATGAATCGGATGGAGCGGGGCGGCATTATTTTGCTGTGCGCGGTATTGACGGCCGCCGTACTGATTTTGGCTACGCAGTGGCCGTGGTAAGCCCTTGCGTTCGGGACGGGATTGTGCTATAATAAAATCTATCCAAATCCCGATATACTGGAGGCTGCTCCCATGATCGAACTTCGCATCCCCAAGCTGCGCGACCCGTTTCTGCTGGCCGCGAACGGCACATATTATGTTTACGGCACCGGCGTTTCGCCGGACAACGATTGGAACAACACCACCTATGCCTGCTACCGCGCCGCCGACGGCCGACTGGACGGGACGTGGACGCTGCTGGATCCGGTTTATGTGCGCCCGCCGCACGCGGCGAAAAACCTTTGGGCGCCGGAAGTCCACCGCTATCGCGGGGCATACTATCTGTTCGGTACCTATTTTTCCGACGAAACACAGCATCGCATTTCCGCAATTTTCCGTGCGGATTCTCCCGAAGGTCCGTTTGCCGAGATCACCGGCGGCGCGCTGACGCCGCGCGATTGGGACTGCATCGACGGCACGCTGTATGTGGATTCCGACGGCGCGCCGTGGCTGGTATTCGTCCACGAATGGACCAGCACCGACGACGGCATCGGCCGCATGGCGGCGGCACGCCTGTCGGACGATCTGACGCACCTGACCACCGTGCCGATGGAGCTGTTCCGCGCCGACGACCCGGCGTGGGCGCACGGGCACCGCGTTACGGACGGATGCTTCCTGTACACGACGCGCACCGGGCGGTTGCTGATGCTGTGGTCGAACTTCGACGGCGACGGCTACTGCGTCGGGCTGGCGGCCAGCGCCTCCGGCCGGATCGAAGGTCCCTGGGTGCAGCAGGAGCCGCGGCTGTATACCCGGTCGATGGGTTCGTACGACGGCGGCCACGGGATGATCTTTGCCGATTCCGACGGAACAAAGTATTTGTGCATTCACGCACCCAACACCCCGACGCCGGCGCGGTCGGAAGTCCCGGTGCTGATTCCCGTGCGCGAGGAAAATGACACGCTGGTGTGCGACCCTGCCCAATAAAGTCGAAACGTGAACCCCAATCCCCATCGCACCCAAGCGTCCTCCTGACTCATTATCTCATATGCGCACGCAGAACCCCGCCCCCGCTCAGATTCAACGAGCGGGGGCGGGGTTCGGTTGGTTCAGGATTCCCTATCTCAGCAGCGCGGCCAACACCAGCGCGACAGCCGTCAATGCTGCGCACAGCAACAATATTTTGTATTGCGTGACCTGGTTCATTCGCGCCGTCCTCCGTTTCGATTGCGGGGCTGCTTATTTATATAGTACGGAAAGGGAGCGGGGTGGTTGCAGGGGTTGGTGTAAATAGATTGTGCATAACTCAGTTTTGCTCACGGATTTACAAACACAGTACATCTTGAACGAGCGCAACAAACTCATTTTCCCCAATATTGCAGGTTTCCAACAATACCGTGTGACCGTTCAGACCGAACGAGGCATAAAAGTGGTCGTCATATTGTGCCAGACACACATCTGCTCCGTTGATCTTTGAAATTTGTGCGCCGGACGGCCAATCATCTGTGCCGGGGACATCTTTGCCGAGCATATAGCAGATTGAAAACCAGGCGTCTCCGCGTTTGGCAGTCAACAGCATTACAGTCGGAGAAGCAGATGCGGTATCGTCCGGATACAGCGTTTGATAGGACAGTTCATATCCCTGGAATACCGCTGAGAACGGCGTATTTTGACTCCACTCGCCGGGCGTTGCGTCCCGTAGAATTCCGCCCAGTTTGTAGTCAAGCATACAGTTTGGGTTGATCCGGATTTCCATCGCCGCAGTGCCAACAAAAAAATAGCGAACCGTGCATCCGTTCGGCCGCGCACAGCGCACGCGGCCGATCTTTTGCCCATTTCGCTATTTCTGTTTTATCAATTAAGTGATGGGTGCGGCGCGTTTATTCATTCCGCCCGCAGCATTTTTTGTACTTCAACCCGCTGCCGCAGGGGCACGGGTCGTTCCGGCCGACTTTGGCGTGCTTGCGGACGACGGGGCGCTTCACGTCGGTGCCGTCCCCGGCAGATTCGGCGGGTTTGGCGACCTGCTCGCGCTTCGGTGCTTCCTGCGCGGAGCGGATGCGCACCGTCAGGATCATCCGTGCGGTGTCGGTTCGGATTTCGTTGACCATTTCGTCAAACATTTCGAACCCTTCGATCCGGTATTCGACCACCGGGTCGTGCTGCGCGTACGACCGCAGCCCAATCCCGCGTTTCAGGTCTTCCATCGCGTCGATGTGATCCATCCACAGCCGATCCACGTTTTTCAGCAGCACCACGCGCTCCAGTTCGCGCATAATCTGCGGTCCGTATTCCGCTTCGCGCGCGTCCAGGATCTTCATCGCACGGCTGTACAGCTCGTCAATCACCTGCTGCGGATCCAGCGCTTCCAGCGCATCGGCCGTGTATTGGAAGTCCTCGTCGGTGGTCAGAATGCCTTTGTAGGTGTCGCGCACCGCGTCTACCGACCAGCTTTCGTGTGTTGCGGCCGGCATATAGCGGTTGACCGTGTGGGTGATGCTGTCCAGAATCATCTTCCGGATTTGTTCGTGCAGATCCTCGCCGTTCAGCACCTGATTGCGCTGCTTGTAAATAATTTCGCGCTGACGGTTCATCACGTCGTCGTATTGCAGCACGCTCTTGCGGATGCCGAAGTTTCGATCCTCCAGCTTTTTCTGCGCTGCCTCCACGCGGTTGGAAATCATCTTGCTTTCAATCGGCGTATTTTCGTCGATCGACAGCGACGTCATCATCGCCTGAATCCGTTCGCCGCCGAACAGCCGCATCAAATCGTCTTCCAGCGACAGGTAGAACCGCGATTCGCCCGGGTCGCCCTGCCGGCCGGACCGTCCGCGCAGCTGGTTGTCGATCCGGCGCGATTCGTGACGCTCGGTACCAATGATGAACAGCCCGCCCGCCGCGCGCACTTCGTCGGCTTCCCCGGCGATCTGGGCGCGGTATTTGTCGTTCAGCTCGCGGAACGTCGCCCGCGCCGACAGAATATCCACATCATCCGTTTCGGAATAGCCCGTCGCTTCCGAAATCAGCTCCTCCGGAATCTGCATCCGGCGCATTTCGGCCTTGGCCATAAATTCCGCGTTGCCGCCCAGAATGATGTCGGTACCGCGCCCGGCCATGTTGGTCGCAATGGTGACGGCGCCTTTCTTACCAGCCTGCGCCACAATCTCGGCCTCTTTTTCGTGATATTTGGCGTTCAGCACTTCGTGCGGGATCCCGCGCCGTTTCAGCAGCCCGCTGAGCACTTCCGATTTTTCAATCGAGATGGTGCCCACCAGCACCGGCTGGCCCTTTTCGTGGCACGCCAAAATCTGCTCGATCACGGCATTGAACTTGCCGTTCTCGGTGGTGTACACCACGTCCGGATTGTCAATCCGGATCATCGGCCGGTTGGTCGGAATCTCAATCACGTCCAGATCATAAATTTCGCGGAATTCCTGCTCCTCCGTCATCGCCGTACCGGTCATACCGGACAGTTTTTCGTACAGCCGGAAGTAGTTCTGGAACGTGATGGTCGCCAGCGTTTTGGATTCGTGCTCCACCTTGACGTGCTCTTTGGCCTCAATCGCCTGGTGCAGCCCTTCGTTGAACCGCCGTCCGAACATCAGCCGCCCGGTGAACTCGTCCACGATGATGACCTGACCTTCTTTGACCACATAATCCACGTCGCGGTGCATAATCCCGTGCGCGCGGATCGCCTGGTTGATGTGGTGCTGGATGGTCATATTGTCCGGGTTGGCGAGGTTTTCCAGCCGGAAAAACGCTTCGGCCTTCCGCGTGCCGGACTGCGTCAGCGTCGCGGTTTTGGCCTTTTCGTCCACAATGTAGTCGGCATCGTCGTACAGCTCGTCGTTGTCGGCCTTGTCGTCGGTGGTGCGCACCTTGCGCATCCGCAGCGTCCGCACGAACTGGTCGGCGCGCTGGTACAAATCGGTGGAGCGGTCGCCCTGACCGCTGATAATCAGCGGCGTCCGCGCTTCGTCGATCAAAATCGAGTCCACCTCGTCCACAATAGCGAAGTGATGCCCGCGCTGCACCAGGTGCTCTTTGTAAATCACCATGTTGTCGCGCAGGTAGTCGAACCCGAATTCGTTGTTGGTGCCGTAGGTAATGTCGGCGGCATATGCGGCGCGGCGGGCGTCGTTGTCCATGTCGTGGACGATCAGCCCGACAGTCAGCCCCAAAAACCGATACACTTTGCCCATCCATTCCGAGTCGCGGCGGGCCAGGTAGTCGTTCACCGTCACAATATGCACGCCCTTGCCGGTCAGCGCGTTCAGGTACGCCGGCAGCGTCGCAACGAGCGTTTTGCCCTCGCCGGTTTTCATCTCGCTGATCCGCCCCTGGTGCAGCACGATGCCGCCGATGATCTGCACCGGGAAGTGCCGCATATTCAGTACGCGCGCCGACGCCTCGCGGCACACGGCGAACGCGTCCGGCAAAATCGCGTCCGTTGTTTCGCCGCAGCGAAGCCGGTCGCGCAGCTTGTCGGTCATCCCGCGCAGCGATGCGTCGTCCATCGCCTTGTATTTGTCCTCCAGCGCCAGCACCTGGTCGCAAACCGGCTGAATGCGCCGCAGCTCCCGTTTGCTGAACGAGCCGAAAATTCCGGATAAAATGCCCATGTACCATTTCCCCTTATGTGAGTCTGTTTATTTATTATAACACAGTCGCGCGGAAAATCCAGTAAAAAAACCGTGAACATTGAAAATTTCTTGAAAAAGTTCTGCGTCAAAAATAGATTTATCGAAATTCGATATCGCTCCTTGCAATTTGCGTCGGAACGTGATACAATAGTCGCACACAGTGCAATGAAAGAAAGGACCTGACGATGTGATTCATTTTGGACGGCGGTGCCGCGGCACCCTCAGCATGGACAACGAGCTGCTCCAATTCGGCGGCCGCACCTACGCGTTCGTTTGCTGCGTGTACGAGCAGCTTCGGCTGGCGGAGCTGACCGGCGCGCCGGATGCTGCGCGCGGCCGGCGCGTGGGCAGGGTCGATCCGGACCGCTCTGGCATCTACACCGTCCGCGGAACGGTCGGCGACCGGTACCTGGTGGTGCGCGAAGACGATACCTTGCTCCTTTACGAGAAAATTCCCGAAAAAAATCCGGAAAATGCTTGTCAAAACGATCACAAAGATTTATAATATACAGTAGGTATGGAGATACTCAACCAAAAACCATGATATTCATGCGAAAGGAGCTATTTTATGAATTATTCCCAAGAAGTGGAAAAGATGTGTGTGGTCACGAAAGGCCCGCATCACGGCCCGGCCCCCATCCCGGAGGAAGGCAAATGGGTAAAGTCCTATGAAATTAAGGACATTTCCGGTTTGTCGCACGGTATCGGCTGGTGCGCACCGCAGCAGGGCGCCTGCAAACTGACGCTGAACGTGAAAAACGGTATCGTGGAGGAGGCGCTGGTCGAAACGATCGGCTGCTCCGGCATGACGCACTCCGCGGCTATGGCGGCGGAGATTCTGCCGGGCAAAACGCTGCTCGAATGTCTGAACACCGACCTGGTGTGCGACGCGATCAACGTTGCCATGCGCGAAATCTTCAAACAGCTGGCCTACGGCCGCAGCCAGACGGCGTTCTCCGAAGGCGGTCTGCCGATCGGCGCCGGGCTGGAAGACCTAGGCAAAGGCCTGCGCTCGCAGGTGGGCACCATGTACTCCACCAAAGCCAAGGGCGTCCGTTTCATGGAAATGGCGGAAGGCTATGTGCTGAAAACCGCGCTCGACGAGAACAACGAGGTCATCGGCTACCAGTTCGTGAAGCTGGGCAAGATGCTCGAAGATATCCGCCGCGGCGTGGAGCCGAACGAAGCCTACAAGAAAAACATCGGCCAGTACGGCCGGTTCGACAACGCGGCGAAGTATATCGATCCGCGTGAAGAATGATTACAAAAGAAGGAGGATCGAATCTTATGGCGAACGATGTAATGTTTGAAGGCAAAGAGAGACGGATGGCCAAAATCGAAAAGTGCCTGGCCGAATACAACCTGCCCAGCCTGGAAGAAGCGCGTGCGCTCTGCCTGAGCAAAGGCGTGGACTGTGAAAAAATCGTAAAAGGCGTGCAGCCGATCGCGTTTGAAAACGCGGTGTGGGCCTACACGCTGGGCTGCGCGGTCGCGATTCAGAAAAACGTGAAAACCGCAGCCGACGCTGCCGAAGCGATCGGTATCGGCCTGGAAGCGTTCTGCGTGCCGGGTTCCGTTGCGGAGCAGCGCTCCGTCGGTTTGGGTCACGGCAACCTGGGCGCCATGCTGCTGCGTGACGAAACGCAGTGCTTCGCGTTCCTGGCGGGCCACGAATCCTTCGCGGCAGCCGAAGGCGCCATCGGCATCGCCCGTACGGCGAACAAAGCGCGCAAAACCCCGCTCCGCATCATCCTGAACGGGCTGGGCAAAGACGCTGCCTATA
>CAJKBQ010000015.1 GCA_905198155.1 uncultured Eubacteriales bacterium
GACCGCGATTTGGCTTCGCCAACCAAGCCCGACTTTGGGCTGGGGCGGAGCTTTTCGCTTTTTGTATGGTAATTATCAGCGTTATTTCTTTAACGGTTGATATCATGCGAGCAAATAAAAAAAACTAAACCGCCCGGCCCACCAAGCTAAAGCGGTATAGTTTTTTACTCATTTAGCGAGGGGGCACCGTCGTGTAACGGATGCACGCTCGTCATTTCTGTTTCTATTATACCGCACTCCTGCGGATTTGTCAAGCCGGGACGGGAAAAATTTTTCCCCGCCCCGGCTTGTGTGAATTATTCGATGGTCAGCGTCCGGGACTCCGGAACGGTCTCTTTGCGTTTCGGCAGCGTCAATTTCAGCACACCGTTTTCGTATTTGGCCGTGATCGCGTCCTGATCGACCATCGACACGTCGAACGTGCGCTGGTACGCGCCGTACGAACGTTCGCAGCGGACGTACTGGCCTTTCTTGTCCTTGTCCTCGTGGTCGGAGTGGCGCTCCGCAGTGATCGTCAGCACGTCGTTTTTCACGTCGAGCTTGATGTCCTCTTTGCGGAAGCCCGGCAGATCGGACTCCAACTCATACGCATTGCCGGTGTCTTTGATGTCGGTTTTGAACTCGGCCAGCGCGTCGGCGTTCCAGAAGCTGCTCTGGTCGCCCCAAAAGGCTTTTTCGAGGTCCGCCAACTCGCGGAACGGATTGTAGGTGGACATATTGCCATTCTTGCGGTAAGGTCTCATTTCAAACATAAAAAACATTTCCTTTCTTTGGATCGTTTCGGGATCGTTTCATTTTTTCGATGCGGTAAAAAGATCTTTTTTCTTTTTACAATGCATATTATAGACCCGGATTATGAAAAAGAAAGGGTTTTTCCGTGAAGAAACCGTTAATTTTAGCACTATACGCGTTAGAGTGCTAAAATTCCTTGATATTTACATTTTCGGTCCGTACAATTCCCGCGCAATCCGTAGGCTTTCTTCCGGATCCAGCAGCGGACCGTATTCCAGCCCGCACGCGCCGGTGTATCCGGCTTTGTCCACCGCGTCAAAAATCACGCGGTAGTCGTTTTCGCCGAATTGCAGCTCGTGGCGGCCGGGATGGCCGGCGCTGTGCAGGTGCGCGATGCAGTCCAGATTTTGGGTAATGTTCGGGATGATATTGCCTTCCATAATCTGCTGATGGTAAATATCGTACACCACTTTCACCAGCGGGTGATCCACCTCGCGGATGATGTCAAACCCTTCCACTGCCGACCACAGGTAATAGCCCGGATGGTTGAACAGCGTGTTCAGCGGCTCAATCATGATCGTGACGCCGCTTTCCTCCAGAATCGGGCGCGCATCCCGCAGCGCGGCGACGATGCTTTCGTGCTGCGCGGCACGCGGCGCGCCGGTATCCGGCCCGACCTGTGTAATCAGCCGTTTCACGCCCAGCCGCTGCGCAAACGCGCAGCTTTCGCGCAGCCCGTCCAGCCACTGCGTCCGCAGCGCCGGGTCGGTCATGCGGAATTCCGTGGTGCAGATACTCAGCAGCTCCACGCCGGTTTCGGCGCAGGCACGCTTCGTCGCGTCCACATCGATGGATTTCCAGCTGTAGGTTTCGGCCGCATCGTAACCGAGGGCGGCAACGCGCCGGATAGCCGCATCAAATGGGATTTTCTTGAAAAAGCAGGGGATCGGGACACAAAGTCTCATAGAAAATTCCTCCTTATTCAATGAGGCGGCCGCTGCACGCTGCGCCGCCCCAAAGGTTCACAATAAGTGTCGGTGGCCGACAGTTGCAAAATGATTTGGATGTTCAAAAATACACGACTTCGCCGGTTTCCATCGACCGGTTGGCCGCAAAGCAGAGTTTCAGCGATTTCAGCGCGTCCGCGTACGGCGACCGGATCCCGGACGGGTCGCCCGTCTGCACCGCGCGGACAAACGCCTGATCCAGCAGCAGCGTCTGATCCACCTGGCGATCCACGTCGATGGTTTCGTGCGCCGTGCGGAAAATCAGATTGTTGCGCAACCGGTAGTCGATCACCATGTCCGGCAGCGTGATGACCAGCCCGCAGTTCGGCCGCACCGTGGTGGAGTAGCAGCCGGAAACCAGCGTCGCCGTCACATTGTTCGGGAAGCGAATCACCGCGGTGGAGTGGTCGTCGGTATCGTATTCCGGCGACGCGTCCACGCCCGGCTGCACCATCCCGCGGCTGCTCGTCGCGTACACCGACAGCGGCTCGCCGTACAAATACCGCAGCCCGTCCGCCAGGTGGATATTCTGCTCCACCAGCTGGCCGCCGCAGGTGGATTTTTTCTGCCACCACCACACGCCCGGGATGCCGCCGACCCATGCGCCGTACACCAGCCCGCCGGGTTTGTGCCTGGGCAGCTCGGCTTTGATCTTGTCCATCAGATCCAGGTAGCGGTCCTGGAAGCCCACCGACGTGATCAATCCGGTTTCCGCCACGCGCTGCGCGATGCGGTCGGCCTGCGCCAGATCGAGCGTCATCGGCTTTTCGACCAGGAACGGGATCCCCAGGTCAATCGCGCGCTCCTCGCTGATCGCGTGCGCCGTCGGCTCCACGCAGATCACCACCGCGTCCACGGTGTCGCGCGATTCGCGGGCATAAAATTCCGCATCGTCGCGATACATCCGCGCGCCGCCAAACTGCCGCGACGCTTCGGCGCGCCGGGCTTCCACCGGGTCGGCCACTGCAACCACCTGCACGTTATCCATCTGCGCAAACGAATGCCGATGGGCAGTTGATCGGCCGCCGCACCCGATCAATCCGATTCTGATTTTTTCCATGTTCGTAAATCTCCTTCGATTCAAAATATTTTTTCCGTTTTGTCTTTACAAACACGCGTGTTGATACTATAATTATATTGGATGCGATCCGAAAAGTCAATCGAAGGATCTTGCGAAAGGTATAAAAATATTGCGATGTTTGCAGAAATTGAAAAAAAATATCTGCGCGAGGACATGCCGCTGCCATTCGCGATGGTTGTTGCGACCGTCGGCTGGTCCCGCGAACAGGGCGCGATTCACCGCCCGGACGGATTCCCCCACCATCACTGGATTTACGTGGTCAAAGGCGCGATGAATTTTTCCATTGGCGGCCGCAACGAAACGCTGTCGGCCGGAGCAGGGATGTTTATGCGTCCCAACGTGCCGCACGCCTACACCCGCATCACCGATTCCCTGGAAACGCGCTGGGTTACGTTTTGCGGCGGCGACGCGCTGCTCGATCATTTTGGGCTGCACGCATTCGACCGGTTTACGGTCAACGATGCGATGGCAGCATCGTTCGACGAACTGGACGCATTTTGCAACGGCAGCAGCACCATCGCGTCGCGCGCGGCGGCCGGGTATCGCTGGCTGACCGAATGGCTGGAACAGATTACCGCTGCGCAGGTCGATTTGTGTATCAAAATCCGCCAATATCTCGAAACCCACTACGCCGAGCCGCTGACGCTCGACGATGTCGCCCACGCGCTGCGCATGACGCGCTACACGCTGTGCCACTACGTCGCCGACCACCAGCCGGACACGATCATGCAGCAGCTGCGCCGCATCCGCATCGCAAAAGCCAAACAGTTTCTGCGCTACACCACGTTTTCCGCCGCCGAAATCGGCCGGATGTGCGGGTTCGACAGCCCCAGCTATTTTGGAAAACAATTCCGCGAAGTCACCGGCCACTCCCCCGGCGCCTGGCGGGACGCGCATACTTGAAAAAATGCGGATTGCAGATAAATTCCGCAAATTCTGCCGCAACCGTGCCGTCGCTATCCCCTCGTGCCTTGTCTTTCCGCACGTTTAGACGCATTCAAATGCGTATCCCGTTTTTCACGCCGCTTTCACCCCGTTTTCGCTGCTTCGCGCCGAATCGATAAAAAATCCGCACAAATCATGAAATCATCTGCGTATGTGGTTGACAAATTCCTCAAAACGTGCTATAATACAACCAACCTCAGATTTCCATCACAGGAGTACCGCCATGGACGAAAAAAAACGCCGGTCAACGGCCAAAGCCAAATCCACCGACGACGATCGCGCGGAGCACGAACCGTCGGCGCACGCGTACCTCACGGTG
The DNA here is from genome assembly GCA_905198155.1 of uncultured Eubacteriales bacterium. Classification (GTDB taxonomy): domain Bacteria; phylum Bacillota; class Clostridia; order Oscillospirales; family Acutalibacteraceae; genus RGIG4076. Next base: position 4,085 of record CAJKBQ010000015.1, read on the forward strand.
GCGATCGAGAGCCTGCGCGCCAAACGCAACCGCAACGAAACCGAAGATCTGATGCTCCAATTGTTGGAAACCATCACCCGTCAGGAATTCGCCAGCGAGGAAGAGCGGCTCGAAACGCTCAAAAAGGTGAGCAGCGTCATCCCCGGGTTCTTCGTGATCCCCAACACCAAAGTTTCGTCGATGATGGTCAAGCCCGGTATGATGAACGCCGGAACCCAGGCCATCGACGTCAGCGGCCGCAATAAATCATCCAAAATCAAAGTTTCGGTCGATTTTCAGCAGGCCAACCTCGACCTCCCCGCCAATTACACGCCGTATGACCGCGAAGTGTTCAACAGCGTCTGCACGCTGCTGGAAGCCGGAAATACCTTTATCTGGGCGGAACAGGTCTACCGGATCATGACCGGCAAAACCAATTCCGAATACGTCAGCCCCCAGGCCGTCTCCGCTGTCACCCGCAGTCTGATGAAACAAATGCTCACGATGGTGTCGATCGATTTTTCGGAGCAAGCGAAGGTCTACCCCTCCCTGGCCGGGATGGAGGACACACGCCTGTTCGGCAATATGCTGTATATGCGCGGCGTCACGTTTTCGGTTCATGGGCAGCAGCGCACCGGATTCCAGATTTTGCAAACCCCGCCGGTGTATGAATACGCCAAAAAGCTGGGACAAATTGTCTCCGTCCCGCTGCAGGTGCTGGACACCAAATCCGTCCTGCGCAACACCGACGAAATTATCGTCATCAAGTCGTACCTGGTTCGCCGGATTGAACAGATGAAAAAAGCGAAATCTGCAACATCCAGCGTCATCCTGTATGAAACCATCTTTGCTGAATGCCAGCTGGACATGAACTCCCAGGTGAAGCGCAATCGGACGCGCGACAACATCAAGCGCCTGCTGGACTTCTGGAAAACGCAGGACGGCTTTATCAAAGATTACAGCGAGCTTCTCAAAGGCCGCACTTACTACGGCATCTCCATCACCTATTGAGCCGCACGGCGCGGCGCGACCCCCAATAAACGTATCTTTCATCGGACGGCACAGGGGTTGGGCTGCGCCGAAAATCATCGCAATGATGCGCCGAATTGTTCCGTGCTTGTGAAATCTTTTGAAGCATTTGCCCCGATTTGCATAGAATCTGACGCATTTCCCGCACACATTGCAACGCCGATTGTCAACGACTGCGACCCCCCATTTGTGTATTCATTTCGCAATTTTTCGCGCAGATTCGTCGGCCGTCTTTTCTGCGCCGACCCCCCACAAGTGTGGTTTGAGTTTCACATATGCGCAACTTATATTGAAATACGCAACTTTTCCCGTTTTCTCCGTTCAACACCGACAATCTCACTTTTAAGCCGAAAATATCTGCGTGTTTACGTCATGTTTTGCGTGAAATTAAAAAATATTGTATGATCTTTTGTTTATTTTTTTAAGTTTTTATGTTGTTTTTGCATGAATTTTGACCCGTTTGATTTTTCTGCATCCGACCCCCAATAAGTGTATCGATTGATTTTGCCCGACCCCCAATAAGTGTATCGACTGACCCCCAATAAACGTATCGATCCCGAAAATCGACCCACAATAAACGTATTTTTCACCCACAATAAACGTATCGATGACCCCCCATCTGTGTATCTTTCACCCCCAATAAACGTATCGGTTCCGCTGAGACCGTTCCGCCGATAAACCGCGTCCGGTCGGCATTTTTATTGATCTCACATATTTTGATAAGTACTTATAAGTATTATAAGTACTTGTATTCTCCCCGCCGATCGATTTGACAGATTCCCGATTTCGTAGGAGAATAGAACCATCCACTCAGAAAGGAGGATCCCCATGCGCAGCGAAACTTACACCCCCGCACAAACCACCCGCTTGTCCAATGCATTTTTGGACGAGCCGCTTCCCGCGCGCACCAAAACCCTGGCCGCCATCGTCGCATCGTTTGCTTCGATTCCGGGCTGGGTGATTCGCAAGCCGCACATTCGCGCCGTCGCTGCGGCAGACGGTTTCGACGCGGCTTGGGCCGCACTGCTGCACACCGGGATTCTCACATGTGTCCGGACCCGCACGCCGCAAGGGCGTTACGAATACGCCTACCGCCTCGACCGCGCGCGCGTCTGCGGCGGCGACGCATTCACCCTGATTCCGAACGAGCTGCTGCACGCTGCGCTCCCGATGAATGCGCGCTGGCTGTACATTGTCTGTGCGCAGTGGATGTCGCTGCCGTCGTTTGTATTCGACCGTGAGCGGCTCCGCCGCCGCGCAGGTTTTGGTCATGACCGTTTTCAGCATGCCTACACCGCGCTGCGCCGTGCCGGCTGGCTGAATGTGGCCCGGGTGCCCGGCTGCAAACGCCGCCGCTATACCCTCTCCCGCTGCGTCGATGACGCTTTTGTGCCGATGCTGGTTGCGGAACCGAACCGCCCGCAAACTCCGGCCGTCATCAAACAGCCGGTTCCAACGCGCCGGGCGTCATCCGACACCCGCACTGCCGTTGAATCGTACTATCAAACCCTGCTGTTTAACGCGCCATGCACCTCGTCCACCGTCCAGAACGCCATCCGTGTTTTGACGGACACACGCTGCACCCCCCGCCCGTCTTACCGCATCGATGCACAACAAATCCCTGGCACCCAGGTGCGCGCTGTACTTGAATCTTTAACAGCATCCCAATTATTAGAGATTTTGCAGCGTGTTGATCAAATTCCACAAATACAGAATTTCCCAATCTATTTACTTACGGCCTGCTGCCGCGCGGCATCCGCCCCCGCCCATAAGAAGACGCCGTGCGACACAACGGCTTCTTACGATCTGGAGGCTTTTGACCGAATGACGCTTTACGGACCGTTTGGCAAGCCGCCCGATTGCCGCCTCTAAACCAAATTCATTTTCTTTCCCGGGGATCTCCAAGATCCATCCGGGCATTTTTGCTGTCCTTCTTTCATTCTGAACCAAAGACATTTTTCCGATTCCACACATTGTGTTCCGGAATATGTCTTTTTTTATACATTTTCCGCTCTTTTCTCTTTTATAATCCGGTTTTAATACTCTGGTTTCGTATATGCTGGTTTTTAATGTGCTTGTGTGGATATGCTGGATTTTTCATGAATATAATAAGACTTCCCAATAAGACGAATAAAATAAGATATATCATATCAGTATTCCAAAAACATAAGTGTCGGTCACCGACACTTCGTTTTTCGCAACTTTTTTGATGAATGACTTGACAAAACCATCAATTTCCGTGTACAATAATATGCAGAAGGGAGCGATTTTCCATGATTACGTATGCGTTATTCAACGTCAAAGGCGGCGCCGGGAAAACTACCACGGCGGTCAATTTGGCACACATTTTCGCGACGCAAATGCATCAGCGCGTATTGCTGGTTGATTTGGATCCCCAAAGCAACAGCACTTCTTTTTTCAGTACGGATGACGTGGATATTCTTCGCGTGATGGAAGAAATCTTTGTCCAACGACGGAAAGATGTTCAAAAACAAAAGCAATACCCGGTTACGGTTGGCGATTTGTTGTTGGATCGCAATCGGGATCCTCACGATGCCATCTACCCCACCCGGTTTCCGGGTCTTGACCTGATGCCGTCCGACTTGTCGTTGTCCACCGTGGAGGTTCAGCTCAAAGCAAATCTGATGATTGTGCAGCAGACCTGTCTGCGTCGCGCCATCCAAGCGTTAGCGCCGTCGTACGACATTTGCATTTTGGATCTGTCGCCGTCGATCAACCTGCTGAACATCAACGGTCTGGCCGTGACCGACTGGATTTTGACGCCGCTGCGGCTCGACCGGTGGGGACTTTCCGGATATTGCCTGGCCTCGGAACTAATGGACACCGTGTCGGAATTCAATCCGGAATTGAAAATTGGCGGATGCTTTTTTACGCAATGGTCGCCGTCAAATCTGTCCGGGCAGATTCGGACATTTATGCAGACGGTACTGGCCGACGAGTACATTGACATTCCCATTCGCAAAGCGGTTCGGGTGGAAGAGACGACATACAACCATATGCCGCTGTTAGAGTACGATCCCAAATGCACGGCGGCGCAGGATTACGTTGCACTGGCGGATTATATCCGGACGCATTTTCGCTGAATGAAACGGAGGATGATGAAATGAGCAAAAAAACATTTTCGATTTACGGAACCGGCCCGGCCAAAGCCGGAGAGGGCTTGCTGAGCAGCGTGTCGCAGCAGGCCAATGTGTCCGACCGGTCGTCCATTCAGCAGATTCCGGCGACACAGCTGCACGCAAACGCATTGAATCAGACGATGTCGATGGACGACTTGGCGCCGCTGAAAGACTCCATTGCCGAAATCGGATTGCAGCAGCCATTGGTGGTGACCCGTGATGCGTCCGATGCGTCCGGGACACCGACGTATCGGATTTTGTCCGGTCATCGACGTTTCCGCGCACTGTGCGAGTTGCAGGCGGAAAAGCGGATCCCGTACAATCTGATTCCCTGCGTGGTGAAAGATCTCGCGCAGGTGGAGCTGCCGATCAGTGCGGAAGCCAAAGAGAAATATGCGATTTCAACGACCAATATTGAAAACCGGACGCAGACATTCAGCGACCGTGTGGCGTTGATGCATATGATGATCGATGTGTACCATGAATTGAAGGCGGTGAAGTCGCCGGAGACGATCGCCGGCCGCCGGGCGTTCCTGGCCAAACGGTTGAAGCTGTCCGGCACGCAGATTCAGGATCTGCTGTACATCGACAAAAATATTGTGCCGGAGGGACGTGCACTGCTCGATGACGGCCAGATGACGTTGACAGCCGCGCTGGCGCTGGCGCATCAGTCGCCGGAGGATCAGCGGGCAAAGCTGCGGTTTGACCGGGAATCGGCGGCGTATGCGGCGGAGCATGCACACATATTGCCCAAAGACCAGACGCCGCAGGCGGAAGACATGAACGCGGACGGCGAATGGACGCCGGTGCTGACGCGCGATTTGCTGGCCAATCTGGGGGCGCGGTTCACGTCGTTGGCGGAGCTGCTCGACGTGGAGAATCTGTCCGATCGGCAGCGCGAGGTTTATGCCGGGTATGCGGCGCGCGTGAACCGGATGCTGACGAAGATGGAAAAGAAAATCGGGCGGATGTGAAGATCAACCGGCTTGCATAAACCGGCCGCCCCGGCAATTCAACGCAAAAATCCAAGTGTCGGTGACCGACACTTTTCAAATCCGGCGGATCGGGTGCAGCTCGTCCGCCGGATCTGTTTCGATTAGATTGGGTTGTTGGATGCACCTGAATGGGTCAAAGGCTGCTCTGCCCCATCGTTTTTTGAAAGTGTCGGTGACCGACACTTTTTCTTTATGCTTTCTTAATTTCCGATTAAGGTGCTGGACGTGGCAGGCGATTTGTGGTACAATAAAGAAAACAGCGAAAAGGGGCAGACAGATGACAACCATATTGATATGCGACGACGATCGGGACATTACGGCGGCACTGGCGGTCTATTTGAAGGCGGAGGGGTACGCGGTACGGACGGCGTCCAATGGGCGCGAAGCGGTGGAAACGGTGCGGACGACGCCGGTACAGCTGGTATTGATGGATATCATGATGCCGGTGATGGACGGCGTGACGGCGATGGCGCAGATTCGGGAGACGAGCAATGTGCCGGTGATCCTGCTGACGGCGAAAGGCGAGGACAGCGATAAAATTTTGGGGCTGAACGTCGGCGCGGACGATTACATCACCAAGCCGTTCAACCCGGTGGAAGTGGTGGCGCGGGTGCGGTCGCAGCTGCGGCGGTATTTGCAGCTGGGCGCAGATACGCGGGCGGCGCGGCTGGCGATTGGGTCAATCATGCTGGACGACCGGCGCAAGGAGGTGCGGCGCGACGGGGAACTGATCGGGCTGACGCCGACGGAGTACGAGATTTTGAAGCTGCTGATGGCGCGGTGCGGTGAAGTGATTGCGCCGCGGGAGATCTACCGGCAGGTGTGGCACGCGGAGCCGTATGGCGCGGAAGCGACGGTGGCGGTACACATCCGGCACCTGCGCGAAAAACTGGAATTGAACCCGGCGGAGCCGCGCTATTTGAAGGTGGTGTGGGCGCAGGGATACAAATTTGAAGAATGCGGAAGGGACGCGATAACGTGAAGCGAATGGACGGGAAGCGCCGCGTGCGGGCGATGCCGTATGTCCGCACGGTGTTGTTTGCGCTGTGCCTGGTGGGATTCGGCGTGCTGACCGCGCTGGCGGCGGCGCTGGATTGCTATTTGGAACCGCAGGCGGCAGTGGAACGGCGCGTATTTGACGTGCAGCTGTACCGGGATTGGGAACGGGTGAACGAGATCCTGCGGCGCGGCACAGACGGCGCATCGGAATTGCAATATTTGCCGGGCAACCTGTGCTACCAGGCGGTGCGGGCGGACGGCGCGGTGATTTTGACAAGCGCATCGGCCGCATCCGGCTGGACGGCGCGGGTGACGGTGGAGCTGGATACCGCCGTGGTCAGCGGCGACACGGAAACGCCGGTCACGCTGCGCGTCGGCGTCGTGCAGGATCTGCAATCGGACGACGTGTATGCCGTGCTGTACGGCGCGGTGCGCGTGCTGTACGGCGGGCGGATTGCGTTCCCGCTGGCCGCCTTGCTGGCGGCGGCGGCCGTACTGGTGTGCATCGTGCAGCTGTGCGCGGATGCCGGGCGCGATCCGGAAGGCGCGACGCATGCGCGCGGATTCAGCCGGATCCCGGCGGATATGCTGGCTGCGGGCGTATTTTTGCTGGCGAGTTTGACGGTGTCGTGCCCGGATTGGTCGATGTCCATGAACGGGCGGTATGTGTGCCTGGCGCTGCTGCTGTGCATCGATTTTGCCGTCGCGCTGGCGCTGCCGGTGACGATTGCCGTGCGCGTCCGCAGCGGCACCCTGCTGCGCAACACGGTGATTTTCCGCGTTGGACGAGGACTGGTGCGCGCTGTGCGGTGGCTGTACGGCGCGATTCCGGCGGCGCCCGCGGCGGCTGGGACGCTGGCGCTGCTGGCGGTGTGCAATGCGGCGCTGGTGGGCCACACGGATCGGACGACGATGGCGTGGATTTTGATCGGCGAAGCGGCCGTATTGATTCCGTTGGCTTTGTATTTCGGCGGGCAGCAGCGGAAAATCCATGAAATAATCGCGCAGATTGCCGCCGACCCGAACGCGCCGGTCGATGTGTCCGGCCTGGCGGCGCCGTATCGTGCGGCGGGGGCGTCGCTGGCGCACATCCGCGACGGGATTGCCGATGCCGTGGCGGCGCAGCTGCGCAGCGAGCGGTTCAAAACCGAATTGATTACCAATGTGTCGCACGATTTGAAAACGCCGCTGACGTCGATCATCAATTACACCGACCTGCTGGGGCGCGAACCGGCGGGGAGCGCGGCGGCCGCAGAATACGTGGCGGTGCTCAGCCGGCAGTCGATCCGACTGAAAAAGCTGATTGAGGATCTGATCGAAGCGTCGAAAGCGGCCACGGGCAACCTGCCGGTACACTGGGCGGACTGCGCGGTGGGCGTGCTGCTGCGGCAGGCGGCGGGCGAATATGCCGATCGGCTGGCGGCGGCGCAGCTGGAACCGGTGCTGGAGCTCCCGGAGGCGGAGCTGATGATCCGGGCGGACAGCCGCCATTTGGGGCGGATGCTGGACAATCTGCTCCAAAATATCTGCAAGTACGCGCATCCCGGTACCCGGGTATACATTTCCGCCGCGCAGACGAACAGCGGGGTCGAGATGCTGTTCCGCAACGTCTCGCGCGACCGGATTGCGCAGGACGCGGCCGCGCTCACCGAGCGATTCGTCCGCGGCGACAGCGCCCGCACGTCCGAAGGCAGCGGGTTGGGGCTGGCGATTGTGCGGTCGCTGGCGGAGCTGCAAGGCGGCCGGCTGGAAATTACCGTGGACGGCGATTTGTTCCGCGCTCGGCTGATTTTTCCGGCTGCATAAAAATTCAAAGAAATTTGCCGAAACCCCTTGACAATTCCCCGGAATCGTGATACACTTATAGCAAATCCGAAAGACGGAAATTCAGAGGAAACGGAGCGCCATCGATCATGCAGTCGAAGCTGTTTGCAGCTGAATACGCGTTTACCTACTATTACTTTTACTTTAAAAGTAGTAGTGATTCGTGCTGCAAACAAAATTGGTCGTAAAAGCGCTTTTCCGCATCGTGAAAAGTTCGATCATCCGCCGCACAGAATCACGTCTGTGCGGCGGATTTTTTCATTCGGTTTCCGCCCGTATTTTTGAATGACAGAAAGGAAGAACCCCAATGATTACCGTATTGAAGCCCGGCACCACCGATGAACAAATGAACCAGCTGATCCAATGGCTGCGCAACCAGCACCTGGACGTCCACGTCTCCCGCGGGCAGGATTACACGATTTTGGGACTGATCGGCGACACGTCCAACGTGGACATGGACCTGATCGCCAGCCTGGACATGGTCGAGTCCGTGAAGCGCGTCAGCGAGCCGTTCAAGCAGTGCAGCCGCAAATTCCACCCGGACGACACCGTTGTCACGGCGGGCGGCGTGTCGATCGGCGGCGGCCACTTCGCGATCATCGCGGGGCCGTGCTCGGTGGAATCGCGCGAGCAGGTGACCGCAATCGCCAAAGACGTCAAGGCCGCGGGGGCGCTGCTGCTGCGCGGCGGCGCGTTCAAACCGCGCACCTCGCCGTACGATTTCCAGGGGCTGAAAGCCGACGGGATCGAACTGCTGGAAGAGGCCAAGCGCGAAACGGGGATGCCGATCGTGACCGAGATCATGAATGCGAACCACCTGCCGCTGTTTGAAAATGTAGATATTATTCAGGTTGGTGCGCGAAATATGCAGAATTTTGAATTGTTGAAGGAGCTGGGGCACACCCACAAGCCGATTCTGCTCAAACGCGGGCTGGCGAACACGATGAAAGAGCTGCTGATGAGCGCCGAATACATCATGGCGGGCGGCAACGACCGGATCATCCTGTGCGAGCGCGGGATCCGGACGTTTGAAACGTACACGCGCAACACGCTGGATTTGTCGGCGGTGCCGATGCTCCACGAATTGACGCATTTGCCGGTGGTTGTGGATCCGAGCCATGCGACGGGCGCGGCGCGGCTGGTGAAGCCGATGGCGATGGCGGCGGCGGCCGCGGGGGCCGACGGTCTGATGATCGAAGTGCACAACGACCCGATTCACGCATTGTGCGACGGCGCGCAGTCGCTGACCCCGGCGCAGTTTGCCGACGTCGCGGCGCGGGTGCGGCAGATTCGCGCGGTGGTCGAGGCGTAAGCATGGGGGAGAGGGGATTTCCCCCACAAATACCAACCAGAAAGGACTGAGCCGGATGAATATCGGCATCGTAGGATTGGGACTTATTGGCGGATCGCTTGCCAAAGCGTGGAAAGCGTACACCGACGCGCGCGTGTATGGCTACGACCGCGACAAATCGGTGACAGAATATGCGCAGCTCAGCGGCGCAATCGACGGTGCGCTGACCGATGAAACGCTGGCGTCGTGCGAATTGGTCATGCTGGCGCTGTTGCCGGCGGCGGAGATCGAATACGTGCAGGCGCACGCCGATGCGCTGCGCGGCAAAACGGTGATCGACTGCGCCGGAACGAAGCAAACCGTGTGCGATGTGTGCTTCCCGATTGCTGCGGCACACGAATTTTGCTTCGTCGGCGGCCACCCGATGGCCGGCACGCACCACTCCGGGTTCAAATACAGCCGCGAAAGCCTGTTCCAGGGCGCGCCGATGGTGCTGGTCGTGCCGGAAAATAATGACATTGTGGAGCTGGACCGCATTCAATCGATGCTGCGGCCGCTCGGATTCGCGCGGTTTTCGGTGACGACGGCGGCGGCGCACGACCGGATGATCGCGTTCACGTCGCAGCTGGCGCACATCGTGTCCAACGCGTACATCAAAAGCCCGGAAGCGGAAGCGCACGCCGGATTTTCGGCCGGCAGCTACAAAGATTTGACGCGCGTCGCGGAGCTGAATCCGGAAATGTGGGCGCGGCTGTTTTTGGACAACGCGTCGCCGCTGTTGGCGGAGCTGGACGGATTGATCGGCCATTTGACGGAATACCGCGACGCAATCGCGGCAAATGACTACGAAACATTGCGGCAATTGCTGCATGACGGCAGCGAACGGAAAAAATCCGTGTCGTGATGGGGGAAAGGAGCAGGCGGGCATGACTACCATTCGAGTGGAAACGGCGCGGCCGTACGAAGTCCGCGTGGGCGCGGGGCTGCTGGATCAGCTGGGCGTGCAGCTGCGGGCGCGCTGCAAAAGCGGCCGGGCCGTGATCGTCAGCGACGACCATGTGGCCCCGCTGCACGGCGCGGCAGCGGAACGGTCGCTGAACCGGAGCGGATTTTCGACGGAAAAATTTATCATTCCGAGCGGAGAAGCGTCAAAATGCGGCGAAATCTACATAAAGTTGCTGCGCTTTCTGGCCGCCCATCAGATCACGCGCACGGACGTGCTGGTAGCGCTCGGCGGCGGCGTGGTCGGCGACCTGACGGGCTTCGCGGCGGCGACGTACCTGCGCGGCGTGCCGTTTGTGCAGGTGCCGACGACGCTGCTCGCAGCGGTCGATTCGTCAGTCGGCGGGAAAACAGCCATTGATTTGCCGGAAGGGAAAAATCTGGTCGGTGCATTTTACCAGCCGATGCTGGTTTTGTGCGATATTGACACGCTAAATACCCTGCCGCCGGAAATCTTCGCCGACGGCTGCGCGGAGGTTATCAAATACGGCATCCTCGGTGACAAAGAATTGTTTACACAGCTGGAAAAAACCGGATTGCAATTTGACCGCGAATCGGTGATCGCCGCCAGCGTCCGGATGAAGCGCGACGTGGTGTCGCGCGACGAATTCGACACCGGCGTCCGCCAGTTGCTGAACCTGGGTCACACCTTTGCGCACGGCATCGAGTCGTGCAGCGGCTACACCATCCCGCACGGCCGCGCGGTCGCAGCGGGCACGGCAATCATCGCACGCGCGGCTGCAGCGAAAGGATACTGTACCGACGCGACAGTCCGGCGCATTGAATCGATTTTGACGCAATTTGGCTTGCCAATCCGCACCAAATTCACTGCATCTCAGCTGGCAGCCCGCGCGCTCAGCGACAAAAAACGCGACGGCGACGCGATCAACCTGATCGTGCCGCGCGCCATCGGGACGTGCGACCGCGTGTCGGTGCCGGTGTCCGAACTGGCGCTTTGGGCGGAGGCCGGGGTATGAACCAGGTGATTTTGCCCGGCGCGCGGTCGGGAAATTGGGCGGCGGTGCCGTCGAAGTCGCAGCTGCATCGGTTGCTGATTTGCGCCGCGCTGAGCAATGCGCCGGTGACAATCACGTCCGGCGCCGCCGGGGCGGACATTGATGCCACGATTCGTTGCCTGCGTGCGCTTGGCGCTGAAATCACGGTCGGACCGCAGCAGATTTCCGTCCGCGGCATCGGGTATGCAGCGGAGGCACCAAATACGGAAGATTCTACCGTGTCCAATGCAGCGCAAAAACGACCCGAAGTACGGCTCGATGTGGGGGAGAGCGGCTCCACGCTGCGGTTTTTGCTGCCGGTGGTCGGTGCGCTGGGGATTTCCGCGCGCATTCAAATGCACGGACGGCTCCCGCAGCGGCCGATGGAGCCGTTGGCTGGGCTGCTGACGGCGCACGGCATGACGCTTCAACCCGATGGCAACGCGCTGCACGTCTCCGGGCAGTTGTGCCCCGGAACGTTGCCCATTGCAGGCAACGTCTCGTCCCAATATCTGAGCGGCCTCTGCTTTGCACTGCCACTGCTGGACGGCGATTCCGAAATCAAGCTGACCACGGAATTACAATCCGCCCCATATTTGGAGATGACGCAGCAGGCCATCGCCCGGGCTTCCGTCCGCATCGACCCGATGGACGGCGGCTGGCGCATTTCCGGCCGCCAGCAGTACCGCGCACCGTCCGGCGCGGCCGAAGGCGATTGGTCCAACGCGGCGTTCCCGATGTGCATCGGCGCGCTCGGCGGATCCGGCGTCACGGTTGTCGGCGTCCGGCCGGACAGCGCCCAGGGCGACCGCGCCATTTGTGCAATTCTGCGCCGATTTGGCGCAAATGTCGTCGAATCCGATCATTCTGTCACCGTCACACCGGCCGCGCTGCACGGCATCACGATCGATGCCGCGGCCGTTCCCGACTTGGTGCCCGCGCTGGCCGCCGTGGCCGCCTGCGCCGACGGCGAGACGCATATCGTCCACGCCGAGCGCCTCCGGTTGAAAGAAAGCGACCGCCTGCACACCGTCTGCGCGGCGTTGACGGCGCTCGGCGCGTCTGTCACGGAGCGGCCCGACGGGTTAACCGTGCGCGGCACGCCTCGTCTGCGCGGCGGTACGGTGGACGGCGCGGGCGATCACCGCATCGCAATGTTGGCAGCGGTGGCGGCCGTGCGATGCAACAATTCAGTGACAGTTTGCGGCGCAGAAGCGGTTGCAAAATCGGAGCCGGACTTCTGGGATAAATTTGCGCAACTGGAAACGCGCAACCCCACCCATTGAATGGAGGAATTGACTCATGTCCAGCGTTTATTACGGGGATCGACTTAAAATTTCCATTTTCGGCCAGTCTCACGCGCCCGCAATTGGCGTTACCATCGACGGTCTACCCGCCGGGTTCCCGGTGGATCTGGATGTACTGGCCGCGTTTTTGCAGCGCCGCGCGCCCGGGCAGTCATTGACTACGCCGCGAAAAGAAGCGGATGTGCCGGAATTTTTATGCGGTTTGCACAATGGCAAGACGTGTGGTGCACCGCTGACCGTCATCATTCGCAATACCAATACGCGCAGCGCCGACTACGCCGAATTCGCGCGCAAACCGCGTCCCGGTCATGCCGATTTTACCGCGTCGGTCAAGTACGGCGGCGCGCAGGATCCGGCCGGCGGCGGCCATTTTTCCGGCCGGTTGACCGCACCAATGTGCATTGCGGGCGGCATCTGCCTCCAAATGCTCCGTGGTGCAGGTGTCCGTATTTCGGCGCATTTGCAACAAATTGGCGCAGCAAAAGACCGACCGTTTGATCCCATGGGCGAGCCGGATGCGGTGCTTGACGCGCTGCAATCGGGCTTTCCGACGCTCGATCCGGACGCCGCAGCCGCCATGCAGGCGCAAATCCGCGCCGCTGCGGCTGCCCAGGATTCGGTCGGCGGGGTCGTCGAGTGCATCGCCCAGGGAGTCCCGGCCGGGTGGGGCGACCCGATGTTCGACGGGATCGAAAACCGCATTGCGCGCGTCGTATTCGCCATTCCCGCCGTCAAAGGGCTGGAATTTGGGCTGGGCTTCGCGGCGGCGGCCGCGTTTGGCTCGACGGTGAACGACCCGTTTTGTTGCGCAACAGATGGCAGCATCCGCACACGCACCAACGCGCACGGCGGCTGTCTGGGCGGCATATCGTCCGGAATGCCGGTCGTGTTTCGCGCGGCGTTCAAACCGACGCCGTCAATTGCGCGACCGCAACAAACCGTTGATTTGGTAGAAAAAACCGACACCATGCTGGAAATTCGCGGCCGCCACGATCCGTGCGTCGCCGTGCGCGCTGTGCCGGTGGTGGAGGCCGCCGCCGCAATCGCCTTGGCGGATGCGATGCTGGCAGCCAAAATGGACTAAAATTCTGGAAAGGAAGCGTATCAATATGGCAAATTTAGAAGAATTGCGAAAAGAAATGGATCGTGTGGATGACCAGTTTGTGACCCTATTCGGGGAGCGTATGCAAGTAGCGGGTAAAATTGCCGAATACAAGCGTGCCCAAAATCTTCCGGTACTCAATGCCCAGCGCGAGCGCGAAAAATTGGCAGACGTTGCGTCCAAATCGGCGCCGGAACTGGCGGAATACACGCGGGTGCTGTACGCGCTGCTGTTCGAGCTGAGCCGCGCGTACCAGGATCAACTGCTGGATCGCCACAGTGCGTTGCTCGACCAGGTACGCGCTGCCATCGCAGAGACGCATCCGCTCTTTCCGCAGGCGCCGTCGGTTGTATGCTGCGGCGTCGAAGGCGCGTTCGCGCAGCAGGCGTGCGAAAAATTGTTCCGCAACCCGGGCATGATGTATGTCCAGGATTTTGAGCACGTTTTCACCGCGATCGAAAAAGGGCTGTGCGAATATGGCGTGCTGCCGATCGAAAACAGCACGGCCGGGTCGGTGAAACAAGTGTACGACGCGATGATTGCCCACGATTTCCACATCGTGCGGTCGGTGCGTTTGGCGATTCGGCACAATTTACTGGCACTTCCGTGCGTAAAATTATCTGATATTCGCGAAGTGGTGTCGCACGAGCAGGCGCTTCGCCAGTGCGATGGATTTTTGCAGTCGCTCGGCGTGAAACTGACAGTGTGCGAAAACACGGCAGCGGCAGCGGAATTGGTAGCCAAATCTGGGCGCTCCGACCTGGCTTGCATTTCGTCGCGCGCGTGCGCAGAGCTGTACGGCCTCGCGTGCCTGTCGGAGGACGTCCAGGACAACGCCAACAACCACACGCGCTTCATTTGTATCACCAAAAATCTGGAAATTTACCCAGGCGCAGACAAAACAACCCTGATGATGGTTCTGCCAAACCGCCCCGGTTCGTTGTACAAAGTGCTGGCGCGACTGTATGCGTTGGGCATCAACCTCATAAAATTGGAAAGCCGTCCCATTCCAACACGCGATTTTGAATTCATGTTCTACCTGGATTTGGATACCTCGATTTATTCTGACGATTTTGCACGATTGTTGGCAGAATTAGACGGAATGTGCGAACAATTCCAATATTTAGGCTCCTATTCGGAGGTCAATGGGTGATGCGGTGCGGATTGCTCGGGGAAAAGTTGGGACACAGTTATTCCCCGCAAATTCATTCCTTATTAGGAACATACCGGTACGACCTGATCGAAAAAACGCCGCAGGAAGCCGAAGCATTCCTGCGGCACGGCGATTTTGACGCGCTGAACGTGACAATTCCGTACAAAAAATTGGCATTGCAGTGCTGCGCCGAAGTCACTGACCGCGCATCGCGCATCGGCAGCGTCAACACGATCGTCCGCCGCGCCGACGGCACGCTGTTCGGCGACAACACCGACTACGACGGATTCGCCTATATGTTGACACAAAGCAAAATCGACGTCTCCGGCCGCAAAGTTTTGGTGCTTGGCAGCGGCGGCGCGTCGTTGACGGTGCAGGCCGTGCTGCGCGACCTGGGCGCATCGGTGGTCGTGATTTCGCGTGGCGGGCCGGATAATTACCAAAATTTAAGCCGTCATTCCGACGCCTCGGTCATCGTCAATACGACCCCTGTTGGGATGTACCCCAATAATGGGAAATCACCAATCAATTTCGCAAAATTCCCTGATTGTATTGGCGTACTGGATCTAATTTATAATCCGGCGCGCACCAAATTGTTGCAAGACGCAGCGGCGCGCGGCATTCCATATGCGGGCGGGCTGACGATGCTCGTGGCGCAGGGACGGCGCGCGGCGGAGCGGTTCACCGGGCAGTCCATTCCGGTGACGGAAACGGATCGAATCGTCCGGATTTTGCAAGACGAGATGGAAAATATCATCTTAATTGGTATGCCCGGCAGCGGAAAATCCACGGCCGGGCGCGCCCTGGCGGCGCTGCTGCACCGACCGTTTTACGATGCCGATGCAGAATTGGTGCGGTCGGCCGGGCGATCCATCCCGGAAATTTTTGCTGCGGAGGGGGAGACCGGATTCCGTGCGCGCGAGACGGAAATTCTTGCGGAATACGGGAAAAAATCCGGAATCATCCTCGCAACGGGCGGCGGCTGCGTCACGCGGCCGGAAAACGAGCCGCTCCTGCGCCAAAACGGACGAATCGTGTGGCTGATGCGCGACTGGCACACATTGCCAACCGATGGCCGTCCGCTGTCGCAAACAAGCAATTTAGCTGAAATGGAGCGCGTACGTCGGCCGATGTACAAGCAATTCGCCGATATTTCAGTGGAGGTGTCCACCGATCCGGCAGAAACCGCAGCGCGCATCGCGTCCCGCTTGATGCTGCAGCACGACGCCAACTAAATGTTTATCGCTTAAACTTCCAAAAAGCCCCGCCTGCATGGCAGACGGGGCTTTTGATTTGACTTTGAATTTTCGACGGCCGGTGGCAGATTACGCTTCCGTCGCCGTTTTTTCCAATGTCCGGCAGTAGTTTTTCACTTTGTCGCGGATGGCGTTGTACAATACGATACCATGTTTTTGCCCGTATTTTTTCAACAATGCCCGATAAATCCATTGCATCCGGCGGTTGGCGTCTGTTGCGATGGACTCCTGCAACAAATGCAGTACATCCTCGACGTGCGCCGCCTCGTCGGCCTTTTTCAACGCGTCGGCGATGGCGCCCTCCGACCCGACCGGCACGGCATTAATGACCGTTTCCGGGCGTGTCCGCGTATCGATGCGCACCACCGGAGAAATGGGCGCGGGCGCAACGATTGGCTGCTCAACTTTCGGCTCCTCCTTTTTTTCGGACGGAGTCGCTTTTTTCTCAGCCGGTTTTTTTCCGGGTTTTGCCGCAGCTTTTGCTTTCGGCGCATCCTTGGCATCGCCGGACTTGGGTGCCGCGTTCTTTGCCGGAGCCGGTTTGCCTTCCGTTTTCATGACGGATTGCTTCGTTTCTTCTGCTTTCGCGTCAATTTGCTGCGCAATCGTTTTCCTTTCGGCTTTCGATTCCGTTGAAATTGTGGATGCTTTTTCCGGTTGCGCCAACGGCTGCGCACCTTTTTGTTCCGGTTTTTCCGCAGATTGAGCCGCTTTTTGCGCTTCGCCGTCTTTGTACACCACGATGCGCCCATATAATGGGGTCGCGGCTTCTTCCGGCTGCTTCACTTCGGCTTTTTCCTGAACCTCAACGGGTTTTTCTGGCTGAATTGCCGGTTTTGCCTCCGGTTGAACGGGCTGCGGCGCGTCCTTATGCACCGTAATTCGCCCATACAACGGCGCAGTTGCCACTTCGGCCGGCTTGGTTTCGACCGGTTTGGCCTCCGGCGCGGCTTCCGGCTTTGCCGCATTTGGTGCGCTTTCGACCGGCTGCGCCGCCGCGGACGGTCCCTCGACCGCCTTTTGCGGCGCAGAGGAGACGGCTTTCGCATCAACCGAATCCGCTTTCACGTCAGGTGATTTTTCCGCCGCCGGCTTGTTTTCCGTTGTTTCAACCGGTTTTTCCGCTTTTATATCAGTTTTTTTCGGCTCATTTGTCTTATTATCTTTTTGTTCCACCGGCTTCGGCGCAGCCTTGCGATTGGCATTCGGCGCGGTTTGCTGAGCCGGACGGTTCAACGGCGCGCCCGCAGGCACCCGGCGAATGCGGCAGCCGCGCTCGCGCCAAAAACTGACAACCGCGTCGTACCCCGTATCGCTGGAATATATAATGTATTCAGCCTCAGTATCCTGCGCAAACCGATGCCCCAGTGCTGTTACAAGCTGAAAATCAAGCGCATTTTTCCCAACAGTGCAATTGATTAACTGCACGTCCGCGCGCTTTACGAAGTTCAGCAGCCGCCCCAGCTGCGGCATCGAGATTGCCGACGTCTGCGCCGTGTAAAACAGCAGCATCACCGTGTCAGCGTCGGCTTGGTCCATCAGCGGAATCCAGGAATTTCCGACATTTTCGGTATCAATGTACAAATAATGTGTCATTTCGATTGCTCCCCATTCGGTTTCTCTTATTATTGTATCATAAATTCCGCACGACGGCAAGATGTTTTGCGAAAAAAATGCAAAACCGGCTCGATTTTTGAGCCGGAATGCAAAAGATTGTTACCCCAACGGCCGCAAAACAAACCGGAAGCGCGCCGCGCCATCGTTCCACATTGGAAAATTTGTGCCCCATTGGTTATTAAATAGATTGAAATACACGTCGCGGCAGTCGGGGAGATCGCGCACGAAGTCGTAAATGTGTTTTCCGTTGACGGACACCAGCGGCGCATCAAGCGTCTGAATGGTGCAATTGCCGAACATCAGCACGCCGTCGGTGCCGTGCATTCCGCGGTTGCCGCCAGGCTGCACCGTGCGCGGATCGATCGGCAGCCCCAATTTGGAGATGGATTGCAGCGGGGTCGTGCAGGCAAACCGCAGCCACAATGCCTCCGGCGCGCGGTTTGCGGGCTTGTCAAACCATTGAAAATCCAGACAAAATTCGGATTCTGAGGGATAAATACGCAAAATCAGCTGTGCCGGGACGCCATGTTGCTGCACCAGCGCGACCGGCGGCCGCATTCCGACCACAATTTCCCGTTCAAATTCATACACATCGGCGCACATCGGCGCCCATGCGGTATGCACAGCAATCTCATCTCCCAAATTTTCCTTACCAAAATCATCCGTGCCCCAGTTCGGCCGGCCGGTTTCCAGACGGTCGCGAATAAATGACGGCTTCAAATATGCCTGCTCAAACGCCCAAACCTCATCGCCGCTGTACGCGTCGTACGAAAATGCGGCCAGCGGGTGTCCGTCATCGGCGTACACTTTGCCATCCTTGTCCAGCGCGCAAATCGCGCCGTCCGCGCCAATCGTGAATCGCCACCCAGCCCGTACAAACGTGCGCGCCGCCGTCCGTGCCGCCGGATCCAGCGCCGGGCGCTCCGCAGCAAATTCCTGCATCGCGGCGGCCGCTGAACTTCGGTACGGCTCGGACAGCGCATCCGCGCCCTGCTGCACGTACCGCCGCTGCTCCGCCCACGACAATTCCATTTTTTTGTAGTTGAAATTGTTGCGCGCGCGGTCAAATAAGTCGCGTCGATAGTTTCGATTCTCATGCAAATGCTTCTTTTCGTCCAGGCCCCATGTGTGTTCCGGCACCATTAGCAACGAATCGTACATACGATTGCGTTCTTCCGGCGGAAGCGACGGGGCAAGCCGCAACAATGCGCGGAATTGCGATGTTTTTTGCGGATCCGTGCCAATTCCGTGAATCCATGTATCTCCAAATTCGGTTTCAATCACCGGCAACGAATCGGCGACTTCCGCCACGGCAGCCGCGACGTCATTCAAATCGGCGGCCTGAATTTCCGCGCCGGGGTACTCCTCGTACAGCCGGTCGTAAACCGCAAACACTTCGGCCGCCGATTGCGGCCCCAGATTGTCGCCTGTGTGTGCGAAATAAATTGCGGTATCAGTGCCGGGAATTTTCGCGAATTCCCCATAACCTCCGCCGTTATACATTACCTGAATGGTCTCGCCGCCGAATCGCCACCGGAAAAACAGCGGCACATCGACCGGCGTAGATGCCGGATTGACGCCAATGTGCAAAAAATGGATGCCAGCGCGTGCCAATCGTGGCACGATGGCGGCCGTGTGGCCGGGCACATCGGTGTATTTCGCGCCGATGGTGTGCCGCCCGAACGTCGCATCCAGCTTGCGCGAGATCGACAGCCCATAATCAAACAGCGCGCCGTCCGCATATTCGGAGTGTAAAGTACAGGGCAATCCATGCCAGCTAAACCAATGATTGCGAATCGCATAGACCATCCGGTCACGCGCTCCGTCTGAGGCGGTACGCAAATATTGGTGCGGCAGCCAGCTGCCGGTTGTCCATACAAATCCTTCCGGCCGTCCGCTGCGCGCAATTTCCTCCGCCACGTCAATCGCCTGCGGAATGTACCGTTCATTATACTTCCGCACCACTTCACTGGAAAAATCCGTAAATCCTATATCCAGGTGTGTCTTGAACAAGACCAAAATTTTCATAAATTACCCTTTCCGCATTGCCACGATCCAATCCAGCACTTTTTGGATTTGCACGTCCCAATAGGGCCAGCTGTGGTTTCCGGTCGATTCCGAATAAGTCAAATCGAACCCATCCGCACGCATCAAGTCGCGCATCCGCCGACTGTCCGCAAGCAACCCGTCCTCGGTGCCGCACCACATATAAATGGCTGGCTTTTGGGAATTGCTTGACGCAAGTTGTTGCTCCAAATAATAAACATCATTTTTGGTGCCGGTGGGGTCGTCGCGCAAAACGCCTTCCGATTTCAGCTGCGCCAGCCGGGACGGATTGGCAATGTCCAGCGCGCCGGAGAGGGAGGCCGCCGCCGCGTACCGATCCGGCTTCGACAGCGCAAAATGCAGCGCCCCGTAGCCGCCCATCGACAGCCCGGCGACATATGTATCGGCGCGCGCCTGCGAAATGGCCGGGAAAAATTCCGCAACACGGCGCGGCAATTCTTCCCCAATATAGGAATAATATTTCCCAGCCGGCGTGTCGATGTACCACCCGCGGAACGTCGTCGGCATCACCACCGCAATGCCCTTTTCGGTCGCATACCGCTCAATCGACGTCCGCCGCAGCCAAATCGAGTCGTCGTCGGACAGCCCGTGCAGCAAATACAGCACCGGATATTGCGCCGCGCCGCGCGAATCGACGCCGATTTCCCCGACCGAGTCGCGCTGCGGCATCACAACGTGAAACCGCGTGCTCAGTCCGAGCGTGGTAGAAAAGAAATTTACTTGAAACATTGCCATAGAAAACACTCCTTTTTTGGCAATAAAATTGCAGAATTAATTCATACGATGGGGGAAATGCCGCAATGCAAAGCCAATTTCGTTTCGAAATTCTTCGATATGCTGGCAATTAAACGTACTATGAATTGGGATTTCATTCAGAAAAATACGGAAAAAATGTAATCCAAAATCGCGCCCAAAATCGGGTAATTATCCCTCAAATATTCCCCAATTTTAGCCGCAATTCCCGATCAATTACTTGCCCGCCGCGTATAAATACGCGCGGCACGCGCTTCGAAACGGCGCACGTCAGCTCATAGGGGATGGTACCCGCCATTTCTGCCATGTTTTCCAGCGGATTGTGCGGCCCAAAAATCTCGACTTCTGCACCAACTTGCACATTTGGCAGGCTTGTCAGGTCAACCATGCACATATCCATGCAAATTTTGCCACGAATTGGCGCAGGACCATCGGTCGTCATCACGGCATAGCGGTTCGACAAGCAACGAAAAAAACCGTCAGCGTACCCAATCGGAAGCACGCCAATCCGCGTCCGCGCCGTCGTTTCAAACTGCCGTCCATAGCTGATGAACGTGCCCGGGTCGTAGATTTTAATCGTGTTGATCACCGATTTTTCGCACATCACCGGCCGCAGTTCCAGCCGCGCCGCATCGTCGCCGTAGCCGTACAAGAGCAGGCCGGGACGTACCATGTCCAGGTATGTTTCGGGATAATTTGCAACTGCGCCCGTATTTGCACAATGGCGAATGCGAAAATGGAATCCATTTGCCTCCACACGGTCAATTACAGCACAAAACAGGCGGAATTGTGCGTCGGTATAGGCCTTGGATTCCGGGGAATTATCATCCGATACAGCAAAATGTGTAAAAATGCCCTCAACATCCAAATATGGTAGCCGACACGCTCGCAAAATGGCATCCGTACCGCTTTCCAAATGCGGCGGCGCGCAAATGAAGCCGAGCCGCGACATTCCGGTGTCGACCTTGATGTGGACACGCAATTTTTTTCCAATTTTGGCGGCCGCAGCCTCGTATTCTTCGGCCTTTTTTTCACAGCTGACGGTTTGCGTAATGTCATTGGCGATCAGCTGCGGGACTTGGTCGGTGGGGGTGTGACCCAATAACAAAATTGGCAATGAAATTCCATTTGCGCGCAATTCGCGCGCCTCATCCAGGCTGGACACAGCCAAATAATCTGCGCCCAATTCTTCCAAAGTGCGGGAAACTGCAATTGCGCCGTGGCCGTAGGCGTCTGCCTTCACGACGCCCAAAAATTTCACGCCGTCACCGATGCGCGCGCGCAGCGCATGGTAATTGTGCGCCAGCGCGTCCAGGTCGATTTCGACCCAGGTTCGTTTCAAATCGTTCATGCGCGACCATCCTTTCGTTCCGTTTCCTTATAGTATAGCACAGAATTCATGAAAATGGTAGTCTTTTCGTGAAATTCGGCGGAAAAATATTGACAAATGCGCGCCGATGCGGTATGATTAAATCGAGTCAGCGGAAGTCCGCTGAAAATGCGCGGAACAGGAGCATAAAAAATGGGACATACACCCACAATTGACACAAGAACCCTAACGGATTGGGCGTTTGAGACAGAATTGGAACGAGCGAACGCGCCATCAAATGAGTATGATGTGAAAAAATGGTTATTTGTGCCAAATCATTATACCGAATTTCGGTACATATTGGGCACTCGTGGCACGCATCCACTGATATGTGTGGGAATTAATCCCTCAACGGCGCGGCCGGATGCGCTCGATAACACCCTCAAAAGCGTGGAGCGCATTGCGCACGGGAATGGATTTGACTCGTTTTTGATGTTCAACGTGTACGCCCAACGCGCGACCAGCCCGGATGACATGGATTCGGCGCTGGACGCGCGGCTTCATCGCGAAAATATGAAGGCATTTGACTACATTTTGTCGCTTTCTGCGGCGCCGGTGGTGTGGGCTGCGTGGGGCACGATCATCTGCAAACGGCCATACTTGCCCCAATGTGTGGCAGATATGATCGAAATTGGCGGGTCGCGCGGCGCCCATTGGGTACGCTGCGGCAAGCCCAGCAAGGCCGGCCACCCGCACCATCCGCTGTATCTGCGCGCGGATGCGCCGTTGGAACCGTTTGATGCGTCATCCTACGTCGCACAGCTGATGGGGAAATAACAAGAATCTCCAATGAAAACCATTTGTTTATCCAACAAGTAAAACAGTACAAAATCTTCATTTTGTATCAAACAACGACAAAAAGGAGACTCCATAAATGGAACGAATTTACGTTACCGGACACCGCAATCCCGATACCGACTCCATCGTGTCGGCCATGGCGTACGCCGCGTTGCGCAACGCACTCGGCGACGCGGAATATTGCGCGGCACGGCTGGGTCATATCAGCGATGAGACGCATTTGGTATTGAATCGTTTCGGCTTTGCGCCGCCGGTGCATATCAAAACGATGCGTACGCAGGTGCGCGACCTAGACTTTGATACGCCGCCGCAGCTGGATTCCGGCGTGTCAATTGGGCGTGCATGGGATACATTGCATGAACAAGATAAGTTTTCATCAATTCCAATTACAACAAATGGTGGAAAATTGTATGGAATGCTAACATCCGGAGATATCGCAGAATACGACATGAGCGCCGCACGCGACCCCATGATCCGGGATCTGCCGCTCTTCAATTTGCTCGGCGTGCTGGAAGGGCGCGTGATGAACGACTCCGGCAAGATGCCCGACCGCATCAGCGGCGAAATTGTCGTGGCCTTGCCGCATGCGCACGAAGCCCCTATTTTTTCCACGCCCGCGACCATTGCGGTGTGTGGCCAGCAGCCGGATGCAATTGCTGCTGCGCTCCAAGCGCACGTGGCTTGCCTGATTTTGTGCCAAACGGAATTAGATGGGGATTTGCGCACCGAAGTTACGCAAGCACAGGACACAACTTGCGTAATTGCAACGCCGTTGGACGCATATCGCGCCATTCGAATGATCCATCAGGCGATTTCGGTGTCGCACATTTGCCGCACCAAAGATTTGGTCAGCTTCCATCTGGACGATTTTATTGACGATGTCCGCAAGGTAGTATTGCAAAGCCGGTACCGCAGCTATCCAATTCTGGATGAAAATGAGCACGTTGTTGGTACACTATCCCGATATCACCTAATTTCCCCGCGCCGCAAACGCGTGGTGCTGGTCGATCACAACGAAGCGGCACAGTCGGTGCCGGGATTAGATCAGGCGGAAATACTGGAAATTATTGACCATCATCGCCTGGCGGATATTCAAACCACAGCACCCATATATTTCCGTAATGAACCGGTGGGCAGCACGGCGACCATTATTGCTGAAATGTACCAGGAAAAGGGACTCATGCCCACACAATCTTTAGCTGGTTTGATGGCTGCGGCGATTCTATCGGACACTGTTATGTTCAAATCGCCCACGTGCACCCAGCGCGACCGTAATATGGCAGAAAGATTGGCTCGAATTGCGGGCATTTCGCTCCAGGATTTGGGGAAAGAGATCTTTTCGGTCTCGGCTGACGAAAACAAATCGGCCTCTGATCTGCTTTTCACAGACTTCAAAGAGTTTCACATCGCCGGTCATGACTTCGGAATCAGCCAAATTACTTGTTTAGATTCACAGAAAATGTTGGCAAGAGAATCAGAATTTCTGGATGTTATGCAAAAAACTGCGGCGGAGCATCGCTACGGGATGATGCTGCTGATGTTGACCGACGTGCTGTTGGAGGGCACGCAGCTGCTGTTCGTCGGCGATCGCGAGGCAATTCAGCACGCGTTCAACACGGAAATTCGAGGAAATTCTGTATTCCTGCCCAATGTCATGTCCCGCAAAAAACAGGTAGTACCGATGTTGTCGGCACTGTGGGGCTAAATGGTAATCAAAAAGGCTTTCGGAAATTCACCGAAAGCCTTTTTTCTTTGCAAAAAGCGTTATTTTGCAGCAAAACGACGCATTTTCTTGTCATTTTGTTTACGACACAAAAATGCATGAAAAAACGCAATTTTGGCACGTTTTGAGCCGTTTTTACGGTTAATGACGCTGTGTATCATTTGAGAATGTTTCGCAAAATCGGGCAGCGAAGGATTCCGGTTCGCCCCCTGCATAGAGGTGGCTGAGGTCGCCGAAATGGCTGCATCGAAAGTATGCGATGCCCTGCTCGCGCTCCTCAGAGGACAAAATGGTGACGGATGTTGGCAACGCGACAAATCCGTGCCACAACGCGACCGGTGAGATGTGCAACAGATGCGAAAGCAGCACGCATTCCACACCAAAATGGCAAAACAGTGCAATTGTATCTGTATTTTCATGTATAACACGGAAAATACAGCCATCATGCACATAACCATGACGTGCCAACAAAGCATCCAATCCGTCGCAAACCGCGTGATACCGCGCCGGAACGGTGCTGTCGCGGTACGGATCCGCATCGATCCAGTGCGCTGGGTCATACAATGCCTCGTTTTGCGTCCAATCTGCGGGATATAAATCCCATGCGCCGCGCGGCAGGTCCGTGCGCGGATCAGTGATTTTCCCATCAAATTCCTGCAACCAGTCGCACGTTTCGGCAGTACGACCCAACGCTGTCAGTGTCGGTTGCGCGGTGGCCTGGGCGCGGCCCAGCGGAGAGCAATATATGGCACTCATGGGCTCGCGGATCAGACGATTTTTCAGCAATTCGGCCTCGCGCCAGCCTTTTTCTGTCAACGAATCGTGGACATAATCGGGGTCTCCATGGCGGATGATGAGAATTCGCATGAAATAATTGCTCCTTTATAGAAATTTATTGGATATTCTGTATACGCTTAGCTGCGATTGATGATGACAATCAATTTTCCGGTGCGGACAGACACGTGCGCAGGCAATCCGGTAAAGTCATTACTGACACCTAATGGAAAATTTGGAGTCAAAATTGCGTCGTGCAACGGGTAATGCAGGCCGGTCAGCGTGACGCCGGTGGCGTTTCCGCCCCACGCGAAAATGGAAATGACGCCGCGCCCCTCGTAATAGACCGTTGATGTGCCTGCCGGGAGGATATCCACATATTCCCGCACGCCGACCAACCGGCCGCGCGCGCCATGGTCTGCAAGATAGGCCAATGCGTGCAGGTTGGCAATGGTATGATCGAGACGGCCGCCCAATCCGCCATAAATTTGGAAACGTTGGTATCCGCGCGCCAACCCCTCTTTAATCGCAATCATGGTATCCGTGTCATCTTTTTCCACCGGGCAGCGTATCACCGGTGCGTCGGTCGGCACGCCGCCCAGCGAATCGAAGTCGCCGACGATCAAATCGGGGCGCATTCCGGCGTCGCAAACCGCGCGATAGCCGCCGTCTGCCGCGATCAGCAGGTCAGTTTCGCCAGGGTCAAAGTCCATCGGGGCGCATTCCCCGGCGCCAATGATATAACAAATATTCACAGCGATTGAAGCTCCGCTTCCGATGCGATACGAATGTTGTTGCACAAAAGCACCGCTTCTGCCGCCGCGGGATCCGGCACGCGCAGCACGACGCAGGCTTCTTTGCCGCCTGTGGTGACGAATGCATATGTGTATTCCACATTAATCCCAGCATCGGCCAACGCTTCCAATTCGGACGCCAGCCCGCCCGGCTGATCCGGCACATAGGCTGCGACCACCGGCGTTTCGGAATAGATCATCCCGTTTGCGTGCAGGACGAATGCGGCTTTTTCGTTGTTGCTGGCGATGAAGCGCAGGATGCCGAAATCCGCCGTGTCCGCGATGGACAGAGCGCGCAGGTCGATTCCGCTGTCGGCCAACAGGCGCAGCGTCTTGGCCAGCGCCCCCTTTTGATTGCCAACAAATACAGACATTTGCTGAATTGCCATATTATAACCTCCAATTTAATGAGCTTTTAGTCATGCAGCTTGCGGCGGTCGATGACGCGCACGGCCTTGCCTTCGCTGCGGGTGATGGTTTTTGGCGCAACAAGATGCACCTTGGGCGAAATGCCCAACATGGTGCGGATGGCGGCGGCGAGCGACGCTTCGGCCGCCGAGATGCCGCGCACGGTGTCGCTGAACTGCTCCGGCGTAAGCTCCACATATACGTCGAGCGTGTCGGTGTTCCGGACGCGGTCGATTTCGATTTGGTAATTGGGCGCATATCCCTCTTTTAGGAGTACTGTTTCGATCTGCGAAGGGAATACATTGACGCCGCGGATGATCAACATATCGTCGCTGCGCCCCATCGGCTTGCTCATTTTGATGAGGGTGCGGCCGCAGCTGCACTTTTCACGCGACAAAACGCAGATATCGCGCGTGCGGTAACGCAACAAAGGAAACGCTTCTTTGGTAATTGATGTAAATACCAATTCGCCTTTTTCCCCATCCGGCAGCACTTCGCCGGTGTCCGGATCGATAATTTCCGGGATAAAATGGTCTTCGTTGACGTGCATTCCATGTTGTGCGCAGCATTCAAACGCTACGCCGGGGCCGGTCGTTTCGGTCAGGCCGTAAATGTCGTACGCTTTGATGCCCAGTGACGCTTCGATTTCGCGGCGCATTTCCTCGGTCCACGGTTCGGCGCCGAAAATGCCGATGCGCAGATCGTTGTCTTCCGGTTTGTACCCGGCTTCTTTCAGCGATTCGCCCAAATATGCCGCGTAAGATGGTGTGCAGCACAGCATTGTGGCATGAAGATCCATCATAAATTGGATTTGGCGCTCCGTGTTGCCCGACGACATGGGCAGCGTGAGGCAGCCGACCTTTTGCGCGCCGCCGTGCAGCCCTATGCCGCCGGTGAACAGGCCGTAGCCGTACGCAACCTGGCATACGTCCTGGGCGGTTCCGCCTGCGGCGGTGATGGCGCGCGCAACACAATCGTCCCATATGTCAACGTCATGCTGCGTGTAAAACGCGACCACCCGGCGGCCGGTGGTGCCGGAAGTGGAGTGAATTCGGACACAATTTTTCAAATCTGTGGCAAGCAATCCATACGGATACTGGTCGCGTAAGTCTGTTTTGGAGACGAACGGGAGCTTGTGGAGGTCATCCACTGAGCGGATGTCATCCGGGGTGACACCTTGTTCTTCCATTAAATGGCGGTAATATGGGACGTTGTCCCATACATGGCGCACCTGCTTGACCAGGCGCTCGCTTTGCAGTGCGCGCATTTGGTCGCGCGGCATGGTTTCGATATCGGGTTGAAAATAGCGTTCCATTGGCGGGTTCCTTTCGTATGATATATTGATATTACATCATAAATTACAAATAGAATGCAGTGATTTAGTGAATATATACATAGTGTCGGCCGGTGCAATGCTTCGATAATGACCGCACGAATCGCGGCCCGACTGGCTTGCGGCCGCAGAAAATTGCCCGCGCGCACAGCCGGTGCAGTACAAAACAAAAGCAATCCGAATTATTCCCCAATACTTGCAATTTTCGCAACAGATTGGTAGCCAAGCGCAAAAGCCTTTTGGTTCATTTCCAGAAATTTGGGCGCGACGGTTTCTTTCAGCGCGGCGATCCACTGCTCGTATGGGAAGTCGAAGTGGTGCGCCAGGCGGCCGAGCAACACAATGTTGACAGCCTTGCTGCTGCCCGCCCGATTGGCGAGCGCCAAGGCGTCAAGCGCATCGACACGGCACCCTTTTGCGGCCAATTCATCCAATATTGTAGATGGATAGGATGTTTTACCTGTTATCACTGGCATTGGGTCGATTTCCTGTGTATTTACAACAATTGCGCCGCCCTTTTTGAGGTAGGGGGCGTAGCGCGCGGCCTCCAATTTTTCGAACGAGACGATCAGGTCGGCCTCCCCCAGCTCGACGACCGGCGCGTAGACACGGTCGCCGAAGCGCACATAGGTGACCACGGAGCCGCCGCGCTGGCTCATGCCGTGGACTTCCGAGACTTTGACGTCGTAGCCCGCGTGAACCAGCAGGTGGCCGAGGAGGCGGCTGGCGAGCAGCGAGCCTTGGCCGCCGACGCCGACAATCATGACATTTTTGGTTTCCATTGCATTATTCCCCTTTCTCGCCCATTGCATGAAATGCACACAATTGCGCGCATACGCCGCATCCGACGCACAATGTTGCATCAATTGCGGCTTTCCCGTTTTTGATCGAAATGGCCGGGCATCCGAGCGTCATGCAGCGCTTGCATCCGCGGCAACGATCTGCTGCAATTTGAATGGGCGGGTTCTTTTTGACATTTTTGAGCAGGACGCACGGGCGGCGCGAGATGATGACCGACGGTTCGTCGGCGGCCAGTTCTTCTTTCAGTACGCGGTCGCACGCGGCCAGGTCGTATGGATCGACGACGACGACGCGGCGGATGCCGATGGCGCGGCACAGCGCTTCCAGGTCAATTTTCCCAGCGGGGTCGCCGTGGATGTTCAGACCGGTGGTCGGGTTTTGCTGGTGGCCGGTCATGCCGGTGATTGAATTGTCTAAAATAATGACGGTTGAATTCGATTCATTGTACGCAATGTCGATCAATCCGGTGACGCCGGAGTGCATGAACGTCGAGTCGCCGATCACCGCAACAGAATGGCGCGCGGATGACTCGTTCTGCGCTTTGTTGAAGCCGTGCAGGCCGGAAACGGACGCGCCCATGCAGAGCGTCGTGTCCACCGCGCACAGCGGCGGCTGCGCGCCGAGGGTGTAGCAGCCGATGTCGCCGATGACGGTGACTTTGTTTTTGGCGAGCGTGTAGTACATCCCGCGGTGCGGGCAGCCGGCGCACATCATCGGCGGGCGCACCGGCACGGGCGTGTCGGCGGCGACGGTCGGTTTGGCGGGCAGGCCGAAGGCTTCGGCAATGGTGCGCTGCGAAAATTCGCCAATGCAGGAAAATTTGTTCTTGCCGTCCACGTCCAGGCCGAGTGTGCGGCAAAATGTTTCGATCACGGGGTCCAGTTCCTCGATCACGGCCACGCGATCGACCTTTGCGGCGAAATCGCGGATCAGCTGCGGCGGCAGCGGGTTGACCATGCCCAATTTCAGGACGGGAACGGTATCGCCGAACACTTCTTTCACATATTGGTAGCAAGTGCCGGACGTGATGATGCCCAGATCCGTCCGGGTGCCGGGTTCGACGCGGTTGAACGGACATTTTTCGGCGTATTTCGTCAAATCTGCCATGCGTTGTTCAACAATCGGGTGACGCTTTTTGGCGTACGCGGGCATCATGATGTTTTTTTCCGGATTTTTGGCGTACGGTTTTTCGGGCGGCGTGACGCGTTCTCCCAGCTCTACAATGGATTGGGAATGCGCGATGCGCGTACACGTGCGCATCATCACGACGGTGTCGAACCGCTCCGACAGGTCGAATGCGGCGCGCGCGAAAGCGATGGCGTCGGCAGAATCGGCCGGTTCGAGCATCGGAAGTTTGGCAGCGACTGCATAATGGCGCGAGTCCTGCTCGTTTTGCGACGAATGCATGGCAGGATCGTCGGCGACGCACAGCACCATGCCGGCGTTGACGCCGGTGTATGACAGGGTGAACAGCGGGTCGGCCGCGACGTTCAGGCCGACGTGCTTCATGCAGCAGACCGCGCGTTTGCCGCCGAGCGAGGCGCCGAATGCGACTTCCGTTGCGACTTTCTCGTTTGGTGCCCATTCACTGTAAATATCGCTGTATTTTGCAAGAAATTCCGTAATTTCTGTGGACGGCGTGCCGGGATAACTGGACACGACGCCGATGCCGCCCTCGTAGAATCCGCGGGCGAGCGCTTCGTTTCCGATGAGGAGTTGTTTCATGGGAATCGTCCTTTCGATGAATAATGGATATAATGCTGAAAATCATGCAAATTGACCGAAACTATTTGATAAAATCGCCAACTTATCGTGTGGTTTCGGCTTCAACCAGACGTAGGCTGCGATAGCGGGCGCGGAGCACCGGTTTTTCGATTTTGCCGGTGGGGTTGCGCGGGACGTCGGCGAAAATGATTTTGCGCGGGCGCTTGTATCGCGGCAATTCCTGGCAGAATTCGTTGATTTCGGCCTCGGTTGCGGTCTCCCCCGGTTTCAATTCGATGATTGCGGCGGCAATTTCGCCCAATCGGGCGTCCGGCAGGCCGATGACCGCCACGTCCTTGATTTTGTCGTTCGCGCGGAGGAAATCTTCGATTTGCACTGGGTAAAGGTTTTCGCCGCCGGTGATGATGACGTCTTTTTTGCGGTCTACCAGGTAAATAAATCCATCCGCGTCTTCGCGTGCCATATCCCCTGTCAATAACCAGCCGTCGAACAGGACTTCGGCGGTTGCCTGGGGATTTTTGTAATAACAGCGCATCACGCCGTCGCCGCGGACAGCCAATTCACCGACTTCGCCGCGCAAAACGGGGCGGCGGTGCTCGTCAAGAATTTGTGTTTCCCAACCAAATCCGGCTTTGCCGATTGCGCCCA
Organism: uncultured Eubacteriales bacterium; assembly: GCA_905198155.1. Classification (GTDB taxonomy): domain Bacteria; phylum Bacillota; class Clostridia; order Oscillospirales; family Acutalibacteraceae; genus RGIG4076. The sequence continues at coordinate 34,967 of CAJKBQ010000015.1, forward strand.
CTTTGTCAATGTGATCGACGCCCAAATGGACGCAGCCGGGGCCGATGGACTCGGACAGGCCGTAGTTGGTGTCGTACTGGTGGGCGGGAAACACGGATTTCCAGCGGCGAATCAGGCTCGGCGGGACGGGCTGCGCGCCGATGTGCATCAGCCGCCACTGCGACAGGCGGTAGTCGGCGAGGGAGACGCGGCCGTCGTCGATCGCGTCGAGGATGTCTTGCGCCCACGGGACGAGGAGCCAGACAATGGTGGCTTTTTCTTCCGTAACTGCTTGCAAAATCCATTCCGGACTGACGCCACGCAACAAAACAGCGCGAGATGCCGACATTAAGCTGCCAAACCAGTGCATTTTTGCGCCGGTATGGTACAGCGGCGGAATACATAGAAAGACGTCCGAGCGCGTTTGGCCGTGGTGCGTCTGCTCCGTGATGGCAGAGGCGACCAATGCGCGGTGGCGATGTAGGATCGCTTTTGGGAATCCGGTGGTGCCGGAGGAAAAGTAGATGGCGGCATCGTCGTCGTCGGACAGCGCGACCGGCGGCGTGATCGACGAACAATAGTAAATCATGTCGGCGTAATTTGAGGCAAAATTGGGGGTGTCGTCGCGCGCACCGACGTAGAAATAATCGGTAATTTTGGACAATTGGTTGCGCACGGACTCCACACGGCTCACAAATTCCGGGCCAAACAACAGCATTCGGCAATCTGCCAGGTCGGCGCAGTAGCGAATTTCTTCGCCGGTGTAGCGGTAATTCATGGGAACTGCAATGGCGCCGGTTTTGAGAATGCCAAAGTATATTGGCAGCCATTCGAGGCAATTCATCAACAAAATTGCGACTTTGTCGCCTTTTTGAATCCCACGGGTAAACAGCAAATTGGCAAACCGGTTGGCGTACACGTCGAATTGCCGCCATGTGATTTCGCGGCGGTATCGTTCGCTTTCGACCGGTTCAATCAGACGGTATTCACGCCACGTTACGTTGCGTTCCGGTTGATTTTGCGGGGTGATTTCGGTGAGCGCCGGGTCGTTCGGGTAGAGGCGGGCGTTCCGTTCCAAAAAATCGGTAATGGGCATTGGATTCATCCTCTCCGTTTTGTGATTTCGCGTATACTTATCATTGTACCATATTTCGCTTTTTTTTTCAACCGATTCGCGCGTTTTTTCGATTTTTTGCGAAAAAAATCCGCGAATGCTTGCAAATCGCGCACGGGTCTATTATAATAGGTATGGATTTTCGCGAAGGAAGGGATTTGATTGACAGAAAAAGTGGATTCCCCACTATTCACCGACGTACAATTGAAAAAATTGATTGTTCCGATGATTATCGAGCAGACGCTGTTGATCACGGTCGGGATGATCGACACGGTGATGATCTCGGCGGTGGGCGAGGCGCAGGTGTCGGGCGTGTCGCTGGTGGACATGATTAACAACCTGATTATATGCATTTTTGCGGCATTAGCGACTGGCGGTACGGTAGTTGTTTCGCAATTTATCGGCGCACGGAAGCCGGGCGAGGCGCGTCGGGCGGCGGCGCAGCTGCTGGTGTTGACGGGGCTGATCGCGGTCGTGGTAATGGGTGCGTGCCTGGCGCTGAACGGGTCGATTATTTCGCTGTTTTTTGGGAAAATCGAGCCGGATGTGCGCACGGCTTGCGAAACATATTTCGGCATTACGGCGCTTTCATTCCCGTTTTTGGCAGTATATAACTGCTGCGCGGCGTTGTTCCGCGCCATCGGCAACAGCAAGGTGTCGATGTACGCGTCGCTGTTCAGCAACGTGTTGAACGCGATCGGGAATGCGATTTTGATTTACGGGTGCGACTTGGGCGTCGCCGGTGCGGCTGCGGCCACAACATTCTCACGGTTTGCGGCGATGGTGCTGATGATGGTACTGTTGACCAATAAAACACATGAGGTGTACATTGACTTCCGTGCAAAATTCCGGTTTGACTGGGCGATGATTCGCAAAATTCTGTTCATCGGCGTGCCGAGCAGCGTGGAAAACAGTATTTTCGAGCTGGGACGAATCTTAGTTGTGGGAATTATCTCAGGTTTTGGAACGGTGCAGATCGCCGCAAATGCCGTCGCGAACACGATGGACAGCATGGGCGTGATCATCGGCAAGGCAATGGGCCTGGCGATTTTGACGGTCGTGGGGCAATGCGTCGGCACCGGGGATTATAATGTGGTGAAATTTTACATCAAAAAGTGCATGAAGCTGACGTACTTGCTGCACATTGCGTGGAATGCGCTGCTGTTTGCGACGCTGCCGTTGACAATCCGGCTGTTTCATCTATCGCCGGAGACGCAAAAACTTGCGTTACTGCTGATCGTGATCCACAACGGATGCGGCATGGTGATTTGGCCGATGTCGTTCGCGTTCCCGAACGCACTGCGCGCCGCCAACGACGCCCGGTTCACGATGGCGGTGTCGATGACGTCGATGATTGTGTGCCGGATTGGGATGAGTTTGGTATTGGCGGACTATTTTGCCATGGGCGCGGTCGGAGTTTGGATTGCCATGGTGATCGACTGGATTGCGCGGAGCACGTGTTTCTGGCTGCGGTATCGCAGCGGAAGGTGGCAAAAGTATTGAAATTGAGGCATGGAAAATGGGCGCGCGGATGGGAATCCGTGCGCCCATGGTGTTTGCTGGTTATTGGACGGCGTTTTTTACCTCAGCGCTGAAGGCGTCAAGGGTTTGCCCTTCCATTTCCTTCAAGCTCGGCACGTCATAGACGGCCAAAATGTGGTGATCGTTGGTAACGTAATAGCCGAGTTCGACAGCACACATATAGAATTTGTCTTTTTCAGGGAAAATAATGTCGTCGGACGGGACGGTAATCGGGACGACCAGCTTTGTTCCGGCCGGGAAGTTGACCGCTTCGCCAAGGGCTTCGCGCGTTCCGATGTATAGAGATACGAAATTCCCCATATTTTCCGACAAATACCCATCTACAATTGAATCAATGGACACGTTTAGGTACAAGCGGTTCACAACAAGGCCGGGTGCGTTCTCTGATTTGAGAATTTCTGCCTTGTGTGACTCCATGGATTCGATGGTCACGACGGCCGTGCAGGCGGCATCGCGGTAATAGTTTTGCACGGACTGCGTCGTGGCGAGCGGACTGGACTCGTAACAGGACGATTGGTCGGCGGATGGCAGCGTGAATTGCGGGTAGGTTGCGCGCGCGGCGGCAATTTTTTCGGCGGACAGGCGCGGTGCAGCGCAGGCGGTTAGTAGGGCGAGGCACAACAGGACGCAGAGGAATGTCAAACAAATGTTGCGGGTTTTCATGATAGATTCATCCTTTCGTATTCCCAAATCCGTTTTGGCGTTCGCGATATGCTGCATGGGTTTCGCCTCCATTTCCAACTCGACAAAAAGTTGTATTTTCTGATTTATAGTATAACAGATTGGCAAGTCATTGTCAATTGACAAGTCAACAGAAAATTATACGCAGCTTACAATTATTTATATAATAAGATTATAGATTTTCCCACAAAAAGCAAAATTTTGGAATTGAAACGGATTCAACGAAAATCGAACATCCCGCGCGCCTCGGGGATCGACCGCAATATCCAGATTCGTACAAAAATCATGTAAATTTTGCGAAAACCCATTGCATTTCGGTCAAAACCATGCTACAATAAAAGCATCAATTGCGAAAGGACGGATTCCATGAAACTCAACACCCGGCGCACCATGCTGATCGGCTTGGCGTTTATGTCCATCTGCGCGTTTTGGCAGCTGTACAACTACGTTGTGCCGCTGATGCTGCGCTACACGTTCCACCTGCACGACGGCACCATTGGCATCGTAATGGCGACAGACAATATCCTCGCACTGTTTCTTTTGCCACTATTCGGGTCACTTTCGGACAAAACACACACCAAATTGGGGCGCAGAACCCCCTACATCCTCGGCGGAACCGTCGCGGCGGCGATCCTGATGGTTCTGCTGGCTGCGGCCGATTGGGCGGCAAAACTTCCAATGTTCATCGCCGTGTTGGCGGCACTGCTGCTGGCGATGTCGGTGTACCGCTCCCCCGCGGTCGCGCTGATGCCGGATGTGACGCCAAAACCGTTCCGCAGCAAGGCCAACGCCATCATCAATCTGATGGGTGCGCTGGGCGGAATTTTCGCTTACGGGATTGTATGGGCGATGCTGCCGAAAATTGACCCGGTCACGCAGACAAAACCAGCCAGCTATGTGCCGGTATTTGCCGTAATTGCCGCATTTATGCTGACCGCGGCGATCATTTTACCGTTTACTGTGAAAGAAAACCAGCTTGCCGCACAAATGCCGCCCGAACCGGACGAGGACGACGGCTCCGGCGACGCGAAATTGGCGCCGGACGTGCGCCGCAGCTTGATCTTCCTGCTGGCGTCGGTAGCGCTGTGGTATATGGCATATAATGCCGTAGAAAGCGCATATTCCCGTTTTGTGTTCGACCGCTGGGGCGCGGACGAGGGCGTCGGCTCCACCATGATGATCGTCGCGATGCTTGTCGCGACCGCCAGCTACATTCCGGTCGGCGCGCTCAGCAGCAAAATCGGCCGCAAACGCGTGATTCTGGGCGGCGTCGTGCTGATGGGACTGGCGTTCGCCGGTGGTATCGCGCTGACGCATTACAGTTGGGTCGCATATGTATTGATGGGAATTATCGGAATCGGATGGGCCGCCATAAATGTGAATTCTTACCCAATGGTCGTCGAAATGAGCCGCGGCAGCGACGTCGGCAAGTACACCGGGTACTATTATACGTTTTCGATGGCCGCGCAGGTCGTGACGCCGATTTTGTCCGGGCAGTTGTTCCGCTGGTACGGCTACGGCGTGCTGTTCCCGTACGCGGTCGTGTTCACGGCGGCGGCGTTTTGCACGATGCTGTTCGTCCGCCATGGCGACAATCGCCCCGCCGCCCAAAAGGGATTGGACGCATTTCAGGAAATGTGAGGGAAAACGGATGGATTTTGCAATGCTTTCGGCGCGATATGCGCACCGCGGCCTGCATGATGCGGCTGCGGGGATTCCGGAAAATTCCATTCCTGCATTTCGGCGCGCAGTGGAGCTGGGGTTTGGCATCGAACTCGACGTGCAGCTGACCGCGGACGGGGAAGTTGTGGTATTTCACGACAAAAATTTACAGCGTGTGTGCGGTGTAAACCGCGATTTGTGCGACTGCACATGGGCAGAATTGCAATCGGTCGCGCTGAGCGGCACCGATGCGCGCATCCCCCGCTTCGCCGACGTCCTGGCCGAAATCGGCGGGCGCGTCCCGCTGGTGGTTGAAGTGAAATATTACGCGCGAAAATCGGAATTATGTGAAAAAACGGCGCAATTGCTGAAAAATTACAACGGAAAAGTCGTCATTGAGTCGTTTCACCCACTGATCGTCGCATGGTGGAAGCGCCATGTGCCGGAAATGGGGCGCGGAATTTTGGCGGAGGACTTCGAGGCACGCCGGAGCCTGAAATTCCCGGCGTCCGTCGTGGCCGGCCGGCTGCTGCTGAACGGCTGGATTCGCCCGGACTTCGTCGCGTACCGGTTCGAGGATCGCGACGTCCCGGCCGTGCGGCGATTCGCGCGGCGCGGCCCGTGCTTTTACTGGACGATCCGGTCGGCGGCGGACTTGGCGACGGCCGAAGCGGCCGGCGGGACGGTGATTTTTGAAGGGTTTGTTCCGGCGGCGGACGGTACGCAAAACGCGGAAAAAACTACTATATAATAGGTATGGTTTTCCGCGGGCGGTTCCAAAGCTGCCGGATGCTTGAAAATTTGAAAGGATTTGATTGCCATGAAATGGATGATTGCATCGGATATTCACGGATCCGCATACTATGCGCGGCAAATGATCGCGGCATTTGAGCGGTCGGGCGCCGACCGGCTGTTGCTGCTCGGCGATTTGCTGTACCACGGGCCGCGCAACGCTTTGCCGCAGGAGTACGATCCGCCGCAGGTGATCCCGATGCTGAACGCGTACGCCGAACGGATTTGCTGCGTGCGCGGAAATTGCGACAGTGAAGTGGATCAAATGGTCCTGCATTTCCCGATTATGGCAGAATACGCCGTGCTACCGTTCGGAAATCGACTGATTTACGCGACGCACGGCCATCATCCGGTGCCGCCGTTGCAGCCGGGCGACATTTTGTTGACCGGACACACGCATGTGACCGCGCACGAGCCGCGGGCACATTACATTTATTGGAACCCCGGTTCAATTTCCATTCCGAAAGAGGACACGCCGCGCGGATATATGCTGCTGGACGGCGATCGGTGCAGCTGGCACCGGCTGGCGGACGATGCGGTGACGTACGAAGTGACTGCGGATACGCTTTAATCCCAGGGGGAATTTGCAATTCGTATTCCTTCGGTCAGTTGACGGCTGAAAAATGGGAATCGGTCGCGTCAAAACGTTGCAAATCATCGGCCGTGCAGCGACCGCCCAGACCCGAACGGCGCGCAGCCGTAGGAGCTGGCAACCCTTTTTTTGAATTTTGTCCAAATAAAAACGACCGTTCCGAGTTGGGACGGTCGTTTTGCAATGCAAATGATCGATGAAAATTACCGCACAATGACGTATTCAACGCCAAGCGCGTCCGCAATTTTAGCCAATGTGTCTGCATGATGGCCAATGCCGAGCGCGTAGTGGTGCGTCGGGCCCTGCATGACCCAGTCGCGAATGAATTCTTTCAGCGGGCGGTCGAAAACGGCGCGCGTGTTCGTGTTGCCGGTCGGCGGGATCGGGCCTTTTTGGGAATATCCTTCGCCAATGACAAATTTAAATTTTCCGTTCGCATTTTGGGTCAGGCCGAGCATCGTGATCGGGCCTTCTTTCAGTTTGAACTCGACGGAAGCGCCGTGGCCAGGCTTGCCGTGGTATTTTGCGAGGCTACGCAGCACCGGGCGGCCTTCTGCAATCCGCAAATGGTGCGGGCCGTCGTGCCCAATCAGGATACAATTGGAATTAAAGTCAAAAGGATGCAATTCTGCGAAGCTGCCGCCGATGTCGAGGCGATCCATAATCAGCATCGCGACGAGCGTTTTGATGTCGTATTCGCCGCACATCGGGATGCCTTCGGCGTTCAGGATCGAGTTGCCGACGATGAACGACGACGCGACGTCGCGCTGGATCGTGTTGTCCTGCGCCGCGTAGTAGTAGGCGAGGCCGGTCAAATGGTATTTTTCGACCAATTTGTCAAGCGCGACGGCGGTGCGCGCGGCTTCGTGCAGGTCGGTGGCGTTCAATTTCGTTGCCAGCGGATCCGATCCGGGATCCGGCGTGTCAAATTCGCGGAGAATGAGTTCGGACTTCTCTTTAATTTCCGGTTCCGTCACTTGCTGGTACAGCGCAACGACATCCTCGATTTCCAACAGCGGCACATGCAGCCCAAATGCGGCCGACAGGGCGGTCGGGTCGGCGTGCATATCGTACATCGCTTCCATGACGTGACCCATCAGGCCGAGTCGCGCGCCTTTGAGGTCGTGCAGCACTTTCGCGATTTCGCACCACTCTGCGAGTTTGGCGTCGGCGTCCGCGTCATTATGAAGCGTTCCAAAAATGACGTCATTCACCTTTTTCCCTAAACGAATTGCGACGCCCGTGAACTCCGGCACAGAGCAGACATTGTCATTTTCCAGCTGCATGAACGTGTTGGCCTTGGTGTAGTCGAGCGCGGCCAGCGGTTGGAGCGCGGCCAGGACGATCGGGCAGTCGATCGCGCGCATAATCGGCGCGAACACCGACGACGTGGCGTACGTCACCATGTTGCAAATGACAACATCCGGATGATACGCGGTGATCTGGTCTGCCAGCTCATAGCCGCGTTCGCTGCTGTCGGACATTCCGAAGTCCTGAACAGTGACGCCATTGGCTTCCAATTTTGCCTTTAATTCGGCATGATATCCCATCAAATGGTCATACAGATCTGGGAATTGTGCCCAATACGGCTTGTGCGCGACCGCGAAAAACGCGATTTTTGCTTGGCGCGGATTTCTTCTTTCCAGCATAAAATCAAACTTCCTTTCGTTTTTGTGGGTTTGCGATTCTGCTATGATTATAGCATACTTTCGCCGAAATAAACAGAAGAAAGTAAATCGGGATTTGGTCAAAATAAAGATTTTGAAAAAATACGCGCACAAAAAAGGCTGGACGGAAAATCCGCTCAGCCCGGTTGTGCAACAAAATGGCGATCAGAAGCGCACGGTCTCCCCCGTGTCGGCGGCCGTCTGCGCTAAAACCGCGGCGCGTGTGGCGGCAAACGATTCTTCGCCGGACAATCTGCACGGCACACCCGTTTCGATTTGCCGCAGGAAGTCGGTGAACAGGTCGGCATCCGGCGCGTTTTCCGGATGTTGGACGCCGTCCGCGTTGATGAGCGTGATGCCGTAGTCGCGCACCTCGATTTCGCCGCGGGTGCCGATCACGCGAATCCGATCGTCGCCGTGTGTCGGGAATTTTGCCGGATTCAGGTAATCGACCGTCAGCGATGCCAGCGCGCCGCCCTCCATTTCGAACAGCGCCAACGCCGTCGTTTCGGGGGCCACGCCGTTGGCAGCCTCGGCCGCGGACTGCGATGCACGCACCGAAGTGAAGCGCCCGCCGCTCATCCATAAAATCCAGTCGATGGCATGAATTCCAACCCACGGAATTGTACCGCCATATGTGCTGCGGCGGGTCATAAAATCGGGCCGCGTGCCGAACTTATACGATTTCTGCGCGTTCAGCAGCCGCACTTCGCCGATGGCACCCGCGTCGATCAGCCGTTTCGCGCCGTAGAACGAACCCATATATCGGTAATTGAACATTGTTGCGAACTGCGTGCCGGCCGTTTGCCATGCGTCATAAAGCTGCGCAACCTGTTCCGGCGTGGCTGCGGCCGGTTTTTCGGCAAAGACATGGCATCCGGCACGGAATGCGGCTGCGACCAGCGGTGCATGTTCGCCGTAAAAATTATCCACTACTACCACGTCGGGGCGGGATTCCCGCAGCAACGTTTCGTAATCATTGTATACGGTCGGTTGACCTCCGATATTCCGAATTCGCTGCACCAATCCGTCCACGGATTCTCCGACGCTACCCGGCGCGACCGCAACAAACGTCCGGTCATCAGACGGCACGGTGGGAACACAAAATCCCGGGCCGTGTCCGCTGGCGCCAATCATTGCAACTTTTTGCATTATAGGTTCCTCCCATCAAAACTGCTTGGTGCGCGCCGGAATCGCCCACGCGGCGCCGACTTCCGACGGCAATTTTCCGGATTTCCAGCACGCATCGAGCGTTTCGCCCAAACCGGTTACAGTATATTGTTGCTCCGTTTCGTTGAAGTTTGTCACGTTTTCGGGGAATACTGGCGTCTCCGGGAAGAGTTCTGCCAACGCCAGGATGCATTTCAAGTGCGGAAGTGCGGTTTCCGGGCCGCAGGTCAGCGTGTTTGCGCCGTGAATGGCCTCGTCCATCGCGTAAAGTTTGCGGATGTCTCCGGTGTCCGGCTTCGGGTAATTTTTAGATGTTCCGTCAGAAAATGTGCCGCGCAGTTGGGGGCCTTCTGGCGCATATGTCAATGTTGCGTTGCCAAGTGTCCCTTCGATCACAAATTCCGGCGAGCGTCCCTGCGTTTTCGGGACGGCGTGCGTCGCGTAGAACAGCAATTCCGAGCCGCCCGCGGTCTGCACGCGCAGCGCACAGGTGTCGAACATTTCGATCGGGTTGACGCGGTACACTTCGCCGGTCAACACGGCTGGTTCTGCCGCGTGATCGATCGCGTCGCCGGTCAGAAACAGCATATTGTGCAGGTAATGTGCCGTTGCGTTGAATGCAACGCTGTCGAGCAGCGGTTTGCCGTCCTTGGTGCAGCGCTTTCCCGCCCAGCCGGAGCCGCGGTGATAGTAGGCCAGGTCACGCGGGAAGAACACGATGGTTCGGATTTGTTTGATTTCGCCATATTTTCCGTCCAAAATATCGTGTTTCAGTGCTAAAATACCTTCGTTGTACGACCACTGGAAGCCAATGCCCAGTTTTTTGCCGGAACGATCGCGCGCATCGATCATCATTTCGGCATCCTCAAGCGTGGAACAAATTGGTTTTTCACACAAAACATGGCTGCCGTGCAGCAAACAATAGCTCGCCTGGTACGCGTGCAGGTGAATCGGCGTCACGACAATGGCCAAATCCGCGGTGTGTGCAGCGTAAAATTCCTCAACTGTGTCAAAAAAAGGCACATTCTTCGCGCACAGCGCCTCGTAATTCGCGCCCTGCACCGCGTAAGGATCCACCGCGCCCACCAACTCGAATTGCGCTGCGGCATGCTCACTGTGCAACAATTCGTTGAGGTATACGCCGGCATATCCGCCAGTTCCAACCATCAATACCTTTGTTTTCATAAAGTCCATATCCTTTCCAATCCCATTCTGCCGCGCGCCCTCTGCGCCCAGCTGCTACGCTCATTATACATCATTTGGGCGGTTTATGCTATGTACAAATTGCTTTTTTATTGCGAAAATTGCGAAACGATACAAATTTTTCGGATCAAAAAACACCAGAATTTGAAAGGTCATTCATACATCATTTGCAATAAAGTTTTTTCCATTTAATTGCTGCGCAAATGGGGCATTCCACACAAAAAAACATTTTTTCGCATAAAATTGATCGGATTCGCCCATTTTTTGATCGAAACCGCGTAGACATCCCCCGCCGCCTGTGCTATTATAATGTTGGAATTTCCGAAATCCTCTATAGACGGAGGAATGACATTCAATGAACACGACTTTGCGGTTCTCTCGCTGTGCGCTGACGGTGGATTGGTCGACTGGACGTGTGGTTGAATTAGGAGTTAATGGCACACCATTGGCACACGGCACGCAGCCAGCGGCTATTCCGTTTAGGACTGCGTAACAAATTTGGCGCAGAATTGCGCGTCGATGCGTTGCAAGCAACAAATTGCAGCGTAGAACAGACGACCGACGGCTGGATCGCGCGGTACGAAATGGCGCACGACTTGATGGTAAAGATTGCTGCGCGCACCGGAGACGCGCTGGATTGGCGGATTCAGGTAGAAAATCACGGCGATTTACAGGTGGAATGGGTCGAACCGCTGCAAATCGCGCTGGAACCACTGGCAACAGCGGGCGGAATCGGGCGAGAAATCCTGTTTCCATATAACGAGGGCGCACGCGTAACCGATTTGACGCAGCGTGAGACTTCTTGGTTTCCGTATTCGGAACCAGAATATCCGTCGCTTGGCCGATTTGCTGTTTTTCCCAATATGGTATTTGCGCAATTTCTTGCATATCTGACCGACCAAGGCGGACTGTATCTCGGCGCGCACGACCCTGCACGCGGCGTAAAAGGAATTGATTTCCGTCCATTTGACGATTCCGGACGTGTCGAGCCAATGTTCCGGCTGTATTTCGGCGCGGAGCCGGGTGCGGATTGGGCGATGGACTACCCGATGATCGTCGCAGCCGTCGGCCCGGACTGGACGGATGCTGCTTCATATTACCGAAATTGGTTTGAATCGGCACTTCCGCCGCGCGTGCGCAAAATTGTTGACAATCCGGATCTGCTGGATTGGTACCGGGACAGTCCCATCGTCGTCACCTACCCGGTTCGCGGCATCCATGATATGGACGAAATGACGCCAAATGGATTTTCCCCGTACCGATCCGCGTGCCCTACGTTGGACGAAATCCGACACCGTACCCACGCGCGATTGCTGGTGCTGCTGATGCATTGGGAAGGAACGGCACCGTGGGCGCCGCCATATGTGTGGCCGCCATTCGGCGGAACCGGCGAATTTTACGCTTTTCGTGACACACTGCACGCATCCGGTGATTTGCTCGGCGTGTATTGTTCCGGATTTGGTTACACGGAGCAAAGTAATTTGATCGATTCGTACAACTGCGAAACGACCATCGAGCGCGACCATTTGCTGGGTGCAATGTGCGCTGCGCCGGGCGGAAAAGTGTTGCACAGTCGAATTTGCACCGGCCAGCGCTCCGGATACGACATTTGCCCAGCTTGTGCGCGCGGCGCAGCATTGCTTCAAGACGCGTATGCGCCGCTGTTTGGCGCGGTCGATTACGCACAGATTCTCGATCAGAATCACGGCGGCGGGCAGTACTTTTGTTACAGCGACGCGCACGGTCATGCACCTGCCCCTGGGCCGTGGATGACATCGTCGATGCAGCATTTGCTGTCCGGATGGAACAAACAAGCGCCAAAAATGCTGTTTGGCTGCGAATCTTCGGCTGCGGAACCGTTTATTGGAAACTTGCAGTTTAGCGATAACCGATTTGAATTGAATTATCAAATCGGCCAACCGGTCCCGCTATATGCATTTTTGTATCATGAGTACGTGCGCAATTTTATGGGAAATCAGTGCTGCTGTCCGTTGTCAGCCGCGTCGTTCCCGATGCGAATGGCGTACGCATTCACTGCGGGCGACTGCCTGACGCTAATTTTGAATCCGAACGGCGGGCTGATGGGCCATTGGGGAACCCGCGACTTTGATCCCGCACCGGACTGGGATTCGACACTTGACTTTGCGCGAAATATGATCGAATTTTACAATACAGAAGCGCGCCCTTTCCTAAGCGCCGGTCGCATGATCGCCCCGCATCCCATTGTATGTGAAACGGTCGATTATCCGATTTTGCCTCGGTCATACGCCGGCTCGGAGCTTTCCTATACGGTGACCGTCCCCAAAATCTTGTCCACCGCATGGGAATCCGGTGATGAACGGGTACAAATTCTGGTGAATTATACCGATTCCCAGGCAGATTATACAATGGATGGTACAACAGAATCGATTATGCCATTCAACGCAAAAATGGTGCGGCTGTAATCAGCAGCCGCACCATCCGGAACGTGCAATTAATTGCGTGATTCGTCACGCACCCACTCCACCGTATATGACGTTGCGCAGCCGCGGCTGATAGTAGCCTTCCTGCGGGTTGAGCATGTGCTGCACGAACACGACCGCGAGCCGATTTTGCGTGTCGGCCAGCACCGTGGCTCCGGCCGCGCCGCCCCAGCCGAATTCGCCGATTGGGCTGAGCGCGCCGCCGCGCGCCGGGTCAATCATAGTGCGGACGCCCAGCCCATACCCGTATCCGGCCAGCTGCGACCAGTTGAAATCTGCGCGCTGCGCGGGGGTCAACTGGTCGGTGTGCATCAGCCGCACCGTTGCCGGCGACAGAATGCGCGCCCCGTTCAGTCCCAGGCCGCCGCGTGCGAGTGCCGCAACAAATTTCGCATATTCAGCAGCGCAAGTGATGACTCCCGCACCGCCGCTGTCGTACGCTGCGCCAATGATGTGATTGTTCGTTTTTCCAATATTGACATATGTGCCCGACGTCGGTTTCCCATATTTTTGCGCTTCGACGATGTCAAAGTCCGCATCCGCGCCGTCCGGCACAAACCGGTACTGGCTGGCCATGCGGGATGCGCGTTCGGGCGTCAAATGGTACGCGCAATCAATGGCCAACGGATCCAAAATGTTTTTTTGAACGTATGTGCGGAACGGCATTCCGGCGATGACAGAAACCAATCCTGCCAACGCATCGTGGCACAAACTGTATTGCCAGTGCGAACCTGGCTCAAACGACAGCGGATTGTCAGCCATATGTCGCAATACCGTTGCGGTATCCATATCCGGATCCTCTGCGCGCGCAGCATGATGTCCGGCGGAATTAAAAATATAGTCAAAACCGGCCGTCATTGTGAACAAATGGCGAATGGTGATCGGCTGCTTGGCATCGGCGAGCGAACCGTCCGGTTGGCGGACGGCCATGTGCGCGAACGCCGGGACATACGCCGACAACGGATCGTCGAGCAGAAATTCGCCGCGTTCCAACAATTGCAGCGCTGCCGTCACGGTCATAACCTTGGAACACGAGTACAAAAATACCTGCTTATGGATATCCATCGGTTCACGGGTCGCCAAATCAGCGAAGCCTGCGGCATAGGTATGCACCAACTGATCGTCCACGTATACGCAGACAGCGCAGCCCGGCGATTTTTCGCGCGCGAGGCGATCCATAAAGGCATCCAAATTTGCAAAATTCATTGCGCATCCTCTTTCTTTTTGCGACTTAAAGCCCTAAATATTGTGAATTGGTTACGGTATTTATTGGTAAAATTCCGGGATTTTCGATGTCCTCATCCACCCGTCGGAAAACCCTACATTATAATAGTGTTTTCACGCGAATGTTTCCGAGGAACGCCGCTCGTCCGGTTCCATTTTATTATACGCGATTTGGTACGCGGTGTCAAGTGCAATTGAAAAATGCAAAAAATATTTGTTTTCCGCAAAGAATTTTGCCAAAAACCATTGCAATTTCGTGTCGAATCTGATATAATAAATATGTTTATGGGTTTTTTGCCCCGATTTTTTTATGGAAGGAGTCTGTCCATGACCAAGTCTGCATTGCCAAAAGGCTTCGTGCGCACCGCGGTTGCGCTGGCAATTCCAATCGCGATGCAAAATCTGCTCACCTCGTGTGCGTCGCTGATCGACACCGCGATGATCGTGCCGTTGGGAAACAACGCGGTCGCGGCAATCGGCGTGGCAGGGCGGTTTACTTTCCTGCTGAACGTGATGGCGTTCGGGTTTTGCTCCGGTTCGGCGACATTGATATCCCAATTTTGGGGTATCGACGACCGCAAAGGCATTCACCACTCCTACGGCGTGGCGCTGTCGGCGTCGATGGCACTGTCGATCGTTTTTGCGCTGATGCTGCGGCTCTGCCCGGCATTGTGCGTCTCCATATTCGGCCCGGAAGCGGTCGTTGCGGAACTGGCGGAAGAATATCTGAAAGTACTTGCGTATGCCGTCCCGTTTATGATGTTCTCGCAAGTCACCTGCGCCGCGTTGCGCGCAACAGAAAAAGTTTCCGTCCCCCTGATTTCATCATTATTGAGCGTTTGTGTCAATACGACGCTGAATTACTGCCTGATCGGCGGCAATTTTGGCTTCCCTGCCTTGGGCGTGCGCGGCGCGGCCATTGCGACGGCCATCGGCGCGGCGGCGCAGGCCATTGTCGTGCTGTTGTTCCTGCTGTTCGGCGACAACGCCGTCCGGTCATCGATTCAGACCATGTTTGGGTTCAGCAAACCATTTGTGAAAAAATTTGTGCATACCGCCGCCCCGGTTTTGCTCAACGAGTCGATGTGGGCCATTGGCACCAACATATATGTAATGGTTTTGGCGCGGCAAAGCACGGAAGATTATTCTGGATATGCCATTTTTGAAACATTGCAGCAGTTGTTTTTTGTCTTTTTCGTCGGAATATGTCATGCATCGGCCATTATGGTCGGCAAAGCGACCGGGCGCGGCGAGCGCGAAGAGGCATACGCAACGGCCAAGCTGTTCCTGATTATGACCCCCGTGGCGGGCGTCGTGCTGGGCGCAATTCTCATTGCTGTGCGAAATCCCCTGCTGTCGCTGTTCGCGATTGAAACCGAAGGCGCACGCTTGACGGCATCAAACCTGCTGCTCTTTTACGGAATCTGGATCGGCATCCGAATGATTCAATATACGTCAATATGCGGTATATTCCGTGCGGGCGGCGACACGCGCATCGGCTGCATCTATGACATGGGCGCCCTATATTTGGTCGGCATCCCGGCCGTCTGCGTGGCGGGGCTGGTGCTGCACTTGCCGTTCGTGTGGATCGTCGTCGCCATGTTCGTCGGCGAGGACGTGCCCAAATGCATTTTGTGCCTGCGGCATTTCAAAACAAAGAAATGGATCAAGGTATTGACCGCCGATCATGTGGAGTGAAACGGCGCGCAAAAGCACTGAACACATAACTCGCCTCATTTCGTTGCAAAACAGGACCGTTTGCCCCAGTTCGGGCGCGGCCCTGTTTTTTCATCCGATGACGCACCGCCGCACCAGATTTCAGCGTTGTCCCACATTGTGCGGCCGGTTTGAGTCGATTTGTAGGCTCAAATTTTTGCACTCCGCAGTCTCTTCGGAGTGCAGCCGCAGTTGTGTGCGGTAAGTATTGGGCGTCACGCCAAAGTCTGACTTGAATTGCTTGTAGAAATTGCTCTCATTGGTCAACCCGATTCGCTGCATTACATCCGTAACGGAAAGTTTGGTGTCTGCCAGCAGCCGCCGCGCCTCGTCCATCCGCAATTTGCGCAGGTAGTCCACCATGGTCAGGCCGGTGCAGTCGTGGAAAATGGTGCTGAGGTAGCTGGGCGAAATGCGGAATTGCTCCGCGACGGTGCGCATGGTCAGCGGTTCGCCGAAATGGGCCTCCAAATAGGCCCGAACCGACGCCACCAGCGCCGTATATTTGTCGTTGTCGGCCGCGCGGCGGCACAATTTGGCAAAAATTGCGTCGAACCAGTCGAACAAGTCGTCCATTGATGTAAACGATGCCAACAAACGGTAGGTTTCGACGGGCGAAATCTCACTGCCGTCGGCCGCACGCGCGATTTCCGGCAGCCATTCGGTCAGCGATTTCAGATACCATTCGGGCGCGGCCTGCGCATATGCCATCACCAGCGCGCGGAAACGTTCCGGCGCATCGGGTGCCGCATTGCGAATTTTGGTCAGCACCGGCTTGGCCGCCATCTCCGGCGCAGTTGCAGCGTCGGTACGGATGTCTTTTTCTGTGAGAACCTGACCGCGGCGGTAGATCGTCGGATATGACAGGCACCGCAGCGCGCCGCGAAATGCGTCACTGTATGCCGCTTCGCCACACAACGGTGCACTGATGTACACGATATGGCGCGCATATTCAATTTCTTCCAACGCATCCTGCACGACGCGCACCGCCTCCCCCGCCGCGACATCGGCGGGCAGCAGCACAGCCACATACGGTTCGCGCATCCGCACCACATACACCGGGTCGGCGGGCACGGCGCGGACGGCCTGCGAGATGCGCGCGATTTCGGCGGAGAGCGCGTCCGACGCGTCGATCGGCAGCCGCACCACAATCAACCGCCCTTCCGCGCGGAAAAATGCCTGGACATCCGGCGTGAGCGCGCGCAATGGTTCCAGCGATTGGAGATTGTGTTGCAGCACGGCGGAAACGTAATGATCTGTCAAAATTGACTGCGTGGACGCCTTGTACGCCCGGTATTCGTCAATGATCCGGTTCATTTCGTCGAACGATTCGCCGAGCATCTGGATTTCGTCGCGGAATATTCCGTTCTTTTGCCCGGATTCTTTGCGCTTTTTCGCCACGCGATCGATCAAATTGGCGAACGGCGCGTAGATTTTCCGCGCCAGCAAAATGCCCAGCACGATCGTCCCGACCGCCGCGACGGCGCTGATCTCGATAATCAGCGTGCGGATGGTGCGCGCGGACTCGACCAGCTTCGTGTCCGGCTCCTCGATCACGAGCACCCAGTCGCTGAACCCGCAGCGGCGGTACGTGTAGACGGCGTTGTCCCCGGCCGCATTGGCCCACTGGAACGTCCCGGTCTGTTTGTCGACCATTTTTTCGGCCGCGCCGCCCATATCATCCCAATCATGCAGCATTCCGGCGCGGTCAACGTACTGCTCCTGCGACGGAAACATGATATATGCGTTCCCTTCGTCGCCCCACATGGTTCGCATCATGTCGCACAGCGTGGACGCATCCACATAGGCAAACGCGGCAGAGCGAATCGTTTCGCCTATTGTTTGGTAATAAAAGTATGTAATTACCAACTTTTCGGCGTACGGAATGTAAAACATTTCCGGAAGCGTGTGCGGATAAGGTGTGAGCATTTGGTAATCGTGAAATTGATCGATTGTTTTGCGCAAATATGGGTCTCCGTTGGGGTTGCCTTTGGATGCGTAAAACCGGTCGGACGCGCCGCTGTACAAGATCAGCGACAGATACGCGGCGTTGCTGCGGGCGATCCGCTCCAATTCGCGCCGCGCGCGCGATGTTTCCGACGGATCCGGCGCCGCATCGGTCAGCAGCACGTTGTTGTCGCCGTTTTCGACCTGGTCGAACACCGTTTGCACGGCAGATTTGTGCAGCGTTTCCATATACAGTTCGACCTGCCGGAGCTTTTTCTGATTTTCGGTGTAGCTATTATTTTCCGTATATTCCTTAAACTGGACATACGACGGGACGCCCAGCGCGCCCAGCAGCAGCACCAAAACCGCCGCCAGCACCACGACGATTCGGGCGTAGAATTTGTCAGTTTTGTGCAATTCGTCGCGCATTCGCGCTTGTTCTGTGCGGGATATCATGGAATTGCTCCTTTCTTTCGGGAACACATGGGAATTTGCGTCGCCTGCGGACAAATCGCCCCCTATATCATACCACTGCGCGCGCCGCGCGTCAACTGTTTTTGCATCGATACGCCAATACCGGCATGAAAATTACTCTCATGCCGGCGCCGAAAACGCTATTATAATGTAGGGTTTTCCGAATTACTTTTTGGCCGCGTACCACGCATCCAGCTGCTTTTGGCACTCATCAATAATTTTTTGGAGTCCGGCAGCGTAAAGTTCGTCGTTCATTTGCTTAATCGTCGCGTCAACGTCTGCGTATTCACCGCTTTGGAAGCCTGAATCGTAATTTTTGTAAATCGCTTTGCACGCAGACAGCTCCGTTTGCACGCTTTCCGCATTGAAAGAGAAACCCAGAATCGGGGATGCCTTGCTTTCGCGGTTCATCTTGTCCACTTGTTCCGCAAAATCAGCGGATTTGCCTTTCAATTGATACCCAATCAGCGTGTTGCCCATTTGGTATGCCCAGGAGCAAACCGCGTAACCGCTGTCATTAACTGGCACCGCCTGGCCGTTGTCCAGCGTGTAGTTGGCGCCTTCGATGCCGTACGCCAGCGCGTTGAACAGTTCCGGTTTGCTGTTCATCAGGTCGATCATCATGCAGGCGCGTTCCGGATTTTTGGAGGTGAAGCTGACGGACGTCATCGTTGAGCGCACGGTGTTGGTTGTCACTGTCGGTTCCCCTAATGTGACATAAGTGCCATCAAGTCCATATTTGTCCTTCAGTGTCACTTCATATCCCGGCTGCCAGCATTCAAAACGCATCGTAATCAATCCGGATTTCGCCAATGAGATATCGTCACCCATTGTGTAAACGTCCGGCTTGATGTACCCTTTCTGATTCCATTTACGCAGCCGTTTCATTTGATCCACATATCCGTCGAATTCCCAAATATTCATTACTTTGGTCGGATCATTCAGCGGTACGCCGATCATATCAGTCACTTGTTCAATTCCACAGAAAATATACCCTTCGGTGTAAAACAAATTCGAGCTGCCTATGGTTGCCTTTTCCCATTTTTCGTTTTTGCTCATGTACTCGAGGATGGGTTCCAGATCGTCCAGCGTCTTAATTTTTGTCAAATCGAGTTTCATTGCATCAATGGCTTCATTCAAAATTGCCACGGAATAGTTACGCGCAGTGATTTGATAGTTCGGGATCCCGTAGCAGCCGCCGTCGACGGACGTTGCGTCCCACCACGATTCCGGAATTACTTTTCTCGTTTCGGGGAGATAGTCCCAGTAGTTATTCAGATCCAGATATGCCTTTTGCTGTACAAAATCGGAAAATCCGAAAGAGACCATTGACAGGCAGTTGTCAAACGCTTCCTGCCCTGAGAATTTCAGCTTCATTTTTTCCAGGTATTCGGACGCCTGGATCCATTCCACGTTCAACGTTGTGTTGTCAATCAGCTTCGGCAGCACGTTTTCGTTGATGTTTTTCATCACATGTGCCGTCGCGGTTTCGTCCTGCGGCGTAATGCGCAAAATCCACTTGACCTCGTACGGGTCGAGCTTTTTGACTGCTTCGGACGAAGTCTCCGGTTTGGAATCCGTCTGCGACGGGGTCGGGGCCGCCGAGCTGGCCGGCGTTTTCGCGCATCCGGCGAAAAGCGCACACACCATCAGCACGGCAAGCGCAAGGGATAGCAATTTTTTCATAGAAAAACGAGTCCTTTCTTCGTTTTATTTTGATAAACACGGCGCTAGCTTCCGTGAATTACCCAGAATTATCCTTTGACCGCGCCGGACGAAATCCCGCGCACAAAGTACTTTTGGAAAAATGGGAAAACCATGAGCATCGGCCCGAATACGATGACCGCGGATGCAAATTTGACGGAATCGGAGATAACCGCGTTCGGGTCATACGACTGTGTATACTGCATCTCGCTGCGGAGCAGCTCCGCCTCTTTCAGCAAACGGTACAAATAATATTGCAGCATCTGGTCTTTTGCTTTTGAAATATACAACATAGAGCTTTGCCATTGGTTCCAATACCCAAGTGTCATCAGCAGCGCCATCGTCGCCAATGCAGGCTTGGCCATCGGCAGCATCACCGAGCGGAAAATGCGGAATTCGTTCGCACCGTCGATGGTCGCCGCCTCGATCACTTCGCCGGGCGTGTCGTAAAAGAAGGTGCGCAGCAGGATCACGTTCCAGCAACTGACCAAACTGGGCAAAATGAGCGCCAGGACGTTGTCTTTCAAATGGTAATACTGCGTCATCAAAATGTAGTTCGGGATCATCCCGGCGTTGAACAGCATCGCAAAAAACACCAAGAAGCTGACCGGACGCTGGAATTTGTAATCGCGCCGCGTGAGCACGTACGACAGCATCGCCGTCACGATCAGCCCGACGGCCGTCCCAACAATCGTGACAAAAATCGTCACTTTGTAGGAACTTGCGATCACTTTTCCGGATTTCATCAAATATTCGTACGCGTACAGCGACCATTTGACCGGCGTGAACGAGTATCCGCGTTCCAAAAAGCTGGTCGGATCAGAAAACGACAGGATCACCAGCAGCACCAGCGGCACCGTCGTGGACAGCGACAGGAAAATGAACACCGCGTGCGTTAAAATCATGAACGGCCGGAACTTTTTCTTCTTATGCAACGTTTCCATGTCAAATGCGTCCTCCCTTAGTACATCGCGCTGCGTGCGCCGAATTTGCTGCGGATGAATTTGTTCGCGCCGATCACCAGCAGGAACCCGGCGACCGATTGGAACAGTCCGGCTGCCGCCGCCTGCCCTACGCCCGCGCTGCCAAGCAGGGCGGAATATACATAAGTATCCAACACATTCGACACATTTTTGAGGTAACTGCTTTCCATCGGCAGCATCCAAAATTGGGAGAAATCTGCGTTAAAAATGCGTCCCAACGCGTTCAGCAGGTTGATTAAAATGATCGGCGACAGGCACGGCACCGTGATGTAGCGGATTTTCTGCCCGCGCGACGCGCCGTCGATCTCGGCGGCTTCGTAGTAACTGGGGTCGATGTTCAGGATATAGGCGTAATACAGCAGCGTCGAATATCCAAATCCTTTCCAGAAATGCATGATAATGTGAATCCACGGCCAAAATTCCGGTTCGTTGTAAAACTTGATCTTCTCATGCCCCAGGTTTTGCAGTAAACCGTTGACCATTCCGTTGCCGTTTGCCAGGAAGGCATAGACTAAATATGTTACAATTGTCCAAGAGAGAAAATACGGAATGAAAATTAATGTCTGATACGCTTTCAGCGCGAACCGGTTCCGCACCTCGTACAGCATGATCGCCAGCAGGATGCTCCCCACCAGCCCGGTCACGATGAACGCAAGGTTGTACAATACCGTGTTCGCCAACGCGCGCAGCGATACGTTTGTGATGAACACAAAACGGAAATTTTCCAACCCAAACCATGGGCTTCCGAATATTCCATCCCTAAAATTGAAATTTTTGAACGCCATGATAATGCCGGGCATCGCAACATAATGAAACGCGATCAGCAGCAACAGCGCCGGAAGCGCCAGCACGGTCAGCTCGATGGTTTTCTGCGTGTCCTTGCCGAACCGTCGCCGGCCCGCCGCACGCACCCCCGCCTTGCTTTGCATGGGATCCACACTCCTCGTTTGAAATTCGCCCCGTCGCCGGGTGTCTGCCGATATCGTACCACACTTCGGCCCAAATGTCTACTGTGTTTTCGTCCGATTTCTGTGTTCTGATTCACTTTTTGCGCGAAAATCGCGATTTTTTTGAAAAAAGCGCGGAATACAATGTGAATATTTGGTTGTCAAATGATATTCGCCCACTTATTTCTAATTTGCCCCATTTGAATTGTAAAAAAATCACACGTCCGATTGTGTGCCCGAACGTGCGATTTTTTGTATAATTGTGATTGTTTTGGGGTTTGTTACCACTACGGCTGCGCGTCACCCTTCATATAGATAGAGATTCCGTTCATCGCACGCGCCGCCCTGGTGCGAAGCCGCGATCGGCGCGGGCCGCTCGAACGTCGTGGTCAGCGTGCGGAACTGCCCGTCGCGCCCGCTGTCCAGAATGCCGCGCTGCACCTCCAGCGCATGAAGTCCCATTTCTGCCGATAACCGGTGCGGCCGGTTCGTCCGAATCGCCCACGCCATGTCTGCCGCACCGATTCCGCGGTAGCTCGGCTGGTCGCCGTACGGATGCGTGATCGGAAATTCCAATTTTTCCGATCCGTTGGTGCGGTAATACAGGTGATCGTTAAACATATTCGGGTCGCCGAGGAACAATGTCCCGTCCGTGCCATAAATTTCGAACGCATTTTCATCGCCGCCGCGGCATTCGGACGTGATGGCCATCGTGGCGTGGAATCCGCAGCGAAATTCGAGCGCGCCAATGATCGTGTTTTCGGTGTCCACGAAGTACGGCTCGTCAAATTTGCTGTGGCGCGGGTTCAGGTATGGTCGCGTTGCGTCGCGTGTAAACGAAAAGCCGCACACGCGCGAGACGGGTCCAAAAATGTTAAATAATGTGTGCAAATAGTACCCGCCCATATCGTACGGAATACCGCCGCCGCGCGCCATCACGGAATATTTGCGCACCGCGTCGTCCGCGTCCGACTTGATCATCTGGTAATTTCGTGCCAGCCGGATCACACCCATCACCGGCTCGCCGATGATGCCTGCGTCAACAAATTGGCGCGCAGTTTGCATCGACCCGCCCAAAAATGTGTCCGGCGCGACGGCGAACCGCAGGTGCTTTTCATGTGCCAAATTCACCAATTTCTGCGCTTCCGACACCGTGTCCGCCATCATTTTTTCACAATACAGGTGCTTTCCGGCTTCCAATACCTGCCGATTGACTTCGTAATGGGACGATGCATACGTCAGATTTACAACCAATTCGACCTCCGGGTCGGCGAGAATGTCCGCCACCGTCCGTTTCGGGATGTTGTATTTTTCGGCCTGGCGTGCGGCTTTCTCGTCCACTTGGTCAGCGCAGCCAACTACGTCAATAATTGAGAATGTTTGGATCAGATTTTGGAGATATGTGTCACTAATCATTCCGCAGCCAATGATTGCGGTTTTTACCGGAGCAAATTTCATACAAAATTCCTCCCAATGCTCAATCCAGACCCATTTTGCGCAATGCACGGTAGCTGGTGTCAATCGCGTCAAATACGTCGCCGGTGCATTCGTCCTGTTCCACGACATACCGTTCAATTCCAATTTCTTTCGCCGCTGCCAAAATGCCCGGCCAATTCAGGTTCCCGGTCCCAACGGGCGCAAAGTTGAACGGCTTATCTTCAATCGCGCCGGTCAATGGCTGGATCGCGTAGTCTTTCAGGTGCATCGAAAACGCGCGCCCGCGGAACATTTTCAGCGCGTGCGACACTTCCAGCCCGGCGCACGTCAGCCAGAATACATCCGGCTGGAAATACACGGCATCCGGATCTGTTTCGTTCATCAGGATGTCCATGCCATGAACATCACCAAATCGAATCCACTCAAATGCGTGAAAATGGTACATTAAACGAATTCCCGCATTTTTGCATGCCCGACCTTCGCGATTCAGTAGCGCAGCGTACCGATGGTACCCGTCGGCGTCCTGCCGCATCTCCGCCGGAATCGAATCCGTGCGCATCACGTTTACGCCAAACACGTCGGCCTGGCGGCGTGCGTCGTCGATCTGTGCACAGATTTTTCCCGTCGGAACAAACACCGAATCCGGACGCAGTCCGAATTCGCCCAGCAACGCCATAAACTCACTGTCATTGTAAAATGACGGCGGCGTGACTTGCAGTGTTCGATATCCAATTTCCGCCACTCGGCGCAGCGTCTCCCGGTATTCTTCGGGCGAATTGGTATGCTTTCGCATAGTATACATTTGCAATCCAATTTGACTCATCTGAAACAGCTCCTTTTCAAAATTCAATGGCCTATGGCTGCATTATACCATGATCCCGGCCGCACCGCAATAGAGAATTTGCCCTTTTTGTTGTATTTTTCGGCCAAAACCTTGCAAAAAGGCGCAAAACGTGGTACAATCAGATCGGAAAATAAAACGGAGGAAAAAGAACGAAAAATGCAGGAAAATGCGCCAAATATCTCGGAAATTGTAGTTATGCCGCAGCAGTGGCAGGCGCCGCGCCGGTTCCATTACACCAACGGCCGGCCGGATCACGCGCTGTTATGGATTCGGTCTGGGGTTTTCCGGGTAAATTTTCCGGATGAATCCCACTTGACGGCGCACGCGGGCAGCCTGTTGTACATTCCGCGTAATGCGAAATATTTTGCGTCCTTCTCTGACAACGAAGTGACGCGCGACACGCTCATTCACTTCCAGCTGTCCGACGGCGGCGCATTGGCAGACCGCACAACCGAATGGGTTTCGGACGGCGGCGCACGCTGGGCCGAGTATTTCGACCGCGCGCAGGCGGCGTTTTCGCAGGCGCAGCGGCCGTTTTTGCTGCGTTCGGTCGTGTATGAACTGCTGGATCAGATGTTTATTCACCGATTGGCCGAGGAACAGCCCGATTATCGGCTGATCGCACCAGGGTTGCAGCTGCTCGAAGGCCATTTGCATGAAGCAATCCCCGTCGCCGCACTGGCGCGCGCGTGCTGCCTGAGCGAGCGTACATTTCGGCGCATATTCCATCGGTATACCGGGGTCAGCCCGATTCAATACCGCAACAACTTGCGTCTATCGCGTGCCAGACAGCTGCTCACCAGCGCCGATTTGTCGGTTTCCGAGATCGCAGAATCGCTTGGGTTTTATGATAGCTCCTATTTTTGCCGTTTTTTCCACGGTCATACCGGGCAATGGCCAGGTGCATTGCGGAATTAATGGGAAAAACACGCAGAAAAACGGCGTGAAATCCCCGCCAATTGGACGGCATATTTCGCGTCGTTTTTTCGACAAATGTTTAATTTTCAGCGCATTTTGGGCCAAACCACTCCATTACACGCATTTCGCCGTCGGCTCGGATTGAAAACGCATCATGCGAGGCCGGTACGAAAAATGTGCTGCCCGGGGAAACGGTTTCGGTACCAATTTTTCCTGTCCCTGACAGGACATATAAACCGCTGAACGTACCGTCGGCCGGTCGAATCATTTCATCATGTACCAAATGTTCCACCAAACGAAAACAATGGGTTCGATCATACCCAATGCATTCCGTCGATATGCTGCCGTTTTGGGCCAATTTGCGCGGTTGAATTTGTGACATTTGCCGTGTATCACCAGCAGAACGACAGGTATAGTCAAAACAGTCGAACAGTTTTTTAAATCCCAGTCCTTGGTGGCACGATTCGTCCGCGACTGCCAATCCCGACGGTGTGACGCGCTCTGTGCGAATCGTGTAGTCGGTCGGCTCCTGGATTTCCATCAGGAAGCAGCCCGCGCCGATTGCGTGCGGGACGCCGCCTTCGATCAGCCATGTGTCTCCTGGGTGAACGGAAAACCGGTGGAGGCAGGCGAGCATTGCTGGAATGTCCTGGCGGTTAAAGCAATCTTGCCAAATTTTGCGCGTCACACCTGGCCGAAATCCAAAATATATACAAGGTTCGACGCCTTTAATGGTGCGAGTTCCTAAAATATGCCAGCACTCCGTCTTGCCAAATGGGGATCCGAACAATCGCTGCGCCTGCGCGGCCGTTGGGTGAACCTGGATGGTCAGCCGCTCGGCCGAATCCAACAGCTTGACCAGCACGCCCGGCGTTGCGCCAAACTGCGCCGCGAACGCTGCACCCAGCATTTCTGCCGGGTTTGCAGCAATTTTGTTGCGCAGCGATTCGTTGTCATATGCAACGCTTAGTCCCTCCACGATTGATTCTCGTCCGGGATTTCGTGCTGTTACCACCGATGTCAGCCATTCTTCCGGAAAATGGTCGTCGATCGCATTCGGCTCACCATGCCGCTGTCGGATCAATCGGCCGCCCAAATAGGTTCGCCATGCGGTCGCGCCGCGCAACGGAATTGGGGTTGAATGTGCCACGTTATTTTTCCTCCGCTTCAAAAGAGCGCACGGTTCCGGTCGGAATGTGACTCGAATCGAGTCGTTTAAGCGCCAATTCGTTGTCAGGCATGAAGTCAATCCACATATAATGCATGTGGCGGTCGCCTGTTACTTCCACCCCGTGGTCTGCGCCGAGCGGAATGTGCAGGATCATATTGCCACTCATTGGGATATGTTCGCCGTCGATCAGGACATCCATGTCGTTTTCCGGGAAACTGAAGAAAAATTGGTCGAGCATTGGGTGCGAATGCGGCTTCACGAGGTCATACCCATAAGATTCCACCGATCCCAGCGAAAAACGCGGAATCACGCGCTGCGGAATCATCATGCGGCTGATCGTTTTGGGGCTTTTGTTGCGGTCCACGTACTGGATCGAGTCCTGATACGGCACGCGAACTGGAAATTCCGTCCGATATTCGGCAAGCATTTCCGAATCTTCCGGAAAAATATCCCATTGAATTTCCAATATCTGAACATCTGTCTCCGCAACAATTGTTAAATCTGTATCCGAAGCCGGCACATAGGTGAGTCGCGTGTCATAGACATCGGTGCGGTCGGCGGTGGTAAAGGACGCTTTGCCCTGAATAAGGATCAAAATGTAGTAATATCCGCAATTTCCCACCAATTTCAGTGTTTGGCCGGCTGGAATGGTGTGATGCACGGGGCGCGCGCCGGGGATTTCTCCTTTGCACAGCTCCACTGCCGCCGCTTTGCGACGCGAAACGTCCACTTGTTCCATGATGATTTTGTCTGCCATGATGTTTTCCTCCTGTGATGTTGTATTGTGTGAATTTTGGACTTGCAACAAAATGAATGCTATTCGAATTTCGGGTTTTACTTGGTTTGAGAATCCGGAGTGTCAATGACCCGCGTATTGACTGATTTGACACGATCGACCACCAGTTTTCGGAATTCCGGTGATAGCATGGCAAAGAATGCCGTAAATCCTGTAACACGAACCACCAAATCCGGATATTTGAATGGATCTTTGTCGGCTTCCAGGATTTTTTCTGCATCAATAATGTTGATATTCAACAAAGTGTTGCCACTGTCGAGAATCGCATGAATCATTGCCGACATTTTGTCGATGCCGTCCGGATCGTCCGCGATTCCGGGATCCAGTTCCAGCTGCACCGGCGCGCAGTTGCCGTATCCGGGTTGAATTGCCGCAATTGCGTTGCACATTGCGGACACCGCGCCATCGGAGCGGAAGCCGCCATTCGGGTTCGCGCCATGATTGATCGGCTCGCCTGCGCGACGGCCATTCGGCATTGCATGTACTGATTTTCCCAATAGTATCGTGTTTGACCATGAAAAATAGCCAGGAATAAATTGAATACCCGGGTGTTGATTGCACAAATCGCGCACCAAGGCCGTGTAACACTCGTTCACACGCTGCGCCCACTGGTCGCCGAGCGTGTCGCCGCCGCCATAGCGCGGGCTATGTTGGAGCATTTGGCGCAACGATTCGCCGCGCGCTCCCGCAAAGTCGGACCGCATCGCGTCATTGAGCGCCGCATAAGTCAGTCGGTGCTCGCGGTCAATCCGTTGCTCGCACGCCGCGAAGCTGTCCGCCACCACTGCGATGCCGCTGCCATCCACACACATATTGTAAAAATTGGCACCGCCATCGGTAATGTTGACGCCTTTATCGATCAATCCATGCTGGAACAAATTCAAAATCAGCTCCGGTTGGCTCTTGGATTGATATTTTAAATGGTGCATAATCCCGTTTCCGGTTGCATCTACCGCGCATTTCAGGTGCTTCTGGAAAAGCGTCCACAGCCGTTCCGTGCTCGGCGCAACGCCCGATTCCGCCGTCGCCATCATCTCGTCAAACGCAACTTCCAGCACTTTTGCGAGGTTAATTTTGACCGTATCGTTCATCGTGTATTCCATTCCTGGGATACACATCCAGTGGCATCCGGCCGCAACACGACGGCGCGCCAACTGCTGCGAATACCCGCACCGCATGAACCCGCGAACCAAGGCGTTGTCGGACGAATAGCGCGGCCAGCCTTGTTTATTTTTGAACAAGTATGCGACGGATTTTCGGAAGAATTTCGCATCTAATTGGTCATGAACACGCACTGTCAGGTTGCACGCAATGTTGATTTTGTCCGCAGCGTCCAACACAAGGTACGACAACCGACTCGTCAAATCGTGGCCATCGACGGGGTCCGGGCCGCCCAATTGGAAGTACCGCGTGTCCTGCAAAAAGAGGCACGCCAGCTCAAAAACGACCGTTTCATCTGTCAATTTTCCGGCAGCGACGTCGCGCTCGTAGTACGGGCGAAGCATTTCGTCCAACTGGCCGCCCGCGCTGCCGCGGTTGTATGTGCGGGACAACATGCTAAAGCTGCACATCCACTGCACCGCCTCGCGGAAGGTCTGCGGCGGCTCGGTCGCCATGCGGCGGTTGATTCGTGCCATCTCGTGCAGATTGTCGCGCAATTGTGTATTTTGTTCGATATTTGACAGGGAATCCAATTCATCTGCAGTTTGCTCCAAAAAGGTAATAATCGCCTCTACCACCATAATTTCATAGGTGTAAAATTCGGCGTGCGACGAATCGTGGACTTGTTGGGCGTCACGCAATTTTTGCAGGATGCCCCCCCAGCCGAGGTCAAACCCGATTTGCAGATCCGGGGTGAAATGGTGGCAATTGTCAATTCCGGAAATAATGTTATAGCGATCAAAAAAGACTTTCAGGTCGTCATACGGGTAATCAGGGTTCCATTTTTTATCTTTTGGTCGCAGTCGCTCCAAGAAGAGGAATCCTTTCCCAGTAAATGCATCCAGCGGATCGACATAAATGGGATGTTCGCGCAGCAGGCGGGCATAATTTTCCGCCCATGCGCGGTATCCGTAGATGGATCCATTGGGGTGGTTGGGCTGCAATGTGAAATGAAATTCGTCCTGCTCAATCAGGCCATAATCGTCTTCGTCGGCACCGCCTGCGCGTGCCTTTTCCGTGGTTTGCGCAATTTTTCGTGCGCGCAGCAGGCGAATGCGGTCGTCGTATGAAAATGTTTGGTCGGCCGGGAATTCGTTAATGAATTGAATTTTACTCATATTCCGCGCTCCTTTCTCGTTTGGATTTGAATATAAGTAATGAATTTTACCATGTTTTTCTGCAAATTATGCACAATCTACTCATCCAATGCGCACAGGAATGCCCGCCTGCGACGCGATGTGCGCCAATTCGTTCATCCGTTCCGCCGAAAGCGGCTTGGCGCTGCGGAATGCGTACGGATCGCCCAGTGCGTCATATTTCGGCGTGCCAAGGGGATTGAAGTTCAGCAGTTCGTAGTATTGCAGCGTTTTCATTTGCGCAGCAATTTGCGCAATTTTTGCGACGTTTTCGTCGGAATCGGTCGCACCGGGAATTATTGGGGTTCTCAGGATCACAGGAATGTTTAATGTGTGCAATTGCAACAAATTTTCAATAATTTTCCGGTTCGAGACTCCGGTATAAGCGCGGTGCGCATCGTCGTCGGCTAATTTCAGGTCGCACATAATCAGCGCAGCGCCATGAAATGTTGCGCGAATTCGTTCAAAATCGAAGCTGACGTTGGACTCCACCGCCGCAGGAATCCCTTCGGCGCGGCAGGCCTCGATCAGCGCGGCCGTGAAATCCGGTTGGCAAAGCACCTCACCGCCGGAAATGGTGACGCCGCCGCCCGATTCCTGGTAATAAAGCCGATCCTGGCGCACTTCGCGCATCACGTCTTCCACTGATTGCCGTTTCGCAGCCATTCGCAGCGCGCCGGTGAAACATTCCGATGCACATTTCGCACATCCGGTGCAAATTGATCGGTCAATTTCGTGCTGTTCGTTGCAAATGACATGCGCGCCGCGCGGACATACGGCAAAGCATGCGCCGCAACCGACACAATGCTTCGGGTAAAAGAGCAGCACATTTTTTGCCGGAATTGTTTCCGGATTATGGCACCACGTGCAGCGCATATTGCAGCCTTTGAGGAATACGGTTGTGCGAATGCCGGGACCGTCCTTTAATGAGAAACGCTGGATATCAGTAATCATACCATCCATTCATAAGTCGCTCCTTTCTTTCTAATTTTATATGTAATTTTAACAGTTTCATGAAGTGGAGAAAAAAACGGAACGCCCTTCCCCCACATTCATGCAATTTTTGATTCACACGTTAGTGCGCGATCGGCTCCCATGCGCCGTCGTGGGCCGCGCTGCGGTACATCATGTCCAGGACGTAGCGCGAATTGCGGCCGGCCTCGCCCGGGACGATCAGCGGTGCGCCGGTTCGTAGACAATATGCAAAGTTATCGGCGCCCTGATTCCATTCGCGATGGGTTGGGTAGGGCGAATTTTCTGTCCATCCTTCCCCATTATTCCAATAGATGTGTTCCCCTTCCGGGCCGCCGGAGGTCAGCAGGTATGCGGCGCGCTCGCCATAAACTTCCAATCGCGTGTACCACGTCGTCACCGGATACGAAGTGGTGGACGAGAAGCGCACGATTTTCCCATCCGGATATTTCCATTCGGCCATACCGTAGTCCTCGACTTCGATGTCGTGCGCCTGGCACGCGGTGCGGCAGGAAACCGCATCCGGCAGGCCAAAAAGCGTGATCAGCCGGTCGATTTCGTGGATGCCCTGGTTGCTCAGTGCGCCGCCGCCATCCATGGCCCAGGTGCCGCGCCAGCCGCCATTTTCGTGAAAATATTCCATTGTGCGGCGGATGTTCAGGATCATATTGGCGGATCTAATTTTACCAAAGTAGCCATCATCTACCGCTTTTTTCAATTCTGTCAATGGCCCGCGGTAGTGCAGGTCGAAATCGCAGCCAAACAGCAGCCCTTTTTCTTTCGCGAGCGCGATGGCCGCGTCGCAGCGTTGATAGGTCACGTCCATCGGCTTGGTGACAAGGACGTGTTTGCCCGCGCGCAGGCACTGTTCCGCGATTGCGCAGTGCGTGCCGGTCGGGGTAACGACATACATCACTTCCACTTTCGGGTCATTCAGGAATTTATTGATATCATCGGTGTAGGGAACATTGAACTGCTTGCCAACTTCTTCTGCTTTTTGCAAATTTGTGTCTACCACACCATACAGTTGGACGCCGCACGTTTCGGTCAATTGGCGGCAGCGGTTTTTGCCCATGCCCAGGCCGACCACCACCATTGTCACCGGATTGTCGCGGTACGGGCGGTCGAAGCGCTGCACCGGCGAGAGCGCCGTGCGCAGATCGGCCGGCGCGGCTGCGGGCCAGACTTTTTTCAGGTGCTGATAGCAACGAAGCGTTGCTTGCTCCGGCGTTACGCCCGGCGTTCCGGCGGGGAGATGCGTTTCAATTGAGATCGGGAAATCTTTTCCGGTGGCCGCTGCGCCGCGCAGGACGCGATCCCACGGCACTTTTTTGGCGTCCACTTCCGGCAGGATGCCGCGGCATTTGACGTGAATCATGTTGGCGTAGGTCAGCGCTTTTGTAAAGTAATCGACGCAGTCCCCCTGCGCTTCCGGCAACAATTCGAACATATTGGACACGTCCCACGCCAAGCCCCAGCCGGGCACGTGCAGCGCGTCCAACACGGCGATGGCCTCGTCCGGCGTTTGGCCGCAGTTTTCGAACCCAAGGATCAGGCCGGCTTCTTGTGCGCGTTTGGCAAACGGTGCAAACATTTCCATGACGCGGCTCAACTCATCCGGTCGTGTCGCCAATTCGCCGCATTTTGGGTCTTTCTGGTCGTGCTGCCAGAAATTAAACGACCGCACCATGTTGCAATCCAGAATTTCCGACGCGCGGATCAGCCCTTCGAGCTTTTTCATCTCGGCCGCCACGCGCGCTTCGTCCGGCAAATGCACCTTGCACAGCGACGATTGCAACACACCGGTGCGCAGTCCCAGCGCGTCCAGCTGCGATTTGAGGCGCCGCAGCTCCTCATCGGTCAGATTTTCGATTGCTTTGCCGTACACCAGCCCGCGGAAATCGACATGCGTCAATCCCCATTCGGCAAACATTGGAAGAATGTCCGTGACTTCGCGATGTAATTCATCGGTAAATACGGAAATGTACATGATTGTTTCCTCCTTACAAAATTTTGCGCGCGCCGCTTGACAGCGCGGTACACATCGGTTATAATGATGATAGTCGAAAATAACTTATAAAAATATGAATTTTGTACTATAAAATCGACTTTTTTTCATATTCGGTGAAAAAAACAAAAAGGAGGGGCTTTTGTGACGGAATTTACGCGAAAAACGAGTTTTTCCACGATGCCAACCGGCGCGCCGGTGCGATTTGTTCATGCATTCACGACCGATTCCGGTTCCAATTATCACCTGCATTTGAACAATTATGTCGAGATTTACATTTCCGGGTCCGGCGCAGCTGAATATGTGGTGGAAAATCGATTCTATCCGCTGGAACCGGACGACATCATCGTGATTACGCCGCTCGAAGTCCACAAGGTGGTGCTGCACGGCGACGCGGTGCCGTATGAGCGGTTCTATTTTTTGGTTCCGCCGGAGTTTTTTTCCGCCATGGCATCCCCCGCGCTGCACGAATACTGCACCGTGAAGCGCAACGTTCCGACGCGCATTCGCCTGCCGGAGGCGGCGCGCACGGAGATGCGGGCGCTGCTGCACCAGCTGAGCGCGCTGTGCGGCGGCCCGGATGACAACGGAACCTCCGTCGTGCGATTTGGGATATTTCTGCAATTTTTGGGATTGCTCATTCGGCAGGCTGAGCGCGGCGAATCGCCCGCCGATGCCGGTGAATTCCCGGTGCATCCGCTGATCCGCGACGTACTGATGTATGTCGATCAGCAGCTGCCGCAGCTGCAAACGGTTCAGGAAATTGCCGAGCATTTCCATGTCAGCGTCCCATATTTGTCGCATTTGTTTCATCAGAGCGTCGGAACGCCGCTGAAACCGTACATTCAGATCAAAAAAATTGCCATCGCCAAGCACCTGCTCGATCAGGGTCAGTCGGTGACATTTGCGTGCTACGAAAGCGGATTTTCGGATTGCTCGTATTTTATTCGGATTTTCCGGAAGCATGTGGGCGTGACGCCGTTCCGGTATCGGACGAAATCGCAGGAAAACCGGGCAAAATCCGCCGGACAAATTGGGAATTAAATCTGATATTTTTTGATAAAAACCGGCCGAATGCGTTCTGCACGCACTCGGCCGGTTTTCAACTGTCGGTATCCGACACTTTCCGTTTTACTGTTCCCAGATTCCGTCACGCGGCATGGAGAACGTCACGGCGCCGGTCACGTGGCGCATTTCAAAGTACGTCCCGTTTTCGTCGGTTACGAAGTTGCCGTCGATCGGGTCGGTCAAGAAGCAGAAGTCCGCGCTGGTTGTATTGAGCAACACCTGGAAGCGATCCGCGCAGTATGCCTCGCCAAACAGGCGCACCGTGGCATCTTTCAGCCCGGTCACACCGATCCGGCGGCGGAACTGGTAGCTGACCGGCGTCATTTCGTGGCACTCGACGAAACCGTCCGCCTGCTCCACAAAGACACGCACTTCGCGGTGCTCGCTCTTCGGGAACCGGAACAGCGATGCGCCGTCTTTGATCGGGACTTCGTAGCCGATCGGCACCGGCGCGCCCAACGGGGTGCGGATGCGCGTCCCGACCGTCACGTCCGGCGAGAAGGTGGACAGCATCAGCGCGTTGTCGCAGCGGTACAGCAGGTTCACCGGCGATGCGGAGGCCGGATTCATGCGGTCGAACCGGATGTCCCAGCCGAATTCGGCGGCCGCTTCGCGCGCCAAATCGTCGGCAATGTAATATTTTGTGCGGTCATGCGGTTGGAGCCGCGCGCCGCCCGTGAAGCTGGACGACACGATGCCGCGCAGCCAGATCACGTTGGTGCCCACGGTCGCGACGACCTTGCCGCCCGCTTCGGCCAGCGCCCACGCGCCATCCGGGCTGCGAAGTACGGTGTTCAGCGCGCCGGCGCACACCAGCGGTTCCACCCGCACCGTCCCGGCCGCCTGGCCGCGCACGGTGATCGGCAGGTCGCCTTCCACGGCGTCGTCGGTGATCGCAACGTTAATGCGCGTTTGCAACGCTTCCGATGCACGTTCCGGCCGGCCGTAGAAAATGATCCGGCCGCCGTCGTCGGCATAGCGCAGCAGTTCGGCCTCGATCGCCGTCCCGGCCGCCGGAACCGGCGTCACCAGGACGCTTCCGCGGTAGATGGATTTGTCGTGTTTCAGGAAATTGTCCGTCGAAACGATCGTGCACAGCGGGAAGCCGCTGGAAATGATGTTGCGGACGAACCAATCCTCGGAAAACATATCGTTCAATTGCTGCGCGGTCGTCGATTCGTTGTATTCGCGGAACGGGTAGACCCACACGAACGGCGACGGCGCGTCCGGCGCGTCTTTGATCGCTTTCAGCATATGCGGCACCGGTTCGTTGACACAGGCATCCGGCCGCTCGCCGAAGCTGTTGTCAATGGACAGCAGGCTGCAATCGGTCGGCGCCTGCACATGGCCGGATTCGTCGATGCGCGTGCACGCCAGCGGCAGGTAAATGTCGTGCGGCTGGCCGCCGTAGCGGTCGTACCACGGGGAATTCACCCACCACGGGTCGTGAATATAATACCGGAACAGGTAACGATTCCCCGGCAATTCCGCGATGCGGGACATATACCCCATCAGTTCCAGGCCGTAGTCGCCGTCCAGCGCCGCCCACGGCGAGTTCGGCGGCGGGAGCATCCCCGGATTTTCCTGGTAAATGGCCGCCAGCGGCACGGCGTCGGTCGAAAAATCGATGCCGGTGGACATATTCGTGCCGCGCGTCTGCACCGGGAACGTGCATTCCGCGGAGAACAGCCGCCAGAATTCCAGCGAAATCCGCTTCACCTCGGCCAGCTCTTCGGGCTTGAAGTCCTTGCCGTCGAACGTCGCGCCGGTGGTGGACCAGGTGTCGCGGCCAAAACCGAGACCGTTCGAGAACCAGATAAAGTCAAATCCCAAATCGCGCAGAAAATGCTGCGACTGGCGGCCGAAGAACGTACCGAACGGCAGCCCCTCCGGGATGCCTGTGGGGAATCCGGCGTAGGACACGGTGTCCGCGTGCAGCGTCGCGTAGGAGCAGACGAAGCACTTCCACCCCATCGTGCTGCCGAGGCAGATTTCCGGGTGGCGCTCGTACTTGAACGGCGAGATTGCGAATTCCGGCCCGACGTCAAACGTTTCGCCGACGAGGATGTTTTTCTCTTCGCCCAAGATTTTGTGCCCGGCGTCTTTCAGCGCAGCGACGATTTTCCGCAGAATCCCGTACGTCATTTTCGGCGGGTGCTGCATATAAAAATAGTAGCGGCTGTGCAGCCCGATGCCGTCCGGGTCGATGGCGGAGTAATCTTTTTGGGGGTTGGCGCCGCCGAGTTTGTCGCACCACTCGAACGACTCGTCCATGTCCGACTTGTAGTCGAGGATTTCCGACCCGTCCGCCGTCCACAGCATGACCGACACGGTGGGGCAATCCTTCACGAACGGCCGCCACTGCTCGAACACGTCCTCGCACACGGCCTGGATGTACGCATCGTCCGTCTGCCGGAACGGTTTGAGGCTCATTTCCAATTGAATATTTTGAAACATTTTGCAAATTCTCCTTTCGCATTTGCAGATGAAATGCCGTTAACTTGATTATAGCAGATTACCTGCGCGATTTCCATAACAAAATCAATGCAAAATGGGAGAAAGTAAACATGGGGACGGATGGGAAGAAAGACGGCGAGCGGCGCGATTTTCGTTGCTGTTTTGCGCAAGGTGTATGTTGTTTCTTTTTCCGTTTGAAATGAAGAATGCTCTTATGCGGGAATTCGGGTGCATTTTGTGTCTTTTTTTCGCTGAAAATGCACCCTAAAAATCGCGCATCCAATTCCCCCGCAGCCCTTGCCAACCGCCGCCGCGCGTGCTATAATAAAAGCAAAAAACGAGGAGTATATGCACATGGCAGCTTTTCACGGATTTGAGCAAAAGGAATTTACATTTGAAGGGCGGAAAGCCGTGCTTGTTTTCCCGCCGCAGCCGGAAGCGCACGGCAATTGGCTGCTGAAAACGGAGTATTGGGACGCATTCCCGGAAATTGAGCTGGAAATGGTGCGCCGCGGGTACCATTTGGCGTACCTGCAAAACACTTCCCGATTCGCGCCGCAGGCCGATTGCGACGCGAAGGCGCGGTTCGCCGCGTTCCTGCACCGCGAATACGGCCTGCGTATGCGCTGCGTCCCGGTGGGCATGAGCTGCGGCGGCGCGCACGCCGTCGTCTTTGCCGGTACGCATCCGGAATGCGTCGCGTGCGTGTACATCGACGCGCCGGTGCTGAATTACTGTGATTTCCCCGGACGACTGGGCGACGCGGAATGCGAGACCGTGTGGGAACGGGAATTTCTGCAAACGTATCCGGGGATGACGCGCGCAAAACTGCTGCAATTTGACCGCCACCCGATGAATTACATCGACGCGCTGAAAGCCGCCCAAATCCCGATCCTGCTGCTGTACGGTACGCAGGACGAAACGGTGCGCTACGACTGCAACGGCCGCTGGCTGGCGGACGCATACCGCGACGCGCCGGAGCTGCTGACGGTGATCCCGCGCAATCTCCAAGGGCATCACCCGCACGGCGCGTGCGACGATCCGATGCAGATCATTCAGTTTATCCAGGCGCACTGCACCTGAGTTTCGGCAAAAGCGCATGAAAAAATCCCGTACGCGCCAAAACGTACGGGATTTTGCGGTTCAAATCACATAATCGAACGGCTGCTGCTGCATCAGATCTGCCAGCGTGATCGATGAAAAATATTTCCGGGTGACGTCGTAATAGCCCTGCCACACCGGCAGCGTCCGGCACGATCCGGCGCGCGCACACACCGGTGCGCCGGCCTGCAGGCACGTCACCGGTGCCAGATCGCCTTCCACGAGTGATAAAATTTCCCACAGCGTGTACTGATCCGGCTCCCGCGTCAGCCGGTATCCCCCGCCGATCCCATGCGCGCTGTCGATCAATCCGGCGGATTTGAGCGCCGGCATCATTTTTTCGATATATTTGAGCGAGATGTCCTGCCGTGCGGCCACCTCTTTCATCGGGATATACGCCCCGTTGCGGTGCTCCGCCAAGTCCAGCAGGATCCGGATGGCGTACCGTCCGCGCGTTGAAATCATGGTTCCGCACTCCCTTCCGCGAAATATCTACCTATCTGGTAGGTTGGTTATATGATAGCACATTTCGCGGGGAATGTCAAGAGGGAGTGGGTGCATTGGCTTGCAAATCTTTTACCGGTTTCTTTCCGACAAACCTTGACAGGCCTCGACTTTTCCATTATAATGATATTGATGAGCGTACATTCAATACACACAAAGGCGGCTGCCCCCGCGCAAATCCAAATTGGGGGTTAGTTTTCCCCCTGAGAAGGGGGTGCATGCTGAAAACTGCGTTTTCAGCACAAGTCGCGCTTTATCGCGGTCGCGGACCGCGATTTGGCTTCGCCAACCAAGCCCGACTTTGG
>CAJKBQ010000016.1 GCA_905198155.1 uncultured Eubacteriales bacterium
GCGACGACCGCGGGCAGCACGCGGCCGACACGGCCGCCGCGAGGGAGCCGTGTACCGGGAGACTTATGTAGTCGGAACGTTTTCTGCGGCGGAAGGCAACTCCCTCAGCCTTAGCGGTGTCTGCGACGACCGCGGGCAGCACGCGGCCGACACGGCCGCCGCGAGGGAGCCGTGTACCGCGAGACTTATGTAGTCGGAGCGTTTTCTGCGGCGGATGGGAAGTCCCTCTCCGCTCGCTGCGCTCGCTCCGGCGCCCCCAGAGGAGGCAGTGCTCCACGCAGTGAGTACGTACTCGCTTCGCTCGTAAGTTTGGCCGAAAGGGGTGTGCATTGTTCAGGTCGCGGTGCGGCCGAAGAGCAGCTGTGCGGTGCGTTTTGCATTTTTCTGCATATTTCGCAGGAAAATCGCCGTCTGCGCTTGACAATTGACCACCAATTGCGGTAAACTATATTATTATCACGTACATCAGCCATTTGAACGGAGGAATGTGGTTATGCTGAAAAACGAAGAAAAAACCATGGACAAAGTCGTTGCCCTGTGCAAGAACCGCGGATATGTGTATGCGGGATCCGAGATTTACGGCGGACTGTCCAACACGTGGGACTACGGCCCGCTGGGCGTGGAGTTCAAAAACAACGTGAAGCGCGCATGGTGGAAAAAGTTCGTGCAGGAAAGTCCGTACAACGTCGGGCTGGACTCGGCGATTTTGATGAACCCGCAGGTGTGGGTAGCGTCCGGCCATGTGGGCGGATTTTCTGACCCGCTGATGGACTGCAAGGACTGCAAAACCCGCCACCGCGCCGACAAGCTGATTGAGGATCAGACCGGCACCGCGACCGAGGGGTGGGACTTCGCGACGATGCGGCAGTTCGTGGCCGATCACGGCGTGAAATGCCCCGAATGCGGCAGCACCAACTTCACCGACATCCGTTCGTTTAACCTGATGTTCAAAACGTTCATGGGGATTACGGAGGATGCCAAAAGCGAAGTGTATCTGCGGCCGGAGACGGCACAGGGTATTTTTGTCAACTTCCAGAACGTGCAGCGCACCACGCGGCGCAAATTGCCGTTCGGCGTGGCGCAGGTGGGCAAATCGTTCCGCAACGAGATCACCCCGGGCAACTTCACGTTCCGGACGCGCGAGTTTGAGCAGATGGAACTGGAATTTTTCTGCAAGCCGGACACCGACCTGGAATGGTTCTACTACTGGAAGGATTACTGCCACAAGTTCCTGCTGAGCCTGGGCATGAAAGACGAAAATCTGCGGCTGCGCGACCATTCCAAAGAGGAACTGTCGTTCTATTCCAAGGCGACCACCGACATCGAGTTCCTGTTCCCGTTCGGATGGGGCGAACTGTGGGGCGTGGCGGACCGCACCAATTACGATTTGGGCCGCCATCAGGAGCATTCCGGCAAGAGCATGGAATACTTCGACCCGGAGACCAACGAGCACTATCTGCCGTATGTGGTGGAGCCGTCGCTGGGCGCGGATCGCGTGGCGCTGGCGTTTTTGTGCGACGCGTACGACGAAGAAAACGTGGGCACGGCCGACAAGCAGGACGTGCGCGTGGTGCTGCACCTGCATCCGGCGCTGGCGCCGTTTAAGGCGGCGGTGCTGCCGCTGTCCAAAAAGCTGGGCGAAGGCGCGCAGAAGGTCTATCAGATGCTGGCCAAGCACTTTATGGTCGATTACGACGACGCCGGCTCCATCGGCAAGCGGTATCGCCGTCAGGATGAGATCGGGACGCCGTTCTGCATGACGTACGACTTCGACTCCGAGGCCGACGGCTGCGTGACCATCCGCGATCGCGACACGATGGCGCAGGAGCGCGTGAAAATCGAAGATTTGGTTGCGTATTTGGAAGCGAAGATCGATTTCTGATCGACTGCATTCATTCCAAAAAACAACAGCGGCCTCCGGATCGCCCAAACGGGCGGATCGGAGGCCGCTGATTTTTTGAAATTGCTGGGAGAAATCCGAAATGTCCCCGCACCCACCCTCGCGTCCGGTCAATGTACGGTGATAAAAATAAAGTGTACAACGTGCGCATCTACGCAGTTGGGGCCTAAATGTGAAAACGGAACCGGCCCGGAGGTTCCCAATCATGGCGAGCACTCATTCTCAGGCTCAGAGATCCATTCGCCCCGGACGCTACCGACGATTCGGATTTATTCGTCCAGCAGATCGACTGTCCAGTTGGTTTGTTGGAGGAGATTGTCCAGCTCGCGGAGCAATTTGGACATCGCGTCCACCTGCTTTTGCAGGTCGCGGACGGAAACGGTGCTGAGAATTTTGATCTCGCTGCGGGTGGCGCGGGGGATGACGGTGCTGGCTTCTTCGGCGAATGCGCGGTACGCGGTCAGCCGCAGCGTCAGCGCGTCGCGCCGCGCCAGCAGGTCGGTCAGTGTTTCGGTACCGACCGTCGTGCGGCAATTGGTGCGGTTGATGCGCGCGATCAGCGATTCCAGCTGGGCGATGCAGTCGTCCAGTTCCGCCAGCAGTGCGGCGGGGTCTTCCGCCGGGGATTCGCCCTCCTGTACCAAGGCGTTGGATTCCAGGCGGCTGCGCAGCTGCGCGATGCGGCGGTTCAGGTCGGCGCGGGCTTGCAATGCTTCGGCTAATTTCATGGGGCGGCCTTCTTTCTTTGAATCGAATTGCTTTGTTTTGGATGAATTTGCAAAAAGTGAAATCATCGGATATCGATCCGTTCAACGCTTTGGGCGCGGCCGGCGGCGGGATCGACGGCGAACAGCGCGCCGTTCATCATCATGGGGCCGGACGCGGCTTCGAACCGGACGGGCAGCTTTTGTTTGAGCTTTGCGATGACCAGTTCCGGCTTCACGCCGAGGACGGAGTCGATGGCGCCGGTCATGCCGAGGTCGGTGAGGTAGCCGGTGCCGCCGGGGAGGATGCAGGCGTCTGCCGTTTGGACGTGCGTGTGCGTGCCGCAGACGATGGCGGCGCGGCTGTCGAGGTAGAAGCCCATGGCGCGTTTTTCGCCGGTGGCTTCGGCGTGAAAGTCGAAGATATGCACGGCGGCATCGCGCGTTTCGGCGAGGATGCGGTCGGCGGCGCGGAACGGGCAGTCGAGGCTGTCGAGGTACGCGGTGCCCATCAGGTTGGCGACGCACACTTGCACGCGGCCGAGGTCGTAAATGCACCAGCCTTTGCCGGGCGCGCCGGGCGGGTAGTTGGCCGGGCGGAGCAGATACGGTTCCGAGTCCAGCGCATCGAGAATTTCGCGGCGGCGGAACACATGGTTGCCGGTGGTGATGACGTCGGCTCCGGCGGCAAACAGGTCGTCCATGGCGTCGGGGGTGATGCCGTTGCCGTCGGCGGCATTTTCGCCGTTGACGATGGCAAGATCCACGGCGCGCGCCCGTTTGAACGCCGGAAGGCGTGAACGGAGAAACCGCACGCCGCCGCTGCCGACGACGTCGCCGATGAGCAATATATTGAGCAGCATAGCCCGCTCCTTTCGTGAGAGAGAAGATTTTTACGAAAAAACCGGCCGCCCCCGCTGCGCGCCGGACTTGACGCGCGTCCGTGCGCAGCGGGAAGGGCGAACCGGTTTATTTTGCGTAATCGGTGGCGCGGCTTTCCCGGATGAGGTTGACTTTGATCTGGCCGGGGTAGTCGAGGCTTTGTTCGATTTTGGCGCAGATATCGCGCGCCAGAAGCGCCATACTGTCGTCCTTCACGATTTCCGGTTTGACCATGATCCGGATTTCGCGGCCGGCCTGGATTGCGAAACAGCGCTCCACACCGTCGAACGACGAGGCGATTTCTTCGAGCTTTTCGAGCCGCTTGATGTAGTTTTCGAGGTTTTCGCGCCGGGCGCCGGGGCGGGCGGCCGAGATGGCGTCCGCGGCCTGCACCAGACACGCGACGACCGTTTTGGCCTCTACGTCGCCGTGATGCGCCTGAATTGCGTGGATGACGGCTTCGTTTTCTTTGTATTTGCGCGCGACGTCCACGCCGATGTCGATGTGAGAGCCTTCGATTTCGTGATCCAGCGCTTTGCCGATGTCATGCAGCAAGCCGGCGCGGCGGGCCAGCGTGGGGTTCACGCCCAGTTCGCTCGCCATGACGCCCGCCAGGTACGACACTTCCAGCGAATGGTTCAGCACATTTTGGCCGTAGCTGGTGCGGTAACGCAGCCGCCCGAGCAGCTTGACCAGCTCGGGATGGATGCCGTTGACGCCCGCTTCGATCACGGCGCGCTCGCCTTCGGCCTTGATGGTGGCTTCGACTTCGCGGCGGGCCTTTTCGACGGTTTCTTCGATCCGGGTGGGGTGAATCCGCCCGTCGGAAATCAGCTTTTCCAGTGCGATGCGCGCGACTTCGCGGCGCACCGGCTCGAAGCTGGACAGGGTGATGGTTTCGGGGGTATCGTCGATGATGAGATCCACGCCGGTGAGCGTTTCGATGGCGCGGATGTTGCGCCCTTCGCGGCCGATGATGCGGCCTTTCATCTCGTCGTTCGGCAGCGCCACGACGGATACCGTCGCTTCGGACACCTGATCCGCCGCACAGCGCTGGATTGCCAGCGAGATGATCTCCCGCGCGCGCTTGTCGGCTTCGTCTTTGGTCTGCTGCTCCATTTCCAGAATTTTGACGGCCTTTTCGTGCTGCAAATCGGCCTCCAGGTTTTTGAGCAGGTATTCTTTGGCCTGCTCGGTGGTGAACCCGGAGATTCGCTCCAGCATATCAAACTGGCTTTTTTTGATGGCTTCGGCTTCGGCCAGCCGCGCTTCGGCCTGTTTGTTTTTGGAGATCAGCTGTTCCTCTTTTTTTTCGAGGCCTTCCAGCTTTTTGTCCAGGTTTTCTTCTTTCTGCTGCGCGCGGCGTTCCTGCCGCTGCACTTCATTTCTGCGTTCGCGCAATTCGCGCTCCGACTCATTGCGCAGCCGGTGAAGCTCGTCTTTGCCTTCGAGAATTGCTTCTTTTTTCTTCGCTTCGGCGGTTTTCATCGCTTCGCTTACAATCCGCTTGGATTCCTGCTCGGCCGAGCCGATCAGCTCTTCCGCGGATTTTTTTCTATGCCAAACGCCCGCGAGAAAGGCGACAATTCCAACTACGATGACGACTGCTGCGGTGACGATCCACCAAATCAGATTGGGTTCGTTCAATTCTCTGCTGCACCTCCTTGATAAGATTTGGGATTATTCTGTGTGTTATATTTCATGGATGCGCGGGTGCGTCTGCCCGGCGCAACAGCAAATACACTGCAACATCAATTGTATAACATTCAGAGGGGGATTGTCAAGGAATTTTCACAGGAGTTTTGAAAAAAATTTGCGATTTCCGATGCTTTCATTGCAAAAAAGCACGATGGAATGCGGGTTTGTGGCGATTTTCCACAAGAAAAAAATTTTTTCGCCGAACGGCTTGATTTTTCCCGAAATCGGGTATATAATAAACGAAAAGAAACGCGATGAAGGGAACCCCCGCAGCAAACCCCTCCGATTCCAGAGAACGCGCGCCGTCGGCTGAGAGCGCGCCCAACCGGATCCGCTGCGCGGCACCATCCCGGAGCGGGGCTTGACCGCCGATTTCGGCTCAAAAGCTGCCGGTGCCCGACGCCGTTACCGTCGATGAAACGAGAACAGGCCGCTGCCTGAAAACGCAGGGTGGAACCGCGGAGCGCGATTTGCGCTTCGCCCCGCGATGCTTTTCGGGCGCGGTTTTTGTTTATATTCAATTGTTTATTTTTGTGAAAACCACAAGGAGGTTTGTACAATGAATGTGATATTGAAAGACGGATCCGTGCTGGAAGCAGCGGCCGGCGCAACCGCGGCGGACGCGGCGCAGCAGATCAGCGGCGGATTGTACCGCGCGGCGTGCGCGGCGAAGGTGGACGGCAAAGTGGTCGATCTGCGCACGGCGCTGACCGACGGCTGCACGCTGGAAATTCTGACGTTCGACGATCCGGACGGCAAGCGCGCGTTTTGGCACACGACGTCGCACATTATGGCGCAGGCGGTGCAGCATTTGTTCCCGGACGCGAAGTTCGCGATCGGGCCGTCGATCGACAGCGGATTTTACTACGACTTTGACCTGCCGCGCCCGCTGACGCCGGATGATCTGGAGAAGATTGAGGCCGAGATGAAGAAGATTGTGAAAGAAAACATTCCGCTGGAACGGTTTGAACTGACGCCGGACGCGGCCGAACAGCTGATGGCCGACGCGGGGCAGGATTACAAAGTGGAGCTGATCCGCGAACACGCCGGCAAGGGCGAACACATCAGCTTTTACAAGCAGGGTGACTACACCGATCTGTGCGCCGGCCCGCATTTGATGCGCACCGGGGCGGTCAAGGCGTTTAAGCTGACCAGCTCGACCGGGGCGTACTGGCGCGGCGATTCCAGCAAAAAAATGCTGCAGCGCGTGTACGGCATTTCGTTCCCGAAGAACGCGGAACTGGAAGCGTATCTGGCGCAGCAGGAAGAAGCCCGCAAGCGCGACCACAACAAACTGGGCCGCGAGTTGGAATTCTTCACGACGGTGGACTGCATCGGGCAGGGGCTGCCGATCCTGCTGCCGAAAGGATCCCGCGTGATTCAGCTGATGCAGCGGTGGGTGGAAGATACGGAGCAGGAAGCCGGGTATCTGCTGACCAAGACGCCGCTGATGGCCAAACGCGACCTGTACAAGATTTCCGGCCACTGGGATCACTACCTGGACGGGATGTTCATCCTCGGCGACCCGTACGACGAGACGAAGGAATGTTTCGCGCTGCGACCGATGACCTGCCCGTTCCAGTATCAGGTGTATTTGAACAAGCCGCGTTCGTACCGCGATTTGCCGATGCGGCTGGGCGAAACGTCCACGCTGTTCCGCAATGAGGACTCCGGCGAAATGCACGGGCTGATTCGCGTGCGGCAGTTCACGATTTCCGAGGGGCATCTGGTGCTGCGGCCGGATCAGTTGGAGGACGAGTTCCGCGGCTGCCTGAGCCTGGCGAAATACTTCCTGGGGACGTTGGGACTGCTGGATAAGTGCACGTTCCGGTTCTCGCAGTGGGATC
The DNA here is from genome assembly GCA_905198155.1 of uncultured Eubacteriales bacterium. Taxonomy (GTDB): domain Bacteria; phylum Bacillota; class Clostridia; order Oscillospirales; family Acutalibacteraceae; genus RGIG4076. The sequence goes on from CAJKBQ010000016.1 coordinate 7,032, forward strand.
CGGCGAATCCGGGCAACAAGTACGAAGGCACTGCGGCGCAGTGGGAAGAAGCCCAAAGCCTGATGGCGAAGATTCTGGACGATCTGGACGTGAAATACACGATCGGGATCGACGAAGCGGCGTTTTACGGGCCGAAGCTCGACATTCAGTACAAGAACGTGTTCGGCAAAGAGGACACGCTGGTCACGATTCAGATCGATATGCTGCTGGCGGAGCGGTTCGGAATGTACTACACCGATTCCGACGGGCAGAAGAAGCTGCCGTACATCATTCACCGGACGTCGCTCGGATGCTACGAGCGGACGCTGGCATATTTGATCGAAGAATACGCCGGGGCGCTGCCGACGTGGCTGATGCCGACGCAGGTGAAGATTCTGCCGATTTCGGAGCGGCAGCACGACTACGCCAAGCAGGTGTATGCGCAGCTGCACGCGGCCGGGATTCGCGTGGAGGTAGACGCCCGCAACGAGAAGATCGGGTACAAGATCCGCGAAGCGCAGAACGAGAAGATTCCGTATATGCTGGTGGTCGGCGACAAGGAAGTCGAAAACGGCACGGTATCCGTGCGGGCGCGCAAGGACGGCGATTTGGGCGCGATGGCGGTGGACGCGTTCCGCGCCAAAATTCTGGATGAGATCGCGACAAAAGCGCGGTAATTGCGGAGAAATTGATTTTGCGACGGGAAAGGAGCAGCGCAGATGATTCAGATTTTCGGCAAGGCCAAATGCTTCGACACCCGCAAGGCGGAGCGGTTTTTCAAAGAACGGCGCGTGCCGTTTCAGCGGATTGACCTGGCGGAAAAAGGATTCAGCCGCGGGGAGCTGCGGTCGGTGATTGCGGCGGTCGGCTCGGCGGAAGCGCTGCTCGACCCCAAGCAGCCGGACGCGGCGGTGGTGAAATACCTCGCTGACCCGGACGCGCAGCTGGATCAGCTGGCGGCGCACCCGATGTGGGTGCGCACGCCGGTGGTGCGCAACGGTCGCGCGGCGACGGTCGGCGTACAGCCGGAGGTGTGGGCCGGCTGGGTGCCGGGCGGGAAGTGATGGGGAAGCGTGCTTGTTTTGCTCGAAATGCTGCGGGTTGAATTGGCAGTTTTGCGATGGCGATTTTGAGGGAAATCAGTGTGCCCTATAATATCTTCCGTATGTTCTTCCGTATGTTCTTCCATACGTTCTTCCATATCTTCTTCCGTACGTTCTTCCGTATCCATGTATGAAAGATGGCGTGGAAGATAAAAAAGCGGTTCGATTAGACTTCACACACTTTCGGCATATTCCACAAAAATCGGACAATATTTTTGGCAGAGACGTTGACCTTAGTGGCTGCGGCTCTGTTTTTTCTTGCCAAAATGCCTATTTGTTCACGAACAGGACACAATTCTATCACGTTCATATCGCAATCGGCAGGTACAATATTACTCAGCCACTTTCCAGAAAGAATTCAGGAGGGAACACTATGATAGAGGTCAAGCACCTGACGAAGCGCTACGGATCGAATGTCGCGGTCAACGACATCAGCTTCCGCGTGGAGGAAGGAGAAATCGTTGGCTTTTTGGGGCCGAACGGCGCCGGAAAATCGACGACGATGAACATTCTGACGGGGTATCTGTCCGCGACCGACGGCGACGTCACCATCGGCGGGTACGATATCCTGGAAAACCCCAACGAGGCGAAAAAGCAAATCGGCTATCTGCCCGAACTGCCGCCGCTGTATCTGGACATGACGGTCAAAGAGTATTTGGACTTCATGTACGATTTGAAGCAGGTGACGCTGCCGCGCAAGGAGCACATTGAAGAGATTTGCCGGCTGGTGCAGATCACGAACGTGTACAAGCGGCTGATCCGCAACCTGTCCAAAGGATATCGGCAGCGCGTGGGGATTGCGCAGGCGTTGCTGGGCAACCCGGGCGTGCTGATTCTGGACGAGCCGACCGTTGGGCTGGACCCGAACCAGATTATCGAGATCCGCAACCTGATCCGCCAGCTGGGCAAGCACCACACGGTCATCCTCAGCTCGCACATCCTGCCGGAAGTGCAGGCGGTGTGCGAACGCGTGATTATCATCGACCGCGGCCAGATTATTGCCGACGGGACGCCGGATCAGCTGTCGCACGATCTGTCGAGCGATCACCGGCTGCTGGCGCGCATCGCCGGACCGCAGGCCGAAGTGGAAAAGCTGCTACACCGGCTGCCGAACGTGGTGTCGATTGTGCCGCTGGGCGAGCGCGAGCCGGGTGTGACGGAATATTCGATCGAGACCGAAACCGGCACCGATCCGCGCCGTGCGCTGTTTGAGCGGCTGGCGGAGCGCGGATGGCCGCTGATGGCGCTGCGTTCCACCGAGCTGACGCTGGAAGAAGTGTTTATCAACCTCACCAATGGCAGTTACAGCGGGATGAAGCTGACGCAAAAGAAAGGGGATGCGGTCTGATGTCTGCGATTTACAAGCGCGAACTGCGCGGATTTTTCACCAACCCGCTGGGCTACGTGTTTATCGCGGCGCTGCTGGGTTTTGAAGGGTTTTACTTCTGGCAGATTCTGTTCTATCAGAACACCGAATCGTTTATGTACATTTACAACGGGATTTTCACATTCTGCATGATGCTGATCCCGGTGCTGACGATGCGGCTGCTGAGCGAAGACAAAAAACAGAAAACCGACCAGGCGCTGCTGACCGCGCCGGTGAGCCTGTTTGGGCTGGCGATGGGCAAGTTCCTGGCGGCGCTGACGGTATACGCGATTCCGGTGCTGTTCACGCTGGTGCACGCGTTCGTGATGAGCTTTATGGGCACGCCGAACTGGGCAGCGATTTTTGGCAATGTAATCGGCACGCTGCTGTACGGCGCGGCGATTATCGCCATCGGGCTGTTTATTTCCGGGCTGACGGACAGCCAGATGATTGCGGCGATCGTGTCGTTTTTCATTTCGATGCTGCTGATGATTATCGACAGCATTTCGTCGCTGTTCAGCAGCAAAGTGCTGACGACGATCTGCAAGGCGCTGTCGTTTACCACGCGGTACAACGCGTTCGTCAACGGGATATTTGATACCGGCGCGGCGATTTACTTCCTGAGTGTGATCGGACTGTTTATTTACCTGACCGTATCCACGCTGGAAAAGAGAAGATGGAATTAAAAGGAGGGCAGACGGACATGAACGAGAATGAAAAGAAAATCGACGGCGTAGAAACGCCCGTTGAGGATACTGCGGTGCAGCAGCCTGCCGAGCCGAAAAAAAGCGGCAAAAAAGCGTTTGCCAAAGCAATTCACGGGAAAAATTTTAAGTATGGGTCAATGGCGACGATCATCACGGTGGTGGTGATTGTGCTGACGATTCTGATTAACGTCGGCGCAACGGCACTGGTCAATCGGTACCCGTCGCTGAAGCTGGATATGTCTACGGGCGCCAAAATGTCGCTGTCAAAAGACCTGACCGAGACGGTGGACACGATTCAGCACAAGACGGAGATCATTTTCTGCACGACCAAAGACAATTACGAGACGACGTTCAACAATTACCTGTCCCAGCAGATCGGCATGGAAGCGATGAACGAAGGCACCCGCATTACGACGCTGGCGGAAAAAGCTGCGGAACGCAACGCCAATATTTCGGTGCGGTATGTGGATCTGGACGAAAACCCGTCGTTTGTCAACAATTACAAAAACGAATCGCTGGATTCGAGCAAGATTATTGTGCAGACGGAGTACCGGTACCGCGTGCTGGCGCTGAGCGATCTGTTCCAGCAGAAGTCGTCGATGGATTATTCGACGTATCAGCAGAAAACGACGTACTACTCCAACGTGGAGTATGCGCTGGCGAATGCACTGGTGTCCACCAACCTGGACGAAGTGCCGGTGGTTGCCGTTGCGACCGGTCACGGCGAAACCGAGCCGACAACGCTGACGTCCACGCTGAAAAGCAACAACTTCCAGGTGACGGAGATCAACCTGATGACCGACACCGAGATTTCGGACGAGATCGACGTGATCCTGATTGCTGCGCCGACGGCGGACTTCACCACCGAGCAGATCGAGATGATGGAGAAGTTCCTGAACAACAACGGCAATTACGGCAAAAACATCCTGTACATGACGGCGCCGACCCGTTCCCCGATGCCGAACCTGGACGCGTTCCTGGCCGACTGGGGGATGAAGCTGGGCGACGCGGGCGCGTACCTGCGCGAGTCCAACGACAAGCGCTATGTGCAGTATCCGGAGCTGATGCTGCTGGACGTGAACGCGGACGACGACAGCTGCCTGAAAGCGTTCGGCAAATCGACGGTCGGCACACTGCTGTCTGCGCCGATGCAGCTGCTGTTTGACTACGACAGCGGCGTGTCCACCAAAGCGCTGCTGACGACGTCGGAAACGGCGTATGTGGTGCCGAGCGGGGTGGAAGATGCGTCCAAGTATGAGCCGAAGGACGGCGACTACGGCAAGAACGTGGTGCTGGGCTACGGCGAGAAGTATGTGAGCAAAAACAACGAGCAGCTGTACTCCCGCGTAGCGGTGTGCACGTCGATGTATGCGCTGGACTACTTCCTGTCCACCAACACATACGGCAACAAAGACATCGCGCTGACGTTCTTTAAGCATATGACCGGGACAACGGGCGACGACGATCAGGTGTACATCGCGGCGACTGAGTTCAAGGGCAGCGACATGACGCTGTCGTACAGCACGGTGAACACCGTGGGTCTGTGGATCTTCACGATTCTGGTGCCGCTGGCGGTGCTGGCGATGGGCCTTGTGATCTGGCTCAGGAGGCGTCATTTATGAGTAAGAAAAAACGCCAGCTGCTGATTATTCTGGCGGTTGTCGTGGTGCTGGGCGCGCTGGTGGCGGTGCTGACGCTGCTGCCGTCCGGCGACCCGGCGGATGCTTCGTCGGACAGCCCGTCGAGCACGGCGTCCACGGCGGAAGTCACGCTGTACAGCCGCGACAAAACCGATCTGAAAAAGCTGGTTTTGACCAATGAATTCGGCACGTTTACGCTGACCGCAAAGCCAGACGGCGACGCGATGACGTACGCGCTGGAAGGGTACGAAGGACTGAACGTTTCGACGGCGATGCTCAGCTCCATCGCGGAGTTCGGCAGCAAGCTGGTGGTGTACCGCGAAATCGGCGATACCACCGACCTGGCCAGCTATGGGCTGACCAAACCGGCGGCGGAATTCACCGCCGAGTACACGGACGGCAGCAGCGTTTCGATCCAGGTGGGCGATCCGCTGCCGACCGACGCCAGCCGCCGCTATGCGGTCGAAAAAGGCAAGAAAAACGTGTTTGTGGTGTCGGCCAATTCGCTGACGACCGTGAAAAACACGGCGCTGCTGTCCACCTCGCTGATTAATGCGGCGATTACCGACAACAACGGGGAATCGGCGGCACCGTCGTTTGATTCGATCCACATTTCCGGCCGCGGACACGAGTCGAAAATTTCGATTTACCCGACGTCCAAACTGAATGTGGAAGAAACCAGCCCGCTGAAAGTGTACAGCTACTACATCGACGGGCGCGCCAAAGTGCCGCTGTACAGCAGCGCAACGGAAAAATATCTGCTGGACATGTGTACGGTGACGGCGAGCGATCTGGCGGTGATCAACCCGACCGATGCGCAGAAAGCCGAATACGGATTTGACGATCCGATTATTCTGGAATTCACGACCGTGGAAACGGATGACAACGGCAAGAAAACGCTCACCCCGTACAAGCTGCGGATCGGCAAGATCAACGACAACGGGACGGCGTATGCGATGCTGGAAGATGTCAACATCATCTACACGGTGCCGGCGGACAAACTGGCGGTGGCGACGATGTCGGTGTTTGAGCTGCGGGATTCGCTGCTGAACCTGGTGTCGGTATCGTCGGTGGAGGAGATTGTGGTTCAGATCGGCGATCAGACGTACCGGTTTGACCATGAGCGCAAAGTCCGCGAAACGTCGTCGGGCGCAAGCTCCACCAGTTCGGTGATTTACGATTACGAGACGTACTACAACGGTGAGCTGCTGTCGTCGTTTTCGAAGTACTATCAGCAGTTCCTGAGTGCGTACAAGCAGGAACCGTTTACCGAGGCCGACCAGAAGGGCGACCTGCTGTTTACGATCACGCTGAAGCATTACCCCGAAAACACGAAGAAAGAAACCGTGTTCAAAGTATACGACTGCGTCGGCAACGACCGCCGCGTCGTGTACGAAGTGGACGGCGAAATCATCGGGTTGGCGAAAAAAAGCTGGGCTTCCAAGCTGATTGAAGACACCGATCGGCTGCTGAAAGGCGAAGAGATTACGGTGACGGAGTAAAATAAACTTCGGAAAGACATAAAAATACCCTGCGTACCTGGATGAATACCTGGGACGCAGGGTGTTTTCTTAAAAATCAGGATATTTTTCATGAATTATTCATGCATGAAAAATAAAACTGTGCTATACTAAAAACAAGGAAAGGGTGAGTGAAAATGCTGATTAAATTGCGGATCAACAACTGTCTGATTTTTGATTCGGAAGTAGAGTTTTCGATGAAGGCCAATCTGCATCTGAAAAAATTCCCGAACAATTACACCCAAGTAGGATCCATACCGGTACTGAAGTCGGCGATCTTATTTGGTCCCAACAATACCGGGAAAACGAATATGGTGCGGGCGATCGAGACAGTTCAGGACGTGCTGCTGAACCGGAAGGCGGAGATTACGCCCAATATATTTTCTGCAAATCCGGTTTGCGAATTTACGGTTTGGTTTTGGGAAGATGGGGCAGAGTATCTGTTCGAAGTTCGATATGATGCAGAAAAACATGCGTATTTGTACGAACGGTTTGCTCAAGTAACGCGCGACGGGTATGGAAATGAGAAGGAAACCGACTGGTTGATTCGAGACAACGAGAACCAGATCTATCGCTGCGCCGACGACAAAACGCTGGAACCGGTAATGCCGGCGGCAGCAACGGATCATATCTTAGTATATTTGGTGAATCCGGAGCGGTATGAGGTGTTGAACCGGGTGAAGACGATTTTGGTTTCGTTCGCATTGAAAATTGACATTGTCGATATGAACAATATCCCGATAAAAAAGACCATTGACCTGCTGAAGGCAGGGGAGATGCGCGAAAAAATTGCGAATTTCGTGCGGAATGCCGATTTGTCACTGGAAGACTTCCGATACCTTAGCAATGCAGAGATGCAGCAGGAAATGCCTGGTTTAGAAAAAACAGTGATATCCGGATTTCAAACACAGGAAAAGGCGATGGCAACTGCCGCTCCGATTCTGGAAATGCTGCATTTGGGGTCGGTATATAATGGGTGCACGCTGCCAAGTGTGTTTTTTGATTCGACCGGTACCAAAAAAGTTGCTGCACTGGCCAGCTATGTGCTGGATGCGTTGAATCATGGGCGCGTGCTGGTGGTGGATGAACTGGACAACAGCCTGCATTTTAAGCTGACGCGCGAGATTATTGCGCTGTTTAACAATGAATTGAACACAAATGCACAACTAATCGCAACGGTTCATGACGTTTCACTGCTGGATTGCAAAACACTGTTCCGCAAAGATCAGATTTGGTTTACGCACAAAGATCAAGCACACGCTTATTTGTATTCACTGGCAGATTTTACTGCAGAAAAGGACGGCGTGCGGGATTCCACGGATTTGATTGAAAAATATCGATCCGGATGTTTTGGCGCGCTGCCGGATCCGGATTTGTTCCAGTCTCTGTTGGAGGTGAAGCAGAATGCCGAATCTTCCGCCAATTGATCACAGACACCGCATTGGTGTAATCTGCGAGGGAAATGAAGATTACGCATATTTTGAACGCCTGACGCAACTGCATGTGTGGGACGCCCAATATGAGTTTTGTTTGATAAATGCCAAAAGTGCGTCGAATATTCCGGCGCGGTATCAGCACGACTTTCAAAACAATCGATATGAACTGCTGCTGGTATTTTGTGACACGGATAAAGCACCGTACCGCGAGTACCAGCAGATCAAGCAAAAGATCAATCAGTTTCACGACAGCTGTGCCGCTGATCACGCGATCATTTTTGCGAATCCATGCACGATGCAGATTATACTGGCGCATTTCGGCGATGCAACGCTGAAGAATCAAAGTAAAAAAACCAATGCCTCCGTGATTGCGCAGCTGACTGGGGTTGCGAATTATGATGCACACGACACACAAATTCGTGCTGTATGCCAGCAGATCTTCCAGAAAAGCTACCCGGACATGAAGGTGCGGGTTCAGGCAATGAATCGACCGGACACGGAACCGGGCAGCACCAATTTCGGCGTGTTTTTGGATCGATTTGAGCAGTCTGACGACAGGTGGATTGCACAACTGACCCGTATGATTATGGGCGATGAATAGCGCTTTTTGGAATTTTTATATGACTCCCCGCCGCACCTGGTAGGGTGCGGCGGGGAGTGTGCGGATTGCTCACAGGAAAACATTTTTTTCGGGGAATTCGGGTTCGCACGTCAGGTTCAGGCCCATTTTGCGGAGGGTGCCTTCGTCGCCGGAGTGCAGCAGCTGGGTGGAGTGCAGCTCGCAGTCTTTGAGCCGGGGCAGCTGCGCCACGGCGGAGGCGGCGACCGGGTCGGAGGCGGCGCAGATGTACAGCGCGGTCAGCACATCGTCCACTTTCAGCAGACTGCTGCGGCTGTGGAGCAGCTCGATTTTCAGCTTCAGCACCGGTTCCAGCACGCTGGGGCTGATGAGCAGCGTGCTTTTGGGGATATCGGCCATAACTTTAATGGAATTCAGCACGGCGGCGCTGCACGCGCTGAGCATCGACGTGGTTTTGCCGGTGATGATCCGGCCGTCCGGCAGCTCGATGGCTGCCGCAGGGGCACTGCATGCATCACGTTTTTTGCGCGCAGACGGGACGACGGCGCGGTCTTCCGGGTGCAGATCCAGCTGCTGCATGACGGATTTCAGTTTTTCGACCGTTTCGGGACGTTCTTTGCCTTGCTTCAGGTCGTCGATGCCTTTCCAGTAGCGGCGGATGACTTCCTGCTTGCTGGCTTCGCGGCACGCGTCGTCGTCGATGATCGCGTAGCCGGCCATGTTGACGCCCATATCGGTGGGACTGCAATAAAAATTGGCATTGCCGGTGATTTTGGTCAGGATGGTGCGGACGATGGGGAATGCTTCGACGTCGCGGTTATAGTTGACGGTGGTGATGCCGTAGGCTTCGAGGTGGTAGGGGTCGATCATGTTGACGTCCTGTAGGTCGGCGGTGGCGGCTTCGTACGCGAGGTTGACCGGGTGCTTCAGCGGCAGGTTCCAAATCGGGAACGTTTCGTACTTGCCGTAGCCCGCTTTGACGCCGCGGCGGTGCTCGTGATACACCTGGGACAGGCAGGTCGCCAGCTTGCCGCTGCCCGGGCCGGGCGCGGTTACAACGACCAGCGGCTTCGTTGTTTCAATGTACGGATTGGCGCCGTACCCCTGGTCGCTGACAATGTAATCCACGTCGGACGGATAGCCCTTGATCGGGCGGTGAATGTAGCTGCGGATGCCGCGGGCGTCCAGCTTGCGGATAAACTGATCGGCGGCGGTTTGGCCGGTGTACTGCGTGATGACAACGCTGTTGACCGAAATGCCCATTTCCCGTACGTCGGACAGCTGGCGCAGGAGGTCCATTTCGTAGCTGATGCCGAGGTCGGCGCGAATCTTGGTTTTTTCGATGTTGCCGGCGCTGATGCAGAACACGATCTCGGCTTCCGGACTGAGCGATTGCAGCAGGCGGATCTTGGCGTCCGGCTGGAATCCGGGGAGCACGCGCGATGCGTGATAGTCGTCAAACAGTTTGCCGCCAAATTCCAGGTACAGCTTGCCGTCGAAGCGTGAGATGCGCTCCAATATGTGCGCCCGCTGCCGCTGCACATACAGGTCGTTGTCAAATCCGATTTTTTTCATTCCGTCCACGTCGCTTTCTTGAATTTTTAGAATCCGTTCATAATCATACCATAAAAACGTGCCGGATACAAGTGTTCCGGCGCAGAATTTCGTGAAAAAAGGCGTATTCGCATGAATTACGCGAATACGCCCGGAAAATTGCGGGAAAATCAGTCGAAAGCGTGCGCCCAGCGGTTCAGCTCGGCAGCCGTTTCGGCCAGCGATTCGAGGCGGTCGTCGTGCATGAATTCCAGCAGCAGGCTGTGTGTTCCGCCGTGGCGGGCGAAAATCGACAGGTATTCGTGCCAGCGGTCGGCGTGCGCGGCAAGCGGCAGCTTCACCAGGCGGCCGTTCCGAATTTCCCACGAAAAGACATGGATATTCGTGGTATACGGTACCAACGCTTCGGCGGCTTCGAGGTTGTAAGCATGGTCGTGGTTCTGGTTCGGTTGCCAGTACATCCGCATGGACGGATGATCGACGGCGGTCATATAGCGCAGCGCGCTGGGGTATTCGTCGGTCAGCGTGCCGGGATGGCATTCGAGCGCAAGCACTTTGCCGCGGGCGGCGGCAGTTTCCGCCAGCTGCTGCCCTTCGGCGGCGAGCGCGTCAAACTGCGCGTCGGTCAGGTCTTTGCTGCCGACGGTGCCGCCCCAGATGCGGATGACCGATGCGCCCAAGGCGTCGGCGGTGTCCAGATACGGGACGATGGCGGCGGCGGGATCCGCCGAAGTGCCCAGGCGGAAATAGCTGCCGTAGGATCCGGCGGCCATGCCGCAGGATTCGGTTTCCTGCCGGACGGCGCGGGCCAGCGCGGTATCGCCGGCGGGGACGTGCACGTCGCTGCCGAACTCCATTTGGTGCAGCCCGGCGCGCGATGCCGCGCCGAGAATTTCTTCGATGGTATGCGGACGGAACGAAATAGAGGTCAATCCGGTTTCAAACATGACAAATCAGCCAGCCTTTCTGTGCGGCGCGAAAATTACGCCATGGTTTCCAGCATTTTGGGGGTCACGGACCAGCGGGTCGGCTCCCCGGCGATCAGGCGGCGGAACTCTTCCAGCATATACAGCGACATCCGGTGGACTTCCTTGCCTTTGCTGCCGGCGATGTGCGGGGTGAGGAACACGTTGGGCATGGTGTAGAACGGCGACTCGGCGACCGGCGGTTCGGGATATGTGACGTCCAGCACGGCGGTGCGGGTGGGGACTTCGGTCAGCGCACGGACGAGGTCCGGCTCCACGACCTGCGCGCCGCGGCCGGTGTTGATGAACGTGGCCTGCGGGAGCATCCGGGCAAAGCAGCGGTCGTAATTGAGCATTCCGACGGTCTGCGGGTTGTTGGCCAGGTGATTGGAGATGGTTTGGCATTCGGTGAAAATGCGCTCCAGTGTCGTTTTTTCGACGCCCAGCTGCGCGGCGCGTTCGTCGGACAGGAACGGGTCGAACACCATCACATGGATGTGATAATCGCGCAGCCGCTCGGCGACCATGGAACCGATCATGCCCGCGCCGATCAGGCCGACGGCGCAGTCGTAGTTGCCGTCGTAGTTCGCACGCTGCGCGCTGCGGGCGGCGATGCGGCCTTCGAGCGTGGAGCACTGGGCGCAGGCCTGGAAGAACCCGGTGTTCGCCAGGACGATCTGCGCGACAGTGTATTCCGCAACAGGCACGCCGTTGGCCGCCCACGCGGAAAAGACCTGCACGCCGCAGTTCAGGAACGGGCGCGCAAACTGCTGCACCGAACCGGCGCCGTAGAAAACGGCTTTGAGGTTCGGGAGGTACTGCCGAATCTCATCCTCGGTCAGCGTGGGCATGCCCCATGTGGTGAAGATGTAGTCGGCATCGGCACCGATGGACGGGTCGGCCAGCAGCTGCTCTTTGCTGTACGCGGTCGGGATCAATCCGGCCTCCGCCTGCAGCGCCGCGATGGTCTCCGGCGGGTAGACGTAGTGGAAATTGTGATCGGATCCGTTCAAAAAAATGCTTTTCATGTTGCTTCATCCTTTCGCGCTCCGCGCCGGTAATCCGACGGGGAGCAATTCATTACGCGGCGAAAATACCGCGAAAAGTTGCTCATATCTTGAAACCCGCATTGCAGCGCGACCTGCGTGACGCTGAGGTCGGAATCGGACAGCAGATCCCGCGCGACGGACACGCGGCAGAACAGCTGGTACTGCTTGATGCTGTACCCGGTGATGCGTTTGAAGCTGTGCGCCAGGTAGTACGGGCTGAGGTGATACCGCGCGGCGAGGTCGCGCAGCTGCACTTCCTGCTGGACGTTTTGTTCCAGTTCCTGCTTAATCTCCCACACGGTGGCGGAAACGCCGGCATAGGACGTGAAAAACAGGTTGGGCGCAAACCGGCACAGCCGAATCAGCAGCAGCCGCAGCAGCAGCGTTTCGGCTTCGGGAAAGCGCGTTTCGTCCGATTGGTGCTCTGCGAGCAATTGCTGCATATAGAACGAGATTTCCGGTTCGATCTCCGAGACGTCGATCACATGGCAGAAGCCTTCGGGCCGGTTGGCGAACACGGACAGCAGCGTGGTGTTTTTGATCAGATTGTGCGCCGCGGTCGGGTCAATCGACAGCATATACCGCTCGTATACAGCGCCGGTCACGCGCAGACTGTGCGGTTCCAGGCTGTTGATAAACAGGATGCTCGGCGCGTGGACGTCGTACTCATGCGCGGCGATGGTTGCGTGCAGCGCGCCGCGGGTGACGTACAGCATTTGGTACGTATTGTGCCGGTGCGCGGTGACGGTACGCAAATCGGTATGAAATGCGATTTCCGTGATGCATTTTTGAATCGGCATGAATCGCTCCTTTCTGCGCAAATCGCAAGCTTTACATAAAACAAAGCACAGAACGCCGTTGCAATGCGCTTAAAAAAATTATAAAATAAAAATAGAACAAAGTCAAGCGCATTCTTGCGCAGTCTGAAAGATCCAAAGCAAGAATTACACAATTCACCATAGTATTCAGATCAGGAGGAATTTGCGATGATTCAGTCTATTCACACACAGGCGCAGCTGGAAGCCGCCAATGCGCAGCTGGGCGGCTCGCTGCCGTACACGGACGATCTGCGCCCGCTGGCGCAGCCGCTCACTGTTGGCACGCGCACCGTGCCCAACCGCGTGGCGTATCAGGCGATGGAGGGGTGCGACGGCACGCGCAGCGGGTCGCCGGACGCGCTGACCATCCGGCGGTACCATCGGTTCGCCAAGGGCGGGCCGGGCGTGATCTGGTTCGAAGCGACGGCGGTGCAGCAAGACGGCCGCGCCAATCCGCGCCAGCTGTACATGACGCCGGACAACCTAGATGACTTCGCGCGGCTGGTCAGCGAGATCAAGGAAATCTGTATGCGCGAAAACGGGTACGAGCCGCTGGTGTTCTGCCAGCTGACGCATTCCGGCCGGTACAGCAAGCCGGACGGCGTGCCCGCGCCGCTGATTGCGTACAACAATCCGATTTTTGAGAAAGATCACCCGATTGCGGCGGATCGGATTCTGACCGACGATGCGCTCGACCGGATTGGGGAACACCTGGTTGCGTCGGCACAGCTGGCGGAGCGCGCCGGGTTTGACGGCGCGGACATCAAGTGCTGCCACCGGTACCTGCTGTGCGAGCTGCTGAGTGCGTACGAACGGCCGGGCAAATACGGCGGCAGTTACGAAAACCGCACGCGCCTGCTGCGCGAAAGTGTGCGCGGCGCGATTGCGGCGTGCGGGTCGGAATTCCTGATTTCCACGCGGATGAACGCGTACGATGGGTTCCCGTACCCGTACGGGTTCGGCGTACAGCCGGACAACGGGATTGTGCCGGACTGGACGGAGGCCATCCGTCTGGTGGGCGACCTGAAAGTCGAGGGCGTCAAGATTGTGAACATCACGATGGGCAACCCGTACTTCAACCCGCACGTCAACCGTCCGTACAACCACGGCGGCTATGTTCCGCCGGAGGAGCCGTTCACCGGGGTCAACCGGATGCTGACGGGGATCGCGGAGATTCAGCGTGCGCATCCGGATGTGCCGATCATCAGTTCGGGGCTGACCTGGCTGAGCGACGCGTCGGCCAATGTGGCGGCGGCGTGCATCCGCGACGGATGGTTCGCCATGGCAGGCTATGGGCGGATGACGCTGGCATACCCGGACATCGCTCGGACGATTGTCGCCGGGGAGCGGCCGGCGCTGAACCGCTGCTGCATTGCGTGCAGCAAATGCACCGAGATCATGCGGACGCCGGGCGGCACGCCGGGGTGCGTGATCCGGGACAGCGAAGTGTATTTGCCGATTTACAAAAAACAGTGCAAATAACGCCATAAAAACAGGTGCGGAGCATCGGTTCACATAATATTCCAAATTTTGAGAATCAACGATGCGATTATTTCTATTTACAAATTCAATTGAAAGGAACGGGATATCAAATGTTGAAAACTGCAATCGTGACCGGCGCGGCCGGCGGAATCGGATTTGCGACGGTACAGAAGCTGCTGGCGGAGGGCTTCCGCGTGGTGGGGATGGACGTACTGGCGCCGGAGAAAACGGCGGAGCGCTATGCGCCGCTGGGCGACGGTGCGAAATATGTGCAGGGCGACCTGACCAGCGGCGACGACCGCGCGCGTGTGCTGGACGAAGCGGAATCGTTTTTCGGTGCGCTGGGCGTGCTGGTCAACGTGGCGGGCGTGGCGCCGACGGTGCGCGCCGATTTGATGGAAATGACCGAGCAGAGCTATGACCGCGTGATGACCATCAACACCAAAGGCACGATGTTCATGACGCAGCTGGCGGCACGCCGGATGATGCAGAACGAACTGGACGAAAACGCGCTGCGCGGATTCATCGTGAACATTTCGTCGATGTCGGCGTACACCAGCTCGATCAGCCGCGGCGAATACTGCATCAGCAAAGCGGGCGTGACGATGATTACGACGCTGTTTGCCGACCGGCTCGCGCCGGAAGGCATTCTGGTCAACGAGATCCGCCCGGGCATCATTGCGACGGGCATGACGGCTACGGTGAAAGCCAAGTACGACAAGCTGATCTTTGAGGATGGGCTGCTGCCGATCGCGCGCTGGGGCAAACCGGAGGACATTGCGAATGCGGTGTATGTGCTGTGCAGCGGGCAGCTGGGCTATACCACCGGCCAGTCGGTAGACGTGGACGGCGGGTTCCACATCCAGCGGCTGTGATGCAGAAAGGGACGGAACGATGAACGAAACAATCCGCCAAATCGGCGGCGCGCCGGTGCGCGTGGTGACGGTGAATACCGCCGTGGTCGGAACGGGCGCGGCCGGGTATAACGCGGCGCTCCGGGTCAAGTCCGGTGGGCAGGACGATGTGGTGATGGTGACGGAAGGCGTCAACATGGGTACGTCGCGCAACACCGGATCCGACAAACAGACATACTACAAAATGAACCTGTGCGGCGATTATCCCGATTCGCCCGCTGCGATGGCGCGCGATTTGTTCGCCGGGCGGTGCGTGGACGGCGATATCGCGCTGTGCGAAGCGGCGCTGTCGGTGCAGTGCTTTATGAATCTGTGCGAAGCGGGGGTGCCGTTCCCGGTCAACCGGTACGGCGAATACGTCGGGTACAAAACCGACCACGATCCGTGCGCGCGGGCGACGTCGGTGGGGCCGCTGACGTCCAAACTGATGACCGAGCAGCTCCAAAAACGCGCCGATGCGGCCGGGATTCCGGTGTTCGACGGGTATGTGGTCGTCGCGATTCTGAAAGACGCGGACGGGCGCGCGTGCGGGCTGCTGACGCTGAACCGCAGCGGCGCAGCCGATCCGGACAGCCGGTTCGTGCTGTTCAACTGCCGCAATATCGTGTTTGCCGTCGGCGGCCCGGCGGGGATTTACGAAAATTCCGTATACCCGGTGGGGCACAACGGCAGCAGCGGCGTGGCGTTCGAGGCGGGCGTCACCGGCCGCAACCTGACCGAATGGCAGTACGGGCTGGCATCGACCGCGCCGCGGTGGAATGTGTCCGGCACCTATATGCAGGTGCTGCCGCGGTTTGTGTCGGTGGATCCGGACGGGACGGCGCACGAATTCCTGGACGAATACTTTGACGACCGCGGGGCGTGCCTGTCGATGGTGTTCAAAAAAGGGTACGAGTGGCCGTTTGACAGCCGCAAGGCGCTGACCGGATCGTCGGTGATCGACCTGCTGGTGTACCGCGAGACGGTGCTGCGCGGACGGCGCGTGTTCCTCGACTTCCGCACCAATCCGTTTGGCGCAGACGAAGTGGATTATGCGTCGCTGACGGACGAGGCGCGCGAATATCTGGAAAATGCCGGGGCGTGCTTTGGGACGCCGATTGAACGGCTGCTGCATATGAATGCGCCGGCGGTGGAGCTGTACCGGTCAAAAGGTGTGGACATTACGAAAGAGCCGCTGGAAATCGCGCTGTGCGCGCAGCACAGCAACGGCGGACTGAGCATCGATTTGTGGTGGCAGACGAATGTGCCGGGGCTGTTTGCGGCGGGCGAAGCGGCGGGCAGCCACGGCGTGTACCGCCCGGGCGGCAGCGCACTGAATGCCGGTCAGGTGGGGTCGCTGCGCGCGGCGCAGTACATCACGCATTTGGGCAAAGATCATCCGCTGGACGACGCGGCGTTTGACGCGGCGGCGCAGCCGATGCTGGATGCGCACCGCGCGCTGACCGATGCGATCATCGGCGGGAACGATACCGCAGGGAAGCTGCTGCACGAAACCGCCAGCCGGATGAGCGCGGTGGGCGGTCCGATCCGGAATGTGGATCAGATGCGCACTGCACTGGCCGAAGTGCAGGATCTGTTCCGCCATTTCACCGAGCGGGTGCGGGTGCCGTCGGCCGACGGGCTGATGCGGGCGTACCGGCTGCGCGACGTGCTGATTGCGCAGAGCACGGTGCTGTACGCGATGATCGACTACACGGCGCACGGCGGCCATTCCCGCGGGAGCGCGCTGTATACCGCTGCGGACGGTGAAAAACCGGCCAATATGGAGGAGTTGTTCCGCTTTGTGCCGGATCACAATGAGCTGGATGGCGTGACGCAGGAAGTCCGGTGGAGTGCCGATGGATGCACCGCTTCGTGGCGCGATGTGCATCCGCTGCCGGCGGGCGGCGGGTTTTTCGAGAACGTGTGGCGCGAATATCGCGAAAACGGAAGCGTGTGGTAAAATCAAATAAGAAGTGGGCGGCCTTTCGACCGCCCACTTCTTATTTTTATCCGATTATCGCCAGCTGAACGTCGCCATTCCGTAGACGTAGATTACGATGATTGCAACGGGGACAACAAACATGAACACCGGTTTCATCCAGTTTTTCACTTTCAGCCCCTTGCCTTCGTTGGCTTCGGCGACCAGCGCGTCCCATCCCCAGCCGAACCGCTTGCTGCAGCAGAACAGGGTGATGACCAGCGATCCGAGCGGCAGCAGGTTATTGCTGACGATGAAGTCCCACAGGTCGAGCCAGGCGGAGCCTTCCGCAAACGGCTGGAACCCGGAAAATTTGCTGTATCCCAGCGCGGTGGTCAGCGCCAGCAGGAAGACCCCGATGCCGCAGATCAGGCAGCCTTTGATGCGCCCCCACCCGGTCAGCTCACGGACACAGGCGAGGATGTTTTCGCACACCGCCAGCACCGTAGACAATGCAGCGAATACCATAAACAGGAAGAACAGCGATCCCCACCAGCGGCCGCCTGCCATGTGATTGAACACGGTGGCCATCGTGTCGAACAGCAGGCTGGGACCGGCATTGACTTCCACGTTAAACGTGAAGCAGGCCGGGAAGATAATCAGCCCCGCGACCACTGCCACGAACGTGTCCAGCAGGATGACGTTGACCGATTCGCCGAGCAGCGTACGCTCTTTACCAATATAGCTGCCAAATATCGCCATCGATCCGATGCCCAGGCTCAGCGTGAAGAACGCCTGATTCATCGCGCCGACGATCACTTCGCCGTTGATCTTGCCGAAATCCGGCACCAGGTAGAATTTCAGCCCTTCTTTGGCGCCGGACAGCGTACCGCTGTGAATCGCCAGCACGACCATCAGCAGCAGCAGGATGGTCATCATGTACTTTGTGACGCGTTCCAGCCCGCCCTGCAGGTGAAAGCAGAGGATGCCGAAGCCCAGCACCACCGTGACCGCCAGGTAGGTGACGTTCAGCGTCGGGTTCTGGATCATCGGGGCGAACGCCAGCCCTTCATTGTGCCCGGTGACGAACTGCACGAAGTAGTAAATCAGCCAGCCGGTGACAACGGTGTAAAACGCCATCAGGCAGATATTGCCCACCAGTGACGCATAGCCCTGCCAGTGCCACTTGGTGCCCGGCTTTTCCAGCTTGCGGTACATCCGTACCGGGCTGGCCTGCGCCGCGCGGCCGACCGCAAATTCCATCGTCATAACCGGCAAGCCCAGCAGGATCAGGCAGATCACATAGATCAGCACAAACCCGCCGCCGCCGAACTGCCCGCACATCCACGGGAATTTCCATACGTTTCCGCACCCGATGGCGCACCCTGCCGACAGCAGGATGAATCCCAGCCGGGATCCCAGTCGTTCTCGTTCCATTGTTTTCAAAACTCCTCGCTCAATTTATTGATTTAGCGCATGAAAGTTTTACTGCACTAAAACAGAATTGAATGTATTATAACAGAAAAATGAACAGAGGTCAAGCAAAATTGCGAAAAAAACAGCCGAAGCGAAAATTTTGCAGAAAAAGCGAAACGAAGATCTAAAAAAACCGCATATTTCTCGAAAATTTACACTTGCACACGGGGATCTGCCATGATATAATCAGATCAAAACAGAAACAGGAGGATTCCCCAGGATGCATACGCTTTATTTTGTCGGCAATGCGCACATCGACCCGGTGTGGCTGTGGCGGTGGCAGGACGGCTACGCCGAAATCCACGCCACGTTCCGCAGCGTGCTGGACCGGATGCGTGAAACGCCCGACCTGCGGTTTTCGTGCGCGTGTGCGGCGTATTACGAATGGATTGAGCAGGCGGATCCCGCGATGTTCGACGAGATCCGTGCGCGGGTGCGCGAAGGCCGGTGGGAGCTGGCCGGCGGATGGTGGATTCAGCCGGACTGCAACTTCCCCAGCGGCGAATCGTTTGCCCGGCACGCGCTGATTTCGCAGCGCTATTTCCGCAGCCGGTTCGGGAAAATCGCCCGGACAGGGTATTGCGTCGATTCGTTCGGCCACAACGGCAATCTGCCCGCGATTCTGCGCCGCAGCGGGATGGATCGGTACGTTTTCATGCGCCCCGGCCCGCACGAAAAACCGCTCCCGCAGTCGCTGTTTGACTGGAAAAGCGCCGACGGCAGCACCGTCCGGACGTTTCGGATTCCGGTGACGTACTGTTTCAAGCGGGACGAACTGGAACAGCAGCTGCCCGGCCTGATTGCGCAGATGCAGCAGGAAGGAACCGACTGGATGGTTTTTTACGGGATCGGGAATCATGGCGGCGGACCGTCGGCCGAGCTGATCCGGTGCATTCAGACCCAGGCGGCGCAATATCCGGACGTGCAGTTCCGTTTTTCAACGCTGACCGAATATTTCGACAACCACGAAGCGCAGGCAGTACCGACGGTGGCGGACGATCTGCAATTCCACGCCAAAGGCTGTTACAGCGCGAATGCCGGAATCAAGCGCGCCAACCGTGCGGCCGAAAATGCGCTGCGCAGCGCGGAAGCCTGGACAGTCGCGGCGCAGGGACTGCTGGGCGACGCGGCCGTCGCGCCGGACGCATCGGCGGAGCGCGACCGGGCGTGGAAAAATGTGCTGTTCAACCAGTTTCACGATATTCTCGACGGGTGCGCCATCCGCGACGCGTACGAGGACGCGTCGTATGCGCTGGGCGAAGCAATGCACATCGCGCAGGTGCAGGAAAACCGCGCCGTTCACGCCCTCAGCTGGGCGATCGATACGGTCGGCGATTTTGACCCGACGGATGCCGTTCACCGCGGGTGGTACGATTTTCACGAAGTGCTCGGTACGCCGGTGGTGGTGGCCAATCCGCTGCCGTGGCCGGTGCAGGCGACCGTGCGGATGGGCATTGACGCCAGCCGTGTGACCGATGCGGCCGGGCACGAACTGTCGATTCAGTCGGTGCGCGCGCCGATGACGGTTTGGGGGACAAACAACGAAGCACTGGTGCGGATTGACCTGCCCGCGATGGGGTACCGCGTGTGCCGGGTGTTTTCCGGTACGGCGCCCGATGCGCCGGCGCTGCGCTGCACCGACGACTGCATTGAAAACGACTTTTTGCGGCTGCGGCTGCGGGACGGTCAGCCGGTGGAGCTGACCGACAAATCTGCCGGACGGAACCTGCTGGCCGGTTCGGCAGACGCGGTGCTGATCGACGACACCGCCAGCGACACCTGGGCGCACAGGCTGGTGCGGTACGACGGTACGGTGCGCGCTTTCCGCGCCGGAAGCAGCAGATTGATCGAATCCGGCGCGGTGCGGGCAGTGCTGCGCGCGGAAACACAGTGCGAAGCGGTTCGGATGGTGCAGGAATATACGCTGACGGCGGACGGTCGGTCGATTGCGGTGCGCGCATCGGTCGATTTCCGCGCGCCGTATCAGGTGCTGAAGCTGCGGTTCCCGGTGGCGGCGGGCGCGGACAGCGTGTTCGAAACGGAGATTCCGTTCGGACACATCGCGCATCTGGCCGACGGCGCAGAGCAGCCGTGCGGCGTGTGGAGCGCTGTTCACGGTGCCGACGGCGGGCTGACGGTTGCCAACCGGACGATCACCAGCCAATCTGCCGACGGCAGCGTGCTGAGCCTGACGCCGCTGCGCGGGACGCCGTTTGCCGACCATACATGCGGCGATTTGTCGCTGCGCGACGGCGCGGAGGAGATTCAGGATCAGGGGATTCAGCATTTTGCATACACGCTGGCGCCGTTTACGACGATCCGGGCGGCCGACCGGCTGGCGCAGGAGCTGAATGTTCCGCCGACGGTAGCGCACACGACGTTCCACAAAGGTCCGCTGCCGACCGTGTGGTCCGGCATTACCGTGACAGGCGGCGTGACGGTGACGGCGGTAAAGCCCGGCGCGGACGGCGGGGTGATCGTCCGTGCGTATGACTGCGGTTCCGGCGGCGCGGCATCGTTTGCGCTGGCGGCGCCGAATGCATCGTGGGATGCGGTATTTGCACCGGGCGAAATCAAGACGTTCCGGATTGCAAACGGAACGGTGACGGAATGCGACTTTCTGGAGGAATCCGGCGGCGAATCGGACGATTGCATCATCTTTCGGGAAAAATGATGCAGACGTGCGGTCAACGCGATGCTATCATATAATTCAATCACACAAGAAAAGAGGAGTTCATCATGACACAGCAAACCGTATTCCCGCGGTGGCGCGGATTTAACCTGCTTGGAATGTTCTGCTCGCAGCAATCGCCGATCAACCGCGGCCGTGCGCCGGGGTATTTTGACGAAGAGGACTTCCGGATGATTGCGGATTTCGGGTTCGATTTTGTGCGGCTGCCGCTGTCGTACCGCGTGTGGGGCGGTGGGGACGACCCGTTCCGGATCGACGAAGCAAAACTGGCGCCGCTCGACCAGGCGGTTGCGTTCGGCGAAAAGTACGGGCTGCACGTCGATCTCTGTATGCACCGTATTCCGGGTTACTGCATCAACCAGGACGAAACGGAGCGGCTGAACCTGTGGACGGATGACGAAGCGCTGGACGCCGCCAAAGCACATTGGACGGCGATTGCGCGGCGGTATGTCGGTGTGCCGTCTTCGCGGCTGAGCTTTAACGTTGTGAACGAAGTCAGCGGCAGCGTATATTTGCGCCAGTATGCGCGCGTGGCGACCGCGATTATCGATGCCGTGCGCGGAATCTCGCCGGATCGGCTGTTTATCCTGGACGGACTCAATGCCGGGGATATCCCGCCGGTGGATCAGATGATGCTGCTGGAAAACTGCGGGTACAGCTGCCGCGGATATGCGCCGCGCGGCGTGACGCATTACAAGACGCATATCACGGCATACGACGATCTCCCGCCCGTATGGCCGGGCGCGGTGCAGGACGAATACAACGGAAAGCGCACCGTGTGGGATGCCGAAAAGCTCGACCGGTATTACGGAATGTTTGCCGCGCTGGCCGAAAATTTCCACGTCGGCGTCCACTGCGGCGAAATGGGCTGTGCCAACCGCACGCCGCACAGCGTGGCGCTCGCGTGGATGGAAAGCATGATGCAGACGCTGAAAGCGCACAACATCGGATACGCACTGTGGAACTTCCGGGGTGCGTTCGGCGTGATGGACAGCGACCGCGACGATGCGGAATACATCAATTGCGGCGGTCACCGGCTTGACCGGAAAATGATGCAGCTGCTGCAAAGGTACTGAGCGGCTGAAAAGCAAATAAAACAAAAGAAAAAGCGCGGAAGGCGCGGCTTCGCAAGGAAGTCTGCGCCTTTCGCGCTTTTGAAACCGATCCGATTTTCGTTTCACGCACCCGGATACGTGGAAGAAACGGCATCCTGCCGCGCCTGAACGCGGAACGTCACTTCAAACGGTTCACTGGCCTGGTACGTTTCGCCGGAAGCGTTCATCCGGTAGCACGTCAGCGTCACTTCGTCGCCCACATCGAGCTTTTCCATCTCGTCGAACAGCGACTGGAACGACGTGACGCGTACGCCGTTGAACTGCGTAATTACATCGCCCACTTGCAGCTCGGTGTCTTTCGCCGGGCTATCGGCGGAAAAGCTTTTGACCACCAAACCCTTGTCGATACCATACGCCTGAACGTACTGATCCGGCAGTTCAAAACAGGTGATGCCCATCTGCACCTTGGAATTGTTCTGCGCGGTGCTGCCGGAGGAGGTATCGTCGTTCGGGTTTTGCGGCCCGCGATTGTCGTCCTGGCTGTACGGCGGCCGGTTCGGTTCGACAGGCGCTGCATCGCCGCGGCACAGTGCGTAAACGCCGTAGATTGCGAAGCCGACGATGACCGCTTCGATCAGGGCGGCGGCAATCCACATCAGGATCCGTCCGACTTTGCCGTCCGATTTTTTGGGCGGCACGGGATTCGGCCGGGCATACGCACCGGGTGTGTACGGCGGTACCGGCGGCTGCGGCGGGTACTGCCCGTACTGCGGCGGATAAGCGCCGTATTGCGGCGTATACTGCGGCGGCGTGTACGTCGGCTGCGCCGGATTGTACACCGGCGGAGTCGGCTGCACGGGCTGTGCCGGATTGTATACTGGTGCGGTCGGCTGTACGGGTTGCGCCGGATTGTATACTGGTGCGGTCGGCTGCACGGGCTGTGCCGGATTGTACACCGGCAGGGTCGGCTGCGCAGGCTGTGCCGGATTGTATACCGGTGCGGTTGGCTGTGCAGGCGGCGCAAACGGATTGGGGTACTGCGGGTCCGGCTGCACGGGCGGCTGCGTCACCGGCGCATCGACTGCGGATTCCGGTTCAGCAGGTCCCGGTTCGATCGGTTCCGGTTCAACCGGTTCGGTCGGCGTTGGATCAGCCGGTGCCGCCATCGGTACCGGGTCGGGGATGGGAGTTGGCTCCGGAATCGGCGCCGCCTGCGGAATCTCCGGCGTCCCGCCGGTGGACGTTTCAAATTCGTCGTTCATTGCAAAGACCTGCCTTTCTTTTTTGGGGTCGAACCGTTTATTGCAGCGTGACGGACACTTCCTGCGACTGGCGGTTGCGGAAGATCGTCAGCTTGATCGTATCGCCGGAATTGTATTTGTTCTTCTCCGAAATCATCGACGCGTACGAAGTGATCGCGGTGTCGTTGATTTTGCAGATGATGTCGCCCGCCTGGATTCCGGCTTCGGCGGCCGGAGAATTGTCGGCGACGCTGTACACCACGACGCCGGACGGATAGCCCCACATTTGCAGCTGCTCCGCCGTGTAGTAGGTGTTGATCGTAACGCCCAGGTACGCCTGCTGCGTGCCTTCCTGGTGAATCAGACGGTCGCAGATATCGACCACTTCGTTGACCGGGATGGCGAAGCCGATGCCGTCGTAGTCTGTGCCGGACATTTTGGCGTTATTGATGCCGATCAGCTTGCCGGTGCTGTCCAGCAGCGCGCCGCCGGAGTTGCCGGGGTTGATCGCGGCGTCGGTCTGAATCAGATTCATCTGCACGCCGGACTCGGTCGTGATGCTGCGGTTCAAGCCGCTGACGATGCCCTGGCTGACGGAACCCATGTATTCCAGCCCGCCGGGCGAGCCGATGGCGATGGTTTTTTGGCCGACGGTCAGCTTGTCGGAATCGCCGATTTCAACGGCCGGAAGCCCGGTGCGGTCAATTTTCAGGAGCGCGATATCGGCGCTGGCGTCGTACCCAACGACCGTCGCATCCACGCCCGTCTCCGGGTCGGACGCCAGGTAAACTTGCAGCGTCGTGCCGTCGGCGATGGAGCCGTACTGCGCGTTTTCCACCGCGGAGGAGATCACGTGATAGTTGGTGATGATATAGCCGTCAGCGGTGTAGATCACGCCGGAGCCTTCGCTGGCGCTTTGGCTCTGCGTCTGCTGACCCCAGAATCCGGTGTTGGTCGTGGTGGACGTGACGCGGATGCCGACGACGGAGCCGGTGCATTTTTTGGCGACCGCTTCCGCGACGGAGTCAGTCGATTCGGTGACGTTGATCGTGGTCTGATTCACGGCGGCCGCCGTGCTGGACGGCTGCGATACCGTGTCGGACGACGACGCGGACGATGCGTTCGCGCGCTGCATCAGCCCATATACCCCGGCGGACGATACCGTGCCGCACAGCAGTGCCGAGATCACCGCAACGGCGATGACGGCGCCCAGACCGAATTTTTTCTTTTCTTTCGGGGGTTTGTTGCCGTTGGGGTTGGTGTAGTTGTACTGATACGACCCACCGGCCGGCGTCCCATTTTGATATTCAAATTCACTCATAAAGCTCATTCCCTTCTCAGTTAATGTACTTCCTTTCCCGAAGTACAATTGTATTATAAATCGGGTTTGTGATGCGAATTCGATGATAATGTGAACCGCGTTTTAATTTTCGGTGAGGTTTTCTTCACACAATTTTTTTGCAAGACATTTACGCCTGTTCCAATTCAAACCAGAACGAAACGCCGTCCGGTTCGTTGCGGACGCCGCACGGCATATTGTGCGCGCGCATGATCGCCGCCACCACCGACAGCCCCAGCCCGGTGCCGCCGTAGGCGCGGGTGCGGGCTTTATCGACTTTGTAAAAGCTCTCCCAAATGCGGGGAAGATCCTCATCGGCAATGCGGTCGCCGGTGTTGAACACGGTGACGCGCACGCGGGCGCCGCCGCCGGTCGTCACAGGCTGCGCCTGCACCACGATTTCGCCTTTGGCGGAAACGTGATTGGCGGCGTTGGAAACGTAGTTATTGATGACGTTTTCAATGAAATACTCGTCGCCCCAACAGTACAGCTCGCAGTCGTACCGGAACGAGACGGCGATTTTTTTCTGGTCCAGCAGGATGGAATACCGGCGGAGGATGCCGCTGATCAGGCCGGTGATTTCAAACCGGGAGATCGTCAATTCTTCTTCGCCGGATTCCAGCTGCATCAGGCTGGTCATTTTTTTGATAAGCAGATTCATCTTTTCCGCTTCGTCCTGGATGATTTCGCTGTAATAGCGGCGGCTTTCCGGGTCGCTGGACACATCGTCGCTGATGCCCTCGGCGTAGGCGCGGATCAGCGCGATGGGCGTTTTCAGCTCGTGCGACGCATTGGCGATGAAGTCGCGGCGCAGCTGATCCTGATGGGTTTTGATCTCGTTGTCGCGCTGCAACTGCGCATTGGCCGTTTTCAGCTCGGACAGATTGCGTTCCAGTTCGATCGACACCCGGTTGACGCTCGCGCCCAGTTCGCCGATTTCGTCGCGGGATTTTCCGGTGAATTTTTTGCTGAAATCGAGCCGTTCCAGGCTGTTGACCACCTCGCCCAGCTCGGCGATTGGCCGGGTCAGTCCGCGCGCCAGCAGAAACGCCACAATTCCGGCCACCGCAATCGCGCCCAATCCGCTGTATATCAGGAACCGGTTGATGATCGCAACGCTTTCGGAAATGGCCGCCAGCGGCGAGCGGATTACGCACCATGTGCCGTCCGTCAGCCGCCCGATCAGCGTCAGGTACCGCAGATTGGCGCGCTCTTTGGTTTCAATTTGAATGGTGTAAGTGCCGTTCTCCATTTTTTCCGAAACCGGCAGCGTGATCCGGACGCTGCCCCAGCCATCGGACTCCATCCCGGCCATGGAAACATAAATAGGCCGCATCCATTCGTCCAGCAGCAAAATACTGGAATTGCTGCGCGCGTTGATCTGTTCCATGCGCAGTGTCCATTCCGACAGGGTGGACTGCGACTGATACGCTGTATCAATCTCCGTATACATGGCTGCCAGGTCTTTTTTCTTCTGCGCCTGGTAGTAATCTTCCAGCATCGTGTTGTTCAGAATCCAGCAGCACACCAGCAGGAGCAGCATACAGCCGATCACGCTGAAAAACAGCTTGGTGCGGAAGGTTCCGTGCTTTTTAGGCGTGCCCGCCGCTTTTTCGGTTTTGCACATCGCGCGTTTCCTCCGCTCCGTCACTGCTCAAATTTGTACCCGATTCCGCGCACCGTGCGGATATCGTCCGCAGCGACGCCCAGCTTGCTGCGAAGCGTTTTCACGTGCGTATCCACCGTGCGCTCGTCGCCGAAGTAGTCATAGTTCCACACGTTGTTCAAAATTTGCCCGCGGGACAGCGCCACTCCGGCGTTGTCGATCAGGTAGCAGAGCAGCTCAAACTCTTTGTACGTCAGTTCCACCGGCACGCCGCTCACCCGCACCTCGCGGGCGGCTTTGTTCAGCTCGATTGCGCCGTAAGTGCGGGTTTCGCTGTCCGCGCCAAACGTGCGGCGCAGCAGCGCGTTCACCCGCGCCACCAGAATCCGCGGGCTGAACGGCTTGGCAATGTATTCATCCGCGCCCAGCTCGAACCCGGTCAGCTCGTCCATTTCCTCGCTGCGCGCGGTCAGCATGATGATCGGAACCTTCGACGTTTTGCGGATTTCGCGGCAGACCTGCCAGCCGTCCATCCGCGGCATCATCACGTCCAGAATCAGCAGGTCGGGCTGCTGCTCCGTGAACAGGTCGAGCGCCTCCATCCCGTCGGCGGCTTCCAGAATCCCGTACCCCTCGCGCTGCAAAAAGTCGGACACAATCTTCCGCATTCGCGCTTCGTCGTCCACAATCAATATTTTCTTGCGATCCATCGCAATTTCCCCCTTTTCACGTTTCGGCCGAAGCCTATGAACAGTGTATCATAAATTTATGTGGAAATTGTGAAATTTCGCCCGTCGGCTGCAAAAAATTCGGGCGGCGCGCATATACATAACCGAAACGCGCCGAAAGGAGGAGTCCTACAAATTTGAAACCGGAATCTTTGGAAGAAACCATTCGCCGCTACCGGTCGCAGCTGCTGCAATATCAGTCGCGCAGCGCGCCGCCGGCGGAACGCCTGCCGGCGCCCGCCCCTGCGCTTGCGCCGGATCCCGAACTGCCCGCGCCTGCGCCGGAACCAACCCCAGCGCCATCGCCGGACGGCGTCGGGACGCTGGTGGCAGCGGTAACGACGGCGCGGGAAGCGCTGCCCGTCGCGGGCGCGGACGTGATGCTCAGCCGCCGCGACGCACAGGGGACGCATTTGCTGTATTTTTTGGAAACCGACCGCAGCGGCCGCACCCCGGTGATGCAGCTGCCCGCCCCGGCGGCGTCACAGTCGGAATCGCCCGGCAGCGCCGCGCCCTACGCGGTGTACGACCTCCGGGTGTTCGCGGACGGCTACGTCCCGGCGGTGCAGACGGACGTCCGGGTGTTCGGCGGAACCGCCGGAACCATTCCGATCACGCTGATTCCGGCGGAGCGTCCGTAAGGAGGGAGACCGATGCCCGTAACCATTCCCGAATTCATCACCGTGCACCTCGGCACGCCGTCCGGCAATGCCGAAAACGTCACCGTCCCGTTCCCGGAGTACGTCCGCAACGTGGCGTCCAGCGAAATTTACCCCACCTGGCCGGAAAGCGCGCTGCGCGCCAATATTTACGCGCAGGTGTCGTTCGCGCTCAACCGGATATATACCGAATGGTACCGCAGCCAGGGGTACGACTTTGATATCACGTCCTCGACGGCGTACGACCAGTCGTTTGTGCCGAACCGCGAAATTTTTGACAACGTCGCGCAGATTGCCGACGAATTGTTCGACGATTACCTGCGGCGGCCGGGCGCAGACGAGCCGCTGTTTGCACAGTATTGCAGCGGAACCACCGTCACCTGCGACGGGCTGTCGCAGTGGGGCAGTGTCCGGCTGGCCAATCAGGGCAAAGCGCCGTACGGAATTCTGACCGAATACTACGGTTCTGAACTGGATATCGTCCGCGATGCGCCGGTGGCGTCGCCGGTGCCGTCGTTCCGGCGTCCGCTGGCGATCGGCGCGGTGGGCGACGACGTCCGGCGGCTGCAAGTGCAGCTCAACCGGGTGTCGCAGAATTACCCCGCGATTCCCAAAGTCCCGACGGACGGAATCTACGGCGGCCGGACGTTCGACGGTGTGCGGAAACTCCAGGAAATCTTTGCGCTGACGCAGACCGGCGCCGCCGATCGCGCCACATGGTACCGGCTGGCGTACCTGTATGTGACGGTCAAGCGGCTGGCGGAGCTGTATTCCGAAGGCGAGCGGCTGCTGGGGGAACCGGTCGCCTTCGACCGGATCCTGGCGGAAGGCGACCGCGGCAGCCGCGTGCGCCTGCTGCAATATTACCTGGCGGTGATCGCGACGTTTTTCGATCAGATTGCGCCGCAGACGATCGACGGCCGATTCGGACCGCTGACGCGCGAAAACGTCGCATCGTTCCAGCGGCTGCGCGGACTGGACGAAACCGGCACGGTCGATGCGGCGACGTGGGAAGCGCTGAGCACGGAAAGCGACCGGCTGGCGATGTCGGTGCCGCCCGCGGCCTTTTCAACCGGGG
This sequence comes from uncultured Eubacteriales bacterium, assembly GCA_905198155.1. GTDB lineage: Bacteria > Bacillota > Clostridia > Oscillospirales > Acutalibacteraceae > RGIG4076. Next base: position 35,919 of record CAJKBQ010000016.1, read on the forward strand.
TGCAGCCGTATCCGGGGTTTGTATTGACGCCCGGAATGCGCAGCGAATTTGTTGCGGTACTGCAAAATTACCTGATCCGCATCGCGCCGGTGTACGATCTGCCTGCGCCGTCGCTGACCGGATATTTCGGCAGCCAGACCAAAGCGGCTGTGACCGCGTTCCAGCGCAGGTTCGGCCTGACGCCGGACGGCGTGGTGGGCGCGGCGGCGTGGAACGCGCTGGTGCGGGCGTTCGACGATGCGGTCAGCGGCGATGCACCAGCGCCCGGCCAAAATCCCGGCCGCACCCTGCGCGAAGGCGACCGGGACGATTCGGCCGGTTTCAACTGAAAGGAGTACAGCACATATGAATGCGATGCGGCCCAGTCAATCGGTTCGCAATTCCCAAATCGCGCTGCGTGCGCTGGCGGCCGCGCAGCCGGAGCTGGATCCCGGCGCGCCGGACGGCGTGTTCGGCCCGCAGACAACCCGCGCAGTGACGGCGTTCCAGCGCCGATCCGGCCTGCCGGAGACCGGTGCGCTGGACGCCGTCACATGGGATCGGCTGTACGACGCATACCGCGCGCTGCGCACCCAGTCGCAGCGGCCCGCGCCGGTGATCGTCCCGTTCGATGCGCCGCTGACGGCGGGCATGGCGCACGATGCCGTGCTGCTGGTTCAGTTTATGCTCAACCGCACGGCGCGGGCATTCGTCAATTTTCCGGTGCTGGCGCTGACCGGCGTGCTGGATCCGCCGACAGAAACCGCCGTCCGCCGGTTCCAGTCGGTCGTGATGCAGCCGGAGGACGGGACGGTGGATCGGGAACTGTGGCGGCGGATGACAAAAGCGTCGCTGGCTGCGGGCGAGGTGCCTGCAGCCGGCGACGAAGCGGAAAAATAGCAATTTTTTTGGGACGATTACGGGATTACTTCCGTTCCACCATATACACCGCGCAGTCGCACCCATCGATCCGGTTTGCATCGCCTTTGATCGGCGTGACCGAAACGTCCGCTTTCCATGTGACGGGGTTTTCGACCGGACGCCCGGTGTAGTTGACCGCAACGGCGACGGCACGCGTCTCGTCGATCGGGTGAACCGTCAGGCCAATGTCCGGGGACTTCGCCGCGGCAGGCGAATCGGCGCGGACGGCGCGCGACAATTCCTCGTAAATGCGGTAATACGGCGTCGCCGGATCGCTGATCCAGTCGCGGTGTTCCCACAGCATCGTTTCGAGCGGGAAATTGAGGTAATACACCGTGCCTTTTCCGTAGCGATACCGGGAGAATACCACGCAGCCCGATTCGTCCTGCGCCAGGACTTCGGCGTCCTGGCTGCGCAGCAGGAATTGGTGCGTGTACGAAAACGGCAGCGTCGTCCCGCAAAAGTCGGCGGTGTGCATCGAAGTGTCGCGCTTCTGCCCGTCGGAGATCAACCCCGTGACCGATTCAAACTCGGAGATGACCCCGGTGGAGGCGGAAAAATAGACCGTCGCGCCGCCGCGGGCCTTTTCGAGCAGGGCGTTGTACATTTCCATATCCATCGGCGCCCATCCAACGAGGCTCGGTGCGAGGTACAGCTGCGCGTCCGGGAGTTTCTGGTCGAAGTAAACGAACGACAGCTCGAACCCGGCCTGCTTGGCCAGCGCATAGGCCGACGTCGCCTCGTGGAACGGCACTTCCTGCCGGGTGGCAACGTAAACGGCATCGACGCGTTTGGGCGGGAGCGCGCCGCCGGGGAGTTCGGCTTTCAGCGCATCCAGCTCCGCCGTCAGCTGCCGCATCATCCGGGCGGCGGGTTTGGGGCTGTAATCGACGTTCAGCAAGCCCAGCTCGCGCTCCACCGCGCTCCACGAATACGGCGGGAAATTGAGCGGCAGCTGTTCGTGCGCGCACCACCACAGATAGCCGCGCGCGCCGTTCGCCCACGCCGACCAGACGTTGACACGCATATTCTGCGCCACCAGGTCTTTGTTGCCGAACTGGTCGTTGAACGTCCCGATTTCTTGCAGCATGGCCGGCTGACCGCCGATGCCGCTGTAAAACGCGCACTGGAACGTCGGGATCATCGTGGTCGGAATCTCCGTCAGCGGCATGACCTCGCCGCCGACCGTCGGCGACAGGTACGGGTGCGGCGTCAGCATATCGGTCAGCTCGCCCTGATCCTGAATCGTCCACGTGGTGGACAAATTGACCGACAGTGCGTGCATCCCGGACATCACCGGCCGGGTGGCGTCCTCACTGCGGATGGTGGACGAAATCAGCGCTGTCCACGCGTAGGACGCGGCGCGGCTGGGGCTTCGGCTCAGGTTATTGGACTCGTTGCCCAAATCCCACGCGCAAATGGCCGGTTCGTCCCGGAACCGGCGGACAAACCCGCGGACAAACCGGGTCTGCCATTTGAGCGATTCGGGGTCGGTGATGTGATTCAGTCCGTCCACCGCCGGGGGCGCAAACATCCGGCCGCTCATCCAGCCGGTGACAAGTGCGACGATCAGCTGAATGTGGTTTTCGCGCGCCGCCCGGCACAATTCCGCAAAATGATCCATGCAGGCTTCGTCCAGCCCGGCCGGGTCAGTCAGCAGCTCTGTGCCGTGCAGGCGGTATTCGTGCAGGTCGCCTTTCCAGGCGCGGATGGCATGAACGGGCTGAAAATCGCGCCAGTTGGGGAACACGCGCATATAGCGCACCCCGTACTGCGCCAGTTCGCGCAGGTCGCGCGCAACCGATGCGCCGTCCCAGTCGCGCCACATCTCCGTGCCGGATTTGGATCCCCAGTAATTGCAGCCGATCATAAACTCAGACATTTGACATTCTCCTTCGTATCACAATCATAATTTGAACCGTGTGCGCAGGAATCCGCGACTTCCCGCCGGAATGCACTTGCATCCATAATAATTATATCACACCGTGCGCAAAGAAAACAAGCGCAAAAATTCTCGAAAAATTCCGAAATTTTTTGCGCAGGAGGCGGCTTACAGCAGCTCAATCCCGCGTTCACGGGCAGCGTCCATGGTTTCCTGCGGCCAGATCGACGCCTGCACTTCGCCGATGTGCGCGCGGCGCAGGAAGAACATACAAATGCGCGACTGACCGATGCCGCCGCCGATGGTGTACGGCAGCTGACCGGCCAGCAGCGCGCGCTGGAACGGCAGCTCGGCGCGTTCTTCGCACCCGGCTTTTTTCAGCTGCTCCGTCAGCGACTGCTCGTCCACCCGGATGCCCATCGAGGACAGCTCCAGCGCGCAGTCCAGCACCGGATAGTACACGATGATGTCGCCGTTCAGCTTCCAGTCGTCGTAGTCCGGGGCGCGGCCGTCATGCTTTTGGCCGGAACGCAGCACGTCGCCGATCTGCATGATGAACACCGCACCTTTGGCGCGCGCAATGTTGTATTCGCGCTCCTTGGGCGTGCAGTTGGGGTACAGATCTTCCAGCTCCTGGGATGTGATGAAGAAAATCTGCTCCGGCAGAATCCGCTGGATGTATTCGTACCGCTCGGCCATGTGCCGTTCGGTGTGTTTCAGCGCGTCGTACACCGACCGGACGGTGGATTTCAGCGTATCAAAATTGCGATCCTCGCGGCGGATGATTTTCTCCCAGTCCCACTGATCCACGTAAATGGAGTGCAGATTGTCGGTTTCTTCGTCGCGGCGGATGGCGTTCATATCGGTGTACAGCCCTTCGCCCACTTCAAACCCATAGCGGTGCAGCGCCATCCGTTTCCACTTGGCGAGCGAATGCACAATTTCGGCCTGGGTATCGTCCTGCTCGCGAATCCCGAAACTGACGGGACGCTCCACGCCGTTGAGGTTGTCGTTCAGCCCGCTTTCCGGCCGGACGAACAGCGGCGCGGTGACGCGGGTCAGGTTCAGTTCGTATGCCAGCGCGCGCTCGAAAAAGTCTTTGACCTCTTTGATGGCAATGGCGGTTTCTTTGATCGGCTGCGGGACCTGGTAGTCCTCCGGGATTTTGATGCTCATGGATGTACTCCTCGTTTCTGGTCGTATCGACGGTGGTATAATGAAATATTATAGCACTTTGCGCGGAAGAATGCAATGCTTTTTTGCAATCCCAGCGGTTTTGAGCCGACGGAAAACGAATCGGGCCGAATTCCCGCCGGAGCCATGCAGCCAAACCACTTGCGTTTTCCGTCGGAACGTGCTATACTATATGTTATATTCTGCGAAAATATCAAAGCAAGGCGGAGGCGTTTGCGCATGGAGGACAAAACATTTCTGGGAACGGAGCCGGTCGGGAAACTGATGGTGCGGCTGGCGATTCCGACGGTGGTCGCGCAGCTGGTCAATATGCTGTACAACATCGTGGACCGCATTTACATCGGCCACATGGCCGACGGGCGGCTGGCACTGACGGGCGTCGGCGTGTGTATGCCGGTCATTATGATCGTGTCGGCATTCGCATCGTTTGCCGCCAGCGGCGGCGCGCCGCGCGCGTCCATCGCAATGGGCAAAGGCGACGACCGTACGGCGGAGCGGATTTTGGGCGGATGCTTCGCGCTGCAAATCGTCATCGCTGCCGTGCTGACCGGCGTGCTGCTGATCTGGAACCGCGATCTGCTGCTCGCGTTCGGCGCCAGCGAAAACACCATCGGCTACGCGACCGATTACATGAATATTTATGCGCTGGGTACGGCGTTCGTGCAGCTGACGCTGGGAATGAACGCATTTGTCACCGCGCAGGGGTTCGCCAAAGTCGGGATGCGCACCGTGCTGATCGGCGCGGCGGCCAATATCGTGCTGGATCCGATTTTCATCTTTGGGCTGAACATGGGCGTACGCGGCGCGGCATTGGCCACCATTCTGTCGCAGTGCGCATCGTGCGTATGGGTCGTCTGCTTTTTGACCGGCAAGCATACTTTGCTGCGGCTGTCCCCGGCGCAGATGCGGGTGGATCCGAAGCTGATTCTGCCGTGCGTTGCGCTGGGCAGTTCCACGTTTATCATGCAGGCCAGCGAAAGCGTCATCTCCGTGTGCTTCAACGCATCGCTGCTGCGCTACGGCGGCGACCTGGCGGTAGGCGCAATGACGATTCTGACCAGCGTGATGCAGTTCGCCATGCTGCCGCTCCAAGGGCTGGGGCAGGGCGCGCAGCCGATTTCCAGCTACAATTTCGGCGCGCGCAATGCGCCGCGGGTGCGGCAGACGTTCCGGCTGCTGCTGACGTCGTGCCTGACGTATTCGATCACGCTGTGGGTCGTGATTATGCTTTTCCCCGGTGTGTTCGTCCGCCTGTTCAACAACGACCCGGCGCTGGTGGAATTCACCGTGCGCGCGCTGCGCATTTACTGCGGCGCGCTGTTCCTGTTCGGAATTCAAATCGCGTGCCAGATGACGTTCGTTTCCACGGGCAACGCGCCGTGTTCGATTATCGTGGCGGTGCTGCGCAAATTCGTCCTGCTGATTCCGCTGATCTACATCCTGCCGCACTTCCTGCAGGATCAAACGACGGCGGTGTACCTTGCCGAGCCGGTTGCCGACGGGGTTGCCGTCACCTGCACGGCGATTCTGTTTGCGGTGCAGTTCCGGAAGGCGCTGCGGGGGATTGAGAATGATGCGCATAATCCAAAATAAATTCTTGCAAACTGCGCCGAAATGTGCTATACTAAGATAAGTATGCGCGGGCAATCGATTGAAGCTGTAAGGAGCTGGAAACTTTCATGAAATTAGGTATCGTGGGTCTGCCCAACGTCGGCAAAAGCACCCTGTTCAATGCCATCACCAACGCGGGCGCGCAGTCCGCAAACTATCCGTTCTGCACGATTGAGCCGAATGTCGGCGTCGTGGCCGTGCCGGACGAGCGGCTGGATCGCCTGGCCGAAATGTATCACCCGGAAAAATACACCCCCGCCACCATCGAATTCGTCGATATCGCCGGGCTGGTGCGCGGCGCCAGCAAGGGCGAAGGATTGGGAAACAAATTCCTTGCCAACATTCGCGAGGTGGATGCGATCGTTCATGTGGTGCGCTGCTTTGAAAACGACGACATCATCCACGTGGAGGGCAGCGTGGACCCGGCGCGCGACATTGAAACCATCAATCTGGAACTGATTTTTTCCGATATGGAAGTGCTCGACCGCCGCATCGACAAAACGCAGAAGGCGCTCAAAGGCGACAAATCGCTCCAGCCGGAGCTGGATCTGTTCCTGCGGGTCAAAGCCGCGCTCGACGAAGGCAAGTCCGCGCGCAGCGTGGCGGTGACGCCGGAGGAAGCCGCCATTCTGTCCACCGTCAATCTGCTGACGAACAAGCCGATCATCTATGCCGCGAACCTCAGCGAGTCCGACTTTGCCGACGGCGAAGCGCACAACCCGTACTTGGACGCGGTGGAACGCATCGCGGCCGAGGAGCACGCCGCCGTGCTGCCGATCTGCGCCGAGATCGAGGCCGAAATCTCCGGGATGGAGCCGGACGAAAAGGCGATTTTCCTCGCGGACATGGGGCTGAGCGAATCGGGTCTGGATCGGCTGATTAAAGAATGCTACGCCCTGCTGGGCCTGATTTCGTACCTGACGGCCGGCGTGCAGGAAGTGCGCGCCTGGACGATTCCGCGCGGCACGAAAGCGCCGCAGGCCGCCGGCAAAATTCATTCCGACTTCGAGCGCGGCTTCATCCGGGCCGAAGTGGTTGCGTACAGCGACCTGATGGCGTGCGGATCCATGGCCGCCGCCAAAGAAAAAGGTCTGGTGCGTTCCGAAGGCAAAGAGTACGTGATGCAGGACGGCGACGTGGTGCTGTTCCGGTTCAACGTGTAAAAAATCTCGATTACAAGCGGTGTCGCCTGTGCCGCGGGGCAGGCGATGCTTGGATTCCATTCGTTTCCGTCCCGCGGCTTTGAAAGCGGCCGGTGCATCAATGGGACAGGTGCATCGACCGCATTCTCAAATCCATTCCGTCCATATTATATAATGGATTGCGGAAAACTCATGAAAGGAGACGCGTCCATGTCACAATCCGCTCCGGCCGCAAGGCCCCGCATTCACCTGATGGACGAAGTCCGCGGCTTCGCGGTGCTGTGCATGGTGGTGCGCCATGCGTTCTACCTGATCGGCTACCTGTTTGACCAGCCGTGGGCACAGGCCGCGTTCGATTTTTTCGCCCCGGTGTCGCCGCTGTTTGCGGGCGCCTTCGTGCTGATTTCCGGCATCTCGTCGCAGCTGTCGCACAGCAACTGGGCACGCGGCGCCAGGCTGCTGGCCGTCGCGCTGGGGCTGACGCTCGCCACCGCGCTGGTCATCCCGGAGGAAATCATCCGGTTCGGCGTGCTGCATATGCTGGCGGTCTGTATGCTCGTATTCGCCCTGCTCCAAAAACCATTGGCGCGCGTCCCGTTCGGCGTGGGCATTGCGGTCTGCATGGTAGGCTTTGTACTGACGGCCGGACTGTTTTTTGCGCCGGTGCCGTACGTCGGCGTGCCGGGCGTTCCGTTGCTGCAAATCTGTGCGGTCAGCGAATGGGGAAAATTCCTGTTCCCGCTCGGCATCCAGAACGTCGGCTTCTATTCGTCCGACTATTACCCGGTATTCCCGTGGATTTTCGTGTTCCTGGCCGGAACATTTCTGGGGCGGTTCGCCGCCGCAGGCCGTTTCCCGCAGTGGATGTACCCGGCGCGCGTCCCGGCATTTTCCTGGATGGGCAAACACGCGCTGGTGATCTACGTCCTGCACCAGCCCGTCCTGTACGGAATCGTATGGCTCATCTCCGCCATCGTTCCATAATCAAACAAACGGCGCAGCCTGCATGGCCGCGCCGTTTTTCAATTTTCCGGAGCCGCTGTTCGTGATTCTGCGCGCATTTCATATCACAAACCCGCCGTTGACCCCGATCACCTGTCCCGTGATGAAGTCCCCGCCCGGCCCGGCCAAAAAGTGAATCACCCGTGCCACCTCGTCCGGCGTGCCCAGCCGTTCCAACGGCGTTTCGTCGGCGAGCGCGGCGCGGGTTTCGCCGTCCAGCAGGCCGTTCATCTCGGTGTCAATCACGCCCGGCGCCACGGCATTGACGGTGATCCCGCTCGGCCCCAGCTCCTTGGCCAGCGCCTGCGTCAGCCCATTGACCGCAGCTTTGGCGGCGGAGTAGTGCACCTCGCACGACGCGCCCACCTGTCCCCACATCGAGCTGACGTTGATAATCCGGCCGCTTTTGCGGTGAATCATGTCCGGCAGCGCCGCCTGGCAGCAGAAAAACACCCCGTCCAGGTTCACGCCCATCATCCGCCGCCAATCGGCTTCGGAAATGTCGGTGAACAGCTTCTGCTGCGCGATCCCGGCGTTGTTAATCAGCACGTCGATCGGCCCCAGCCGGTGCCGAATCTCGTCCGCCGCGGTCCATACCGCCGCCCGGTCGGCCACGTCGCACCGCACCGGCAGCGCTTCCGCCCCCAGTGCGCGGCACGCCTCGGCCACTTCGCGCGCGGCATCGTCGTCCGCCCGGTACAGCAGCGCAATGCGGTCGCCGTCCGCCGCAAACCGCAGTGCGCACGCCCGGCCAATCCCGCGCGATCCGCCGGTAATCCATACGGTTTTCATCTTCCGTCCCTCCTTACCGAATCAACAGCAGTACCGTGTTCATCAGCACGCATACCGCCAAAAACAGCACGATCCCCGCCTTGAAGTAAAACAGCCCCGTGCTGCCTTTCGCGCGATTGCGCAGCACGCGCCGCATCAGCGCGGCCAGCGCCAGTTCCAGCGCAACGCCCAGCGCCGTATACCGCACCGCCGCCGGCAGCGGCTGCACCAACGCCGACACCGCGTAGCACGCCAGCAAAATCAAAAACGAAACGCTGAGCAAAATCTGATTGCAGCGATCCATCCGCATCCGAAAACGCCCCCTCCGATCCAAATTTCACTGTCCAGTATACCGGAAATTCGCGTTCCCGTCAAGCGCTTGCGCGGAATAACGGAAAAAAGCCGAAAAAATTCACATTCTGCGCAAAAACATTTGAAAAACATTTGCACTCCGGCGCGGTTCGTGTTATAATAAGCTATCACGAATCGTTTCCGGCACGCAGCCGGATCCAACCCCAATACGCAAAGGATGTTGAATCAAATGGAAGAAGTTCGTTCCCGGTTTGCGCCCAGCCCCACCGGATTTATGCACGTGGGCAACCTGCGTACGGCGCTGTATGAATATCTGATTGCCCGGTCGCAGGGCGGCAAGTTTATCCTGCGGATCGAAGACACCGACCGCGAGCGCTATGTGGACGGCGCGGAACAGGTGATATACAATACGCTGCGCACCGTCGGCCTGCGCCACGACGAAGGCCCCGACATCGGCGGCCCCTACGGTCCCTACGTCCAAAGCGAACGGCTTGGAATGTACCGTCCGTACGCCGAGCAGCTGGTGCGCGAAGGCAAAGCGTACTACTGCTTCTGCACCAAAGAACGGCTCGATTCGCTCAAAGACGATTCCACCGACGAATTTTCCGGCGGCTACGACCGCCATTGCCGGAACCTCCCGGCCGACGAGGTGCAGCGGTTGCTGGACGCCGGTACCCCGTATGTGATTCGCCAAAAAGTCCCGCTCGAAGGAACCACCACGTTCCACGACGCAGTGTTCGGCGACATCACCGTCGAAAACAGCACGCTGGACGACCAGATTCTGCTCAAATCCGACGGATTCCCCACCTACAATTTTGCCAACGTCATCGACGACCACACCATGCACATCACGCATGTGGTGCGCGGGTGCGAATACCTGTCGTCCGCGCCGAAGTATAACCTGCTGTACGAAGCGTTCGGCTGGGAGATCCCGACCTACGTGCACCTGCCGCTGATTCTCGGCAAAAACCCGGACGGCTCGGTCAGCAAGCTGTCCAAGCGCCACGGCGCCACCAGCTTCGAGGGTCTGGTACAGGACGGCTACCTGCCGGAAGCCATCGTCAACTACATCGCGCTGCTCGGCTGGTGCCCCAAAGAGAACCGCGAACTGTTCACGCTCGCCGAGCTGGAACAGGCGTTCTGCATCGACGGCATCAGCAAATCGCCCGCGATTTTCGACTACGACAAACTCACCTGGTTCAACGGCGAATACATCCGCGCCATGGCGCCGGACGCGTTCGAGCAGCTGGCGGAGCCGGTGTTCCGCGAAGCGATTCCCGGCCAAGAGATGGATTGGGCGCTGATGGCGCAGATTTTGCAGCCGCGCGTCACCAACCTGAAACAGATTCCGGACATGATCGCGTTTTTCCGCGCGCTGCCGGACTACGACGTCGCGCTTTTCGCCAACAAAAAAAGCAAAACCACGGTCGAAAACGTCCTGCCGACGCTGGAACGCGCCCAATCGGCGCTGGCCGCGCTGCCCGCCTGGACGGCCAACGCGATTCACGACCTGCTGATCGATATGGCGGTGCAGCTGGAAGTGAAAAACGGATTTGTGATGTGGCCGGTGCGCATCGCGGCCTCCGGTACGGCGGTCACGCCAGGCGGCGCGGTCGAGATTCTGGCGATTCTGGGCCGGGACGAAAGCCTGCGCCGCATCCGGCACGCCATCGACCTGCTGAAAAAATAATGAAATGACGTTTCGAGAGGGGATCACAGATATGGAAGACGAAATTCGGACGGAAGCCGAGAAAAAAGGCAATTTTATCGACGAATTCATCAAAGAAGACATCGCGCCCGGCGGGCGGTTTGCCGGTCAGCGCGTCCACACGCGTTTTCCGCCGGAGCCGAACGGCTACCTGCACATCGGCCACCTGAAAGCGATCAACATCGACTTCGGCACGGCGGAGCGGTTCGGCGGCCTGTGCAACCTGCGGATGGACGACACCAACCCGTCCAAAGAGGACGTGGAGTACGTGGACGCCATCCAGGAAGACATCAAATGGCTGGGCTTCACCTGGGACGACCGGTTTTTCTACGCGTCGTCCTACTTCCCGCAAATGTATGAATTTGCCGTGCAGCTGATCCGCAAAGGGCTGGCCTATGTGTGCGAGCTGACGGCCGACCAGATGCACGAATACCGCGGCGACCTGACGCACCCGGCCACCAGCCCGTACCGCGACCGCCCGGTTGCGGAAAACCTGGAGCTGTTCCGGCGGATGAAAGCCGGCGAATTTGAAGACGGCCGCATGACGCTGCGCGCCAAGATCGACCTCGCGTCCGGCAACTTCAATATGCGCGACCCGGTCATCTACCGGATCAACCACGCCCGCCATCACAATACCGGCGACGAATGGTGCATTTACCCGATGTACGACTTTGCGCACCCCATCGAGGACGCGCTGGAAGGCATCACCCATTCGCTCTGCACGCTGGAATTTGAAGCCCACCGTCCGTTGTACGACTGGGTCATCGCCAATATCGATATCGACGCCAAACCGCGCCAGATCGAGTTCGCCCGCCTGAACATCACCAACACCGTGATGAGCAAGCGCAAACTCCGCCAGCTGGTGGAGCAGCACTACGTCCGCGGCTGGGACGATCCCCGGATGCCCACCATCTGCGGCCTGCGCCGCCGCGGCTACACCCCGGCCGCCATCCGCAATTTCTGCGACCGCATCGGCGTCGCCAAAGCCGCCAGCGTCGTGGAATACGCGTTCCTGGAACACTGCCTGCGCGAAGACCTCAACGCCACCGCGCTGCGCGTGATGGGCGTGCTGCACCCGGTGAAGCTGGTGCTGGAAAACTACCCCGCCGATCAGACCGAAACGTTTGACGTCGAAAACAACCCCGCCGACCCGGCCGCCGGGACGCGCCCGGTGTCGTTCTCGCGCGAACTTTGGGTCGAAGCGGAGGACTTTATGGAGGAGCCGGTCAAAGGCTATCACCGCCTGTATCCGGGCAACGAAGTGCGCCTGAAAACGGCGTATGTCATCCGTTGCACCGGCTGCAAAAAAGACGCCGACGGCCGCGTGACCGAAATCACCGCGACCTACGATCCGGCCACCCGCGGCGGCAACACGCCGGACGGCCGCAAGGTCAAAGCGACCATCCACTGGGTGGACGCCGCAACGGCGGTAGACGCCGAGGTCCGGCTGTACGACAATCTCTTCACCGTGGCGGACCCCGACTCCGGCGATAAAAACTTCCTCGACTACCTCAACCCCGACTCGCTCCAAGTGCTGACGCACTGCAAAGTCGAAGCGTCGCTGCGCAGCGTCAAAGCGCCGGCGTCGTTCCAGTTCCTGCGGCTGGGCTACTTCTGCGTCGATCCGGACACGACCGACGGTCGTCCGGTGTTCAACCGGAGCGTTTCGCTCAAAGACAGCTTCAAACCCAAAGGATAACCAAATTGATAAAACAGAGGGAAAACTGCCGATATTTTCCGACAATTTTCCCTCTTTTTTCAAAAATCCGTTTTTCGGGCGCAGGTTGCGAAAAAAAATCGCCAAAATTTTGATCGAAACAGTTGACATGGACAAAACAATGCGGTATGATTGTACTGTACCGTTTTTTCAGGCGAATGGGATGATGTGCAGGTGGAAACGCTTCAATTCAATCGGCTGGCGGAACGCGCCCGCAGCGGGGACGCGGATGCACTGGCCGGGATTGTGCTGGAGCTGCTGCCGCAGATTCACCGGAAAGCTGCCGCACTGGCGCGCGGCGGCGTGGAAGCCGACGACCTGGCGCAGGAAGGTGCGATCGGTCTGCTGCGCGCAGCCGATCGGTTCAGCCCGGCGTACGGCGTGCCGTTTGCCTCGTTTGCTTTGATCTGTGCGGAGCGGCAGATGCGCTCGGCGCTGCGGCGCGTGCGGCAATCGTCGCGCACCCCAGCGGAGCCGCCGCTGTCGATCGACGACCTGGCGCAGGAGCTGCCGTCCGGCTCGCCGATGGAAAATCCGGAAGAACGGCTGCTGGTGCAGGAACGGCTGCGCGCCGTGTTTCGTACGGCAGAGGAGCGGTTGACGCCGCTCGAAAAAAAGGTTCTGGCGGATTTCCTCAAGTCCGCCTCGTACCGCGAAACGGCCGACCGGCTTGGCCTGTCGCAAAAATCCGTGGACAACGCGATGCAGCGTATTCGCCGCAAGCTGCGCGGATCCAGCGGTTGACTGCGGGGATTCCCCGTTTTCAAATATATGCCCCCTCAGAATCAGAGCGTTGTTTGTCAACAATGAAAACGGTTCGCAGCCGTTTTTGGGCGGAAAAAATCTTTTCAAACCAAAGCGAGGTAAATCAAATGTACGAAGACAAGACTCTCACCTGCAAAGAATGTGGCAAGGAATTTGTGTTCACCGCCGGTGAGCAGGAGTTCTACGCATCCAAAGGCTTTGTCAACGAGCCGCAGAGATGCAAAGCGTGCCGCGACGCGCGCAAAAATTCCAGCCGTCCGGAGCGCGAAATGTTCACCGCAATCTGCGCTTCCTGCGGTAAGGAAGCCAAAGTGCCGTTCAAGCCGCGCGAAGATCGCCCGGTGTATTGCAGCGAGTGCTTTGCAAAAATGAGAGAGGAATAATTTTCACCGATTATTCTCGGCGCTCCGGAGGGCAACTTCCGGAGCGCTTTCTGTTCGCCGCCCGCGCACGCCGACGAGAGCGGAAATTCCCGCAAACAATGCAAATTTTGCGCCGGATCAATTCAAAAACAGGGCAAATATGCACGCTTTTCGCGGTCATTCGTGCAATTGTAAATTTTTTTGCAAGAATTTCAATTACCACTTGCAAAATCCGCAGAAATGCAGTACAATAGTATCTGTTGATTTTTGAAGTAGCCGACAGAAAGGATGGCCTGCCATGATGAATCTGAATCAAATGACAACCGACCAGCAGCGAGCCGAATACAACCGCCTGCGCGCCCAGTACGATGCGTTCTGCGCAGAAGGGCATCACCTGGATATGTCCCGCGGCCGTCCCGATACCGACCAGCTGAACCTGTCGGACGCCATGATGCAGCCGTTTGACCCGGTCGCGCCCAACGGCATCGACTGCCGCAACTACGGGATGCCGGACGGTGTGCGCGAACTGGCGGATCTTTTCGCCGGTATGCTGGACGTCCCGTCCGACTGGGTCATCCTGGGCGGCGCATCCAGTCTGAACATGATGTTTGACAAAATCTCCGACGCCATGACGCACGGCATCTGCGGCCACACCCCGTGGTGCAGGCAGGCACCGGTCAAATTCCTCTGCCCGGTGCCCGGATACGACCGCCATTTCACCGTGTGCGAATACTTCGGGATCGAAATGATCCCCGTCGCCATGACGCCCACCGGCCCCGACATGGACGCCGTGGAGCGCTTGGTCGCGTCCGACGCGCAGATCAAAGGCATCTGGTGCGTGCCCAAATATTCCAACCCGCAGGGCTATACGTATTCCGACGAAACCGTCCGCCGGTTTGCCCGGCTGACCCCCGCCGCGCCGGACTTCCGCATCTATTGGGACAACGCATACTGCGTCCACGATCTGACCGATACGCCGGATCAGCTGCTGTCGCTGTACGAAGCGTGCGTGGAAGCAGGCCACCCGGATCTGCCGGTGATGTTCGCCTCCACCTCCAAAATCACTTACCCCGGCGCGGGCGTGTCGGCCATCGCCGAGTCCCCGGCCAACGCCGCGGACGACAAAAAACGGCTGTTCGTGCAGATGGTGTGCGGCGACAAAATGAATATGCTCCGCCACTTGTACTTCCTGAAAGACATGGACGGCGTGCGCGCGCAGATGAAGCGCCACGCGGCGCTGCTGCGGCCGAAATTTGAGGCGGTATGTCGCCGGCTGCGCACCGAGTTCGTCAACGGCGACCTGCTCACCTGGTACGAGCCGCACGGCGGCTATTTCCTGGGCGTCGATACGCTGCCGGGCTGCGCCAAGCGCGTGGTCGCACTGTGCGCGCAGGCGGGCGTCAAGCTGACCGGCGCCGGCGCGACGTATCCGTACGGCAAAGACCCGCAGGACCGCAACATCCGGCTGGCCCCCAGCGGCGTCAAAATCGACGAACTGGAACAGGCGATGGCGCTGTTTTGCCTGTGCGTGAAGCTCGCCAGCCTTGAAAAAGTGCTGAAAATCGAGAAAAACGCGTAAAAAACTGCTTTCCGCATCGGAATTCTCAATTTATGCATTGACTTTTCGGTCAAAATACAATATAATTAACCTTGTGCCGTTTGCGAACTTTTTTCACGCGTACAACGCACAAGGTTATTTTTTGCTTGCGCGCGGGTTCGCGTTCGCAAACAACGATCAGACAGGAGGATTTTTGCATGAAGCGAAAAGGCAAATGGGTTTTCTTTGTGGTTGCCCTGCTGGTGCTTTTTCTCAGCTATTCGGCGTTTTTTGGAATCTACACCGAAGTGGGAGACACGGACCAGGCAGCGATCAAAGGCGCCGGAGACATCCGCTGGGGCATTGATATCCGCGGCGGCGTCGAAGTGACGTTCAATCCGGTGGACGACAATGGCAACGCAATGGCAGCCCCGCAGGAACAATTGGACGGTGCGAAAGAAACCATCAGCACCCGGTTGACCGACAATCATATCACCGACTACGAACTGTACGTCGATTATGATAATTCCCGGTTGGTGCTTCGGTTCCCGTGGAAGGAAGACGAAGCCGATTTTGACCCGCAGGCGGCCATTCGGGAGCTGTCCATGACGGCGGAGCTGACGTTCCGCGAAGGCAACAGCACCCGCAATGTCACCGATGCGGACGGCAATGTGACGGGCTATGAGCCGGACGGCGTGACCGAAACCACGATCATCCTCACCGGCGACGACGTCGATAAGGCCGAAGCCTACTACAACAGCCAGGACATGACCTACGGCGTGAGCCTCACGCTGAAAGAGGCGGGCAAAAAAGCATTCAGCGACGCGACGGAGCGCCTGTCCCAAAACAAGGGGACCATCTCCATCTGGCTGGACAACGAGATGATCTCGTACCCGACCGTCAATGCGCACATCACCGACGGCCAGGCGACGATCACCGGCAACTTTACCTATGAATCCGCCAAAAAACTCGCGGATCAAATCAACGCCGGCGCGCTGCCGTTCAAACTGGAAACCGCCAGCTACAGCTCGATTCATCCCACGCTGGGCATCTCCGCCCGCACCACGATGCTGATCGCCGGTGTAATCGCGTACGCGCTGATCTGCGTGTTTATGATCCTGATGTTCCGCCTGCCGGGCGTGGTCGCGTGCATCACGCTGCTGGGGCAGATTGCGCTGATTGTGGCGTCGATCTCCGGCTACTTCCCGTCGTTCGACAGCTTCACCCTCACGCTGCCCGGTATCGCCGGGATCATCATGTCGATCGGTATGGGCGTGGACGCCAATATCATCACCGACGAGCGCATCCGCGAAGAGCTGCGCAGCGGCAAATCGCTGGACGCGGCGATTGCGGCCGGTTCCAAAGAGAGCCTGTCCGCCATCGTGGACGGCAACATCACCAACGTGATCGTGGCCATCATCCTGATGGGCGTGTTCGGCTCCCCGAACAGCTTCTGGAACAAGCTGCTGTCGGTATTCCTGGCGCCGTTCGGTACGTCCGTCACCGGCTCGATCTATTCGTTCGGCTACACGCTGCTCATCGGTGTGATCGCGAACTTCGTCATGGGCGTCCTCTGCACGCGACTGATGATCGTTTCGCTGTCCAAATTCAAAGTTTTCCGCAGCAAATGGCTGTATGGAGGTGCGCGCAATGCTGAATGATATGAAGATTCGCTTTGTCGCGAACAAAAAGAAATTTGCGCTGGTCGCAGCCATCGTGCTGCTGATCGGTTTGGTCTGCAATCTGGTGCTCGGCACGCGGATGGACATCCAGTTCACCGGCGGCACCATCATCAAATATTCCTACACCGGCGACGTGGACAAGTCCGTGCTGCAAGAGGTGCTCGCCCCGGTCACGGACGGCAAAGAGGACTACACCTTTGCCTACGATGTGATCACCAATGGCACGGACAGCAACCCCAACAATGTGTCGGTGTCGCTCCCGGCGACCGTGTCGCTGACGGCCGACGACCTGAATCAGGTGCTGGCCGATCTGCAAAAGAAGCTGCCGGACGCGAACTTCCGCCAGCTGGAATCCAACTCCGTCGAAGCGACGATGGGCCGCGAATTCTTCGGCAAATGCATCGTGGCGATCGTGCTGGCGTCGGTGCTGATGCTGGTATATGTTGCCATCCGCTTCCGCAAAATCGGCGGCTGGTCGGCCGGCCTGATGTCGCTGCTCGCGCTGGTGCACGACGTCGCCATCGCGTATTTCGTATTCGTGATTTTCCGCATCCAGCTGGACGATAACTTCGTCGCCGTGGTGCTGGCAATTTTGGGTTATTCGCTGAACAACACGATCGTGATCTACGACCGCATCCGCGAAAACCGCCGCCGCATGGGCGCGAAAGCGTCGCTGGCCGAAGTGGTCGATCGCAGCATCAACCAGTCGTTCCGCCGCTCGCTGTTCACCACGATCACGACGTTCGTCGCTGTGGCCAGCATCACTGTGGTGGCGCTGGTGTACAGCCTGGATTCGATCCTCAGCTTCTCGGTGCCGATGATGTTCGGCCTGGTGGCAGGATTTTACAGTTCCACCTTCCTGGCGGCGCCATTGTGGGTCGGTCTGCAGGACTGGCGCGCCAAACGCCGCGCGGCCAAGGCCGAGAAAAATCTGGCGAAGTAATTTTTGCAAAAACGGCGCAAAATCGAACAAAACCGTGCAAAAGAGACGACTTTTCGGAGCCGTCTCTTTTTGTAGCTTTTTTCCGTCCAAAGCGTAAATTTTTCATGAAAACGATTGCGATTTGCACGAAAATCCGCTAAAATAAAAGATATTGAGAAGAACACGCAAACAGGAGTGAGCGATATGGCATTTGTAGAATTTCGGGACGTGAAAAAGTTTTACCAGACCGGCGGCCAGCGGATTGCGGCGTCGGACGGGATCAATTTTGTGGTAGAAAAAGGGGAATTCGTCGTGATCGTGGGACCGAGCGGTGCCGGAAAAACGACGGTGCTCAATATGCTGGGCGGGATGGACGCCTGCTCCGAAGGGCAGATTTACCTCGACGGCCAGTGCATCAGCGCCATGAATGAGCGCAGATTGACCGAATATCGCCGCCACGATGTCGGATTTGTGTTCCAATTCTACAATTTGGTGCAAAATCTGACGGCGCGCGAAAACGTAGAGCTGGCCGCGCAAATCTGCCGCGACCCGCTGGATGCCGCCGCCGTGCTGCAAGAGGTGGGCCTCGGCGACCGGATGGATCACTTCCCGGCGCAGCTGTCCGGCGGCGAGCAGCAGCGCGTGGCCATTGCCCGCGCCATCGCAAAAAATCCCAAACTGCTGCTGTGCGACGAACCGACCGGCGCACTCGATTACAAGACCGGCAAGGCGATTTTGAAACTGCTGCAAGACACCTGTCGCCACCAGTCGCGCACGGTGATCGTGATTACGCACAACAAATCGTTCGCACAGATCGCTGACCGCGTGATCCGGATCAACAGCGGCAAGGTGACGGAAATGTACTGCAACGAAAATCCGGCGGACGCGGAAGGGATTGAGTGGTAAGTGAAAAACGCATTTGGAACCGAGCTGCGCCGCACCGTGCGGCACAGTATGGGGCGATTTGTCGCGATTTTACTGATCGTTGCGCTGGGCGCCGGGTTTTACGCCGGGCTGCGCGCCACTGCGCCGGATATGCGGATGACGATGGATCGGTACATGGACGAATACCGGATGATGGATCTGCGCGTGGTTTCGACGCTGGGACTGACCGACGCGGACGTGGCCGCCGTGCGGGACGTGGCCGGCGTAGACGGGGTGATGCCGGCGCACTTTTTGGACGCGATGATCGAGGTCAACGGCACCGACAGCGTGGTGCGCGTGCATTCACTGCCGGGCAACACATCCGATAATGATAAAAATTACCTGAACCGCGTCAAGCTGGCGGAGGGCCGGATGCCGCAGGCGGACAACGAATGCCTGATGATGGCCGGGAAGCTGAAAAACGGCGGCACGTTCCTGGGCGAGCAAATCACGCTGCAAAGCGTTGCCGACGGCAAGCTGAAAAACACAGAATACACCGTGGTGGGGCTGATTGACAGCGCGTATTACATCTCGTTCCAGATGGGCAGCACGGACATCGGGTCCGGGACGCTGAGTTTCTTCATGTATATTCCGGAATCGAATTTTCAGGAAGATTATTACACGGAATTGTTCGTTTCCGTGGCCGGAGCGGCAGAAGAAAATACCTTCACGGACGCGTACGACGCGGTGGTCGGCAAGGTGCAGAAGCGGTTGGAGAAAATCGCGAACGGCCGGTTGGATGTGCGGCGCGCGGAACTGTCCGGCGATGCGGAAGCGCAGCTGGCGCAGGCGCGTCGCGACTATGAATCCGGCAAGGCCGAAAGCGACAAGGCGCTGGCCGACGCCGAGCAGCAGTTGACCGACGGCGCGGCGGAACTGGAAACCCGGCGGCAGCAATGGACCGACGCGCAGACGCAAATTGCCGACGGGAAAACGAAAATTGCAGAATCCCGCCAGCAAATTGCCGACGGATGGGCGGCGTACCGCGACGGAACGGCGCAGCTGGCGCAGGCGCGGGCGGAATACGAGGCCGGTGTGCTGGCGTACAATCAGGCGAAAGCGCAGGCGGACAGCGCGCTGGACAACGCGCAGGCGCAGCTGACGGCCGGGAAAATCCAGCTGACGCTCAAACAGGCTGCGCTGAAAGAGGTGCAGAAGCTGCAAGCGGATGCGGCGGCGAATGTCCAGACCAAGGAAAGCGAATTGGCAGAGCTGCGCGCGCTGGAAGCGGCGGAAACCGATCCGGCGGCAAAAAAGCTGTATCAGGCGCAGATCACGCTCAAAGAACAGGAGCTGAATACGGCGCAGAAAACGCTGACGGCGATGCAGGAAAAGCAGCAGACGCTGCAAACCGAGACGGCGGAACTGGCTCAGACGATCGCTGCGGGCGAGGCGGAGCTGGTTGCGCAGCGCGGGCAGATCAACGCGCAGCTGATGCTGACCGAGCAGAAGCTGCAAACGGCGTACAGCACCATCACCGCGAATGAACAGAAGCTGGCGGACAGCAAAACACAGCTGGAATCCGGCGAAACGGAGCTGGCGGAGCAAAGCGCGAAGCTGACCGCGTCGGAGGCAGAATTGGCGGACGGAAAAGCGCAGCTGGACGATGCCGAGGCCGAATTGGCGGACGGCAGGGCGCAGTTGGAGGCGCAGCGCGCCGAAGTCGCGCAGCAGCTGGCCGACGCGGAACAGAAAATCAAGGACGGCGAAGCGCAGCTGGAATCGCTGAAAAATGCGGTGTGGTATGTGCTGGACCGGCACACGAACGTGGGCTTTGCCAGCTTTGAAGGCGACTGCGGCCGGATGGATGCGCTGTCCAAGGTGTTCCCGATGATTTTCTTCGCGGTTGCGATTCTGGTCGCACTGACCACGATGACCCGCATGGTGGAGGAAGAGCGCAGTTTGATCGGGACGTACCGCGCGCTGGGGTATTCCAAACGGAAAATTCTGTCCAAATACCTGATTTACGCCGGGAGTGCGACGATCGGCGGGTGCGTACCTGGCATTTTGGTGCTGCAAAAGGCATTGCCGATTATTATTTGGAATTGCTACCGGATCCTGTATACCGGACCGGGTGCGTATGCGCCGTACAACCTGAAATTCGCGCTGGTCGGGACGGCGGCATCGCTGATTCTGGTGCTGGGCGCGGCGTTTTTGGTGTGCCGGTCGTCGGTCGCGGAATGCCCGGCGCAGCTGCTGCAGCCCAAGGCGCCGAAGGCCGGGAAGCGCATCCTGCTGGAACGCATCCCGCTGATTTGGAACCGGCTGAACTTTATCCAGAAAGTGACGGCGCGCAATATTTTCCGGTACAAAAAGCGGCTGATTATGACAGTCGTCGGCATCGCGGGCTGCACCGGGCTGCTGCTGACCGGATTCGGGATCAAGGATTCCGTGTCGTCGCTGCTGCCGAATCAGTACGAGGATTTGTACCAGTACGATGTTCAGCTGACGACGGATCAGGCGGCGCTGTCGGACGAGACGCAGCGGCTGCTGGACGATTCGCCGGAGATTGCGTCGGTACTGCGGCTGTATCAGACGGCGCAGGATCTGACCGGCAACGGACACACAATGTCGGCGAGCATCGTGGTGCCGGAGGACACGGAAAAATTCCCGGATTTTGTCCGGCTGCGCACGCGCGTCGGGCACAAACCGGTGGAATTCGGGGCGGATTCGGTAATTGTGACGGAAAAGCTGGCCAGCCGGCTGGGGCTGCACATCGGCGACGACGTGACGATTCAGAAACCGGACGGGACGCCGGCGACGCTGACAATTACCGGGATCACGGAAAACTACCTGATGCACTACATTTACATCGCGCCGGAGCTGTACCGGGCGAAAATCGGCGACCCGGCGGTGTTCAACGAAATCCAGCTGATTTGCGACCCGGACATGGAGGTGGATACGGACGCGCTGTGCAAGACGCTGAGCGCGCAGGCGGACATCCGCACGGCGACGTCGGTGCGCGCGTACAGCGGGCAGTTTGAGTCGATGATCAGCAGTTTGAACTATGTGGTGCTGGTGATTATCGTGTGCGCCGGGCTGCTGGCGTTCGTAGTGCTGTACAACCTGACGAACATCAATATTTCGGAGCGGCAGCGCGAGATTGCGACGATCAAAGTTCTGGGATTTTACAAGATGGAGACCGCGATGTATATTTACCGCGAAACGATCCTGCTGACGCTGCTGGGGTGTCTGTTCGGGCTAGGATTCGGGGTGATTCTGCACATGTTCGTGATTCAGACGGTGGAAGTGGACTTGGTGATGTTCGGCCGCACCATTGCGCCGCTGAGCTACGGGATTGCCGCCGCGCTGACGTTCGTATTCTCATTTTTGGTCAACGTGGTGATGTACCGCAAGCTGACCGGAATTTCGATGGTGGAAAGCTTGAAATCGGTCGATTGAATGAGAACGGTGTGCCGGACGGTGCACCGTTTTTACAATTTATTCCCCATTGTTACAAAGCATTGGCCAAATGCATAAAACATTCTCCCAAATGCCGAGTCAAATGTGCGCCAGAAAGTCTTGAAATTTCGCGGATTCCAGAGTATAATTAAGATAATAAACTTGGTATTTTCCAAACGAATTCCCGTGCGCGGGGGGATGCAATGTGACGGACAAAGAGCTGAAAAAGAAGAACCGCAAAGAGCTGCTGGAGCTGCTGCTGGTTCAGACGCAGCGTGCCGACCGGTTGGAGGCGGAGCTGGCGGAAGCCAACCGCAAACTGGCCGACCGCACGCTCGCGCAGTCGGAAGCCGGGTCCATTGCGGAAGCGGCGCTGCGGCTGAACGGGGTGTATGAATCGGCCGAATCGGCGGTGGCGCAGTATGTGGAAAATATCCGTCAGATGAGCGAAAATCAACGCGGACTGGCGGAGCGGATGGAGGCGGAGGCGCGGCGCAAGGCGGACGCCATTGTGGCGGAAGCAGAGCAGAAATGCGCGGCGCGCGAAGCCGCTGCGGAACGGAAACTGGACGGGATTACGGAACAGCTGCAAAAAATTTACAGACAAAAGCTGATTCTGGACGATTTGTTTGACGAGATTGCGGTGAAGAAAGATGAATGACAGACGCCCGCCGGAATCGTCGCTGCCGACCGCAGACGCGGTGCGGGAGGCGATTCGGCAGGAAAAATATAAGATGCTGTACCGCCGGGTGCTGCGCAGCACGGTGTATGCGCTGGTGATTGTGGCGGCGGTGGCGGTGCTGATTGCGACGCTGGTGCTGCCGGTGGTGCAGATTACCGGAACCAGCATGGCGCCGACGCTGAACGAAGGCGAGATTGTGGTGCTGGTGAAAACGGACAAGCTGAAACGCGGCGATTTGTGTGCGTTTTTGTATTCCAACAAGACGCTGATTAAGCGCGTGATTGGGACGCCGGGCGACTGCATTGACATCGATGCGGACGGCAATGTTTCGGTGAACGGAACGGTGATTGACGAGCCGTATTTGACGGACAAGGCGCTGGGCGACTGCGACATCGATCTGCCGTATCAGGTGCCGGAAAGTCAGTATTTTTTGATGGGCGATCATCGCGCGACGTCCATTGACAGCCGAAACTCGGTGATCGGCTGCGTGACGCAGGAGCAGATGATTGGGAAGATTTTTTTTCGGGTTTGGCCGGTTCGGGATATTTCTGTGATAAGGTAGCGTGATTCCTGATGAAGAAAGGGTTCGGGATTTCAAAAATCAATCATCGCATGAGGCCGATTGCACTGGTGCTGTCGCTGGTCGTGACAATTGGCGTGTTTTGGGGATTAAAGCTGGTCGGGATTGCGATGGCCGGCGAGGCGTTCTGCGGCCGCGAGGAGCACACGCACACGGCGGAATGCATGGTGCGGACGCTGAACTGTACCAGGGAGCATGAACATACCGACGATTGCTATTTGGTAACTTACCGGTGCGGGCGGGAAGAACATACGCACACGGCGCTGTGCTACGCCAATGCGGCGGCCGATGTGGAAACGGCGGCGGAGTGGGAAGCGACGCTGCCGACGCGCACCGGGAACGCCGGGGATGATATGGCGGCCATTGCGCGGTCGCAGGTGGGGTACGCGGAGAGCGTGCAGAATTTCGTGCTGAACGACGACGGCACGCGGCGCGGATACACGCGGTATGGCGCGTGGTACGGCAACCCGCACGGCAACTGGTCGGCGATGTTCGTGTCGTTTTGCCTGAATTATGCGGGGCTGCCGAAGGATGCGGCACCGTTTGGGTCGGGCACGCAGACGATGATGCTGGAATGGACGAAGGCTGGGTTGTTTGCGGCGGCGGATGTGGTTCCGGCGGCGGGTGACGTGGTGTTTTTGGACTGCGACGGGGCTGGAAAATGCACCGACGTGGGGGTGGTCGATGCGGCGGCGGAGACGATCTCGGTGATTTTGGGCGACTGCGACGATCAGGTGGCGGTGCGCGCCTTTGCTGCGGACGATGCGGCGATTTTGGGGTATGGACGGGTTGCGGAGGCTGCGAAGGCTGCGGCGGATGCTGCGCCGGTACAGCATCCGGTGCGCGCGCCTGCTGCGAACAGCAATTCGGGGTCGTTTGAGATTGTGCCGAGTGCGGATACGAGCAAGTTGATTGATGTGAATTTGTACGATTATGGGAATAATATCAATGACTTGTTCAAGAGCAATCGGATGTATCCGGGATTCCAAAATCCGGGTGGGACGAAGTCAATTGACTGGGGAATTGGCGCTTACAGCATGAATTTCGGCGACAATGTGACGTCCGATTACGATGCGGGATTGAGCAGTGTGACGAACAAAACGCATCCGCCGTACAACATCAATTCCACGACGTACGAGAATACGGCCAACCAGCCGATCAGCGGCGTGTTGAAAGATCAGTTGGTCAACGGGTATCCGGCGTTGGCGGATGGGACGTCGCTGGGCTATCTGTTTAGCAACAGCACATACGCGACCAAGAAGAACACGGCGAGCATCAACGGACTGTTCCAGTATAATCCAACAACGGGAGAATACTACTACAACTCACACAACAATCATGCGCAGTTTTCGGCATCAAATAATACGTTTACGCTGTATAAACAAACGATCACGTCAAACTTTATCATGTATCCGTTCGGCAATTTCCTGCCGTTCAACGACATCAAGTCCGAAGCGACGCAGGTGACGTCGATTGACAGCGGGTATTTTACGCGCGTGGCGGCCAGCGCCCGGAATAAGTACAACAGCAATGGGAAAAACGAATATAAAGTGCTGGCGGACGTGCTGGAAAGCAAGTTTATCCCGCTTATGAATGCGGAAGGAAGCTGGAATTACAAAACCCTGCTCAATAAGTATTTTCAGCTAAGTTCGAGCGCAAATGCAAAAAACAATGTAAGTTTCCCGGCTTCCTACGACGAAACCCAAAAGCCGCTGAACAATATGTACAACATCGACTACGACAACCCGACCGACTTCTTTTTCGGGATGAATATGCACATGGAGTTCATGCAGCCGAAGGACGGCCTGACCGGGCCGGACGGCAAGCAGCAGATGATCTACTACTTCACCGGTGACGACGATGTGTGGATTTTCATCGACGGGAAGCTGTTCCTGGATCTGTCCGGCATTCACCGCCATGTCGGCGGCAAGATCGACTTTGTGGAAGGTAAAGTGTATTATTACGCGCTGGATTTGAGCAAGGGCGATGTGTCCGACGACGCGTACAAAATCGTCACATTCGAGCAGATTTTGGGCAGCAAAGACGGCCTGAACGACAAGGGCACGTTCGCGAATTACTCCGAACATACGCTGGACTTTTACTATATGGAGCGCGGCTCCGGGTCGAGCGTGTGCCGGATGAACTTCAACCTGCCGCTGCTGCAAAAGAACCGCATCAGCGTCACCAAACAGCTGGACAAAAACCTGGACGACGCGCTGGGTAATCCGGCGTTCCGGTTCCAGGTGTACAAAGAGGGCGGCCAGGAGCTGCTGATTGCGCCGGGCACGCCGTACAATATCTGCGACGAGACGGGCAAGGTGCTTTCCACCGGGACGACCGACGCGAATGGGATTTTTACCATTCATGCGGGCGAGACCGCCGTGTTTGCGAATATTCCCGAAAATTCCGGCAGATATTTCGTCCGGGAACTGATTGAGGAATCGATCGCGTCGCAGTACGGCGAGGTTCACGTCAGCGGGACGACCGAAACGGTCAATGCGCAGAACGTGAAAATCGGCGAGGATTCGTTCCAGTCGTACGACAGCCCGGTGAAGGATATGTCGGACGGCAGCACGGCGTTCCGGTTCACCAACGACGTGGATGTTACAAAATATGGCCGGCTGGTGATCGAAAAACAGGTGAGCGATGACTCGGAAACGCCGGCGGATCGGGTATTTTCGTTCACATTGACCATCGACGGGACGCCGATTCCGGCGGGGACAAAAATTACGCGAACCGATGCGGACGGCGCGCGGACGGAATCTGAGATCACCGAAGCCGGGAAGCTGACGCTGCACCCCGGCCAGCGGATTGAGATTGCCAATATTTTGGCAGGCGCACGCGTGCAGTTGACGGAAGACGCCAGTTCGGCGGCCGGATATACCGTGACGTATACCGGCGAGAACATCCGGCTGGCGGATGCGGACGGCGGGGTGTCCGGCGTGATCCGGGCGGACGGCGCGTCACAAATCACCGTGCTGAACGAGCGGAACGGCACGAAGCTGCGGATTCCGGTGCAGAAAACGCTGCAATACCCCGACGGCACGGAGAAAACGTTTGAATTTGTGCTGCGCGAAGTGAGTTCGCCCGAAAATCCGACGCCGGTTGAAAACGGGAAATTCCGCCGCGCAAGCGTAACGATGACCGACGGCACGCAGGATTTCGCGTTTACGCTGAATTATCCGCCGGAGACTGCGGCCGGAACGTATTATTACCGGATTCGGGAAGAAAACGGCGCGCTTCCGGGCGCGGATTCCGGCAGTTATGTGGTGGAAGTGATTGTTACGGCGGCGGACGGCCGGGTGGATGCGAAAATTGGGTCCATCGTGAAAAACGGGTCGGAATTGGCCGAATCCGTTTCGTTCACCAACCGCAATGTGCGCGCGCTGACGATTTCCAAAACGGTGAAGCGCGTGGAAAACTGCACCGCGAAGTTTGAATTCACCATCGACGCTACGGTGGACGGCGCGCCGCTGGCCGGGACGTTTGCCTGCACGGGCGTGGACGGGGTGTCCGAAGTGACGTTCACGGACGGACGCGCGGTGATTGAACTGGCGGATGGGGAATCCGTCACGATTTCCGATCTGCCGTACGGGACAGTATGGACGGTGACGGAAACGCCGGCGCAGTCGTTCTTCACGGAATGCGGCCGCGGCGGCGAGACATCATCCGGCAGCGCGATCGACGGCACGCTGACGGCGGACGACCATGTGGCGTTCGTCAACGTCGGCGGATACGAATTGCCTGCGACCGGCAGCAGCGGCGAGCTGATTTGCATCGTGGTGGGGAGCGCGCTGATGCTCGGTGCGCTGATCGGTGCCATCCGGCTGCGCCGGAAGAAGCCCAAGGCAAGGTAACGGTACCATACAGTTCTGTTGCCTTTTGACATAGATAGAATCGAAGAACAGAAAGGTTGATAGTTATGAAACGGTTTTTTGCAATCATGATGTCCATCGTGATGCTGATCGCGCTGTGCGTCCCGGCGTTTGCTGCGGAGGAGAAAGGCTCGATCACCATCAGCAATGCGGTTCCGGGCGAGACATATGCGATTTACAAGATGGCTGACCTAGAAAGCTATGACACGTCGAAGAATGCGTACTCGTACAAACCGGCCGATGGGTGGACGGATTTCTTCACGGCGCATTCAGGCATTTTTGAGCTGGACAACGGCTACATCTGGCTGAAAACGGATGCGACGGTCGATGCGGCGAAGCTGGCGAAAGAAGCACTGGCGTATGCGGCGGAAAAGAATATTCAGCCGGTGCAGACCATCACGGCGGAAAAAGATAAACAGGTCAAATTTGACAACCTGGCGTTGGGCTACTACCTCATCGACTCCTCGCTGGGCGCACTGTGCGGTTTGACTACGACGAAACCGGACGCGGAAATTGAAGAGAAAAACGGCACGCCGGGTGTAGATAAAGAGGTTCAGGAGGATTCTGACAGCAGCTGGGGCAAGCAGAACGATGCCGATCTGTTCCAGACGATCAATTTCCGCACGACCATCACCGCGCAGGCCGGTGCGCAGAACTATGTGCTGCACGATAAAATGACGGGGATGACGCTGGACGCGGGTTCGATCAAAGTGTACCGCGGCTCGGTGGCGGACGACAATTTGGTTGGCGTTGCGAATTATACGGTCAATACGAACCCGGATGACGGCTGCACCTTTGAAATCGTGTTCAAACAGGAATTCTGCGACACGCTCGCTGCGAATGACCAGATCATTGTGACCTATTCTGCGGCGCTGAAAGAAGATGCGATTGTGGGCGGAAATGGCAACCCCAACGAAACCTGGCTCGAATACGGCGACGAAAACAACGTCAACACGACGCCGAAAGTGACCACCACGACGTTCACCTACGAGTTTGACGTGGTGAAAACCGAGGTGAACAATAAGCTGCTGGACGGCGCGGAGTTCAAACTGTACGATGCGGAGACGGGCGGCAGCGAGATCAAACTGGTGAAACAGGACAACGGTACATACCGCGCAGCCAAAGCCGGCGAAACGCCGGTTGCTGCAATCGAAGTGAAAGACGGCAAAGTGACGATCACCGGTTTGGACGGGCACACGACGTATTGGCTCGAAGAAACCAAAGCCCCAGCCGGTTACAATAGATTGGCGGCGCGTCAGAAAGTGGAGATTGTGAACGCGAACCTGACCGCGACGTTTGAAGTGAGCGGCGCGTATAAAGAAGGCGGCGTTCAGGTCGTGAACAAAACCGGCGCAGAGCTGCCGAGCACCGGCGGATTCGGCACCGTGCTGTTTACGCTGATCGGCGGCGCGCTGGTGGTCGGTTGCGGGATTCTGCTGGTCACGAAAAAACGCATGAACAAAATCGCGGAATAATCCATCAAGCGGGGGCGGCCGATGAAAAAGAAAAATAAAGGGTCTACACTGGTTTTATTGCTGCTGTTTTTCATCGGCCTGTCCGTGCTGCTGTATCCGTCGGTGAGCAATTATTGGAATAAACGCACCCAGTCCGAAACGATCATCGACTACGAAACGATGCTGGAACAGACGCCGAAGGCCGATTATACCGCGCAGTTCGACGCGGCGTCGGCGTACAATGACGCGCTGTACCGGCTGAGTTTCCCGCTGCTGGAATATGCGTCGCTGACGGATTACGATGAGATTCTGAACGTCAATGGCAATGGGATGATGGGCTACGTTACCATCAGTAAGATCGGCGTGGAGCTGCCGCTGTATCACGGGACGGACAGCACCGTGCTGAACGTGGCTATCGGCCATTTGGAAGGATCCAGCCTGCCGGTGGGCGGCGAAAGTACGCACGCCGTGCTGTCGGCGCACCGCGGACTGCCGTCGGCACGGCTGTTTACCGATTTGGATCGGCTGGAAGTCGGCGATGTGTTCACCGTGACGGTGCTGGATCGGGTGTGTACGTATGAGGTGGATCAGATTCGCATCGTGCAGCCGGACGACGTGGGCGAGCTGCAAATTGTACCCGGTAAAGACTATTGCACGCTGCTGACGTGCACGCCGTACGGGATTAACACGGAGCGGCTGCTGGTGCGCGGGGTGCGGATTGAGACGCAGTCGCACAGCGTGATCCGGATTACATCGGACGGATACCGGATCGACACGCTGATTGTGACGCCGATTGTTGCGCTGCCGATGCTGGTGGTGCTGATGCTGATTGTGCTGTTCAAGCCGGTCAAACGAAAAAACTGGGAGGATGAGGCGGAATGAAAAAACGGATTGCGGTTTGGTGCGCCGTGCTGACGGCATGGGCGGTCCTGCTGGCGGCCGTGCCGGTGTACGGCGACGTGCAGCCGGTCGATCCGCAGCATCCGTCGTCGATCACGCTGCAATACGGCGTGCCGGACGTGGAAATCCGGATTTATCGCGTTGCCGAAGCGGCGGCGGACGGTACGTACACACTGTGCGGCGCGTTCCGGAATTACCCGGTGAATATTTACGGCGTGACCACGCAGGCTGAGTGGAAAACGATTGCGGATACGCTGGCAGCGTATGCGGCGGCGGATGAAGTTGCGCCGACGGCGGTGCAGGTCACGGATGCGTCCGGGACGGTGCGTTTTTCCGGATTGCTGCCGGGGCTGTACCTGACGCAGGCGGTGCAGGTGAAAACGCAGACGGGGGTTCGGACGTATGGCCGGTTCCTGACCGCGGTGCCTGCGCAAGATGCGGACGGCGGACTGCGTTACGACGTCACGGCGACGCCCAAGTACGAATTCCGGGACACGCAGCCCGATTGGGTGCAGTACAAAGTGGTGAAGCAGTGGAAAGACGGCGGCAGTGCGGCGCGCCCGCGCAGCATCCTGGTCGAGATTTACAAGGACGGGGAGCTGCAAACCAAGCAGACGCTTTCCTCAGCCAATAATTGGTCGTACAGCTGGACGGCACCGGCGGACGGTGCGTCGTGGCAGGTGGTGGAGCGGTCGGTGCCGTCGGGATATACCGTCGCGACGACGGTCAAAGACACCACCATTGTGATTACCAATACGCGCCAAACCGATGAACCGCCGAAGCCGCCGAAAACCGGCGGGACGTTCGCACCGGAGCCGTACATCCTTGCGATGTGCGCGGCGGGTGCGGTACTGCTGGTGATTGCGGCGCGGCGCAAGCGGGTGAACGGATGAAGCGCGCGAAGGGATCGTCGGTGCTTTTTGGGATCGGCGCGGTGCTGATTGCGGCTGCTGTGGCCGCCGTGGTGGGAATTCAGGCGGCTCAGCGCCAATCGGCGCAGCGTGCCGCCCAAATTGCGGCGGAATTGGCGGCGTTGATGCCGACGGTGCAGGATGATGAACCGGACGGCCGCACGGATGTGACCATGCCGGTGGTTGAGGCGGACGGCGCGGACTATATTGGGCTTTTGGAACTCCCAGCGCATGGGATTACGCTGCCGGTTCGTGCGTTGTGGCGGCAGACCGATACGATGCGCAGCCCGTGCCGGTACGACGGCAGTATGTATGACGGCAGTCTGATCCTCGGCGGCAGCGTCCGGCCCGGCCAGCTTGATTGCATGGATGAGATCTCGGTCGGCGACCGCGTGTGTATGACCGACATGGACGGGACGCGGTACACATATTTTGTGGCCGCTGCGGAAAAGACCCGCGATGTTTCTGCCGCCGCGCTGGGCGCATTAGACTGCGATTTGGTAATTTTTGCGCGGAACACGTTCGCGCTGGACTACACGGTGGTTCGCGCGGTGCTTCGGTCAAAAACGGAACTCTAATATCATATATAAACACAACCGCGCCGCAGACGAACTGGTCTGCGGCGCGGTTGTGTTTGATGGCGGGCGGAATCCGGGAAATTATGTGCCGCTCCGTCCGCGGGCCGAACGCCGCGTTGCGGACGGCAGTTCGCCGATGATTTTCTGGTACTGGCGCGTGAAGTATGACACGCTGCTGAATCCGCACAGCGCGGCGCACTCCGTTACATTATATATCCCGCGGCGCAACAGGCTTTGCGCGCTTTGACATCGGCGGAGGTTGATGTAGTCCAGCACCGTCTGGCCGATCACAGAGCGGAATGTGCGGCACAGGTAGTATTTGCTGAATCCGATTGCCTTGCAGATTTGCGCCAACGACAGCGGTTCCCGGTAGTGTTCGTTCAAAAACAGCAGCGTTTGCTTCACCAGTTCGATGGTGCGGTCCGCTGCGGCCGCGACGGCGCCGTCCGGCAGGCGATGGCGCGTACACAGCTCTGCGGCGTAGCGCAGGACAATCGATTCCTGCCGCAGCGCGGTGTATGGCGCGCCGCTTTCGGTTTCGCGCAGCAGCTCGTCCATCAGTGCGGCGAGCGGTACGTCGGTGAATTGTGGCGTCCAGCGCGCGGCCAGAATGTCGATTCCGTGGGCGGCGCAGAAATCCCGCTCCAAAATCAGGCAGTGGTACCGGCAGCCGGGGGATGGAGAATCGACGGTGTGCAGCTGGTTGGCATGAATCACGACGGTCTCGCCGGGGGAGACGGTGTGCAGCACGGAATCGCACATGATTTGCGCCGTGCCTTCCACCATCGTCAGGATTTCGACGCCTTCGTGCCAATGACACGAAAAATTGCGCGGGGAGATCAGCTCCGGGACGGGGTTGGGCGTGTGATAGATATACGGCGGCAGTTCGCCGACGGCGGTTTGAACGTGATTTTCGTACACCGGGACATTGGACAGCGGCATGGGATCCGTACCTCCTCAAAAAGCAAGATCGTGCAAGAAACTGACAAGAAAACAGCTATCAATTCCGCTGTAAATACTATATAATGAAAATCAGCAAATGTCAAGTGATTTTGAGAGGAGATTTTACGATGACAACATTTCCGATTGGCGTGCTGCTGGACGGGTTCCGGCTGCCGGTAGACGAAGCGCTGGACAAAGCGGTGCAGGTGGGCGCGCAGGGGATTCAGGTGTACGCGACGAAGGGCGAATTGGCACCGGAAAACCTGGTGGGCGCCAAGCGCGCGGAATTTGCGCGCAAAGTGGCCGATCACGGGCTGAAAATCTCAGCGCTGTGCGGCGATATCGGCCGGTTCGACGATCCGGCGATTAATCCGGGGCGGATCGAGCGGTCGAAACGGATTATGGATTTGGCCAAGGAATTGGGCGTGGACGTGGTGACGACGCACATCGGCGTGGTGCCGAATGACCCGGCGCACCCGCGGTACGCGATCATGCAGGAAGCGTGCTTCGAGCTGAGCCAGTACGCGGATCAGATGCAGGCGCATTTCGCGATCGAAACCGGGCCGGAACCGGCGGCGGTGCTGAAACAATTCCTTGATGGGCTGCACTCGACCGGCGTGGCGGTCAACCTGGATCCGGCGAACCTGGTGATGGTGACGGGCGACGATCCGGTGCGGGCGGTGCACACGCTGCGCGACTACATCGTTCATACGCACGCGAAAGATGGCGTGAAGCTGGCGGACAACGATCCCGAAGTGGTGTACGGGCTGGTGAAAAACGACGTGCCGACCGGGCGCGGGTTTGAGGAAGTGCCGCTGGGCGAAGGTGCGGTGGACTGGCCGCGGTATTTGGCGGCGCTGGACGAGATTGGGTACCGCGGGTACCTGACGATTGAGCGCGAAGTGGGGCCGGATCCGGCGGCGGATATCGCGATGGCGGTGCGGTTCCTGCGGGCGCAGATGGAGGCGCGGGGATGAAGCTTTCGGTGAG
>CAJKBQ010000017.1 GCA_905198155.1 uncultured Eubacteriales bacterium
TCTTTCAGTACACGGCTCCCTCGCGAGGGAGCTGCCGAAGGCTGAGGGAGTTGCCTTCCGCCGCAGCGCAACCGCAACGTTGCCACAAACCCAAAGACATTCCCTTCGGCCACACTAGCCGTACCCACCACACCATCCCCACACTACCAAAAAATATCTATTATATCTTATCTATTATCTAAACCCCCACTCCCTCCTACCCCGTCATTTTCTGCCGCATTTCGCGGAGAATGACTTTTTCGCGGCGCGAAACCTGCACCTGCGTCATCCCAAGCTGCGCGGCGGTTTGCGTTTGCGTGCGATTTTGGAAAAAACGGAGGATCACCAGCGACCGGTCGCGCGGGGCCAGCTCGCCGATCACCTGCCGCAGCGTGAGCAGCTCGGCGACGCGCTCTTCGTGCGAATCGACCGGGATGTCCAGCTGGGACTCGCCGTCCTCGTCGCCGACGGTCAGCGACACCGGCGGCACGGCAGCGTTCAGCGCCTCCGCCACCTCCGTCGGGTCCAGCTGCATCCGCGCGGCCAGTTCGCTGACCGTCGGTTCGCGCTGCATCTCGCGGCGGAACGCCTCGCTTTCGCGCATGACCCTGACCGACCGTTCTTTGAGCGTGCGCCCCACTTTGATCGCGCCGCCGTCGCGGAACAGCCGCCGGATTTCCCCCAATATCACCGGCACCGCGTACGTCGAAAACTGGACGCCGCGTGTGCGGTCGAACGCGTCGTACGCCTTAATCAGCCCGACGCAGCCCGCCTGGTACAAATCGTCATATTCCAGTCCGCGGCCGCGGAAACGTTTGGCGCAGCTGTGCACCAATCCCAAATTTGCAGCAATGAACGCATCGCGGTCATTCATGGCGCACCGGCTTCCGGGTGAGCTGCTTTTCCATCACGACCAGCGTCCCTTTGCCGGGCGTGGACGTGACGCGCAGCTTGTCCATGAAGCTTTGCATCACCGCAAATCCCAGTCCGGCGCGCTCTTCGCCGCCCGTGGTGAACAGCGGCTCCATCGCTTTCGCGACGTCCGGGATGCCGCAGCCGCGGTCGCGGACGCGGATCATCAATCGATCATTTGCATAAATCCGGCATTCCACCCAGATCATGCCGGTATGTTCGCGGTACGCGTGGACGATGCAGTTCGTCACCGCCTCCGACACCGCCGTTTTGATGTCGGCCAATTCCTCCACCATCGGGTCCATCTGCGCGGCGAACGCCGCCACTGCGGTGCGCGCGAACGCCTCATTGGCCGAGCAGCTCGGAATGGTCAGTTTCATTTGATTGACCGGCGTTTTCATTGGTCATTGCCCCTTTCCCCATCGGATTCCACAATATGCAGCACGCCCAGCCCCGCCAGGCGCATCAGTTTTTGCAGCTGCGGCGTGCAGTGAATCACGCGCAGCGTGCCGCCGGCCTCTTTCATTACGCGGTATCGCCCCATAATCAGCCCGATGCCGGAACTGTCCATAAATGTCACTTTTCCGAAGTCCAGCGCCAGTTCCCGAATCCGGTGCTGGGCGATGGCCGCATCGATTCGCTCGCGCGCGATGCGCGCCGCGTGGTGGTCGATCTCGCCGTCCAGCACGGCGATCCACTGGGCGCCGTTTTGTTCCCATTCCATCCGCGTTTCCGCCTTTCCATTTGATGTCATTGATTTTTTGAGAAAAAAGAAAATCCCCTATTCCTAAGAATAAGGGATTTCGGGTGAAAAATCGGTCGGATTGTGCGATTTTCAATTTTTTCATTATTTAATGCCATCTGCACTTTTTCAGCATCGGCCGCAGCTGCGCCGCCAAATATAGTGACCCGCCTTTCCCTTGAAATTGCTTCAATTTCAAGGGAATAATTTTTTTCATCCACAAGTATAAGAGATTTCGCCGCGCCGCCAACCAAACGGCGCGATTTGCAAAATTAACTGCAAATTTACAGTTTTCCCCGCTTTTTCAGCATCGGCCGCAGCTGCGCCGCCAAATATAGTGACCCGCAAACCGCAACTGCGCCGCGGCGACCGGCCAATTCCTTGGCGCGGGCAATGGCGGCAGCCGGGTCGGTCATCGCCTGCGCTTTGCCGCCCGCCGCACGGATGGTTTCGGCCAGCGTTTCCGCATCCAGCGCGCGGGGCGAATCGGGCGTCAGGGTCAGCACTTCCGTTGCGGATGGGAGCAGCGCTTTGACGCCGTCTGCGTAATCTTTGTCGCGCAGCATCCCCATAATGACAATGCAGCGGCGACATTCGGGGTATTGGCGGAGCGCCAGCGCGAGGGCGTGCAGCCCCTGCGGATTGTGCGCGCCGTCCAGCAGCACCAGCGGGCGGCGCTGCATCACTTCCATCCGCGCCGGGAAATGCGCCCAGCGCAGCCCCAAATGCATGGCAAAATCCGGAATTTGCAGCACATTGTCGCGCCGCAGGCCGTCCAGCGTGGTCAGCACGGTGACGGCATTGCGCAGCTGGTAGCCGCCGAGCATCGACAGCCGGTACGTTTGGCCGCGGAACGTGAACCGCGTGCCGTGCGAATTGGCGCGGAGAATTTTGGTATGCAGCACATTCGCTTCCTCGAACGGATTGCCCGCGGCGCGCGCGGCCGATTCGATCACGGCGCGCACCTCCTCCGGCTGCGGCGCGCAGAACGTGCGGCTGCCCCGCTTGATGATCCCGCATTTTTCGCGGGCAATTTCCGGTTCCGTCGCGCCGAGCAGCTCCGTATGGTCGCGCCCGATGGCGCAGATCACCGACGCCAGCGGCGGGTCGATCACATTGGTGGCGTCCAATCGGCCGCCCAGCCCGACTTCCAGCACGACGACGCTGCACCGCTGCACGTCGAACCACTGCATGGCAATCGCCGTGACCAGCTCAAATTCCGCCGGCGCACAGCCTTCGGCGCACATCGCGTCCACTTCCGGCCGCAGCTGCGCGGCGATCCGACACAGGGCGCGGCGCGATATCATCCGGCCATTGACCTGCATCCGCTCGCGGAAATCGCGGATGTACGGCGAAATATACAAGCCCGTGCGGTACCCGGCGGCGCGCAGGATGGACGCGGTCATGGCGCAGGTGCTGCCTTTGCCGTTGGTTCCGGCAACGTGAATAAACCGCAGCCGCCGCTGCGGATTGCCCAGAAAAGCCAGCAGCCGTCGGATGCGCGCCAGCCCGGCCTCGTTGTGAAACCGCGGCATACTATGGATCCATTGGAGTGTTTCGGATTCGGTCATGGGAACCTCCGGAGGAAAAACCGCCTTCCGGCGGTTTTTCAGGGTAGAAGTAAGAGTGAAAAGTGAAAAGGTTCGGACGCCTGCGGCGTGGAATTAAAATTGGAGAAAGCGACGGGATTTTTTCTCCCGTCGCTTCCGGTTTGCGTCAGCCCAGGGCGGCCAGGCTTTCGTCGATCAGCGCGAGTTTTTTGCGGAGCGATTCCGCGTTCGTCCGCACGCCTTCGACCACCTGCGCGGGGGCCTTGCTCAGGAACGTTTCGTTGCCCAGTTTGGCGTCGCACTGCGTCAGCTGCTTCACGACGGATTCGCGCTCTTTGGTCAGGCGCGCCCGCTCGGCGGCTTTGTCCACCAGTTCGTCCATCGGGATATACAGCTTCGCGTTGCGTGTCACCATCGTGACCGCGCCGGGCATATCGAACGCATCGCCCAGCGTCACGCCGCTGGCGTACGCCAGCCGCTGCATCAGCGGCAGATTCTCCGCAAACACCTCCGGCTCGGCGGTCGCGACGAACACATGCGCCTTTTTGGACGGCGGCACGTTCATCTCGCTGCGGCGGTTGCGCACCGCGCGGATCGCGTCCATCACGTCGGTCATCCGGCGCTCCGTGTCGGCAGAATTGAGCGCTTCGTCGTACTTCGGCCACTGCGCCACCATGATCGACTCCCCGTCGTGCGGCAGCGACTGCCAAATCTCTTCGGTAATAAACGGCATAAACGGATGCAGCAGCTGGAGCGTGTTGCGCAGCACATACACCAGCACCTGGCGCGCGGACTGCGCCGTCGCGTCATCCTGCATCAAAATCTTGGCAAATTCGATGTACCAGTCGCAGAACTCGTCCCACAGGAAGTCGTACAGCTTGGCCACCGCCACGCCCAGCTCGAAATGGTCGAGGTTGTCGGTCACTTCGCGGACGACGGTGTTGTACCGGCTGAGGATCCAGCGGTCGGCGGCAGTCAGCGTCTCCGGCAGACCGGCGGGCGTTTCTTTGCCGTCGATGTTCATGCGGATAAACCGCGCGGCGTTCCAGATCTTGTTGGCAAAATTGCGGCTGGCTTCGACTTTATCGTCGGAAAAGCGCATATCGTTGCCGGGGCTGTTGCCGGTCGCGAGCGTGAACCGCAGCGCGTCGGCACCGTATTTCGCGATGATTTCCAGCGGATCGACGCCGTTGCCCAGCGATTTGGACATTTTTCGTCCCTGCGCGTCGCGCACCAATCCGTGGAAAAACACGGTATTAAACGGCGGCACGCCGTCCATATTTTCCAGCCCGGAGAAAATCATCCGCGCCACCCAGAAAAAGATGATATCGTACCCGGTGACGAGCGTGTCCGTGGGGTAGAAATACTTCAGCTCGGGCGTCTGGTCGGGCCAGCCGAGCGTGGAGAACGGCCACAGCGCCGACGAGAACCACGTGTCCAGCGTGTCCTCGTCCTGATGCAGATGGGTGCAGCCGCACTTGGGGCAGACCGCAGGCGTCTCTTTCGCGACGATCGTCTCGCCGCAGTCCGCGCAGTACCACGCCGGAATCCGGTGCCCCCACCACAGCTGACGCGAAATGCACCAGTCTTTGATGTTCTCCATCCAATTGTAATACACTTTTTCCATCCGTTCGGGGATGAACCGCACCTGCTTGCCGCGCACGACGTCGATGGCGGGCTTGGCCAGCGGCGCCATCCGCACGAACCACTGCTTGGACACGCGCGGCTCCACGTTGGCGTGGCAGCGGTAGCACGTGCCGACGTTGTGGCTGTAATCTTCGGTGCGCACTAGGTAGCCGCCCGCTTCCAGGTCGGCGACCACGGCTTTGCGCGCTTCCTCGCGGGTCATGCCGCAGTATTTGCCGCCCGCTTCGTTGATGGTGGCGTCCTCGTTGAACACGTTGATGACCGGCAGGTGATGCCGCAGGCCGACTTCAAAGTCGTTCGGGTCGTGCGCCGGGGTAATTTTGACCACGCCGGTCCCGAAGTCCATCTCGACGTATTCGTCGGCGACCACCGGGATCTCGCGGTTCATCAGCGGCAGCGTCACCGTCTTGCCGACGATGGCTTTGTACCGCTCGTCGTCCGGATGCACGGCGATGGCGGTGTCGCCCATCAGCGTTTCGGGGCGCGTCGTCGCCAGTTCCACCCAGCCGGAGCCGTCGGTCAGCGGGTACCGCACATGCCAGAAATGCCCGGCCTGCTCGGTGAATTCCACCTCCGCGTCGGAGATCGACGTCCGGCACTTGGGGCACCAGTTGATGATGCGCTCGCCGCGGTAGATCAGTTTTTTCTCGTACAGCCGCACAAAGACTTCGCGCACGGCCTTGCTGCACCCTTCGTCCAGTGTGAACCGCTCGCGCGCCCAGTCGCACGACGAGCCGAGCTTTTTCAGCTGCTGCACAATGCGGCCGCCGTACTGCTGCTTCCACGCCCACGCCCGCTCCAAAAACGCGTCGCGGCCGATGTCCTCTTTCTGAATGCCTTCTTTGCGCATCGCTTCCACGATCTTCGCCTCAGTGGCGATGGACGCATGGTCGGTGCCGGGCAGCCAGAGCGCGCTGTATCCCTGCATCCGTTTGTAGCGGATCAGGATATCTTGCAGCGTTTCGTCGAGCGCGTGGCCCATATGCAGCTGGCCGGTGATATTCGGCGGCGGGATCACAATGGTGTACGGGGTTTTGTTCGGATCCACTTCCGCGTGAAAATAGTTCCCGTTCATCCAGAAGTCGTAAATGCGATCCTCGACCTCCTGGGGTTCGTAAGTTTTGGCAAGCTCTTTTGCCATCGGACAGATACCTCCCTCAATGATTCAACCATTCGTTCGATTGTATTCTCTTTATTATCCCATCTTGACGCGCATTTGTCAATGCGTTTGGGGCGAATTTCTGCAAAAGTTTTTGGGCGGGAGATTCCATTTTATATTTTCATGATTTTCCCTCCGCCCCCGCCCCCAACTTTTTCACGCAATTTTCCCCCAATCCCTTGCGTTCTGCCCGAAAATGTGGTACGATGAATACAAACCCAACTGCAACAGAAAGGACGATCCTGAAAATGGAGAAATTTGTTTATGCCACCCTGCCGGACGGCACCGCGATTGATGCGTACCGGCTGACCAACCGCAACGGCGCATCCGCCACGATCATGACGTACGGCGGGCGCATCCTGAACCTGAAAATGCCCGACCGCACCGGCCGGTTCGACGACGTGCTGCTGGGATACGACGCACTGGAATCGTACGAAAAAGACACCAGCGGCCAAGGGTCGCTGATCGGCCGGTTCGGCAACCGGATTGGCGGCGCATCGTTCACGCTGGACGGCGTGACCTATCCGCTCGCGAAAAACGACCACGGGGTGAACCACCTGCACGGCGGCACCGTCGGCTATTCGGCGCGCGTGTGGGACGCGGAGCCGGACGGCGAATCAACGCTGCGCCTGCACCTGCTCAGCCCGGACGGCGAGGAGGGCTACCCCGGCACGCTGCGGATCACCGTGACGTATACGCTGACGGACGACAATGCGCTGTCGATTCACTACCACGCAATCACCGACAAGGCCACCATCATCAACCTGACGAATCACAGCTACTTCAACCTGTCCAGCTGCACGGCGGGCGATGTGCTGGCGCATGAATTGCAGGTGGACGCCGACGCGATCACCCCGGTGGACGACCGGCTGATTCCGACCGGCGCATTCATGGACGTGGCGGGCACGCCGTTCGACTTCCGCACGCCCAAGCCCATCGGCCGCGACATCGGCGCGGATCATCCGCAGCTGCAAATCGCGGGCGGCTACGACCACAACTTCGTGCTGAACGGCTCCGGGCTGCGCCGCGTGGCGACCGTGACGGCGGCGGATACCGGCCGCCGGATGGACGTGCTGACCGATCAGCCCGGCGTGCAGATTTACTCGGCGAACTTCCTGACCAACGCCGACCTCCCGCTGCGCGGCGGCCGTCCGCAGCAGGCGCGCGCGGCGATTTGCCTGGAAACGCAGCATTTCCCGGACACGCCCAATAAGCCGCAGTTCCCGTCGTGCGTCCTGCGCCCGGGCGAGGTGTACGACACCACGACGATCTATCGGTTTTCCACATTTTAACGGGAAACGGAGGAATATGCAATGACAGACGACGAAAAACGCGCGGCGGGCAAACTGTTTTGGCCGGGCGACCCGGCGCTGAAAGCGATGAAGCTGCGGTCGCACAAGCTGTGCGCGCAGTTCAGCCGCACCGACGAGGACGAAACGGAAACCCGCGCGGCACTGATTGCGCAGATTCTGGCGGACTTTGGGGCTGGCAGCTTCCTGCAGGGACCGATTTTCTTCCATTACGGGTGCCACACGCACATCGGCGCGCGGTTTTTTGGCAATTATAACCTGACGGTGCAGGACGACGCGGAAGTCGTCATCGGCGACGACTGCAACTTCGGCCCGAACGTCACCATCGTGACGCCGGTGCACCCGATGCTGCCCGACGAACGCCGCGCACTGCGCGACGACACCGGCACCGACCGCCACCTCTGCTACGCAAAGCCCGTCAAAATCGGCAATGACTGCTGGCTGGGCGCGAACGTACTGGTCTGCCCGGGCGTCACCATCGGCGACGGCTGCGTGATCGGCGCAGGAAGCGTCGTGACGCGCGATATCCCGCCGATGTCGTTTGCCGCCGGCGACCCTGCCCGCGTCATCCGCCCGATCACCGACGCGGATCGCATGGCCAACCGCCCCGAACTGTTCGCAGAATAACCCGCAAACGCAAAAATAAAACAAATGCACCGCCGCACCCCAATGGTACGCCGGTGCATTTTTAATTCGTGCGCAGCACGAGCAGCACTGCGCCGCAGGCACAATATCACTTCCGCACAGCGGAAATATCACTCGTGCGCCGCACGAATATCACTGCGCCGACAGGCGCAATATCACTGAACAGGCTCCGCCTGTTCAGACCTGCTCCGTCCGCTTCACAATCTCCGACTGCAAATCCGTGTTCAGATTGACAAAATAATCCGAAAATCCGCTCACGCGCACGCGCAGACTGCGGTGCCGTTCGGGATGCTGCTGGGCGTCGCGCAGCTCGGCGGCGGACACATAGTTCAGCTGGAAATGCGTCCCGCCCATTCGGAAATACGATTCCATCAGCGCGATTAGCTTGGCAAACTGCGCATCGTCGCGCGCGATCTGTGCGTCCAGCAGGATGTTGGTCACGCTGGGGCCGGTGAGCACCGCGTCGGGGTCGCACGTCGCAACGGAACGCAGCAGCGCCGTCAATCCGGAGCGGTCTTTGCCGCCCGACTGGCCGATTCCGAATTGGGTCTGTTCCCCGGCAAACCGTCCGTCCGGCGTTGCGCCCATCGCGCGGCCGAAAAAGACATTGTGCGCGTTGTACCCGATCAGGTTGCCGAACAGCCATTTCCGGTGCAGGTAATTTTCCCCGGTGTTCCATCGGCGCAGACTGGCCATCAGCCGGTGCGCGCATTCGGTGGAATCCGCGTCCGCATTGCCGAAAAAGTGACCGTATTTCCCAATAGCAGTGTGCAGCTCCTCATATCCCGCCCAATTCGCGCGCAGCGCGTCGCGCAATTCGCGCATGGACACCCGTTTTTCGTTGTAAACAAATTGTTTCACAATTGCCAGACAGTCGATCGCATTCGGCAGCCCGATCAGCGGGCAAACAGCAAGATACCGGTCACCGCCGCCGCGCAGGATGCTTTTTGCATTGCGGATGCAGCCGCTCAGCAGCGAATTGCTGACCACATGGATGTCCCGGCTGCGGACGGTTTGCAGCCCGCCGCCGATGCGGTCGGCCTCGTCCAGGTCGTGATCCAGTTCGGATTGGTAAATCGCGTAAAATGCATCGAAATCCGCCGCGTCGCAAACGTCGTCGCGCGCCATCGTCCGTTCCATCGGGCGCAGGATGTTCACCATGTCGAACCCCAGCACCATGCCGCCGGGCAGCGCCAGTTCGTTGCACCCGATCATCGAGTATTCCACCGCTTCCGCAAACGGCAGCCCGGTGTAAGCCATCAGGCCGTGCAAACGCGGCGTATCGTTGACAAATGCAATGCGTTTGGCGCTGTCGTGCCGTTCGCAGTCCATCATGTATGCCATCACTTCGTGCGGCGTTTTTTCCGTCCAGCGCAGCGAAATCTGCGGAATCCATGTGGGCAACGCCATCAGCGCATCCACAATCAAACGGGAAAAATCGGTAAACCCGTCCGTCCCGTCCGGCAGCGTGCCGCCGACGCAGAAATGCGACTCGCCGCCGCGGTAAAACCGGTCGGACGAAATCGAAATGCGGGCCTGAAGCATCAGGAACAGCTCCTGTAAATACTCCGTTGCTTCTTCGGGCGTCAGTGTTCCGGCCGCAATGTCCGCGCGGTAATACGGCAGCAGGTAGCGGTCGATCAGGCCGATGCTGTCCGGGCAATAGCCGTAGCTGAAATACACGGCCAGCACGGCCTCGTAGAAAGTCGCGGCCGGTTCCTCCGGAATGCGGCGCAGCGCGTCGGCAAGCCGCAGCAGATTCGCGCGATAGTCGGCGCGATCCACCTGATCTGCCAAC
The DNA here is from genome assembly GCA_905198155.1 of uncultured Eubacteriales bacterium. Taxonomy (GTDB): domain Bacteria; phylum Bacillota; class Clostridia; order Oscillospirales; family Acutalibacteraceae; genus RGIG4076. Next base: position 9,743 of record CAJKBQ010000017.1, read on the forward strand.
AATTCGGCGCGTTCGCTGCATTTTGCTGCATAATTGTCCATCGCGTCGCACAGCATTTCCTGCCCGTCCAGGAACCGCTGCGCCGCTGCATCGCCGGCGTGTGCCGCGCGGGACGCTGCGATTTTGGCGCGGACGCCCCGCAGTCCGGTGCGGACACGCGTCCCAAAATCGCCCACCGAGTGCTGCCACTCGAACGTCACCAGATTATCCACCGGCTGGTTGTAAAAAAAATGTTGCACCGCCCGGAAATTCGGGTGCCCGCCGCGGTGAAAAATATCGCCCTGGACGCTCCCGTCGAATTGAATTAACCCGGTGAAGGCCGATTCCGGCACGATCAGCGGCTCCTGGTTGCGGATGTATTCGCACACGCGCTTGGCAGCCATTTCCTCCGGGTCCAAAAACAGGTCGGTTCGGTCATATTCCGTCGCAACGGGACGGACGTACATCTCGCCCGCGACGGTGCGCGCTGTCAACTTTTCGATGCGTCCGCTGCATTTTGTCATCATACACTCCTCCTTATCGCACGGCGTATGCGCCGTCCAGTATCACGGTTTCGCCGCAAACCATCTCCGCCGCCGGACTGAGCAGGTACAGGACACACTGCGCGACCTCTTCGGCCGACGCGTAGCGCCCGAACGGGATGCGGCTGTGCGCCATGGAGTCGCCCGGGTGCCAATGGTTCATTTCCGTTGCGACCGGCCCCGGCGCGATCCCGTTGATGACGATGCCGTCCGGCGCAAACATCCGGCCCCAGCCGCGCGTCAAGCCGGTCGCGGCGATTTTGGACGCGCCGTACGCGCCGTAAATTGGCTCCGCGCCAGCGACAGATGTGACATTCAATACATTCCCGCGGACACCGTGCGATTTCATATGCCGCACCGCCGCCTGCATCATGAAGAACACGCCGCTGACGTTGACGTCCATCACGCGCCGCCACTCGTCGGCCGTGGTGCGCAGCAATTCGTCGCGATCCCATTCACTGCGCTGCGCGAACAGCCCCGCATTGTTGACGACCATATCCAGCCCGCCGAGCTGCGCCGCCGCCCATTCGACCGTTTCGGCCGCGCCGCCCCAGTCGGCGGCGTCGTGGACGCGCGGAATCGCGCCGATTTCGGCGGCCGTTTGTGCCAATGTCTGTGAATTCCGCCCGGTAATCACCACGCGGCACCCATTTTGAACCAGATTTTCTGCAATCGCCCGGCCGATACCGCGCGATGCGCCCGTGACCAGTGCCAAATTTCCCCGTAATTTCATGATTTGCTCCTTTCGGCGATTTCTTTTTTATATTATAGCACAGGTTCGCGGAATGCACCATGATTCAAGGGGAAATGATTTGCAATTTTCGGCGAAAAGGACTTGCAATTTTTGCGGAATTGTGCGATAATAAATTCAGACCATTGCAAAGGAGCGAACGGCATGGCACTGGAATTCATCGGGCAGCCGCTGGGCGAAACACGGGTATTCGACGATACGTTGACAAAATGTCATCCTTATGTTGCTGAAAAGCCCCGAAATCACGACAGCTTATTTTATGTGACCGCCGGCGCGCTGCGCTATACATGCGGCGAAACGTGCGCCGTCATCCCGCAGGGCGGGGTCGGATACATCGGCAAAGGCGCCGCCGACACCAGCGCGGCCGACGGCGACGCCGTGTCATACATTGCCATCAATTTCTGCATCGACCGCAGCGAAACGTCGCACACTCCGGCGCTGCCGTTTCCGGTGCGCTGCGACGACGACAGCTGCGACTATGGGACGCTGTTTGCGGATGCGCTGCGCGCCGATCAGCTGCGCGAGCCGGGCGGAGCGCTCGAACGCGACGGGCTGATCCTGCAAATCATCGGCCGATTGTACCGCGCCTACCGCCTGCCGGAACCGCAGCGGCGGCTGCTGCGGCGGGTCGCGCCGGCGGTGCAGTTACTGCGGACGGACTGCGCGTCGCCCGCGCTGACGGTGGATACACTGGCGCAGTCGTGCGCCATGAGCGCGCGGCAGTTCCGGACGGTGTTCCGCGCGGCGTACGGCGTGCCGCCGCACCGGTATTTGCAGGAATTTCGGCTCCAAAAAGCGGCACTTCTGCTGCGGAGTACGACCAAATCGGTGACAGCTATCGCCGAAGCGTGCGGATTTTCCGATATTTACAGTTTCAGTCACAGCTACAAGGCGCGGTTTGGGCGGTCGCCGCTGGCGGAACGGGGATAATGCCCATCCGTTTGGTTGGTTCTGCCAATATAGGCATTTTTGACCGCAAACACGCGGCAAATCGAAAGGAGAACGGCCGATGTACTATCTGAATCCGCTGGGCAACCGGGACCCGGTGGTGCTTCACGGAACAAATGACGCGTTTTCGGAGCATTTTCACAGCAACTTTGAACTTGTATTCATCGACGCGGGGGAACGGATTGTTGAAATCGATGGGCAGACATACCGGGAACCGATGGGATCGCTGACGGTCATTTTTCCGTTTCAGCTGCACCGTTTTTCCGGCGGCGGCGGCCGATGCGCCTGGATTGGGATTCATCCGGAAGCGTTGTTCGCACACACGGATGTTTTGTTCGGGAAAAAGCCCGCACATCCGGTCATTCGGGCATCGGAGCTTCCCGAACGCGCGCAGGTGCTGACGAAAATGCTGATGTCCGGGGCAGTCACGGACAAAATCGAACTGAATGCTTTGACCGTCGCGCTTTTTTGCGAAATCTCGGCCGTGCTCCGGCCGGAAACCCGGCAGGACAGTTCGATCGGATCCGATATATTCCCGCTGATTTCCAAGCATTTGTGCGAAAGCGATTTCACGCAGCAGAAACTGGCGCGAATGACCGGCATCGGCGAACGAATGCTGTACAATTTTTTTACCAAAAACTTCGGCATGAGCTTCAGCGCTTTCATCCGGAAATACCGCATCGATACTGCGGCGCAGCTGCTCCGCAGCGGGAAACGCGTGCGCATCACCGACCTGGCGTATGACTGCGGATTTTCGAGCATCCGCACGTTTAACCGCTGCTTTCAGGCGGAATATCGGATGAGTCCGGTCGAATATTCAAAAAATGACCGGCAGCCGGACAGCTTTTGGCTATCCGAAAAGCGATAAATCTGCTATAATATCCTTGCGTCAGTTGGCGCAAGGATATTTTTTTACGGAGGTGCGGTAATGATTCAACATACGCTCCCGGAATCTTTTGCATTCATCAATCGATTCCGAAAATACGAAAAGAACCCGATTTTGCGTCCCTGCCCGGGCACACCGGGTGCCGATTGCGTCTTCAATCCCGGTGCGGCGGTATCGCCCGACGGCAAAACCGTCATGATGCTGTGCCGCTGCATTGATTTCAGTGATCGGGCAGCCGGAAACAACTGGAGTGTCTCGACGCTGACCTGGGCAAGAAGTACGGACGGACTGCATTTTCAGCTGGATGAAACACCGTTCCTGAAGCCGGACGAAACCGACCCGTACAAAGGCGGGTTCGAAGACCCGCGGCTGGTGTGGCTCCCCGACGAAAAATGCTATATGCTGACCTACACCGGCGTGTATGATGCGCACCATACCCCCGGAATGGCGGCGTTGTCCGCCGACCTGGAACACTGGGATTTCCTCGGCGAAGTCTTTCCGGCACGGGCGGCGGCGGTCACGGATCGACGCATTCAGGGAAAATACTACGCGTATTACGGGAATTCCGGCGTCGAACTCGCGTGGTCCGACGACCTCCGGGTATGGCACACGGACAGCACGCCCGTGCTCCGACCGCGCGCGGGGTACTTTGACGCAATCCTCTGCGAACCGGCATGCGCGCCGCTGATCTCGGCAGACGGCATTCTGCTCATTTACAACGGCGCCGCCGGGCTTGATTACAAGGCGAAGCTGTCGCGCGGCGTCTATCGTTTCCGCGAACGGGTCGATGATCCCTGTTATTCGATCGGCTGGGCGCTGTTCGACCGGAACGACCCGCGGCGATTGATCGCACGGGCAGAAAAACCGTTCATTTTCCCGGAACACGCGTATGAACTTTACGGAATCGCCGAATACACAACGTTCGGGGAAGGCATGGTCACATTTGGCGGGAAACATTTCCTGTACTATGGCTGTTCCGATACGCGGATCGCCGCCGCAATTGCCGACTGAGTCCTGCACACAATTGTTAAATTCCCATAGTCGAATTTCTCCATATTCCAGTCGAATAAATCCATTCGCATTTCTGATATCTTCTGATATAATAACTTCAATCTCAATATCAGAAGGAAGGATTTTTCTATGATTTACGATGGTTCCCTGCGCGATTTTCCGCGCCGTCCCGGCGAAACCGACGATGCCCCGCGGTTCCGGCGCGCGATTGACGCGTGCCCAAACGGCGTGCTGGCCGTCCCGCGCGGCGAATATCTCATCGCCTCACCGCTGTTCATCCGCAACCGCTGTTCACTGGATCTGCACCCCGCCGCCGTGCTGCGCGCTGTTGCGCCGATGGCATTCGTCCTGACGTACGACGGCGGCGAATCGTTTCGCAACCTGATCGTGGACGGCGACCCGCTGAACGTTTTTCTGCGCGGCGGCGACATCGACGGCGCCGGACTGGCCAGCTGCCTGGCGGTATACAATTACCATCATTTTACACTGTCAAACATGGTGCTGCACAACGGCGCAAAATATGGCTTCTGCACCAGCAGCCGCGGCGGATTCGGCTACGAATTGATGGCAACGCACGTTTACGCCAAATGCACCATGCCCGGTCTGGCGGGGAATGTTGGCTTTTACACCGATTTGTGCGACAGCCACTACACCGACTGCATCGTGGTCGATTACACCACCGGATTCGGCGTGTACGGCAGTGCCAACCGCTTCACGCGGTGCCATGTGTGGGGCGGGATCGTGCCGCCGCAAGGCATCACGCAGGAGGACTGGATGTGCACCTACCGCGCGCGGCGCTTCAACCCGGAGAGTGACCCGGCGACCTGGCGCGCCGAATCGCTGCCGGAGATGCTGATCGATTCCATCTGCTTCGACGTCCGCGGCGGCGGCAACACGTTCGACGGCTGCTTTGCTGACACCGGCGAAACCGGCTTCCGGATCGACGGCGTCACATTCCTGACCGGATGCCATGTGTTCAACAATTACCGCTTCGGGATGGATCATATGTTGGCAATCGATCATCAAAGCGGACGGCTGACTGTGTCGCACTGCCACTTTGACGCGTGGTGCACACCACACCCGACGCTCTACCGCGCCGCCGACGAGGCAGCACTGACCGTCCGGGACAGCGTTGCTGCCAAATTCCCGGACGCTTTCCCAGTATAACTGCGCATCTCCCAATGCCGTACCCGCTTGGTGCGGCATTTTTTTCGCGCAAAAAAACGGGCGCGCCGCAATCGCTTGCAGCACGCCCGAAAAGGGGGTGACGAATTGAATTACTTCAGCTCAACCTCGGCGCCGGCATCGGTCAGCTTGGTCTTCATCGCTTCGGCATCGTCTTTGCCAACCGCTTCTTTCACGGTCTTCGGCGCGTTGTCAACCAGCTCTTTGGCTTCTTTCAGGCCCAGGCCGGTGATTTCGCGGACAGCTTTGATGACGGCGATCTTGTTCGGGCCGACAGCTTTCAGCACCACGTCGAAATCGGTCTTTTCCACCGCAGCCGTAGCTTCCGCAGCCGGAGCAGCCGCCACAGCCACCGGAGCAGCCGCGGACACGCCGAATTCTTCTTCGATCGCTTTGACCAGTTCGCTCAGCTCGAGCACGGTCAGCGCTTTGACTTCTTCAATGATGTTCGTAATTTTCTCAGACATCGTGGATTCCCTCCATTAATAAGTTATTTTTGGATTTTGAATTATTCTGCCGCTTCTGCGGGGGCAGCTTCCTCGGCCGGTGCAGCGCCTTCGCTCTGCTTTTCGACGATCGCGTTCAGCGCAACCGCCAGGCCGGTGATGGTGGCGTTCATCGCGCCGAGCACCATCGCAATGAGCACTTCGCGGCTCGGCAGCTTCGCAAGGTCGTTGACCTCGTCAACGGAAAGCACTTTCCCGTCTGCGAAACCGGACTTCACCTCAAAGGTTTTGCTGTCCTTCGCATATTTGCAAAGGATGCGGGCGGCCGCAGAGTAATCCTCTTTGCTGGTCGCCAAAGCGGTCGTGCCTTCGAGTACGGAATCGAGCGCACCCAGACCCGCGTCGTCGATCGCGCGTTTGAGCAGCGTGTTTTTAATCACGCCATACTGAACGCCCGCCTCGCGCAGTTCCCGGCGCAGCTTGGTGTCGTCCTCCACGGTGATCCCGCTGTAATTCACGAGCACACCGGCCACGGCGCCTTTCAGCTGTTCCGCGATCCCTGCGACCACTTGCTTCTTCTGTTCCAGAATTTTCTGACTTGGCAATTCAATTCACCTCCGACAAACATTTCGGATGCAAAAAAGCCCTCCCCGATACCGGGAAGGGCGAAAACGTCAACACGCACACCGCGCAGCGGCGGGGCAATCGGTTCGCGCTTCCTCGGCAGGCCGACGACACGCGTCGTTACGCTTTTTGCACCTGCTGTCTATGGAAAACAGCCTTATTATTATAACACGCATCGCGTGCGTTGTCAAGCGGATTCGCGCAAATTCCGAAAAATCCGCGCAAAAACCGCACGCACCGCGCCGCAAACTCAGCCGACTTTGTTCGGATTGATGCGGACGCCCGGGCCCATCGTGGCGGCAACCACGCAGGAGCGGATATACTGGCCTTTGGCCGCAGCGGGTTTCGCCTTATTGATGGCGCCCAGCAGCGTGTCAAAGTTTTCCTGCAATTTCTCCGCGCCGAACGAAGCTTTGCCGATCGGGCAGTGGATGATGTTGTTTTTGTCGAGACGATACTCGATCTTACCGGCCTTGGCCTCGTGAATCGCCTTGGCGATGTCCGGGGTCACGGTGCCGGCCTTGGGGTTCGGCATCAGGCCGCGCGGGCCGAGCACTTTACCGAGCCGTCCCACCTGACCCATCATGTCCGGGGTGGTGATGACGACGTCGAAATCCATCCAGCCTTCGCCCTGAATCTTCGCGATCAGGTCGGCGCCGCCGACGAATTCCGCACCGGCTTCGCGGGCCGCATCCTGCTTGTCCTCTTTGCACAGCGCCAGCACGCGGACATTTTTGCCCGTGCCGTTCGGCAGCACGATCGCGCCGCGCACCTGCTGATCGGCGTGACGGCTGTCAACGCCCAGCTTCACGTGGACTTCGACGGTCTCGTCGAACTTCGCGGTCGCGGTTTTCACCGCCAGTTCCAGCGCTTCGTTTGCATCATACAATTTCGTACGGTCGATTTGCTTTGCGCTATCGACATATTTTTTACCGTGTTTCATTACTTATCCTCCCTGTTGAGTGGTAAATCGGAAAATTCCTCCCACACCGGGGTCTCACTCTGCGACCGTAATGCCCATGCTGCGAGCGGTACCCGCAACCATGCTCATCGCGGCTTCGACCGACGCGGCGTTCAGATCGGGCATTTTCTGCTCCGCGATCTTGCGGACCTGATCCTGAGTCAGCTGAGCGACCTTGACTTTGTTCGGCTTGCCGGACGCAGTCTCGATCCCGCAGGCTTTCTTGATCAGAACAGCTGCCGGCGGCGTTTTGGTGATAAACGTAAACGAACGATCCGCGTAAACGGTAATCACGACCGGGATAATCATCCCGACATCGCCCTTCGTGCGTTCGTTGAACTCCTTGGTGAACGCCATGATGTTCACGCCATGCTGACCGAGCGCCGGTCCAACAGGCGGTGCCGGCGTCGCTTTGCCGGCCGGTATCTGGAGCTTAATAAAGCCCGTAACCTTCTGAGCCATTTTTCAGCACCTCCAAAATTCGTGGTACATATGGAAAGCATCAAACAAACTTACTTTCCTCCCACTTGCGGGGCACCCGCCCCGGAACCTGCTTGTTAATCGTCCCACGGTTCGACCTGATCCAGCTCGAGGTCTACCGGGGTTTCGCGGCCGAACATCGAAATCATCACGCAGACAGCGTTTTTTTCCAGGTCGATCGACTCGACCGTGCCTACGGACTCTGCCAGCGGGCCGTCGATGATCTCGACGGTGTCGCCGACGCTGTATTCGACCTCCGTGTTTTTGGTCTCCATACCCATATTGCGCACTTCCTGGTCGGTGAGCGGCACCGGCTTGGAAGACGGCCCCACGAACCCGGTGCAGCCGCGGATGTTCCGCACGATGTACCAGGACTCGTCCGTCAGGACCATTTTGACAAATACGTAGCTGGGAAACAGTTTGCGCTCCACCTCGTGCTGCTTGCCGTCGCGAATTTCCACAACGGTTTCGGTCGGCACGCGGACGGCCTCGATCAAATCCTCCAAATGGCGGTTTTCGACCGTGGTTTCGAGGTTGGACGCGACCTTGTTTTCGTAGCCCGAATAGGTGTGGACAACGTACCATTTCGCGTCTTCAGACATCGCAAATCCTCCAAGCTCTGAGTTGAAATTCAGCTGATCGGCGCTACTTCCATAATCAGACCCAGCAATTTGTTCAGTCCAAAGTCCAGAGCAAACACAAACACGCCTATCACCGCGATCACGACCAGCGTTACCGCCATATTGCGGAAAACGGTGGGCACGGTCGGCCAGGTGATTTTTTTGATTTCGCTCTTGATCTCACGGAAAAACTTGCTGATGCGGCGACCAGCATTTGCGAAAAATGCCAAAAACTTGTTCGGCTTTTTTGCGGTATCAGCCATAATTGCAGTCCTCCCGTTTGAAATTACTTGGTCTCCTTGTGCAGCGTATGCTTTTTGCAGAACCGGCAGTACTTGTTCATTTCCAGTCTGTCCGGATCATTCTTTTTGTTCTTCATGCTGTCGTAATTGCGCTGTTTGCATTCGGAACAAGCCATGGTAATTTTTACTCTCATTGTTGACGGCACCTCCCGGTAAATCGGAAATTTTTAGCCTTCCTCATGTCTGGGCCGGGAATCCAGGCGCAGGAAACACAGCCTTAACATCAGAGGTAGAATTATTGTATCACACTTCCGGGCGCAGGTCAAGCTTTTTTTGAAAAAAACCGCGCTGCGCCGCAAAAAAACATCACCGCAGCGACCCGGAGCTGGTTTCGGCGCTGAGCTGTGTCCGTTTTTTGACTTTTTCGGGTTTCACTTTCCTGCCTTTGTACTTGCGGGCGCGCAGCCATGCGCCGCGCAGCTCGTCCGACGCGAGCGCTTCGGCGCGCGTCACCTGCGCCGGATCCGTGACGGAATTCAAAATTCCGAGCGTAATCAGCGACTTGGTGTCCAGGTCGCCGTTGGCGTAGTTGCGGTTCAGGATGTCCATCAGCCGCTCCTGGCGCTTGGTTTCCGCCGGGTCGGCGAGCAGCTCCTGCACCATCGGGACCAAAAATTGCCGGCACAGCGCGTGCGGGATAATCGCCCCGTACTGCGTGCGGTGCGCCTGAATCGCGTAGTTCAGCTCCGGAAACACCGGCACGAACCGCTTCATCAGGAACGCGGGATCGACGTATTTTTCGTCGGTTTTCTCTTTTTTTGCCTTTTTGGCGGCCACCGCGCGTTTTTCGACCACAACTTCCACCGATTGGCAAAAATCGTTGGCGATGGACTCGGCGTCTTTGAGCGTATCGGTCGCCGGGTCAAACAGCCACGCCGACACGCTGCTCCATTCGCCGGGCTGCTTGTCGTCGTCCAGCGCGGTCTGCCGCAGCTCGAACCGCTTGGCCTTTTTGTCGTACACCACGGCGTACGCAGCGCGCTCGCCGAAGAACAGCGCCGGCCGCGCGGAATCCGCCTTGCCCTGCTGCGTCAGCGTGAAGCCCTGGCCGCTGAGGACAGCATTCAGGCGGTCGGTAATCAGTTCCAGTGCCTGTTGTTCCAAATGTATTCACTCCTTTGAAATTCTGCGAAACCCATAATATTATAATGATAGCATATTTTCGCCCAAAGCACAACTGTTTTTTCGGAATTGGGCAGGCAATTTACGAAATATTCATTTTTTGCTCATGATTCTCCGGTACAATGGATGCAAAATTCTGATTTTTCCCGAAAGGCGGCAAAAAAATGGCAATGGAATCGGTTCGCGCATTTTTTGCGCAATTTCAGATGGAATCCCGCATCCGCACGTTCGACACGTCGAGCGCAACGGTGGAACTGGCAGCGCAGGCGCTGGGGTGCGCACCCGCGCGCATCGCAAAATCGCTGACATTCCGCGGTGCGGACGGCGGCGTAATCATGATTGTGGCAGCGGGCGACGCCCGGATTGACAACGCGGCGTACAAGCATCGTTTCGGCGTCAAGGCGTCGATGCTGCGGCCGGACGACGTTGCCGCCGAAGTGGGGCACGCGGTGGGCGGCGTTTGCCCGTTTGCGGTGCGTGGCGGCGTGCGGATTTACCTGGATGAATCGTTAAAGCGGTTCGACAGCGTTTTCCCGGCGTGCGGGAGCGGCAACAGTGCGATCGAGCTGAGTATCCCGGAATTGGAAAATTATTCCGGTTCGTTGGGGTGGGTCGATGTCTGCAAAGGTTGGCGGGATGCAACATAATCGCGCGAAAACCTGAAATTTTGCGACATTTGGGCGCAAAACGGCTCAGAATCGTGCGGATTGGTAGGCTGCGCGATTTTGCAGGAAATTGCCGCATTTTGCAGGCTTTTGCGCGGAAATACTGCGTTTTGTGCGGATACGTTGTGCGTGTGCGGGGCGGATGGGAATGCCGGGACGGGCGGTGCACCGGTCGCGGAAGTTCCTGCAATTTCCGGAATTTCATGTATTTGGTATTTTGATGCGCACGGTCGGAGGTGGGGATGTATGGCAATGGTGTGCACCAGGGGTGGACAATCCGGGATGGATTTTCTGCCGGATTTTCCCGTACTGTCCGCACGGCGCGCGTTGGGGTAGAATGGAATTCCGGGGATTGACCGGTACTCGGTTGCGCGCCCCCCTATTTCTCTTGGATTGCATGGATTTGGTATTTCTGTGCTCGATCGGTACCGCGCAGGCAGTCGGGAACAGGACTGTCCAGCAATGAGGGCGCCGGATTGGAGCGGTGCAACACGCAAATCGGCGTGATCCGCCCCATTTTGCTGCGTTATTTCCGGATAATCGGCAAAATCGCGCGGAAATGCGATATTTTTGCGCGTGCAGCGCGCATGCGGCCCGGTGGGGATGCCGGGTACTGTCCGGCAATGGGTGCGCCGAATTGACGCACCTCAGTCAATGATAATCCCTGAATTGTAAAATACTCCGTTTCACCAAAGCAGCATCGTTCGAGCGCAAACCGCAACGAATCGGGGCATATCCCCCATCATTCAATTTTCCAGTGGATATGTGCAAAGAAACGCCGCCATATGCCGCTCATTCGCGCCGCATATGGCGGTTTTGGCGCAAAATTACCCCAATTTTTCCGCATCAATCCCGAACAACCGACAGGCATTTTGACACGTTTCGTTGCACAATGTCTGCGGATCCACGCCGCGGACGGCGGCGATTTTTTCGGCCGTGTAGGCGATTTTAGCGGAGTCGTTGCGCTTGCCGCGCAGCGGGACGGGCGTCATGTACGGCGCGTCGGTTTCCAGCAGCAGCCGATCCGGCGGCACCATCGCCGCAACTTCCAGCGGGTGGACGGCGTTTTTGAACGTCGTCGCGCCGCCAAGGCCGATGTACAGCCCCAGCGCCAGCACCTCGCGCGCCATTTCGACGCTGCCGGAAAAGCAATGCACCACGCCCGCCGGGCGGAATTCGCGCAGCAGGTCCAGCATCGGGCCGTGCGCTTCGCGGTCGTGCAGGATGACCGGCAAGTGGAGGTCGTTCGCGAGCGCCAATTGGCGGCGCAGCAGCGGGAGCTGAATCACCCGCGGGACGTCGTAGTGGAAATCCAGTCCAATTTCGCCGATTGCTACTACTTTTGGCTGCGCAGCCAATACGCGCAATTGCGTCATTGCGTTGTCTAAATCCGGGGCGGTTTCGGCGTCCAGCGGGTGAATGCCGACGGCGGCGTACAGATAGCCGTACTGCGCCGCCAATGCAATTCCGGCGCGGGCGCTGGCCAAATTGCTGGCCGCGTTGATGATGCCGCACACGCCCTGCCCCGGCAGCGACGCCAGCAGCGCCGCCCGGTCGGGGTCGAACGCTGCGTCGTCGTAGTGCGCGTGCGAGTCAAAAATTTGTTGCATCGCGCGCCGCCTTACATCTGGTCGGGGGCGCTGATTTTGAACATCGTCAGCACGTTGCGGATCACGGTGCGCACCGCCAGGCAGAGGTTCAGCCGCGCCTGCATCAAGCCTTCGTCCTCGCCTTTGACACGGCAGGCATTGTAAAATTTGTGAAATAGATTCGCCAGCGTAATCACATAGCGCGTGATGCGCGCCGGGTCATATTCGCGCGCAGCGCCAACAATTTCCAGCGGATAGGCGGCCAGATGGCGGATCAGCTCGCGCTCTTCCGGCGCGGTGAGCTGCATCAGCTCGTCGGCGGTGCAGGCGCGCGGGGTGATGCCGTCTTTTTCGAGCGCGCGCACGATGCTGCAAATCCGCGCATTGGCATATTGCACATAATAGACCGGATTTTGCGCGTCCTGCTGCACGGCTAAGTCAAGATCGAAATCCATTTGCGACGTGGCTTCCCGCATATTGAACAGGAACCGCGCCGCGTCCACCGGCACTTCGTCCAGCAGGTCGGCCAGCTGGATCGCTTTGCCCGTCCGCTTGCTCATCTTCACCGGCTTGCCGTCGCGCACCAAATTGACCAGCTGCATCAGCACCACGGTCAGCTTGTCGCCGTTCAGCCCGATGGCGTTCATCGCGCCTTTCATCCGCGCCACATGGCCGTGGTGATCCGCGCCCCACACGTCGATGCATTCGTCGAACCCGCGGACGGCAAATTTATTGCGGTGATACGCAATATCGGCGGCAAAATACGTCGGATTGCCGTTGGCGCGCACCAGCACTTCGTCTTTTTCCGCGCCGAAATCCGTCGCGCGGTACCACAATGCGCCCTCTTTTTCGTACGTCAGGCCCTTATCGGTCAGCAGCCGGATGGTGTCGCGCACCTGGCCGCTTTCGTGCAGCGTGCTTTCAAGGAACCACTGGTCGTACACAATCCGATATTTGGCAATATCGGATTTCATTTTTGCAATGTTGCGCGGCAGCGCGAAATCCACCAGTGCTTTGCGGCGCGCCGCGTCGTCCACGTGCATCAGCGCGTCGCCGTACTGGTCGGCGTATTCCTGCGCGCGGTCGATGATATCGGCGCCCTGGTAACACTCCTCCGGCAGCGGGACGGCGTCCGCGCCCAAAAACAGCTGCTGGTAGCGCACGCTCAGCGACAGGCCGAATTTATCGATTTGATTCCCGGCGTCGTTGACGTAGAATTCGCGCTGCACAGCGAACCCGGCGGCGTCCAGCACGGCGGCCAGGCAATCGCCCAGTGCGCCGCCGCGCGCGTTGCCCATATGCATGGGGCCGGTGGGGTTGGCGGACACAAACTCCACCAGCACGCGCTTGCCGCCGCCGAAGTCGGAGCGGCCGTAGCGGTCGCCCTGCGCGGCGATTTCCTGCATGACAGCGGCGTAATACCGCGCGCCCAGGAAGAAATTGATAAATCCGGGACCGGCAATTTCGCACCGGTCAAAGTAGGTGTCGTGCAGCGTCAGCCGGGCGCACACGGCCTCGGCGATTTTGCGCGGCGCCATGCGCAGTGCGCGGGCGGACGCCATGGCGAGGTTGGTGGCGTAGTCGCCGTGGGCGGCGTCGCCGGGGATTTCGATGGTGAACGGCGGAATCGGCTCCGCCGGGAACGTGCCGTCTGCGACGGCTTTGCCCACGGCGTCCAGCAGGGCCTGCTTTAATCCGGCGAGGGCGGTTTCGGTTACAGTTGACATGGGAGAAGCTCCTTTGTGTGTTTTTTTAGATAATAGATATTTTTTTGGGGGGGTGGTTGCAATGTTTCTGGCTCGGTGGGGAGTATGGCAACTCCTTCAGCCTTCGGCAGCGATACTTCGGCCTCGGTGCGGCCTATGGCAACTCCCTCAGCCTTCGGCAGCTCCCTCGCGAGGGAGCCGGGTGTTGAAATATCCATGTAGACGGGAAGATTTCTCGGCCGAAAGTTTCTTATTTTCACGCGCTACCCCGGCGGTGCGACCCCCAGGCTCCCTCGCGAGGGAGCTGGCGCCGCAGCGCCTGAGGGAGTTGCTTTCGGCCGCAGCGCAACAGGACGGCGAAACCACCCCCGCGGTACCCCCCACACCGGCGGCACCGCCGCCGATATCACTGCGCCGAAGGCGCAATATCACTGTGCCACAAGGCACGATATCACTGCGCCGTCAGGCACAATATCACTGTCCCGCCAGGGACAACCTCACCGCGATCTCGTTTTCGCTCAGCAGCGCGCCGCCGTGGTGCAGGGCGTAGCGCAGGTGGGCTGCGCCGCCAGCATCGGTCAGGCAGACGGTCACTTCGTGCGCGCGGATTTCAAACGGAATCGCGCCGGCTGCGGTCACATAGTCGCACGCGGTGGCGCGCACCGGGTCGAACACCATGCGCGTGCCGCCGCTGCGCAGCATCACTGCGCGGTCGGGGCCGAGCTTCAGCGTGACGCGTACTTGCGCCGGGTCGGTATACGTCAAATAATGGACACCGTTTTGGACGCGGTAATCGCACGGGGCGTCGAACGACTGCGCGTCGCGCGTGCCGCCGCCGAATTGGGTGCCGGTCACATGAATCCGGTATTTTTCCGCCATCGTCCGCCTCCTTACAGCTGATCGACGTCCACGTGATGCACGTCGCCGGTCAGCTGCTGACCCAAAAACAGCCCGCCGATGCGCTCAAAGTCCTGCACGCGGTCGGTCACATAATATTCCGTGCCGCCCGGCGCGGCGGGGTCGGCGCGCAGGCCGGCAGATTCCAGCACGCGCAGCGCGTGGCGCGCGGTTTCTGCGCCGGAATCAATCAGCGTCACGCCGTCGCCCATCACCTCGCCGATGATCGGCGCGATGATCGGGTAGTGCGTGCACGCGAGGATCAGCGTATCCACTGCCCCGCGCAGCGGCGCCAGATACCGCTCGGCGACCATGCGCGTGACCGGATCTGCCGGATCGGTGAAGCCGCCTTCCACCAGCGGCACAAACAGCGGGCACGCCTGCTGCCGGACGTCCGCCGTTGGCATCAGCGCCCGAATCGCGCGGGGCAGCGCTTCGCTGGCGATGGTGGCCGCCGTGGCGATCACGCCGATGCGGCCGGTGCGCGTGGCCTGCACGGCGGCGCGGGCGGCCGGTTCGATGATGCCGGTGAACGGCACGGGCAGCTGCGCGCCCAGGTCGGCCGAGGTGGAGCTGACGGTGCCGCACGCGGCGATCACCATTTTCACCTGGTGGTGCATGAGGAACGCCATATCCTGCTGGGCGTATTTGCGCAGGATCTCGCGGCTGCGCGAGCCGTACGGGACGCGGCCGGTGTCGCCGAAGTAAATAATCCGCTCTTCCGGCATCAGCCGGTGCAGCTGGCGCACGGTGGTCAGCCCGCCCAGGCCGGAGTCGAACACGCCGATTGCCGCGCCGTTCATCCGCGCGCCCTTTCCTGCGCCAGCGCAATCAGCCGGTCGAGCAGCGCACCAAACGGCACGCCCGCCGCGTCAAACAGCTTGGGATACATACTGATCGACGTGAAGCCCGGCAGCGTGTTCAGCTCGTTGAGCAGCACCGCGCCGTCCGAATGGCGGACGAAAAAGTCCACGCGCGCCAGCCCCGTGCAGCCCAGCATCCGGTACGCCTGCACCGCCGTGCGGCGGATGGTCTCCGTCGTTTCCGCCGGAAACTCGGCCGGAATCGCCAGCCGGGAGTTTTCGTCCTGGTATTTCGCATCGTAAGTGTAAAATTCCACCGCGGGCAGAATCTCCCCCACCACCGACGCGACCGGGTGATCGTTGCCCAGCACCGCACACTCCACTTCGTGGCCGTCAATCGCTTCTTCAATCACGATCCGGCCGTCCTCGTGCGCGGCGATGCGCATGGCTTCCGGCAGCTCGGACGCGTCATGCGCTTTGGTGACACCGACGCTCGACCCGGCGTTGGCCGGTTTCACGAACACCGGGTACCCCAGCTCCGCGGCGATGCGCGCTTCGATCGGCGCGGGATCTTCGGCGTAGTCCGACGCGTAGCACCACACGAATTTCGCTTCGGGGATGCCGTTCTGCGCCAGCAGCATATTGGCTGCGGCTTTGTCCATACAGGTGGCGGACGCCAGCGTGCCGCACCCGACATACGGGATGCGCGCCAGATCCAGCAGCCCTTGGAGCGTGCCGTCTTCGCCGTTTTTGCCGTGCAGCACCGGGAACACCACGTCCACCGGCAGGCACTCCCCCGTGTCCGGCAGCAGCAGGCCGCGCTGCGCGGTGCTCGGCGAGATCAGGCACGGCCGGTTGGCGGGATCCGATTCCCATTCGCCGCCCGGAATGCGCGCCGGGTCGCCGGTATACAGCAGCCATTCGCCGTTTTTGGTGATGCCGATGCGAATCTGCTCGTATTTGTCGTCCAGGTGCGACATGATCGCGTACGCCGATCGGCGCGACACTTCGTGCTCCGACGATGCGCCGCCGAACAGCACGGCCACTCGAATTTGATCTGTCATGATAGAAGCTCATCCTTTCCGGATTGAATTTCAGTGAACTGCAAATTGTTATACCGTATTATCATACCATAAATCGCGCGAAACTGCAACCGGTACGGGGCGAAAATTCGAAAAAAATTGGGGCGAAAAAATCCGCCGCACGGCGGGCGCCGCGGGCGGATTCGATTCGGCGGGGTGCACCGTGCGTTATTTCAGCAGCACAAAGCCGCCGTCCCCGATGCGGTCCACGACGAACGAACGGTCGCGGACGGCCAGCGCCGCGCCGGTTGGGTTTTCAAACGTATACAGCGTCGCTTCGCGGAAGTCGAATGCGGCGCGGATTTGGACGTTTTCAAACGGCTTTTTCAGGTTCGTGCCGTTCGTCAGGCAGATCAGGTAGTAACCGTCGCCGGTCAGCGTTTCCATCAGCAGGTCGCGGGATTCGCTTTTGGTGACCTGCGGGCGCACGCCGGTGCTTTCGACCGCGTCGTACGCCGGGAGTCCGCAGCGGAACGGCGTGGGCTGCGCGCCGAGGCGGCTGTACGCGCCTTTGCAGTGCTGGTAGCCTGCCGCGTCGGCGCTGAACACGATGCCGCCGCGCGCGGCAAAGTCGGCAAGCGCCTGCTGTTCGTCCGGGGCAAGGTGCGTCACGGTCGGGGTGAACACGACTTTTTCGCCCGGCGGCACGGGGACTTTGCGCGCGTGGTACGACGCGTAGTACGACACGCCCACCCCGAATACCGCTTTGCCGTCCCGGTACAGTTTGCCGTTTTGGATGGTGTACATTTGGATTCCGCCCTCGAATTCCGGTCGATGCTGTCAGTATCGCACAGGGCGGACGGGATGTCAACGGCTTGGCGCGCGTTATTTTCCGGCGTTCGGCGATATCAAATTACGGGGCAAAATACGTTATTTTTTCCGGGTTCGGCGATATCAAATTCTTGCCAGGATATAACGATCTTGCTCAATTTTCAAAACCGTATTGACTTTGCGGAAATTCTTCGGTATGATAAAGTTGAAACGAAGCCCACCTCATTACGGAAAGGATTGGATATTGAATGAAGAAAATCTGCATCTCCAAAGAATGGCAGTTTGTCTGCGGCGGCCGGCAAAGCATTACGGTCGATCTGCCGCACGACTACGCCGTTTCGCTGCCCCGGACGCCGGACGCGCCCGGCGGCGCCCAGAACGGATACTTTAACGCGGACAACGGCACCTACACCAAATACCTCACGCTGCCCGACGCGCACTGCATCCTGGACGTGGACGGCGCGTACATGAACGCGCACGTTTCGCTCAACGGCGACCTGCTGGCGATTCATCCGCACGGCTACACCCCGCTGCTGGTGGACCTGACGGCAAAAATGTACCCCCATGCGCTGAACCAGCTGCGCATCGAAACGCGGCCGATTCAGCCGTCCACACGGTGGTACTCCGGCGCGGGGCTGTACCGCGACGTGTTCCTGTGGACGGGCGGCGCGGTGCGCGTGGAGCCGTGGGACGTGTTTGCAACGACGGTGCGCGCGGACGAAGCGGCGGCCGAAATCCGGGTTGCGTATCAGATTGCAGCGGATCGTAACGCCGACGCACAGGTGAAAACCACCATCGTTGCGCCCGACGGGCAGGTTGCGGCGGAATCGACCGATGCCGTTTGCGCAGCCGCAGGCAAAACCCCGCTGACCGTATCGCTGACCGTGCCGCACCCGCAGCGGTGGGATCTCGACACGCCCACGCTGTACACCATCCGGACAGAAATCACCGTCGGCGGCGACGTGACCGACACGGCGGAAACAACGCTCGGTATCCGCACCATCGCGTTCGACGCGGCGCACGGATTCCGGCTGAACGGCCGCACCGTCAAAATGCGCGGCGGCTGCATCCACCACGATCACGGCGTGCTGGGCGCGGCAGCGTTCCCGGCGGCGGAGCAGCGCAAGCTGTCCCGGCTGAAAGCGGCCGGGTTCAACGCGGTGCGCATCGCGCACAATCCGCCGTCGCTCGCGCTGCTGGAAGTTGCCGACCGGATCGGGATGCTGGTGATGGACGAGGCGTTCGATATGTGGAATTGCGGCAAAACGGCGGACGATTACCACCTGGCGTTCGGCGACTGGTGGGCACGGGACATTGCGTATATGGTGCAGCGCGACCGCAGCCATCCGTGCGTGGTCAGCTACTCGATCGGCAATGAAATCATTGAGCGCGACGGGCAATCCGACGGCGCAATGTGGGCCGCCCGGCTGGCCGATGAGATTCGCCGGTACGACACCACGCGCCCCGTCACCAGCGGCATTTGCGAAATGTGGGAACGCGACGACCCGGATATGCCGGAAGCCTACCGCACCGCCAAAGCAACCCGCAAAGCTGAAATGCTGCGCAAGGCGGCCGCCGAAGGCAAAGACGAATTTGCGTACTGCACCGAGCCGTATATGAATGCGCTGGACATTGTGGGGTACAATTACCTGTACTTCCGCTATGCGTCCGACCACGAGATTTTCCCGAACCGCGTGATCTGGGGATCGGAAACGCAGGCGCTGCTGTTCTACGATTCGTGGCACGCCGTGCTGGACAATGACCATGCCATCGGCGACTTCACCTGGACGGCGTACGACAATCTGGGCGAAGCCGGCGCCGGGCGCTCCTGCTGGAAGCGCGAGGGGTACATTCCGAATATCTCGCTGACGGCATATCCGTGGCGCACCTGCTTCCAGGGCGACCTGGATTTGTGCGGGTACCGCCGCCCGCAGTCGTATTTCCGCGAGGCCGTGTGGATCGGGCACACTGCGCCGCGCATTTTCACCACGCATCCGATGCATTACGGCGAGGAATTTTCCGGCACGCACTGGCATTGGTACGACGTGCTCGACACCTGGACGTACCCGGCGGAATACATCGGCAAGCCCGTCCCGGCCGAAGTGTACACCGACGCCGATGAGATTGAATGGACACTGAACGGCCGCGTGCTGGGCTGCACAAAACCGGAAAAGGCCATTGCGCGGATGGACATCCCGTACGAGCCGGGCACGCTGACCGCTACCGCGATTTACGGCGGGCAGCGCGGCGCATCGTCTGCCCTGCACACCGTCGGCGCACCGGCGGCCATCGATGTGGCGGCGGAGCGCGCGTCCTTTGCGGCGGATCGGCGCGATTTGTGCTATTTTGACATCACCGTCACCGACGATGCCGGCGACCGCGTGCCGAACGCGTCCACCCCGCTGGAATGCTTTGTGGACGGCGGCGAGCTGATGGGCATTTTCAGCGGCGACCCCAAAAACGAGGACGTTTACACCTCGAACCGGGCGCACGCGTTTGAAGGCCGCGCGGTTGCGGTGGTTCGCACCGACCGTCCGGGCACGGTGAAGGTCGTCGTGCGCGGCGGCGGGCTGCGCGGCGGGGCTGGATGCGCAGCAGCAGAATAACCCGGTAAAACCTGTATTACGTCCGGTCTGCCGATTCTTCGGCGAGCCGGACGCCGTCTTTTCACCGGTTTCAACCGGTTCCGGGTTCCGGAGCGGCAAAATCCGAATTCCGTACCGAAATATTGTCATTCGTTTCCCGGTATTTTGCGCACAATGATGCCGTTTGGGGCACAATAACGACATCATGTGCCGAACCCCTTGACACTGCATCGTTTCGATTGCTATAATGAAAAAGCATGAAATGGGGTTCGTTCCGCAGCCGGCATCCAAAACGGCGGGGGAATTCGGCGCGGCCGGCAGCATCGGGAATTCCCGCGGGACGCATTCATAACGGAGGAAAGTAATCATGATGTACGCATACGCTTACAGCAAAGCCCGCACGCAAATCGCGCGGATCCCGGTGCAAATCCGGCCGGACGGCGACGAATTTGACGCCGTTGTCCCGGCGGCAGACGTCCCGGACGGAACGTTTGACCTGGACTTTGCGCCCGAATACGAAAACGCCGCCGCGCACGAATCCGGCTATATGGTTGCGCCGCGCGGCGGTCCCTACGTCAAAAGCAGCTATATGATGTGCAGCTTCCGTCCGCAGCCGGACTGTGAACACATCATCGAGGGCAGCGCACTGCCGATTTTCGGAGTCCGGCGGGCGGATGCGTGCTTTGTCGCCATCGTCACCGGAATGCGGTGCGACTACGATACCGTTGTCGGTGTCCGCGGCGGGATCCATTATATTTTCCCGCGGTTCCGCCTGGACGGCGAGCGTCCGTACGAAGACATCGCCGTGCGGTATTGCACGCTGCGCGGGGACAACGCAGACTACTGCGGAATGGCGCGGCGCTACCGCCGGTTCCAGCTGGATCGCGGCGCGTGCGTTCCGCTCAAAATCCGGGCGCAAACCAATCCGTACCTGCGGTACGCCGCCGAATCGATGAACGTCCGGATCCGGATGGGGATGAAGCCGGTTCCCACACCGGTCTTAACACAAACCCCCGAAACGGAGCCGGAAATGGTCGTCAGCTGCACATTTGACCGGATGCGCGACCTGATCGGCGAATTCAAGCGCCAGGGCATAGACAAAGCGGAATTTTGCCTGATCGGGTGGAACGTCAAAGGCCACGACGGCCGCTACCCGCAGCTGTTCCCGGTGGAACCTGCGCTCGGCGGGGAACAGAAGCTGCGCGCACTGATCCGGTACGGTCAGCAAAACGGATACCAGATGACGTGCCACACCAACAGTTCCGACGCGTATGCCGTGTCGGAGCTGTGGAATCCGGACGATATTCTGATGCACAAAAACGGCACGCTGTCCGTGGACGAAAACGCGTGGAGCGGCGGGCGGATGTATCAGCTGTGCCCGGCAGCCGCCGCGCGCCAGGCCGCCGTGATGCTGCCAAAGGTCGCGGCGCTGGGGTTCCGGGGCATTCATTACATCGATGTCATTTCCCTGCATCCACCGCGCAAATGCTGCAATCCGCGTCACCCGCTCAATCGGCGCGACTCCGCTGCGTGCAACGGTCAGATTATGGCGCTGACGCAGCAATTGATGGGCGGGTTCAGCTCCGAAGGCGCATTTGACATCAACATCGGCAGCCTGGACTTCGCGCTGCTGGTTCATTCCGACGAAACCCTGGCGCCCCGGCTGGCGATGTGTGACCGGGTGATCCCGCTGTGGGAACTGGTATATCACGGGATCGTACTGCACAATACGTCGTGGGAAACGGGCACCTACCGCCAATTTGCCGGCGCACCGCCGGAAAATGAATGCAAACGGCTCAAAAACATCGAATTCGGCGGCCGACCGCTGGCGTATTTCCACATGGAATTTCACGGGCACGCCGACGAGATCGGCAAAGGGCTTACCACCGCCACCGACGCGCAGATGGCACGCAGCGTATCGGAACTGAAAGGAATGGCCGACGACTTCCGGAAACTGTCGTACCTGCAATATGAATTTATGGATCGGCACGAAGCAATTGCAGACGGGGTGTTCCGCACGACGTACAGCGACGGGTCGCGCGTAACGGTAGACTACCATCAGCGGACATACCGGCTGGAAAAAGCGTAACCTGACCCGTCCGGTCATCCGGGCGCGGTTGTTCCACAATTTTCACCATTTTCCGGTTTCCGGCTTGACAAGCTCCGGTTTTTCATTTATAATAGAAAATGTAAACGAGGAATCCATTGATACAACAAAGGCGGCTGCCCCCAGCGCAAATCCAAATTGGGGGTTTTAGTTTCCCCCGAAAGGGGGTGGATGTATATGGTGTCGTATGAAGCTCTGATTCAGATTTTCATGCTGGTCGTTGATGTTCTTACATTAGCGGTTATGACCATCGCATTATTCAAAAAAAACTAAACCGCCCAGCCTCCAAGCGCGCGGTTTAGTTTTTTAAATCACTGCGTAGGGGCACCGTCGTATCAGTGCTCCTCGTTTACACTTATATTATACCGCCGTTCCGCACTTTTGTCAAGCGGGAACGGCGATTTTTTTATGGACACTCCGGCGTCACCCGAACAGCGTACATCCCATGTTCCGGAAAAACCGGATTTTTTCGTGCAGCTGTTCCTCTGTGACCCGGTACTTTTCGGCAAAGCACGTCAGGCACAGGTACTCCGTCGCACCGCGGTTCACCAGCCGCTTGTAAATCGCGATTTCGTCCGGCACCAGCGGGCGGCCGCATTGCTTGCAGGCGCTCATTTCATTTTGACCAGCTTCGCACGGAATACGCGGCAGTCGTGCGGGGCGACCGCCGGCTGGAACGATTCGCTGAAGCAGCCGAGCGTTTCGCCGGTGAACACGTCGGTGATTTCGAACCCGTAGGTTCCGTCGTCCGGCAGACCGACATCGTACAGGTTGCACCGGAAAAAGTACGGCGACGCTTTGTCCATAAAGTTGAAGAACCCGAACGCATATTCCCCGTTTTCCAGGTGGCGGAACAGCTGCATCCCGACGTCTTTCTGCGACTTAATCACGAACGGCGGGCGGCACTCCGCGTCTTGGTCGATGGCGATCAGGTCTTTGTTCAGCAGCAGGGCTTTGGTGTCCGGCGTCAGGCAGCGGACGTCCGCGCCGATCATCAGCGGCGCGCCGTAAAAGCACCACAGCGCGAAATGCATCCGGTATTCGGACTCGGTGCAGCCGTGGCCGAACCCAACGTTGCCTTTGCCGTACAGCCCGGCGATCAGCATATCGACATCGTTGAAGCAGCCGGGGCCGGCGTAGGGCAGTTTTTCCAGCTGGCCTTCGGCGATGTCTTTCATCGAAACAAACGTGTCGGTGATGTCGCCGGTAGAGCGGTACAGGTGCGCCCCGGTGGAGCGGATCCACTGCTCTACATCCTCCGCACCCCAGTTGCACGCGGAAAACACAATGTCGCGCCCGCTCGCTTTGAGCGCCATGCTCATCCGGTTGTACAGCAGTTTGCCGGGGACGGTGCTCGGCTTGTAGCAGTTGTCGTATTTGAGGTAATCGACGCCGACGGACGCGAAGTAGCGCGCATCGTCGAACTCATGGCCGAAGCTGGCCGGGTAGTCGGCGCAGGTGCGGGTGCCGTCGCACGAATACATCCCGAATTTCAGCCCTTTGCTGTGGACGTAGTCGGCGACGTATTTCATCCCGTGCGGGAACTTGATCGGGTCGGCAACCAGCTGACCGTTTTCGTCACGCTCGCGCTCCGACCAGCAGTCGTCGATCACCAGGTACTCGTACCCTGCGTCGCGCAGTCCTTCGGCAACCATCGCGTCGGCGGTTTCCAGGATCATTTTTTCGTCAATGTCCTTGGTAAAGGTGTTCCAGCTGTTCCAGCCCATCGGCGGTCTTGTGATTAACATCGGATTTTGTCTCCTTTATATCGTTGGATTTTTGTGCGGGGGCGTGTGCCCCGCGCTGTCTTTATTGTACCGCGTTTGCGCGGCAAATGATAGTATTTGATGGAGCTTTTTCGGGTGTTTATGTTGCAATCCGAATTTTTTCGCCGAAATCCCTTGTGCACCGGCGCAGAGTGTGCTACAATGGAACCGGAAATTCATCGGTCAAAACAGGAGGCGGTCGCATGGGCAATCCGGAGCTGCTGCGGGTGTGGCACCTGGGCGAAGAGGCGTGCCGGCCGGGCCATTCGTTCGGTCCCGCCGTGCGCAATCACTACTTGATTCATTATATCCTCCGCGGGCGCGGCGTGTTCCGCACCGGCGGCAAGGCGTACACGCTGGGCGCGGGGCAGGCGTTTTTGATCGTGCCCGGCGCGGTCACGGAATACACGGCCGACGCGGCCGACCCGTGGCAGTACGCGTGGGTTGGGTTCCACGGCACCAGCGCGCCCGAATGGCTGGCGATGGCGGGGGCCAGCGCGCGGGAGCCGATTCTGACCAGCAGCGACCCGGCGGCCAGCGAAGCCGCGCTGGCGCAGCTGCGGACGGCAGCGGACAGCGCGGCCGGCGCGCTCGCGATGAACGGGGCGCTGCTGGCGCTGCTGGCGACGCTGCGCGGGTGCGCGATGGCGCAGCCGACGGACGGGTCGTACCTGATCGACGCGGTCGATTACATTGGGCAGAACTACTCGTACCGGATCACGGTCGAAGAAATCGCAAAGGCGGTCAACATCAGCCGGTCGGCGCTGTTCCGGGCGTTCAAGCGGACGTACGGCGTGTCGCCGCAGACGTATCTGCTGCGCATCCGGCTGAGCGCGGCGGCGGATTACCTGTGCACCACCGAGCTGTCCGTCACGGAGATTGCGTATTCGTGCGGGTTCACGGACGCCAATCATTTTTCAAAAATCTTCCTGCAAAAGAAACATTTGTCGCCGACGCAGTACCGCACGCAGTACCGGCAGGGCGCGTTTCGGTATGAATCGCAGAAGGAGGATTGACGGTTTCAGGGAAATGAACGTATAGACGCAGAATGATGAGATCATGGAGGGAATGGGATATGAATGCAATAGCGCAAATGATTGCGTTTTACAATTCGAACGATTTTTCCGGACTGAAAAATATTTTAGCCGAAAACTGCATATATCGTTCGCAGTGGGTTTTTGATGAAATTTGCGGAAGGGATCAGATATGCGAATACCTGACAGCCAAATCGAAAGTGATTGCAAAAAGCGGTTGTTTTCCACGCGCCCGAAAAGTGGCCATCAGCCGTCCGTGTCAACAGGAAGCGATTGCCATATCGCAAGGCTCCGCCGAAGTTCGGGTGATTATGCTGCTGGACATTGAAAACGGGAAAATCAGGGCAATTGATTTGTGTATGCCGAAATTATTTGAATACACGGCTTTGCAGTGATCGAAAAACCGCGCGGAAAATTGGTACGAACGGAGCCGCCCGAAAAGGCCCGGATTTTGCATCCGCAAAACCCGGGCCTTTTTGCACCCCCCGCAGCAT
This sequence comes from uncultured Eubacteriales bacterium, assembly GCA_905198155.1. Lineage (GTDB taxonomy): Bacteria > Bacillota > Clostridia > Oscillospirales > Acutalibacteraceae > RGIG4076. The sequence continues at coordinate 35,099 of CAJKBQ010000017.1, forward strand.
AAACTTAGTTGAAATTTGCCAAACACCACAGGCAAAACAAAATATCTATTATCTATTATCTAAAATAACAGAATCCTCCACCGCCGTCGGATATGCCCCCGTAAAGCAGGCCGCGCAATAATCCGGCGAACCGATCAGCTGCGTCAGCGCTTCCGCCGGCAGATAGCCCAGGCTGTCCGCCCCGATGCGGGCGGCAATTTCCGGGACGGTGTAGCGGCAGGCGATCAGGTGCTCTCGGGAGTCGATGTCGGTGCCGTAGTAGCACGGGTTGCGGAACGGCGGGGCCGAAACGCGCAGGTGAATCTCCGTCGCGCCCGCGTCGCGCAGCAGCCGCACGATCTGGCGGCTGGTGGTGCCGCGCACCAGCGAATCGTCCACCAGCACCACCCGCTTGCCCGCCACCGTCTCGCGGATGGGGTTGAGCTTGATCTGCACCAGATTGACGCGCTCCCCCGGCGTCGGCTCGATGAACGTCCGGCCGATGTATTTGTTCTTCGTGAACCCGATGCCGTACGGGATGCCGGAGGCGTTGGCATACCCCAGCGCCGCGTCCAGGCCGGAATCCGGCACGCCGATCACCACGTCGGCGTCCGCGGGATGCGCCTGCGCCAGCAATGCACCGGCGCGCAGCCGTGCGCCGTGGACGGATACGCCGTCGATCACGGAATCCGGCCGGGCAAAGTAGATGTATTCAAAGATGCACGGCGTCCGCGGCGCGACCGGGGTTTGAATGCTGTGCACACCGGAATCGTCCAGCAGCACGATCTCGCCGGGGGCGATGTCGCGCTCCGGCACCGCGCCGACGGCTTGCAGCGCGCAGCTTTCGGACGCGACGATGCGGGCGCCGTGGGCCGTCCGGCCGATGCAGAGAGGGCGGAATCCGTGCGGGTCGCGCACCGCGATCAGGCAGTCGGCGCACAGAAAGAGCAGCGAATACGCCCCGTCCAGCTGCGCCATCGTCTGCTGCACTGCCTCGGCCAGCGAGGCACTGGTCATCCGCGCCCGGGTGAACAGGTAGGCGATCACCTCGGTGTCGCTCGTTGAATGGAAGATTGCGCCGTCATTTTCCAATGCACGGCGCAGCGCCGCGCCATTGCTCAGGTTGCCGTTGTGCGCCAGCGCCATCGGCTGGCCGCGGTGAAACACTTCGATCGGCTGGCAATTGGCGCGCGTCAGCCCGCCGGTCGTGCTGTACCGGACGTGCCCCACCGCCATCGTCGCGTCGGGGAAGGCGGCCATTGTCTCCGGCGGAAAAACTTCGTGCACCAAGCCCAGGTCTTTGTGCGACGTGAATTGCCCGTCGCGGCAGACGACGATGCCGCAGCTTTCCTGCCCGCGGTGTTGGAGCGCGTACAGGCCGTAGTAGACGGTATGCGCCACGGGCGCGGCGTGCGGCGACCAGATACCGAACACGCCGCACTCCTCGTGCAGGGCGCTCATTGCGCCGCCTCCGCCCGGGCGAGCGACGCGCGCACCAACCCGACGAACAGCGGATGGGGTTTATTGGGACGGCTCTTGAATTCCGGATGATACTGGACGCCGACGAAGAACGGCTCGTCCGGCAGTTCCACCGTCTCCACCAGCCGGCCGTCCGGCGACAGGCCGCTCAGCACCAGCCCAGCCGATTCCAGCGGGGCGCGGAAATCGTTGTTGAATTCGTAGCGGTGGCGGTGGCGCTCGGAGATGGTCGCTGCGCCGTAGCACTGCGCCATCCGCGTGCCGGGGCGAATGCTGCACGGGTAGCGCCCCAGCCGGAGCGTGCCGCCTTTGTCGATCTCGTCGCTTTGGCCGGGCATAAAGTCGATCACTTTGTGCGGGCAAAGCTCGTCGAATTCGCCGGAATCCGCGTCCGCAATCCCGGCGGCGTGGCGCGCGAATTCGATCACGGCAATCTGCATCCCCAGGCAGATGCCCAGGTACGGGACGTGATGCTCGCGGGCGTAGCGCGCCGTGGCGATCATCCCGTCGATCCCGCGGCTGCCGAATCCGCCGGGGACGATGATGCCGTCCAGCCCGGCCAGCACCTGCGCGGCATTGCCGTCGGCGATCTGCTCGGAATCGATCCATTCAATCTGCACCTGCGCGTCCAGCCCGTAGCCGGCGTGGTGCAGCGCTTCGGCGACGGACAGGTACGCGTCGTGCAGCTGGACATATTTGCCGACCAGGCCGATCCGGACGGTGTGCAGCGGGTGGGCAATGCGGTTGACCAGCGCTTTCCATTCGGTCAGGTCGGGCGCGGGCGCGTCAATATGCAGCTCGCGGCACACCACGCCCGACAGGTTCGCGTCCTCCAGCATCAGCGGCGCTTCGTACAAAATCGGCAGCGTCCGGTTTTCGATCACGCAGTCGGGCTTCACGTTGCAGAACAGCGCGATTTTTTTGAAGATGGAATCTTCCAGCGGGCGGTCGCACCGCAGGACGATGATGTCCGGGTTGATGCCCATGCCGCGCAGCTCTTTCACGGAGTGCTGCGTCGGCTTGGACTTGTGCTCTTCGGAGCCGTGCAGATACGGGACGAGCGTCACATGAATGAACAGGCTGTTTTCGCGCCCCACTTCCAGCGCCACCTGGCGCACCGCTTCCAAAAACGGCTGCGACTCGATGTCGCCGATGGTGCCGCCGATCTCGGTGATGACGACGTCGGCATCGGTTTGTTTGCCGACGCGGTAGACGAAGTCCTTGATCTCATTGGTAATATGCGGAATCACCTGCACCGTGGACCCCAGGTATTCGCCGCGGCGCTCTTTGTTCAGCACGTTCCAATACACCTTGCCCGTCGTCAGGTTGGAATACCGGTTCAGATCCTCGTCGATAAACCGCTCGTAGTGGCCCAGGTCCAGGTCGGTTTCCGCGCCGTCCTCGGTCACATAGACCTCGCCGTGCTGGTACGGACTCATGGTGCCGGGGTCCACGTTGATGTACGGATCCAGCTTTTGGGCCGCCACTTTCAGCCCGCGCGCTTTCAGCAGCCGCCCCAGCGACGCCGCCGTAATGCCCTTGCCCAGCCCGGACACCACGCCGCCGGTCACAAAAATATACTTCGTCATTGACAAAAACCTCCATCCAATTCGTTGATCTTTCCACGATTCGCCCCAAAAAAGAGACAAAGGCGTCCCCGGGAACACTCCCGTTCCGACGCCTTTGCCTGAACAGAACTATTATACGCGGGGAAGCGCGATTTGTCAAGGGGTTTTGCAAGATAATTGGGGGCGATGGGAGTGGGTTGCGGGGAAAATCGTACGGATGGAAAAAATAAATCCGAACCCCACTTGCAATAGGGTTCGGATGATATGGATATGGTGGAGACGAAGAGGATCGAACTCTCGACCTTACGGATGCGAACCGTACGCTCTCCCAGCTGAGCTACGCCCCCGTGATTGGAACGTTGTATATTATAGCACAGCTGATTTGAAAATGCAAGTGTTTTTTCAAAAAAAACTGATTTTTTTGAAAAAACTTTTTCCGCCGACGCCCGCTGCGTACGCGGTCGCGCCCAGGATGCACAGGTCGTAATATTTTTTCACAAAAAATCCCTCCGATACCGAATGACGGATTCATTACAGTACTTCGGCGCGGCGAATGCATCATCGTTTCCCGGCGGGATGTTTACTTTTCGGCATTTTTGAGGGGGATGCAAAAATTCAGTTCGGAATTTTGCTGGCGGACACATACAGGTGCTCCGGCGCGATGTCGATGTCGTCGTTCCACACGACGGTTCCGCATTCCGCCTTTGCGCGCATGAAAAATCCCACATTTTTCAATTGCGCATAAATCGGCTTGCACAGCAGCGGACGCGCGTCGTACAATTTTTGCTCGCCGTCCGCGAATGTGAGCAGCAAGGTGTAATCGGAACGGGGCTGTACGTCCCGCACCACCCAGGCAGGGCGGTTCACCGTGTCTCCCCCGCACCCTGCTGCACCGCGGGGCTGGCATAGATGCGGTCGATCAGCTGCCCCATGCTTTTCAGCGAGGCGGTGAACCATTTGCGGATGCCGTCGATGTCCCGCAGATCCAGCTGGGGCGGCAGGTCGGCAAAGGAGTAGTCCGTGTTCAGCGCCACCATCAGCTCGCCGTTGCGGAAGGTGAGGTTGGCGACCTTGCTGCGGCCGGCAAAGGATTCCAGCTGCGCCACCAGCGCACGCATCTCCGGCGTGACCCGGTCGTCCGCCGACAGGCAGTACTCGTTACGGGCGGCAAAATACCGGCGGAACACGTCGGGGTCGGTCAAATCCGCATCGCTCCGGGGCTTGAACAGGTCGCGGATTTCCACATACAGGTCGGGGCCGCAGACATCCGCGCAGCGGACGATGATCCCCTGGAACACCGTTTCGAGGTGGGACGTCCAGTTTTCGCAGTCGGGGCCGGAGCGTTCCTCCACGAAGCGTTCCAGCTTCACGTTGGCGGCGGAAAAACGGTGGCCGTTGTGCACCCCTTCGCGGAAGTGCAGCACGGTGCTGTTCGTCCAGTCCACGGACAGCGGATTGTCCGACCGCACGATTTCGCTGCTGATGGGCATGGCGGGGTTCTTCGGTTCGGGGCCGAAGGTGCGGTTCAGCTCTTCGCGGAATTCGATGCCCAGTTCCCGGAACAGCAGCTCCCGTTTCGCCTTTTGGGCGGGCTGCGACAGCCCGACGATGATCCCGACGCCCGAAAACATCAGCACGCCCAGCACGAGCACGTTGCGCAGCACGAACAGCGAAACCACGCCCGCCAGCACCACGGCGATGCCCAGCACCATCGTGGCGGTTTCGATCGCCTGGTACTTCCCCAGGCGCCTGGACAGCATCGCGTCGCTCATGGGCTTGGGCCGCACGTTGTAGATTGTTTGCCCGTTGACGATTTCGACCTCTTCGATCACACCGTAGTCGTCCTCTTGCATTTGTTTTTTTCCTGACATTTTGTCATCCCTGCCAAATCTTATGATAAATCTCCATCACCTCGCGCTTGGTCGGGGTGCGTGGATTGGTGGCGGTGCAGGCGTCTTTCAGCGCCATTTCCGCCATGAATTCGACTTTGCTCATGTATTCGCCTTCGCTGATCCCGCCCAGCGCCGAAACGGACAGCGGGATGTTCATCTCTTTGTTCATGAACTGAATGTACGACACCAGCGCGCGGATGGTGGTGATTTCGTTGAAGTTGGACACACCGAGGATGCGCGCCATGTTGCAGTATTTGCGGACGCACGGCGCGTACACCGGGCGGCTTTTGGAGTGCATATCGATTTCGGAGTTGAACTCGATGATGTACGGCAGCAGGATCGCGTTGGCGCGGCCGTGCGGGATGTGGAACGTGGCGCCCAGCTGATGCGCCATGCCGTGGTTCAGGCCGAGCGACGCCGAGTTGAACGCCAGCCCCGCCAGGCACGACGCGATGTGCATTTTGCGGCGGGCGTGCGCGTCGTGATTGTCGTTGTACGAGCGCAGCAGAAACTGGCCGCAGATTTCGACCGATTTTTCGGCGAGCGCCGCGGAAAACTCATTGTTGTTGACCGAAACATACGCCTCGATCGCGTGGGTCATCACGTCCATCCCCGTGTCCGCCGTGATCGACGCCGGAACGGACTTGACCAGCTCTTCGTCCAGGATCGCTTCGTCCGGGATCATGCTGTCCTCCGACAGCGGGTACTTCACGCCTTTGTCCGGGTCGGTGATGACGGCGAACGACGTGACTTCGCTGCCGGTGCCGGACGTGGTGGGGATCGCGATCAGGCACGGGCGGAACCCCGGCTCGGTCTGCGTGGCGAATTTGCGCACCGATTTCGACAGATCGATCGCGCTGCCGCCGCCGATGGCGATCATGCACTCCGGCCGCTCGCGCAGCGCGGTGGTCACGCCGTGGATCACTTTGTCCAGCGGCGGGTCGGGCACCACGTCGTCGAACACGGTGAACGCGATGTGCGCCTGTTCGAGCCGGCCGGTCACTTGCCGGATCAGTCCGCTGGTGACGACAAACGGGTCGGCCAGCACCATCACTTTGCGGTATTCCAGCGCCAGCAGACGATCCAGCGCGTTTTCGCCGAAGGTGATTCGGGTATTGACTTCAAAATTTTTCAACGGGTATCCGTCCTTTCACCGTGTAAATCTGGTTTTTCGTTTGAGCCATGTGAATTTCATTCTCATTATAACACCTTTTTCCCCGGATGGCAAGCGATTGGGCAAAAAAAGCTGCAATTATTGTTCTGCGCGCCTGCACAGGGGCGCGCGGTGTGGTATGCTGCTGATGCGGAAACGGAACGCTGCGGGCGGACGGGGCGGAAATGCGCCGGACGCAGGCGCATGAAATTCGGACGGGGCGCGGCTGCATGGGTGCTGTTTTGGGGAGGATGGAGACGGACGAACCCCCACACCCCCAAAGCCACAAAATCACCGCCCATAAGTCCTAAAAAATACGGGTTGTTTTTTCCGGAAAATCTGTTATAATGAAGGCAAAGCAACCGGCAATCTGCCGGGCGAAAGGAAGGACAGAAAAAATGCTGTATCCCAAAAATCAATCGCAGCAACTCAGCGACGCGCTGTTCCGCGCGCCGACGGCGGAGTACCGCGCCACCCCGTTTTGGGCGTGGAACGGCGACTTGCAGCGCGACGAATTGTTGCGGCAAATCGAATTTTTCAAAAAAATGGGGCTGGGCGGGTTCCATATGCACGTCCGGTCGGGGATGAGCACCCCGTACCTGAGCGACGAGTTCATGGCGCTGATCCGCGCCTGCGTGGACAAGGCCAAGCAGGAGGAGATGCTCGCGTGGCTGTACGACGAGGACCGCTGGGCGTCCGGCGCAGCGGGCGGATTGGTCACAAAAGACAAAGCCTACCGCACGCGGCGGCTGCTGATGACGGTGCAGCCGTTCACCGCGCACGACGACGGCACGCTCACCCGCCCGTTTGACGGCGGCGACGCGCGCCCGCAGACCGGCCGGGCGATTCCGGACGGCAACGGCGGTCAACTGGAAGCGATCGACGGCTGGCCGTTCGCGTGCTACGACGTGGTGCTGGACGCGGACGGGTGCCTGGTGTCCGGCCGGCGGATTGCACCCGATGCGGAAGCAAAAGGCACAAAATGGTACGCATATGAGGTGCTGAATCTGCCGTCCGCATGGTTCAACAACCAGACCTACCTCGACACGCTGAATCCCAAAGCCGTCCGCAAATTCATCGAGATCACGCACGACCGCTATGCCGCCGTGGTGGGCGACGAATTCGGCAAAACTGTCCCGGCGATTTTCACCGACGAGCCGAACCATCCGGCACTGGGCACGCTGCGGTTCCCGGCTGACCGGCGCGACGTGACGCTCCCGTGGACGGACGACCTGCCGGAGACGTTCCGCGCCGCGTATGGCGAAGAACTGGCCGATGCGATTCCGGAGCTGTTCTGGGAACTGCCGGACGGCCGGGTTTCGACCGCGCGCTACCATTTCCACGATCACGTCACCGAGCGGTTCACCGAAGCGTTCAGCGACCAGATCGGCACATGGTGCGATGCGCACGGCATCGCGCTGACCGGCCATGTGCTGAACGAACCGACGCTCGGCAGCCAAACGGGCGCCGTCGGCGAAGCGATGCGGTCGTACCGCGGGTTTGAACTGCCGGGCATCGATATGCTGTGCAGTGCCAAAGAATACACCACTGCCAAGCAGGCGCAGTCCGCCGCGCACCAGTTCGGCCGCGCGGGCGTGATGAGCGAGCTGTACGGCGTCACGGGCTGGGACTTCGACTTCCGCGGCCACAAGCTGAACGGCGACTGGCAAGCCGCCCTCGGCGTGACCGTCCGCGTGCCGCACCTCAGCTGGTACACGATGAAAGGCACCGCCAAGCGCGACTATCCGGCGTCCATTCATTACCAATCTACATGGGGCGACCAATACGGGCTGGTGGAGGACCACTTCGCACGCGTCAATACGGCGCTCACCCGCGGCACGCCGGACGTGCGCGTCGGCGTGATTCACCCGATCGAAAGCTATTGGCTGCATTGGGGGCCGACGGAACAGACCGCCGCCGTCCGCGCGCAAATGGATACCAATTTCAAAAACATCACGGAATGGCTGCTGATGGGCACCATCGATTTCGACTTTATCAGCGAATCGCTGCTGCCGCAGCTCTGCCCGGCGGCCGGTGCGCCGCTGCAGGTCGGCAAAATGGCGTACGACGTGATTCTGGTGCCGGGGTGCGAGACGCTGCGCGCCACGACGCTCGACCGGCTGGAAGCGTTCCGCGCGGCGGGCGGCCGGGTGATCTTCGTCGGCGACCTGCCGACGCGCGCGGACGCCGTCCCGTCTGACCGCGGACAATTGCTGGCGCGCCAGTGCGAATGCATCCCGTTTGCGCAGCCGGTGCTGCTGGACGCGTTGGAAAGCGTCCGCACCGTCGATCTGCACGACGTTGCCACCGGCAACCGCACGGACAACCTGATTTACCAGCTGCGCGCCGACGGCACGGACAAGTGGCTGTTCATCGCGCACGCGAAAGACCCGTACAATCCGGACGTCGCCGCCCGCACCAATCCGTATACCGGCGACCCGGTCGGCCGCGCGGTGCAGCTGCGCATCCGCGGCGAATTCCACCCCACGGTGTACGACACGCAGACCGGCGAGACGCATCCGGTCGCGTACGTTGCCGAAGCCGGCTGGACGACGCTGACGGCGGAGCTGTATGACTACGATTCGCTGCTGCTGCGCCTGACGCCGGGCGCCGGGGCGCTGGCCGTCGGCAAACGGCGCGCCGTCCCGCACCACGAAATTCGCCTGCCGGAAATTGCCGACTACACGCTCGACGAGCCGAACGTCCTGCTGCTGGACACGGCCGAGGTCGCGCTGGACGGCGGCGCATTTGCGCCGGAAGAGGAGCTGCTGCGCGCGTTCCAGGCGTGTGCCAAAACGCTGCACCTCGACCCCGACGTCCGCACCGTGCAGCCGTGGGTGTTTGGCAAAGAGCAGTTGACACACACCGCAACGCTCCGTTTCCACGTGTACAGCGAAATCCCGGTCACGGGCGCGCATTTTGCGATGGAAAACGCCGCCGTCTCCACCATGACGGTCAACGGCGTGCCGGTGAAAATGGCAATTGATGGGTACTTCACCGACCGCGGAATCGACACCGTGCCGGTGCCGGAACTGCACGCGGGCGAAAACATCATCGAAGTCACCACGCCGATCGGCAGCACCGTCGGGCTGGAATGGTGCTACCTGCTGGGCGACTTCGGCGTTCGGCTTAACGGCCGCCGCCGCACGATTGTCCCGCTGCCGCAGCAACTGGGCTTTGACACCGTTACGATGCAGAATCTGCCGTTTTACGGCGCGGACGTCACATATCGTATTCCGGTGCACACGAATGGCGGCGCGCTGACGCTGACGGTGCCGCATTATCGCGGCGCGCTGGTGCGCGTGAAGCTGGACGGCCGCGACTGCGGCGCGATCATCTATCCGCCGTACCGGCTGGCGCTGGGCGACGCGGCCGCGGGCGACCATATGCTGGAAGTCACGCTGTACGGCAGCCGCCAGAACTGCTTCGGGCCGATGCACATGGCCGACGAGCGCCAGCGCTGGATCGGGCCGCAGGCGTGGGCGTACCGCGGGTACGAATGGACGTACGAATATCGGCTCCATCGGATGGGGCTGCTGAGCACGCCGATTTTGGAAGAAGCGGAATAAGTTCCAAGTTTATACAAAACCCGCCGGGATGCACTCGATGTGTTCCGGCGGGCTTATTTTGCGTCAATTTTGCGTCAAAAGCGTCGATTTCTTTGCATTTTCGGAATCGCACGCGCTGCGATACAAAAGGTTTGCAAATGCACATAAAATCGCGGAAAAGCCCCATTCTGCAACGATTTGCAGCGTTCCTGTCCACGGCAGCAGCCGCCCCACCGCCCGGCCGCTCAGGCAGGCGACGGCCGCGCACAATGCCGGGCAGACGAGCCAATCCCAAAACCGGACGCGCAGGCCGCTTTGGCGCACCAATCGGGTGATGCTGAGCAACGAATTGTAGACAATGCTGCACGTCAATGCTGCCAAATAGCCGCCAATGCCAAAGCGCGGGAGCAGGACGATCATCAAAACGATGCGGATGCAGGAGTCGGACAGGTTGACTTTCAGCGAGTAGACCTGTTCGTCCAGCCCTTTGAGCATGGCGTCTACGATGCTGTCGAGGTACATCAGCGGCGCCAGCGGGCACAAAATGCGCATGGCGCGCCCGGCGTCGGCGCTGCAGTAGAGGATTTGCCCCAATTCGTTGCCAAATACCAAAAATCCCCCGGTCACGAACGTGGAAAATGCGAGGCAGAGGCGGAACACGCGCTGCGCCATCGCGCGGATTTCGTCCGGCCGCCCGGCCGCGCGCGACTGCGCCACTTCGGGGATCAGCAGCAGCGAAAATGCCGTCAGGAAAGCCGCCGGAAACTGCACCGTCGGGAGCGCCATGCCTTTGACGACGCCGTACGACGCCAGCGACTCGGCGTACGACCGGCCGCACTGCTTTAATCCGGCGGGCACCAGCACGTTTTCGACGGCGATCAGCGCCGACCGCAGGTCGTAGCCCAGCGCCACCGGCGCGGCAATGTGCAGAATCTGACGCGTCGAAACGGCGTCATGACGCGCCGATTCGTCGCGGTACGGCGGGCGGGTTCGGATGGATTTGCGGGCGAAAAATACAATCCAGAGATTTCCTGCCAGTTCCCCGGCCGTCATTGCGGCGGCAATCGCGCAGCACGATGCAGTCAGACCCCGCCGGGCGCACAGCGGCAGGACTGCGGCCGTCCCCAGCCATACGGTCATCTGCTCCACGACTTGCCCCAAACTGGGGCAAACCGTCCGGCGCACTGCCAAAAAATAGCCGCGACAGCAACAGGAGATGGCCAACAGCGGCAGTCCGAGCGCCAATATGCGCAGCGACGGCACCGTCCGCGCATCGCCCAACAGCTTTTCGCCGAGCAGCGGCGCGGCCCCGTACAGTCCTGCCCCGGCGGCCGTCCCGCAGCCAACGCACAGCGCCAAACATTTGCGCATGATGCAGCGCACCGGCGCAGCGCGCTCGCTGAGCAACCGTGTCGCCGCTAAGTTGCACCCGCTTACTGCTAAATTTGTCGCAAAATAGTACACCGACAGCAGCAGTTGGAGCAGCCCCATGCCCTCCGCGCCGATGATCGACGTCTGGTACACGCGCAGCCCCATCCCGGCGACGCTCATCGTCAGCGAACACGCCGTCAGCACACCCGCGTTCCGCCAGAATTGCGCCGAAATGGACGCGTTTTGCCGTCGAATCGGTGCATTTTGTGCTGAGTGCGTACAACGGTTTGCAGAAATTGCGTGCTTCATGGGCGATCCCGCCGCGTGGGGCGGTCGAACCGGCGACGGAGTTTGGTCAGCGCCTTTTTCTCAATCCGCGACACATAGCTGCGCGAAATGCCCAGCCGTTCCGCCACGGCCTGTTGCGTCAGCGGCTCCGGTGTATCGATTCCGTAGCGCAAGCGGATGATTTGCTGCTCCCGCGCGTCCAGCGATTCGCGCATATACGTCCGCAGCCGGCTGGATTTCCACTTGAAGTCCAGGTCCTCCGCGATGGTATCCTCGCACGCAATAATATCCATAAACGTCAATGTATTCCCGTCGCGGTCGGTCTCAATCGGCTCGCTGATGGACACATTGCGCGCGTTTTTGCGGTCGCTGCGAAAATGCATTCGGATTTCGTTCTCGATGCAGCGCGCCGCGTAGCTGGACAGGCGCGTGCCTTTGGCGCGGTCGAACGTATCGATCGCTTTAATCAGGCCGATGGTGCCAATGGATACCAAATCTTCCTGGTCGCTTTGGATGGTATAGTATTTTTTGATAATATGTGCCACCAGCCGCAGATTGTGCTCGATCAGCCGGTCGCGCGCGGCGCGGTCGCCGGCCGCCATTTGCTGCAAACTTTCGGCCTCCTCTGCCGCCGACAGCGGCCTCGGAAACGACCCGGACGTAATATTGAGTACCAAAAAAAGGATATGATCCAGTAGTGAACCCATCCATTCCCACATGGCTGCGCACTCCCCTTCGCCGAATTTTGGGACGTTCTTTCAAAATGATATGCGCGCGATTGGAAAAAATTGTTTGTCCGGGTGCGGAATGATGCGGTGGGGCGGGAAAAGCCCGAATTTCTGCGCACTTTCGCGCTGGAAATCCAAAAAAAATTTTTATAAGGACATTGCCGTGTCCGTGCGGGATGGTATAATAAAATCGAATTCAAAAGTCCACAAATTCCGGTATTTCGGCACAAATCGACGGCATTTGAAAAAGATCGGTTCACTTTCCTGCGAAAAATATTGATTTGTGTCAAATAACGGTGTATAATGGAAATACAGGATATTCACGGAGGGCGTACGAACATGGAAAAAAACGAACGATGTCTGGCCATATTCCTGCGCGGGATTCGCGGCGAGAAAATCACGATTGCCGACCTAGCAGGCGAGTACGGCGTGTCGGCCAAAAGCATTGCCAGAGACATCAGCGAAATCCGCTGTTTTCTGGCCGAAAACCGCGACCTGGCGGGGCACACGGAGCTGGTGTACAGCCGGGAGGCCAAGTGCTACCGGCTGCAGCTGGACGACTTTTTGCGGGACAGCGAAACGCTCGCGGTGATCAAAGTATTGATCGGCAGCCGCGCGTTCAGCAAGCCGGAGCTGCTGCGAATCATCGCGAAGCTGCGGCGGTTCACCTCGGCCAAGGATCAGATCCTGCTGGACAGCCTGATCGCAAAGGAAAAATACCATTACTGCGAAGTGAAGCACGACTGCGCGGAGGGCGTGGTCGATATGCTGTGGAAGCTGGCCGGGGACATCCGATCCTGCACGGAGATCACGGTGACGTATTACAAAATGAACCGGGACAAGGTCGTTCACACCATCCGCCCGGTGTCGATTTTGTTCAGCGATTACTATTTTTACCTGGTCGCGTACAAGGCGGAGGACACGGGGTACAGCCCGGTGTATTTCCGCGTGGATCGGATCACGTCCGTGGTGGAGCACCGCACCCGGTTCACGCTGCCGGACGGCGTGGACTTCGACGAGGGCGCGCTGCGCAAGAAAATCCAGTTCATGTTCCCCGGCAAATGCCGCACCATCCGGTTTGAATTCAGCGGGCCGTCTTTGCAGGCGGTGCTGGATCGGCTGCCGACGGCCGTGGTGCTGGACATCGGCGGCGGCCGCGCGCTGATTGAGGCGGAAGTATACGGCGACGGGATTATGATGTATTTGCTTTCGCAGAAAAGCTGGGTCAAGGTCATTGCGCCCGACGATTTTGTGGCGGAGTACAAAGCCGAGCTGCAAAAAATGATCGGGCTGTATGAATAATTTTATTTTCACAGGAGGGTCTATCCATGAGAAACATTGTTGAAAGCGGCGAAGAAATGCGATTCGAAAACGAGGAAATCCATTTCAAAAATTCCCTGACGATCGAGGGCAGTGTGGTTTACGAAAACTGCAAGATTTTTTGCTACGAAGACGGCTGCGAGGCGTCCATCGAGCTGGCAGAAGATGGGCAGCTGACGTTCCGGGGGTGCGAGGTTGTGTTTTGCGGGGCGAAGGAGGATGACGAATATTTCATCAACAGCGACGGGTCGCTGGAAATGGAGGACTGCAAGGTGCTCAACGCCAATTATTTTGCGTGGATTTCCGAGTCTGCAAAGCTGGACGTGGGCGGCTGCGATTTTTTGAACGGCGTGCAAAACCTCTTCGTAACGGAGAATTTGAGCGAGGACTCGAGCATTTGCGGCTGCAAATTCCTGTCCACGGCGCTTCCGGATTTTATCGATACGGATGATGACACGCGTTTCGATCCGCTGTTGTCCGATTCAGACGGCGACGGTGGGCTTGCAATTACCGATTGCACGTTTGAATTTGATGCGGACACAAAACGGTATGCCACCAATTGCTGCCCGAAGCATTCCATTATTGAGGACTGTACCTTTGTGAATGACGACGGCGTTAATGCGGCGTGTCTGTGGGGATACACCACTTGCCTGCACTGCAAGTTTGATACCTGAGGACGAAAAGGAGCGCAACATGAGCATACCATTCATCAAAGACCCCGACGGCGCAGCGCTGCTGTGCAAAGACAAATGCGATAAATACGACTACCTGATCGCGGCCGGGTGCGGCGCGGTCGCCGGGCTGGTAGACGTATTCCTCGTCGGCGCACCGAGGCAGTCCGCGCTGAGCAATTGGACGGACGCGCAGGTCGATAAATGCGTCATGACATTCGCCAAGCTGAACAAATGGGATGACAACGGGAACGTGAAAAGCGCCATCGGTTTCCTGGAGCGGAAATTCCGCGTAAACTACGACCAGCGCCACAGCGCCGACGTGGACGGGATGTTCCACATGAGCACCAAAAATCATCACATGAAGTCGCTGGGGCATTCGCCGGATCTTTTCGGCTTGTTCTTTTCGGTGCTGGATCAGTTCAGCGGCACCTCCACGTTTCTTTCGGATGGCAAAGTCTATATCAAAGTCGTGGATTCCGAGCTGGTGGGCGGCAACTTTGTCGCCAAGCTGTTTTGCGGCGTGGTAAACTGGTTTGGGCACCTGATGTCGGACGTGGCCGGAAGCTCCGGCGCGGCCGGGCGCGGGAGCGGTATTGTGATGCCGTTTTACGAGCTGTTCGGCCTGTGCGATTTCGGCGATTTCAGCGGCGGAGACGGCGCGCGGATGTCGCTGGCGAAACTGGCCACCCTCGCGTTCGAAGAAGGCTACGACGCGCGTTTTGGGCTGACGATGGCGATTCCGGTGGTGCTGTGCGATTTGCTGATCCGGCTGATCTGGGCCATCCGCCGCCGGTTCGAATTCCAAAAGCCGTGGAACGAATGCCTGCCCACCCGGCAGCACGGCGACCTGCGCGTGATGCTGCTGGTCGGCAACGGCACGCTGTGCGTGACGGACCTTGTGGGCGCGCTGGTTCAGTCCGGCGGCGAGCCGATCGCGATTTTCATGCACCTGAACCTCATCGCGTGGTACAAGCTCGCGACGCTGGCGGTGCGGGAGGTCTGCATCCGGCTGGGGCTGCCGCCGACCATTCAGGAAACGCTGGAAGCGTTCAAGCGCATCAACGCCGCGCTGCAATTGCAGCTGCAAAAGCTGGAACGGATCGACATTGCGGCATTCCAGCGCGAAACGGAGGCGTACAACGAGATGGTGCGCTTGCTGGACGGCGTCAAAACCGAAAAGGAGCTGAGCGAACGGCTGACCGTCGTGATGGAACGGATGGGCATCGAGCTGCCATGGCGGCGCACGCACGGCAGTTTCGACAGCTTTATGCGGGACAAGTCGGCCGTGCTGCGGATTGAATGATGTTTCGGTGTGATATGTGCGGGGAATGCTGCCGGAACCTCCGGCGCTCCCCGCTGTACAGCGCGCTCGACGACGGCACCGGCGTGTGCAAATATCTGGACGGCAACCGGTGCAGCATTTACAGCACCCGGCCGCTGCTGTGCCGGGTGGACGAATGCTACGACGCGTTTTTCTGCAAGATCATGACCAAAGAAGCGTATTACAGGCAAAACTACGAAGCCTGTGAGGCGCTCAAAAAAAATCGGAGGGATTCATAATGCCATTACCAATTGTTCTTTTGGGCGCTGCCGGGGCGGCAGCGAAAGTTGCGGCGGCTGCGGCGGCGGCAGGCGGCATCGGCGCTGCCATTCACGGCGGCAAAAAAATCAAGGACGCCAACGACAGCATCAAAGCGGCGCAGGCGCGCCATGACCAAAACATCGCGCGGTACCACGAGCAAAACGAGATGACGACGGCCGAGCTGGAAAAGCTGGGCAGGTACGAATTGAATTTGGTGCGCAATTTTCAGACGTTTGCCGACCTGTATGAAAAAAATCGAGTACGACAATGCCAAAAAGAAATCGGCATTGGGGCAGGTTCAAACCGACGGCGTAGCGCTGCCGCGCGTCGAGCTGGATGACCTGCGGGTGGCGGCCGGGAACGCCAACCTTGCCCTCGGCAAGATGACCGCCGGAACGCTGGCCGGAATTGCCGCCACAAACGTCGCGATCGGCGCAATCGGCGGGCTGGTCGGCGGGCCGGTTGCCCTCGTCAGCTTGGGCGGCACCGTTTCCTCCATTCTCACTTGGCCGGTAGGCGTTTTGACGGGCGGCCTGGTGATGAACGCAAGCGCCGGCAAACAGCAGAAAAAAGCGGACGAAGCGTGGGCACAAGTGAACGAGGCCGAAGCGACGATCGACAAAATCTGCATCTACCTGATCGATTTGCGCGTGGCCGCCCAAAACTACGGAGTCGCCCTCGGAAAGGTCAATAAGCTGTACGCGCCCCACCTGAAAGAAATGGTTCGCATCATCAACACGGAGAAACGGCTGGATTGGGACACGTACACCGAAGAAGAGCAGCTGCTGATTGAAAACACGGTGACGCTGACGCGGCTGCTGTTCAAAATGTGCCAAGTGCAGCTGGTGCTGAAAACGGACGACCCCAACGAAATTCCGGAACTCAACACCGACGAGCTGCACGCGGTGCAGGCGGATTCCGACCGCGTGCGGGCACGCATTGGTGTGGCTGCCACAATGCGGTGACAGCGCGGCGGGACGGAACCGCAAAAAATTCGGCTCCAACCGTATTTCGGCGAAAATGCGGAGTTTCTGAAATATGCGATTAACTATCACACGGGGACGGGCATTCAGCAAGCGGCGGATTTTATCCGCACCGGCGGAACAATCACCGTGCAGGACGCGGACACCTTCGCGAAGGAACTGAAAGGATGGGGCGTCGAGTTTGTCGTCGTATCGTAACATTTCCGTGCATATCAAGCACATTGCAGGCGAAATGCCTGAAAAATCATAGGAGGTTTTTATTATGCCATTACCACTCATTCTTGGAATCGGGGCTGCGATTGCGGCCGCTGCCGGCGTTGGATCCGGAATCAGCGGCGGCAAAAAGATCAAAGAGGCCAGCAACACCGTGAAAGAAGCACAGGAACGCCACCAGGCCAACAAGGAACGGCTCGACCGCCAAAGCGCAAGCACCGAATCCACGATGGACAAACTGGGAAAATCCGAACTGGAAACGATGGAAAAATTCCAGACGTTTTCCGATATGTTCGAAAAAATCCAGAACAAACCGGAGTTTGCGGAAATCCAAAGCAACGGCGTGGAGCTTCCGCACGCCGATCTGGAAGAACTGCGCAAGGTTTCGGTCGGCGCAATTACCGTTCTCGGCAGCGCCAAAGGGCTTGCAGGCGGCGCGCTGGGCGGAATCGCGGCCAGCGGGGCAGCCTATGCGGCCGTTTCGGCATTGGGGGTGGCCTCCACCGGCACGGCGATTTCGACGTTGAGCGGTGCCGCTGCCACCAACGCCACGCTGGCCGCGCTGGGCGGCGGATCGCTGGTCAGCGGCGGATTGGGTATGTTGGGCGGCACCGCGGTGCTCGGCGGCGCAACGCTCGGCATCGGGTTGATGGTCGGCGGACTGGCGGTCAATGCAACCGGCAACAAATTGATGCGAAAAGCGGACGAATCATGGGATCAGATGAAGGAAGCCGAAGCGCTGATTAACAGAATCTGCAACTATTTGAGCAGATTGCGTTCGTCCGCCAAAAAATACCTAGATACGCTCACAAAAGTCAATCGCTTGTACGACACCCACCTGAACCAGATGGACCACATCGTGAACGGCGAGCAACGGCTGGACTGGCTCACATACAGCGAAGAGGAGCAATTGGGGATCAAAAATACGGTGACGCTGACGCAGCTGCTGTTCTCCATGTGCAAAGTGCAGCTGGTGCTGAAAACGGACGACCCCAACGGCATCAACAAGATCAACTCCAACGCGATTGCCAAAGTGCTGGACGACTCCGACCGCGTGATGAAGCAAATCGGCGTGGCCGCCGCAGTGCCGCAGCAGCGCGAAACGGGAACCCAGGCGGTTGCATTTCGGCCGTATACCGGCTCCAACGCGGAGTACCTGAAATATTTGATCAATTACCAAACGGGAATGGACCTCCGGCAGGCGGCGGAGCTGATTCGCACCGGCGGAACGGTCTCCGTGCGGGATGCGGGCAGCTTCACGAAGGAACTGGAGCGATTGGGCGTTGAGGTCACGTCCGCCTCATAACCTCCCCCGCGCCCACCCCCGCAAAAGCAGTCCAAAAACGGTGAGAACCCCATGGGTTCCCACCGTTTTTTGCGTCACAACGCAGCATCTCCATCAATCCACGCGCGCCGTTTCGAGGCTTGCGCCGGAATGTTGCGGTTTTGTCTCCCCTTTGCGATAGGCGGACGGCGTACATCCAATTTTTTCCCGGAATAACCGGGTGAAATACCCGCTGTCCTCGAAGCCGACCTGCTCCGCGATTGCAGAAATTTGCAAATCTGTGGATTCCAGCAATGCAATGGCCTGGCGCAGCCGGTCGTTGAGCAGATATTGGTGCAGCGAAAACCCGGTGTGCTGTACAAAGAGCCGGTTGAGCGAGTTGGGATGGAACCCGAACCGCCGCCCCAGCGCGTCGTTGGTCAGCGGCTCGGCCGCGTGCGCGCGAATGTAAGACAGCATCTTGTCAATGCGCGGCTCCATGTTTGGATTCTCCTGCCGCGCCACGCGAATCAACAGTTCGTGCATCCGCGCCGACAGCAGCGGACGCATCCACCTGCGCGCAGCTTCGTATTCCGTGAGCATTTCTTGCAGGATTCGCCCGATTGCGTACGCCTGGTGCAGCTGAATCGGCTGGCGCATCGGCAATTCGGCGATTTCCGGCGCGGCGTACAGCCGCTCGGGCGCATAAAGTTGGACGCGGGCGGGCGGAATGGGAAACGGGTTATCGGAATGTTCATAAGTCAAGTCGAAATTCACTGCCAAAATACGGAGCGCTGTCCCGTCTCCTTCCGGAATTGTGCAATATTTCATTCCGGACGGCCAAATCAACAGGTCGCCAACCGTCAGCGGGTAGTCGCCGCACGCAAAGCGGACGCGCCCGCTGCCGTGCTGGATGTAAAACAGCCGGCAGTCGTATGGGATGAGGGCCGACGAATACATCCCGGTGTGGAAGTCGAGTTCGCGGACGTAGCGAACGTACGGTTGCAGCGTATCGAGTGTAATCATGTTTATTTTCTCCTATTTTCGATTGAATTCTCTATGGATTCGGCGCTGATTCTATGATACAATAAAATCAACGGCAATGCAACAGTTTTTGCAATTTTTTTGATCGAAGGGATGAAAAAGTATGATGGCACAATCAATTTTCCATAATCCGCCAGATTCCTGCCGTGGTACCGATTTTTGGATGCTCAATGATCGGTTGGATGACAACGAATTGGTGCGTCAATTGGAAGAAATGCACGCGCAGGGCGTCGCGTCCGTGATCGCGCGGACGTACATCGGGCTGAAATCCGACTATCCCGGCCCTGATTGGATGCAAAAAATGCACGTAGTGGTAGATTCTGCCAAGCGTTTGGGCATGACCATCTTCATGCAGGCGGGCTACATGCCGGAAGCCGTGCTGGATCTGCCGCCCGAATACGTGCTGAAAATGGTGCGCGCATTCCCGGCAGGACAGGGCGAGGGCGAGCGCCTCTGCACGCACAGCGGTCTGGACTATTGCCTCATTTCGTCGCAAAATATTTTGGATATGCTCGACCCGGATGCATCAAAATTTTATGTTTTGCAAAGTTATGAGCGGATGTGGGCAGAGTTTCGCAGCGAATTCGGCAAAACGATTACATCCGTTTGGGTGGACGAACCGAGCTATGGCCGCGCAGATTTGCCGTGGACACACGGGCTGCCCGACGCATATCGCGCAATTTGGGGCGAAGAATTCCCAATTGACCGCGTCTATTTGCTGTTTGAGGACGGCGACGGCGCGGCGCGGCTGCGTTACCGCTATTGGCGCACGGTGCTGCACCTGATAACATCCAGCTATTTCCAATCTGTGCGCGACTGGTGCAACAAAAACGGCGTAATGTTCAGCGGCCACTTGATGGGCGAAGACACGATGGAGTTGCAAATGCGTACAACCTGTTTCACCATGCCGTGCTACAAGTATTTCGATCTGCCGGGCATTGACAATTTGGAGGCCGCTTTGGACTGGCAACATGGGAAGATCAAGCCAAAAAAGGAGAAGGACTTTCATTGGCGGCACTACGGCGGCTACAACACGCCGATTCAGTGCGCGTCAGCGTGCCATCAAGTCGGAAAAACGCAAATACTGGCAGAAATGTATGGTGTTAGCACCGACAACCTGAATTTCCGCGATCAAAAAGCGATTTTCGACCACTTTGCCTCGCTTGGCATTAGCCACAGATCGGTGCATGGTCTGTTTTATTCGCTTCGAGGACGCGGCAAACGCGCCTATCCGCCGCATGTCCACCACTATCAGCCGTATTGGCCGCAGTACCACCGCCTGACCGACACCATCGCGCGGGAAAGCGCCTTCCTTCGGCACGGCCTGCCGGTGCGTGACACGCTGGTGCTGCATCCCATGGATTCTGCATTTTGTAAATATCAGGCGACTAGTTCCATGCCTAATCGGAATGCGGAGCTGCAAATATACGACGCGGAATTCAACGAAACGTTGCGCCAATTGGTTTCCATGCAGGAAAACTTTGAATTGGGCGACGAGGACTCCATCGCCTTGATGGGGCGCGCGGATGCATCCGGATTCACGATCGGCCAAATGACCTACCGCACCGTGGTGTTGCCATGTTGCGACAACATTCGCGCCACAACCTGGACGCTTTTGCAACAATACATGGCGCTTGGCGGCCCGGTTGTTGTGCTTGGCCGCTATCCGACGATGATCGACGGGGAGCCGACGGACTTTGGCGACGGCTGGGCAGCCGCCAAATTTGCACCGGATCGTGGGGTGCTGGCCGAAGTTTTGGACGCGCAGCCCCATCGCTATCGCATTCATGGTGACGATGCGACGCATTTCCAGGTGTATTTGATGCAAGGCAGCGACACTGCGCATTATTTTGTATTCAACGACGACTGTGCTGCGTCGCATTGTGGCACATTGGAAATTCCAGGACACGTTTCGGCAATGGCGTACCATCCCGAGGACGGCCAGATTGTGCCGTATGCAACGGAATTTTGCGGAGACGCTACGAAAATTCCTTTGGATTTGGACGCCGGATCAACCATTATGCTGGCAGTGACCGCCTCCGAGAAGCCGCATTCCGTGGCGGATGTCACCGAAACGACGCGTCCGCTGCCGCTGCATTGGACAGCTGCGCGCCACAGTCCGAACGTGCTGGTGTGCGAATTCTTCCGATTTGCGCGCGAAAATGAACCTTTGTCGGCCGGCACCTACCCCATTTTGGCCATTCAGGAAATTCTCTCTGCCGAAGATTACCACGGGAATTTGGTGCTTTCATACGAATTTGACACGCGAATTTCGCTTTACGGACTGCATCTCGCCACCGAATCGCCGGGCGATCAATCCTTCTTCCTCGATGGCGTACCCGTTGCGCACGACCCGGACGGCTGGTTCTGCGACAAAGCGTTTGAAACGATTCCGCTCCCAAATGTTGCGCCTGGCACGCATTGCATTGAAATCCGTCGGTGGTTTGAGCCGGTAAAAAAGGCAAAAATGGCCGTCACGTCACTGTTTGAAAACCTGCCGGGCGTCGAACTGGAACCGATGATGCTGTTGGGTGATTTTGCCGTCCGGTCGCTGCGAGAGCCGACGATTCCGGGCGTGGTGCGCATGAATTCTCATTTCTACCTGGATTCGGAAAGTTTGGACGGCGGACTGGAATGGACTTCCAACGGCTACCCCTTCTACACCGGCGTGTTGGACCTGACCGCGACCGTCGCATTGACCGCGTCGCAAGTGCAGGCCGCGCCCGCGCTCCGGACATCGGCTGTTTTCGCAGGATGCGCCGAAGTGCTGCTAGACGGCAAGGTGCAGGGCGCATTTACATGGGCACCATATTATGTTTTGTTGCGCGACGCACACGAGGGTGTCAACAAAATCACGATACGTCTGTACGGCACCATTCGCAACCTGATTGGTCCATGGCACCGCCCGCAAGGCGAAATCGGCGCGGCGTGGGGCGGATACAGTGCACCAAATTTGCCATGGCTTGGGCTTGACCAGTTTGACGGCACGACCGACCCGGCGTGGTACACGCACCGCGTGCCGGACCGCGCGGGGTGGACGGAATCGTACTTGCTGCTGCCGTTGGGAATCTCGCCCATGGAACTTGTCTGGCGCACATAACAAATGCTCGTACAAATTCTGCAACATTATATGGATATATGCATCAATCGCGGCGAACTGCATAACCGTTTGCCGCGATTTTGTTGCGTCATTGACTTCGTTTATTGCCCGACGCGCGCAGTGAATTTGCGCAAAAAATTGAAGATTCGCTTGACAAGTTGGAGATTTGGGCGTATAATAGTTTATAAAGTGGATGTAGAAAGTAAGGTGCCGCCATGCCCGACCGTCGTTACACGCTGCAAGCGCAAGCGCGCCAGCAGCACATGAAGGATTTGCTGCTGCTTCTTGCATCGTCGCAGCCTTTGTCGCGCACGCAGTTGGCGCAGCGGACGGGGCTGAGCTTGACGGCAGTCATCACGCTTACGGATGGGCTAATTTCCTATGGATGGGTGCGGGTCTGTGCTCGAACGCGTTTGGCCGGAACCGGACGTCCGCCGGAGTTGCTGGAATTGACGCCGGGCGGGGTATGTTTCGGCGCATTGTCGGCGCATCGAAGCGGATTGCGCGGGGCTGTCTACGATTTGAAGCTAAATCGACTGGCCGAATTCCATTGTGCATATCCCGAATCTTGGGGATTGGCTCAACCGGAGCGCGCCATTCCGGAGATTGCGGCCGAACGGTTCGCCGATTGGGCGGCCGAATGCGCGGCGCAATTTCCCGCGGAGCTGCGCGCGCATATGCAGGCGATGGCGCTGTCCATGCCGGGTGCTTTGGACAGCGGTGGGAAAACGTTCCTATCCGTACCGCTGCACGCGCGCTTTATCGGCGACCTGCCCGCCGCATTGTCGCAACGCCTTGGGCTGCCGGTACCGTTCGGAAACGGGTCGGATTTTTGTGCATATGCGGAATTGCCGTTATATTCTGACGAAAAACCCAACTTTCTCTACGTCAGCCTGCACCACGGCGTCGGCGCTGGGGTCATTTGCAATGGCAACGTTTTGCAGCTTGGTTGCGGACATTCCACAGAGCTGGGGCATATGACCATTGACTACCGCGGACGGCCGTGTCCGTGCGGCGGGCGGGGATGCCTGGAACGCTATGTGGGGTTCGATGCGATATGCGACGCGATGCGGGCATGCACCGGGACGCAGCAATCTGTTGCAGAAATCGCCAAACGGTTTCGAAATCATGACCCTGCCGCAGTCGCTGTGATGTCAGATGTCGCAGAAAAGTTGACATTTGGGCTGGCAAACCTGATGTCAGTGTTCCGGATGGATCAAATCATCCTGGGCGGCGGTATTCCGCAATTCGGCGCGGAATTCCTCGAAATGCTGCGCAACAAATGGGCGCAATGCCCCATTCGCGGTACGCTGCGCCCGGTGCAAATCCGATACTCAATGCTCGACGCGTACGGCGACTTGCTCGGCGCGGCGCGCTACACAATGGAGCAATTGTGGAAAAAAACGACGTAAATCTGCCGCTTTTCGGAGCGGCCTTTTGCGGCGGAGTTTCTACACTGCATTTATAAACAATATTGCTGAAACGGAGTGACAAAAATCATGTTGAAAATCATGATGGCAAACGATTACAACGACATGAGCCGCAAAGCGGCGAACTTGCTGTCGGCGCAGATCATTATGAAACCGGACTGCGTGCTGGGACTGGCGACCGGATCCAGCCCGGTGGGCACTTACCGGCAGTTGATTGAGTGGTACAAAAAGGGAGATCTGGACTTTGCGGCGGTGCGTACCGTGAATTTGGACGAGTATAAAGGACTGCCGCGCACCGACCCGCATAGTTACTACGCATTCATGCGCGAAAATTTGTTCAATTCGGTGAATATTCGGTCGGAAAATACGCATATTCCAAACGGAATGGAACCGGACAGCGACAAAGCGTGCCGCGACTACAACAACATCCTGCAACAGCTGGGCGGCGTGGATATGCAGCTGCTCGGGCTGGGACATAATGGGCACATCGGGTTCAACGAGCCGGGCGAGGCGTTCGAGAAAGATACCCACGATGTGCGCCTGACCGAAAGCACCATCCAGGCGAACGCGCGCTTTTTTGACGCACCTGACGCTGTACCGACGCACGCCTACACCATGGGCATCCGGTCGATCATGCAGGCACGGCGAATTGTGGTGGTCGTGAGCGGCGCGGACAAGGCGGCGATCGTGCGGCAGGCGTTCTTTGGGCCGGTAACGCCGGAGGTGCCGGCGTCCATCCTCCAAATGCATAACCATGTGACGCTGGTGGCTGACCGGGCGGCGCTGTCGGCGTCGATGGATCGGCTGTAACCTCCCCGCGCGCGCAGCCGGTGCAGATGCAATCGCGAAGCCGAAATTTGAATTTTTTTATTACATTTGATAGAAAAATCCCGCAGGCACCAGGTCTGCGGGATTTTCTGGATTCGTTCTCCCCGAAAGGAAGGTTTACGCGCGGGCGTCCGACTGCTTTTTGCGCTTGCGCAGCACGACCAGCAGCACGATGACCGCGGCGGAACCGGCCAGCAGGCCGACATACAGCGCGGTGTGCGCCGTGCCGCCGGTTGCCGGAGGTTTGGGGTCGGACGGTTCAATGGGCAATTCTTCCACTTTGAACTGCCAATCGAGGTACCCGACCGCATCCTGAAACTCGTTGGAAAGCGTCAGCGGGACGTTCAGCGTGAGATCCAAGTCCAGATTCGCGCCCGAATAGAACGTACCCAGGTACACCCAGTCGGTGAGCTGCGCCGTTTGATCGGCAGGCGCGTGGAAGAGCGTGGTGTTGTCTTTCGTCTGGACGGTAAGGTTCAGTTGCGAAAGAAACGCTTCGGAGCCTTCGTGCGCGCCGGTCGCGCGCATATACAACTTAATTTTGACATTATTGCGGACACTGTTGGTGATATGCACCTGCTGCGTCAGCGTATCGCCGGGGAGCACGCCCTTGAAATCGGAGAACAAATCCGTCGGCGAATACTTGGAGCCGGGCGCAAAGACGAACTTCTGCGACGAGCCTTCGTAGGTGACGGTGCCGTCCGCGTAGGCCGGAGCGGCCATCGCGGCGATCATGAGCAGCGCCATCAGGAGGGCAAATACGGTTTTGCACTTTTTCATATTCACGCCTCCTTATTTCGTCAGCTGGCCGTTGGCATCAACGGTCATGCCCCATGCTTCTTTGACCGCGCCGTCCGGGGTGGACTGGATGCCCGACGCGATGATCTCCACGGAGAGGTCATAGCCGTCCGGCGGAGTTCCGATTTTTTTGCACTCCGCGATCAGCACCGGAGTGGAACCACCATTGGGCGCAACGGATTTTGTGCAATAGTAGAACCCGTCGGTGCCGAGGAACCAATCCGTTTCATTCAGCGTCATGGTGTAGTCCTTATCCTCACCCAGCACCGGTTTTGTCGCGGAAACGTTGCCGTTTGTGTCTTTCCACGTCACCACAATTTGGGCGCGGATGAACGCATCGGTATTGCCGGTGTTTTTGACCTTCACGTCTGTTTTGACACCGTTTTCAATTTTTTCATCAATATCAATCGTGACGTTCGCCGGATTGAAAATATTGGTGATCGGTTCTGTCGATGTTGCAATAAACGCGACGGTCGAACCGACGGCAATTGCTGCAATCAGCACCAGAGAGACAAGCAGCAACGATACTTTTTTCTTCGGCAGCGGGCGATTTTCGCTGGCTGCGAGGTGTTTTTTTCTGTACATTTGGCTTGCCTCCTCTCTTATTCACTCAGCGGCTGTCCGTTTTTCAGGATTCGGTTGCCGCTCCAGCGGTTTTCGCAGGATGTTTCGCCGGAAAGCCAGGTGTGCTTGTCGAGTTTGTTCTCAAATTTGACCGTTACAACACCATCGACACCGGAATTCAGGTCAACCGCTCTGTCATTCGTGCCTGTCAATGCGTACCGCCACGACCACGCGGTGTCCTCGGTGACGGTGTAGCTGCCGACGGGCAGACCTTTGATGGTCACGCTGCCGGTTTTGTCCGCGCCGACCTGAACGGTGACGTCCATATAGTCCGCGTTGTCTTTCTTGATGTGGAACAGGAACGTCTGGTTCGGCTCGACTGCATCGACCGTTTTGGTGATCGTGAGGTTGAAGGATTTGACGTGGACGATGAACTGATGGGTATCTTTGTAATCATCCCACTTGCAGTTTGCGAAGGTGCAATCTTCATGGTGGAACGTCACATATCGGGTTACATCTTCAGTTGCATCGCCTGTGGTCGGCATAGTGACGGTCACTTTCACCGGCGTATCCGTGGTGAACGCGCCCTCGACCGGATTGTAGGTGAACGTCAGCGTCGGAGCAACACCATTGTTAACGATGTGGCCATTCTGATCTCTTACCTCTTGTTCCGTCGTGCCGTCGGTCAGTTTCCACACGGTTCCCGCATAGTTATTTGTGTTATACGCCGGAGCTGTCGTTCCAAGCGCGATCTCGCTGTCCCTAAAGGTGACGTGCGGGAGGAAAACCTTGATGTCGCGGGTTTCTGAGTGTGACTGTTCCGTTGCAGAACCCGTTGTTTTCGGACTGACCGTAACTTTCATCGTGAATGTCGTATCCGCATACAGACCCGAAAGTCCGCTGTCCGGAATCTTGTTCCCGTTCGCGTCTGTCAGCTCTGTACTGATATCCACGTATTCATGCTGCCAATCTTCCAAACCGTAGTCCGCTTTCGACAAGTCGATCTCGACACCGTTGCACTTGACCTTCGTGTTGAATTTCATGTCGCCTTGCGTCACGGTATTGCCCGCGTACGCGCCGAGGAAGGTGTAGTTGGTGGTGACGTCAAAGGTGATATTGTCAATTTTGACATCTGTTTTCGGTACAGGGAACGTTTTTTCCGGTTCGGTGGCGTTGGCATCTTTATAGACACCGGAGTTTTCGCCATTGGTCACAACATTGTTTCCGCCGAGGAACCTTTCTTTGGGCGTGATGACGAACTCGATAATCAGTTTGTGACCGTCGTATCTGGTGCCTTCCGCATCCGTACGCGGTCCGCACCATTCATCCTTAAAGTTAAACCCGGTAACGGATACCATATTATTCGCTTGGTCGATGGTTGCTTTGACGCCATTGGGCGCAGCAGTTTCCGCGCCAAATGTACGCGTTCCGTCCGGATTCACCCCGTTGCAGGGCGCAGCTTTCAGCGTCACGTCGCTTGCGTTCGCCGGGAGGTCAAAGTATGGGGTCACAATGTCCTTGATAACCGAAGTTTCGGTCAATTCCGTCGTTGTGCCGCCGACTTCCTGGCTGATCTGCGTGAAGATGTTCATCACGTCGCTTGCGTTCGCCGCAGAAAGGAAGTAGGATTTGCCGCCTTCCGGATAGGTCGCCGCGCCGGTATCCGTCATGCTTTCAGCGGTCTTGTAGTTGGAAGACACCAAATGCATATACTTGTTGGTATCAAGCACGCCATTCCACGAAGTCACCGGCGTACCGTTTGCACCAGAGAAAACGCCGATTGTGTACACGGTTGCGCCCGAATTCTTGATGGACTTGCTGGCTTTGATTGCATCATTCGCCACATCCGAGTCAAAACCACTCTGATGATTGGGTTCACCGTCCGTGAACATAATCACGACTTTTTTCCGACCATTATCCTTCGCCCCATTGACTATGGTCTGCGCGTGCTGCATACCGTAGTCCGCAGCCGTTGCGCCGGCAGGACGCAGCGCGTTAACCGCACTTTTCAGCGTACTCGCCCCGGTACCAACTGCGGTCAGGTTGCTTACAATCTGGGAGTAGTTGTAGGTATATCTGCCTTCGCGATACATATCGTCGCCAACAGAATTGTTCTTTTTCCCGGAAAACTTCACAATCGCAATGCTGCTATCGGGGGACTTGGTACTCACGTTGTCGATAAAGCTGTTGACCGCAGATTTCAGGGCGTCGATCCGCTTCGGACTATTGGTATCTTTCACATAGAACTGCGTGTGCGCAGTGTTGGTATCATCCGTCCCGGTTTTGGGCGTCAACCGAGTTCCGCCATGACCATCAAATCCCCCATGCGATTGCGTGTACCAACCACCGCTACAATAAGAAGGCCATCCAGAGCCATCACAATGATACACCCGTTTATACTGCCCATTACTATTGTAATAGTAGGTGCCGTTGTTACTAATGGAATAAACTTCCGTATACGATTCCAGCGGATCATCCATCGACCCCGACACATCCAGCACCAGCACAATATCCACCGGTTCTGTCGAAACCGTCGTGGTGGACGAGCCGGTCGAAAAGACTTCGAGCCGGATGGTCGTTTTGCCGCCAACCGTCGTGGCTGTTTTGTTCAGGATCAAATCGCCTTCGGTGTTGGTGACCGCGTCATTGACCTGTGCGGCGGCTTTCAGCGCACGGCGCGCAATTGGCGACGCAGCGGCTTCCTTCACGAGCGGCGCAACGCGGGTGAACGAGACGGCCTACACCGGCTCATCCGCCGTGCTTTCCGTTTCCCCCGTTGTCTCCGCCACCGCAATCCCCGGCGTCCCCATCGCGAACACCATCAAAAGGCAGAGGAATATTGCCAACAATTTCTTTTTCATGACTTAATATTCCGCTCCTTTCTCACTTTTCGGGCCAGCCGGCCGCGTCCAGGGCAGAATCGCCGTTGTGCGCAGCTTGGGTGGCGTAGGCGTGGATGCGCACCGTGGCGGTGCTTTCCTGATACAGGTTATCCATTTCGGGCGCGAACGTGACCGCCGTGAACAGCGGCGCCGAGGTTTCGCCGGGTTTCAGCGCGTCGGCGTAGTAGTAGAACCCGTCGCGCGCGACCCATTTTTCGGTATCGATATCCATCGTAACCAGCCCCAGGTCGATCTCGCCCTGCTTGCCGTCCGCCAATTGGATGGCGGTTTCGACCGCAACGCGGACATAGGCCGCGGATTCGCCCGTATTTTCAATTTGAACGATTTTGGAAACCGACTGCCCCGGCATCACACCCACCGGATCCGCAAACGGAACCGGATCGCCGCCGCCGGCAGGAATTGCAGTTTCCTTCAGCGCGATATGCAGGTTGCCCGCCGTGATCACGTTGGTTGCGGTGCCCTCGGCGGTGAAATATGCCGCCGACCCGTACGCCAACACGCTCAGGCAGATCACCAGCAGCGCGCAGATGAAGATTTTTTTCTTCATGGCTTTCCTTCCTTTCGTTATGAATCGGCAGAGAGCCAAACCATATTATTACTGTTTTTGACACCAAAATCCCGCGAGCCACCGGGTGCGCAGCGGGGCTGCGCGCCCGGCCTGCGGGTTTGCTTTGGTGCTAAAATCCCGTTTTGCGGGGAGCGGAGGGGTGTTGGGTCTCCGCTCCGGCAGGGAGTGTTGTGTAATTATTTGTCGAACGCCGCGAACGCCTCAGTCGCATCCGCAAAGCCGTCCGCCTGAATGGCATCCGCTTCAAAAATCACATCGAAGGATTCGACATCTTTCAGATCATCAGCCGTTGCATTTTTGTCAATCGCGATGTTGCCCCATACGTTCCAGAAGGTCAGCTCACCGGGTTTCACGGCTTTGGTGAAGGTGAAGTCGAACTCGTAATACTTAATGCCGCCTCGCTCAACCTGCTTAATCGCTTCCAAATTGTTCGCATTGTACGCATCGACCGCTTTGGACGTAACCTGGCCTTCATTCATTGCGGTAGTGGTCCAGTAGGAAGGACCGTTATCGATCACACCGAACAGGGACACGGGAACCAGCGCGCGAACGCGGATATACGCGTCATTTTTGCCGGTGTTCTTCACATAGGGGTTTTTGCGGACGTTGGCACCGGGAACCATGTTCTGGCTGTGCTCTGCGAAATAGCCGTTTTTGTAGGCTGCGGCGTCCGCTTCAATCTGTGCGTCGGAGAAATACAGCCCGTCCCAAGTTTCACCGGAAGTTCCATAGTTGGGCGTGTTTTCGGGCGTACCCTGCAGATCGACATTCGCCGCCCACAGGTAGCCGCCCATCAGCGGTTCCGTCTCTCCGGTCGCATTGCCTTTGCCGGCATTGACGCGGTGATACTGGGATTCCAGCAATTCGATATCCACGCTGCCAACCGTGAACGTATTGGTTTTCGCGTCCGTATCGGTAAAATACGCCAGCGATCCGCTGACCACAGCGGTCAGTGCGAGTGCCACAACCAGGCACAGCGCGATGATTTTCTTTTTCATTGTGCATTTCCTTTCTGTGTTTGCTTACATTATATAATGTATAGCCCTTGCGGGATTTTAGCCTTAGATTTTGCCCCAAGCGGTATACGCATCCGCAATGTTGTCTTGCTGGACAGCGTACGCAGTGAAGGTCAGCTTCGGATAGGTCGCTTCGGTCAAAGCATCCAGCTGACCCTTCGTGACTTCGCCTTTCACGGTGACCTTGTTGTTGAGCAACACCGGATACGACACACCCGCTTTTGCCGTGGCCGCATCGACAACACGGTAGAACACACCGTCAACCTTATTTCCATTACCATCTACCAGCTGCGTCCAGTTCGCCGCCATCGCATACTCCACGAACGTGTCGAGATTTTCAGATTTCTCCACTTTCACAAACAGATAGCAAGCCTCGCTGTTCGGTTTCACAACCACAGTCGGGTCTTTATCAAGTTGATTGCCCGGAACCATCTTGTACTCTCTCTCGGTTTCCGTCAGGTCGATATTGATATCGCCAACGGTAAACGTATTCGTAACCGGACCCGTCTTATCCGTCAACCATGCCAGCGTCCCGCCAATCGCGCAGCACAGCACGAGCGCGACCGCAACGATCGAAATCGCAATTTTCTTTTTCATTGTTCGTCAATCCTTTCAATTATTTGCTGACTTCTGCCCAAGCCTTCGCAGCATCGGTTTCGAAGCCCGCCTTCTGAATCGCGTACGCCTTCACAACGACGGTTTTGCCGTTGTACAGCGCAAGCGTGTCGTTGTCCACATCGTCTTTGATCGTGAAGTTTTCGAAAACGACCAGATCTTTCACAGTGTCCTGCTTCGTGTATTCCTTATAATACACGCCAGCAACACCCGTCAGCGCCGTCCAGCCATTCGCTTCGATCTGAGCCGCAATCGTCTCATTGGCTTCGATGTTCGCGATCTGATTGTCAACCTTCACGAAAATCCAGCTATCTTCGCTGTTCGCCGCCACATGAACGGTCGGGTCTTTCGTGTAAGTGTTGCCCGGAAGCAGGTGATAAGCGTTCGTTTTCACGCGCGACGAAGTATTGTTCGTCACATCCGCCTCGTCCAGCGTGATCGCGACCTTGCCGACCGTGAACGTATTCGTCACCGAATCATTCGACGTCAAATACGCCATGGTCGAAAACACCGTCGTGACCACGAGCGCCACCGCGCACAGCACGAGCAGCAGAGCTTTTGTCTTCTTTCCCATAAGAAAACCCTCCAAAAAATATAAAATATTGGATGCCGGTTCCCCGGCGAATTCCCAAATTTATTCCGCCGCGTGGCGGCCTTTGTCCGCGCCTTTGCCCTTGCCGTCAAATAGCAAATCCGGCAAAAACACGATGAGCAGCAGCATCGCGCCCACCGCAATGGCCACATAAGTGCCCGGCGGGTGCTGAATGTACTCCGCAAAATATCCCAAATACGGGATGGTAAATATCGGCGACCCGATCACGTTTTTACAATGTACCAGCCCCGCATCAACGCTGTCGTTGGCGTCGCCCTTCGTGCGGAACCGCAGCACGGACGCATCGTCCGCGTCCGGCACCACTTCCACGATCCGGTGCGTCGCGACGGTGTCCTCGTCCAGCATAAAGGTGATGACGTCCCCGGCTTTTAACTGGGATGTATCCATTTTTTTGACGTAAATCAGCGATCCGGTGTGGTAATTCGGCTCCATCGACCCGGACAGCACGCTGTACACGCGCAGCCCCACCAGCCGCACCCCGGCCAGCGCAATGGCAAGCGCCACCGCAATCACCACAAGCACCGTGCTGACCGCGTTCCATATTTTTTTTGCAGCCATCATAATTGGAAATTCCCTCTCAAATGCATTCGCGCGGCATTGCCAGTCTGCACAGCCCGTTCCCGCAGATTGAAATCATTTTCAACTTCGGTTTTATTATAGCACCCCGCACGCAACTTGTCAACCGATTTGGCAAAATTTTTTTGTAGAAATTATTTCGGACAGTAAAATTCGTTGTTTTGCACCTTATTCTAAAAAGAGTCGTTTTCCTTCCGCAAATTCCGTATTTATTTTCACCTAAAATCCTTATGCTTTCCCATTCGCTTCCTTTTTACCGCAATTCCATCTCCGTCCATCTGGTTTGGAAAATCCCGATATCTTGTACTCAATATTAGCAAATCTAATGTTAAATATTAGATCGCAGCGTATCAACATTCGTCCATACGCAATTTCCGGTTTGGCACGGAAATTCGGTAATTTCCGTCAATCCAAGCCCGATTTTTTCACACCTTGCACAACGATTTTGGGAATTCTTTGGGGTTGCATTCTCCCAATTCGTAAAAATTTTCGCCCCGCAGCCGCGTCTTTCGCCGCAAATAATGTGAAATGGGTTCACAAATGCGTGGGGGATTGGGGAATAATGGGGCGGTAGGGGCGTTATTGCGATTGCGCTGCGGCCGCGGGCAACTCTTTTTTCCAGGTCGACCGACTCGACCGTGCCTCTCGTTGCGCTGCGGCCGCGGGCAACTCCCTCAGGCGCTGCACGCGGTGACTGCGTCGACCGCTGCCAGCTCCCTCGCGAGGGAGCCTGGGGTCGTATTGCGAGTGTAGCGCGTGAGAATAATAATCCATCGGCCGCAGAAAATATTCCTACTACATGGATTTTGTGGTACACGGCTCCCTCGCGGCCGCGACTGCGTCGGCGGCGTGCTGCCGAGAGGCTGAGGGAGTTGCCTACGGCCGCAGCGCAATCAGATAACGCGGCCGGTCACTGCCGCCGCGAGGGAGCCT
>CAJKBQ010000018.1 GCA_905198155.1 uncultured Eubacteriales bacterium
CCCAACTACATAAATCTCGTGGTACCCGGCTTCCTCGCGGCTAAGGCTGAAGGAGTTGCCCTCCACCCGCACCGCACCCAGAACAACGCGCACCCCTCGCGGCCAAACTTGCCCTCGCTGGGGGCGCCGGAGCGCGCCAGCTAGCGGAGAGAATCTTCCCTCCCCCCGCAACCACTGCTCACTTCACCTGATACCCGGCCTTCTCCACCGCCTGTTTCAGTACCTCGTCCGATACCTCCGCATTCAGGTGAACCACAGCCGTCCCGGCCGTGTGGCTCACATCGGCCGATTCCACCTGCGGAATCGCTTCCAGCGCCTGCTTCACATGTGCCTCGCAATGCCCGCACATCATCCCGTCCACTTTCAGCGTCTTTTCCATCGCACTCACCTCCTTTCCCATCGGTTCCACGGCTTGCACCGGCTGCGTGTCCGTAATCTTCCGATGTTTATGATCGTGTTTCGTGCTGCGAATGTCGCGCAGATTCAGCCGCAGCGCGTTCGTCACCACGCAGAAGCTGGACAAACTCATCGCCGCCGCACCGAACATCGGGTTCATCTGCCAGTCGAGCGCAGAGATAAAGACCCCCGCCGCCAGCGGAATGCCGATGGTGTTGTAAATAAACGCCCAGAACAGATTTTCGTGAATCGTCCGCAGCACGGCGCGGCTCAGCCGAATCGCCGCCGGGACGTCGGACAGCCGGCTGTTCACCAGCACCACGTCCGCCGCATCAATCGCAACGTCCGCCCCCGCGCCGATGGCAATCCCCACGTCGGCGCGCGTCAGTGCGGGCGCATCGTTGATCCCGTCGCCGACCATCGCCACCTTGCCCTGCTGTTGGAGCGCGCGGACGGCGCTTTCCTTGCCGTCCGGCAGCACCTCGGCGATCACTTCGTCCACCCCGGCCTGGCGGCCGATGGCGCGCGCCGTGCGTTCATTGTCGCCCGTCAGCATCACCACACGGATGCCCATCCCGCGCAGCGCTTTCACCGCATCGGCGCTGTCCGGCTTGATCGTGTCGGCCACGGCAATCGCGCCGAGCAGCCGGTCGCCCCGCCGGAACAGCAGCGGCGTTTTGCCGTCCTCCGCCCAGTGTTCCGCCGTCCGGCGCAAATCGTCCGGAATCGTCACCTGCGACGCAATCCAATTCAGGCTCCCGCCCGCCAGTTCCGCATCGCCGCACCGCGCCGTCAGCCCATTGCCGGGCGCCGCGAGGAAATCGGCCGTCTCTTCCGGCACAATGCCGTCCGCCTGTGCGCGATCCAGTACCGCTTTCGCCAGCGGATGTTCGCTTTTCGCTTCGAGCGTCGCCGCCCATTGCAGCAGCTCGCGGCCGCTGATGTCCACCGCCGCCACGTCCGTCACGCTCGGCGCGCCGCTGGTGATGGTGCCTGTTTTGTCCAGCGCCACAATCTCCGTCCGACCGGCGGCCTCCTGCGCCGCAGCCGTCTTAAACAGAATCCCGTTGCGCGCGCCGATCCCGCTGCCGACCATGATCGCCACCGGCGTCGCCAGCCCCAGCGCGCACGGGCAGCTAATGACCAGCACCGAAATGCCGCGCGCCAGCGCGAACCCGACCGACTGCCCGACCAGCAGCCACACCGCAATCGTCACCGCCGCAATCCCGATCACCACCGGGACGAATATCCCGGACACGCGGTCGGCCACCTTGGCAATGGGCGCTTTCGTCGCCGCCGCATCGCTCACCAGCCGGATAATCTGCGCCAGCGTCGTGTCCGCACCGACGCGCGTCGCCTCGCACCGCAAAAATCCCGATTGATTCACCGTCGCGGCCGATACCCGGTCGCCCGGCGCTTTGTCCGCCGGAACCGATTCGCCGGTCAGCGCCGATTCGTTCACCGCCGAGATGCCGTCGCGCACCACGCCGTCCACCGGAATGCGCTCACCCGGCCGCACCACGAACACGTCGCCCGGCCGCACCTCGGCCACCGGCACCGTCGTTTCGGCCCCGTCGCGCACCACCGTCGCCGTGTCCGGCGCAATCGCCATCAGCCCGCGCAGCGCATCGGTCGTTTTGCCCTTCGCGCGGGATTCCAGCAGCTTCCCGACGGTAATCAGCGTCAGAATCATCGCGGCGGACTCAAAGTAAAACTCGTGCATATACCGCATCACCGCGTCCGCATCGCCGCGCACCTGCGCATCCGTCATCGCAAACAGCGCCGCCGTGCTGTACCCGAACGCCGCCGCCGCGCCCAGCGCCACCAGCGTGTCCATATTGGGCGCACCGTGCAGCAGTCCGCGCGCGCCGCTGATGAAAAACCGCTGATTAATCACCATCACCGCGCCCGCCAGCAGCAGCTGAATCAGCCCCATCGCCACGTGGTTCCCGCTCAGCGCCTCCGGCAGCGGCCAGCCCCACATCATATGTCCCATCGACCCGTACATCAGCACGGCCGTGAGCATCAGCGACGCAATCAGCCGGCGGCGCAGCTTCGGCGTCTCCGTGTCGGTCAGCTCGTCCGTCTGCACGGGCGCATCGCCTTTGCGGGACGCGCCGTACCCCGCCGCCTGCACCGCCGCAATCACCGCGTCCGGCGCAGCCGTGCCGTTCACGCTCATGCTGTTGGTCAGCAAGCTCACCGCGCATTCCGTCACGCCCGGCACCGCGCGCACGGCTTTTTCCACCCGGGCGCTGCACGCCGCGCAGCTCATCCCGGTCACATAATATTGTTCCATGGTCTTTGTATAATCCTCCTTCTGAGAATACTCCCAATATTTCACTTCATCAGCTTCTGCATCGTCGCCACCAGCTCGTCGATCGTCTCGTCCTTCCCGGCGCGGATGTCCTCCGCCACGCAGGATCGGATGTGCGCCGCCAGCAGTTCGCGGTTAAACGCATTCAGCGCCGCGGCCGCGGCCGCCGACTGCGTCAGGATATCCGGGCAGTAGCAGCTTTTTTCCACCATCCCGCGAATCCCGCGAATCTGTCCCTCAATCCGGTTCAGCCGGTGAATCAGCTTCTGCATTTCTTCCGGCGACCGCACCTTCGTACGGCCGCAATGGCAAGGCTCCATACGGTCACTTCCTTTGTTCAAATACCCCCAAGGGGTATATTGATTATACCACCGTCCGCCGCCCTTGTCAAGGGGGTCGCACCCCCATCCGCCGGTTTTTGACGAAAAAATACCGTGCCGAATGTTCGATTTTCCCATTCATTTCCGCTAACACAGCCCGTCAAAAAAATTTTTCAAACTTTTTGGCATTTATTCTCAATTTCAAAATTTCCCCGCCGCATACCCCCCACCGCCCAAAAATCGCATTCCACCGCACCATTTCACTTTCGCCCCCGCCGCTCCGCGCGCCCAAACCGCCCAAATCGACCATGCCGGATGTTGGATTTGGCCTCAAAACCGAAAAATCACCCAACATTCTGCCCTCTACCCAAAAAAATCGATCTGTGCTATAATAAAATCACCGCAAGCGAGACGGGGGCCGCGAACCTCCTCCGTGCGAACGAAAACCAAATACAATGGAGGTCATGGGATTATGCAAACGGATTCCGCAGTCCGGCCCGCCGCGCGGGAGAAACGCCGAACGGCGCTCCGGTCGGGGCTGAAAAACGCCGCGGAGCATTGGCAGCTGTGGGTAATGATGCTGCCGGCGATCGTATTCATCTTCATCTTTGCGTACAAACCAATGTACGGGGTACTGATCGCGTTCAAAAACTACAACTTCAAGCTGGGCATCATGGGCAGTGAATGGGTCGGGTTCAAATACTTCACCACCCTGTTCCACTCCTACTGGTTCCCCATCATTCTCAAAAACACGCTGACCATCAGCCTGCTCAGCCTGGTCCTCGGGTTCCCGATGCCGATCATCCTGGCGCTGGCCGCCAACGAGATCCCCAAAGAAGGCCTCAAACGCGCGTTCCAAACGGTCAGCTACGCCCCTCACTTCATCTCCACCATCGTCATGTGCGGCATGGTGATCCTGTTCCTCAGCCCGAAAACCGGCATCATCAACCACTTTCTCAGCCTGTTCGGCGTGGAACCGATCTTCTTTATGCAAAGCCTCCCCGGCTTCAAGTGGATCTACGTCATCAGCGGCGTCTGGCAGGGCGCCGGCTGGGGCGCCATCATCTACTTTGCCGCGCTCAGCGGCGTCGATCAGTCGCTGCTGGAAGCCGCCGACATCGACGGCGCGTCCCGTTTCCAAAAGATTATCTACATCAACTTCCCCGTGCTGGTGCCGACCATCGTCATCATGTTCATCCTGAACTGCGGGTCGCTGCTGAACGTCGGCTACGAAAAGGTCTACGCGCTGCAAAACAGCCCGAACCTGCCGTCGTCGGAGGTCATCTCGACCTATGTATACAAGATTGGCCTGCAAGACCGCAATTATTCGCTTTCCACCGCAACCAACCTGTTCAACTCGGTGGTCAACTCCACCATCCTGATCTTGGCGAACCTGCTGTCGAAGCGCGTTGCGAAAACCAGCCTGTGGTAACGGGAGGAGCTGTACGATGAAAAAACGCAAAATCCGCGTGAGCCGCGGCGACGTCGTCTTTCTCACGCTGAATACCCTGTTTCTGGTGATCTTCTTTCTGATCACGCTGTACCCGCTGATCTACGTGCTGAGCGCGTCGTTCAGCGACCCGGACGCCGTGTCCGGCGGCCGGATGGTGCTGTGGCCGGTCGGCTTCACGCTCCAAGGCTACGAATATATCTTCAAATACCAGGAAATCTGGTCCGGCTACGCCAACACCCTGTTCTACACCGTGTTCGGCACCCTCTTCGCGCTGCTGATCACCATCCCCTGCGCGTATGCCCTCAGCCGCCGCGACCTCAAAGGCCGCGGAGCCGTGATGATGTACTTCATGATTACCATGTACATCAGCGGCGGGATGATCCCCGGCTACCTCAACGTCCAGTCCCTCGGCCTGGTGGACACCCGGCTCTTTATGATTATCACCGGCGGCCTCAGTGTGTACAACATGATCGTGGCGCGCACGTTTTTCAGCAATTCCATTCCCTGGGAGCTGCACGAAGCCGCCCGCATCGACGGCGCGTCCGACTTCACCACCTTCTTCCGGATCGTGCTGCCGCTGTCCAAGCCCATTCTGGTCGTGCTGATGCTGTACTACGGCGTCGCGCAGTGGAACAGCTACTTCACCGCCATGATGTACCTCACCGACCGCGCCAAATTCCCGCTGCAATTGATCCTCAAAGAGATTCTGATCTCCTCGCAAATCGGCCAGTCGAGCATCGAAGGGCTGACAGCCGAAGAGATATCGCAAATCTTCCAGCAGGAAAAAACCGCAAACCTGCTCAAATACGGCGTCATCGTCGTATCGTCCGTCCCGATGCTGATCATCTACCCGTTCCTGCAAAAATTCTTTGCCAAAGGCGTCATGATCGGCTCGGTCAAGGGGTAAATTCCGACACCCCGCTGTAACTTTGGTCAAAACCGGAAAGCGACGCCTGTTCGCGTGGATATGCCCGAGTACACGAGCGGCGCGCTTTTCGGCGGCGATATAAATTTTTTATGAAATTGGGAGGAAATCTTTATGAACCAAAACAAATGGGCACGCGTATTGGCGATCGTTCTGGCCGTGATGATGATGGTCTCGCTGGCCGCCTGCGCCAAAACGCCCGCATCCTCGGCGCCGGCCGGCGCATCGTCTGCCGCCGCCACCCCGTCCAAAGACGAAAACAAATACTACAACGAAACCGGCTACCCCATCTGCTCCACCCCGATCACCATCACGATGGCCGGCTCCAACCAGTCGTCCTATACCCCGGACTGGAACAACCTGCTGGAAATCAAGAAAATCGAAGAGAAATTCGGCATTAAAATCAACGGCACCATGTACAACCGCGACGCGTGGAAAAATACGCTCGCCACGCTGCTCACCGGCGACGATATGCCCGACCTGCTGATCTGCGCCGACCTGGGCGCCGACGCGGCGAAATACGGCATGCAGGGTCAGTTCCTGGCGCTGAACAAATACAAAGACCTGATGCCGAACCTGTTCAGCCTGATGGACAGCCACCCCGACCTCAAAATGGCGCTGACCGCCGCCGACGGCAATGTGTACGGCCTCAACCGCTACATGGACTACAAAATCGTCACCGCGCGTTCCGCCCCGCTGTGGATCAACGAAACCTGGCTGAAAAATGTCGGCATGGAAGCGCCGAAAACCGCCGACGAGATGTACAAAGTCCTGAAAGCCTTCAAAGAGCAGGACGCGAACGGCAACGGCGACAAAACCGATGAAATTCCGCTCGGCGCGATGGACAACTGGTCGGCCGTGTACCTGAACAAACAAATGATGGCCATGTTCGGCATGTATGCCCTCGGCCGCACCAAAGAAGGCACCAACTACAACTTCTACGTAGACGACAACGGCAAAGTCGGAATGTACGAAACCACCGAAAACTACAAAGCCTACCTCACCTTCATGCAGAAGCTGTATACCGAAGGGCTGATGGACAGCGAATTCTACACGATGACCGACGCGCAGTTCACCGAGCGCCGCAATGCCAATGTGTACGGCATGGTCGCGTACAGTTCCTGGGCCGGTTCCACAACCACTGCGAATGACGTCAAGTGCATCGCCGGCCTGACCAGCGACTACACCAGCGTCCGCGGCGCGACGCTGACCGGCGGCGCGGTTGACCCGGGCAAATGCGTCGTCAACGCCGAAACGAAATACGGCGAAGCCATCTGCCGCCTGCTGGACTACTTCTACACGCAGGAAAACAATGATGAATTCTACGAAGGCGTTTCCTGGCAGTGGGAAAACTCCACCGTCAAAGGCTTTGAAAACGTGAAAGTCCGCGACCAGCAGGCGTGGGCCGAGAAAAACGGCTGGGAACGCACGAAAGCCTGGGAATTCGTCACTTCCAAGTGCCTGATTCAGAACGGCTTCCAGAACTTCTACGTTGCCGACACCAGCATCTATGCGGGCTTGGATCGCGACAAGCTGATCGAAGTCAACAAACAGCTGAAAGCCGACACCGAAAACCCGGGCAACTGTGAAATGTACGTCTGCTTCACCGATCCGGACCTCAAATACTTCGACGCGTATCCCACCCTGTCCTACACCGCCGAAGAGCTGGAAACCCGCGCGCAGATCATGACCACCATGACCTCGTTCCTGGATTCGCAGCAAGCGCAAATCATCACCGGCAAAACGGACATCGAAACCGGCTACAAAGCCCTGGTCGATGGCCTCAAAGCGCAAGGTCTGGACGAACTGCTCAAACTGGAGCAAACCGCGTACGACCGCGCCACCAAATAACGCACACCCTCTCGCACGGGCGACGGGCACGCCCGGTTTTCCCCGCAAAATACTTGCAGCAGACAGCGGATTCGTTCCGCTGCCTGCTTTTGGCGCATTGTGGAATCCGCGTTTCCGTACAAAAAATATTATGATTCTCCGCAATTTCTCTTGCATTTTGGCGGAAGTGTGGTATAATTAAATTGTACCCCCCCACACCCCAACCGCAACATCGCAACCACCCGTGTTGCAACCATCCGCCCCACCCCCCGTAGGGGCGATCATCGATCGCCCGCCCGCATCATTGCGGTTGCGCTGCGGCCGCGGGCAACTCCCTCAGTCTCGCACCTGCGGCGCGAGCCAGCTCCCTCACGAGGGAGCCTTGGGGTCGCACCGCCGGGGCAGCGCACTGGAATATAAAACCATCGGCCGCAGAAAAATCTCCGACTACATGAGTCTATTGGTACCTGGCTCCCTCGCGGCCGCGACTGCGTCGGCGGCGTGCTGCCGAAGGCTGAGGGAGTTGCCATAGGCCGCACCGCAATCAGACAAAACGACTTGTCCCGCGGCCGCACCACCCCAATACCACCCCACCCCCCCACCAAACCAGAAAAGGATGAACCGTATGTGGAATAAACTGAAATCATTTTGCAGCAATTCAGCAACGTACCTGCTGACGTATCTCTGCGTGCTGGCGCCGCTGCTGGCGCTCAGCATCGTCAACAGTACCCAAACGCTGAACAAAATGCGTACGGATACCCGCACCACGCAAAACGCCCAGCTGACGCATATCGCCGACCAGCTGGACAAACTGTACGCCACATACGAAGTCACCGCCACCAACCTGCTCAGCCTCGCCGTGCTGGACAATACCGCCATGATCGACGAAGGCAACGTCCGCGTGGGCATCGATCAGCTGAAAGTCGTCTCCGCCAGCAATTCGGACACCAACGAAATCTCGCTGTATTACTACGACCGCAGCGTCGTGTTCTCGTCCATCGGCAAATCGGACCTCCGTGTCCACATGACCGGCGTCCTCTACCTGCAACCCCAGTCCATCGACCCGGCAATCTCCCTGTACCAGCGCCGCACCGCGTCCGTCGGCTACTTCCCCGATTCGCTCCACGGCAAAATCATCTTCCACTACCCCGCGCGCTACGGCCTCAACGGCGACAAAGCATCGCTGAACTTCTCCGTCAACGCCGGAACGCTGATGGAATGGTGCAGCAACCTCACCAAAAGCTGTACCGCCGCCATCCAGCTGACTTTTCCCACCGGCGAAAAGCTGTATATGTCCGGCGACGGCAAAGGCACCGTTTCGCTTTCCTCCGCCGACAGCTACCCCAGCGAGTCCGACGCCCGCTACACCCTCCTGACCGCCCGCAGCGCGCGCTGCGGTGCAGAACTGCGCGTGCTGTACAAAAACCACGAGCTGTTCAGCAGCGTGGAGCGGATGTCCATCCTCAACCTCTTCACGCTGACCGGCGGGATGGTGCTGGGGATGCTGCTGTGCGCCTTTTTCAGCCACCGCCGTTCCGTCTCCATCCAGCAAATGGGTCAAATGCTCTCGCCCGGCAAGCTGGTGAAAAACGCCACCGAATCCTACGTCCGGTTCATGATCTCGCAAGTGATGGCGCAGAACAACGCCCTCCAGTCCGACGCCGGCCAGGCGATCCGCCAATTGAAGCTGCAAACCAGCGAATTGCTGCTGCACGGTTTCCTCCGTTCCGAAGACGAGATCCGCGCCCGCCTGTGCAGCTGCGGCATGGAGCTGTACGACACGCACTTCGTCGTGATGGCAATCACCGCCAACCCGGACGATGCCGTGTTCGACCAGCTGTACCGCGCGCTGTGCGGCGATGTATTCTGCAAAGTGACCTTCGGCGCGCGCCCCGGCGTGCTGGTGCTGATGCAGCTCAACAATACCGACAGCGACAAATCCCTCCGCCGATCCGTCGCCGGTGAGCTGGTCGAGCTGATCGCATCGATGGGCGGCGTCCACGCGCAAATCGCGTGCAGCTCCGTGTACAACGACGTCACCGCCATCGGCGCCGCCTCAATGGAAGCGCGCTACGTCGTCGAGCAGCTGGCCGCGGACGTGCCCGTCGCGTATTACGAAGATTTCGTCCGCACCGCCCAAACCGACCGCAACACGGACGAATGGCTCCGCAAAATGCGCGCCGCGCTGCGCGTGAAATCCGGCGCCCGCGCCGAGCACGCGTTCAATCAAATGTGCAGCGTCGAAGCCGAGCGCCAAATGACGCCGTTCGAGCAGAAATTCGTGCGGCACAGCGTGCTGTACGTCCTGATGCAGGAAATCGACCGCACGGACAACTCCGCCGCCACGCTGGTGGCCGGTTCGGTCAGCACGGCGCTCCCGCTGGAACAATTTTCCTCCGCCGTCCGCAAGATCATCGCGCTCCTTTGCGTCCAGGCCGCCAAGCCGGACACTTTTTCGCCCGTTCTGCGCTATTTGGAGGAAAATTGCAGCAATCCGACGCTTTCCCTGTCCGAAGTCTCCGACCGGTTCCACATCAACCGCAGCTACCTCAGCACGCTGTTCCGCGAGCGCACCGGCTGCACCTACGGCGAATACCTCACCCGGCTGCGCCTGCGCCGCGCGCACGACATGATCGTCGAAACCGACCTGAACATCAACGAAATCATCGCCCTTGTCGGCTATGTGGACGACGGCCATTTCCGCAGGCGCTTCCGCGAAATATATCACACCACGCCCACCGAGCTGCGCCAATCGCACACTGCGGTCGATTTGTCCATTATGTCGTCCAAAATGGATTCTTCCGCGCCAAACACTTGATTTCTGCGCGAAAATGTGATACAATTTTGACGAAATCATTTTTGGGAAAAGGAGTGTACCCCATGACATTTTCGACCGCCGCCATTTTATTTTTGATTTCAATGACAGGTTTGATCTTTTCAGGGATGTTAATCCGTTCAAAACCGCTCCGCATCACCATCCGCGTGCTGTTTGCGGTCATCTCTGCCGCGTTGGCGGTGTATATGCTGCTGACGATCCTGTTTGTGGAATCTATTCCGTAATTTTACATTCAAAACATCCACCCGGCGGATTCGGCCATCGCGTCGAATCCGCCGGTTTTTGTGTTGCTCCCGCCGCCCGCCGCGATCGTCCTCCCTACGCCGGTTAATTTTCCGCATTTTCCGCAGAAAACGTGCAAAATCCGTGCAATCCCGCGGAAAATGCGCAAAATCGCGGCGAAATGCATCCAAAATCGCGGAAATCAGTCATTTCCCACGCACCATCATTCGCGCGCCAAACGAAGTCTCTGGAGGATCCCATCATTTGCTAGTATCCCGTGCCATGCCCGCTAACCACACCAGGTGCTGCCCCGCGGCCGGACAATTTTCCGCATTTTCGGCGAAAAAAAGCGGAAAATCCGCGCTTTCCCGCGGAAATCGCGCAAAATCGCGGCGAAATACACCCAAAATCGCGAAAACTGGCTGGTTTTCCGCGCCGCTATCCGCGTCATCACCATGCATGGCTCTATGGTCGTAAGGAAAATACGGGAATTCCGTCTTTCAAAAGATATCTTCGCACCGTTGTGAATATCCATATTTTCCCGCATCCGCGCTATCCAGCGCAGTTCCCGCCGCCCGCCGTGAGCGGTCTCCCCACGACCGGTTAGTTTTCCGCATTTCCCGCAAAAAACGTGCAAAAACCGCGCAAAACAATGCAAAAATCGGCGCACTCCGTAACAACACCGAAATGCGCCGATTTGTAGCCATTTTGCGCCGAAACGCATCAAAAACCGCGAAAAAAACCCATTTTTACCCGCACCGCGCCAGCGTCCAAACCAGTACCCCGCGCCCACTGCGGCCGAATCTGATCCGACAGAGATCACCATATCACCGTCATGGTTAATTTCCTGTATTTCTCATTCACACATGAACTCCGCGTCGCGCACAGCGACCACCCCAATCGCCCTCCCCGCACCCACTCAATTTTCCGCATTTTCCGCAAAAAACGTGCAAAAACCGGCGCACTCCGTAACATCACCAAAATGCGCCGATTTGTAGCAATTTTGCGCCGAAACGCATCAAAAATCGCGAAAATAACCCGTTTTTACCCGCGCCGCGCCAGCGTCCAAACCAGCATCTCGGACTCCCCGCGGTTAGCGAAGGCAAAATATGGAATCATCCGTACCCGAACCGGCTCAAACGCCGCGTCGCGCACATCGGAGTACAGATCGTCCCGCGCAGCACACCGTTCGCCGTCCAGCATCAACACCGGCAGGCCGCACGCCGACTCCGGCTCAACCGCGATATTTTTGTTCATAATCAACTGAATATCGCGCAAATCTTCGCCATTATCTACGCTTTCCATACAATACACGACCGGCCCGCGCATCACAGCGGCGCGCCCGGCATCCGCGCCAACGTGCGGATTGGCCGCCATAAACACCGGCTCCATCGGGAATTCCAGCGTCACGACGTCCCCGTCCGAAACCGCGCGGCGGATATAGCCCCGGTCGGTCGGCACCGCGAAGCCGCGCACCCAGCCGGGCACCCGCAGCGCCAAAATTGCATCCGGCCCGTGCCACGTAACCCGAATTTTCCCGTTTACAGGATAATTCGTCTCTTGAATCAGGCGGG
The DNA here is from genome assembly GCA_905198155.1 of uncultured Eubacteriales bacterium. Lineage (GTDB taxonomy): Bacteria > Bacillota > Clostridia > Oscillospirales > Acutalibacteraceae > RGIG4076. Next base: position 11,874 of record CAJKBQ010000018.1, read on the forward strand.
CGGTTTCGCCGCAATAGTCAAATTCAGTTTTGGATTCCATGTATTGGTTGACATATACCGTGCGAGCCGCCTCATCTTTGGTGTACAGCATCCCGCCGAGCGACGCCACGAACCGCACAATATTCGGCGGGCAGCACGAGCAGTTGAACACTTCCACCCGCTGCGTGATCGGGAAGCGGTCTGCGTTGTATCGATGCACCAATTTTGGCTGTATTTCGAGCGGATTTTCGTAGAAAAATTCCTTCCCGTTCAGCGAAGTGGACGACAAAAACCCATTGTACAGCACGCGCTCAATCGTGTCGGCGTAGGTGCTGTCCGGCTCCAACAGCAGCATCCGCTGGCTGAACATGGCCAGCGCGATGGCGGCGCAGCTTTCGGCGTAGGCGTGCATATTTTCGAGGTCATAGTCCATCGTGAAGCACTCGCCCGTCGCCGCCGAGCCGATGCCGCCGGTGATGTACATCCGGCGCTGCGTAATGTTGCGGTACAGCGCGCGGCACGCGTCGGCCAGTGCTTCGTCGCCGTCGCGCTTCGCCAGATCCGCCATCGCGCAGTACAGGTACGCGGCGCGCACGGCATGGCCTTCGGCGGTGCGCTGCTGCCGGACGGGCAGGTGCGTTTGCCGCTGGCGCGGGTCGCCGCCTTCGTAGTCGCGCATGGGCTGGCAGCCGCGCTGGTCGATGAACCACCGCGCCAAATCCAAATATCGGGATTCTCCGGTGTAATCTGCCAGGCGCACCAGCGCCAGTTCGATCTCCTCGTGACCCGGCGTGGCGAATCCGGCCGACTGCTCCACCCGGAAAATTTGGTCAATCAGGTCGGCGTAGCGGCACATACAATCGAGCAGCTTCGTTTTGCCGGTGGCCTGCGCATACGCCACGGCCGCCTCGATCAGGTGCCCGGCGCAGTACAGCTCGTGGCGGGCGCGCTGGGTGAACCGATTGCCCGGCTCCACGACCATATAATAAATATTAAAATAGCCGTCCGGCTGCTGGTGCGCGGCGATTTGATCGACGATGGCGTCCACCTGCGCTTCCAGCGCATCGTCCGGCTGCTTCGCAAGCTCATACGCTGCGCCTTCCATCCATTTGGCGACGTCGGAATCCCAGAAAACGTGCGGTTTCTTTTCGGGATCCATGTCCGGCGTCCAGTTGCACGCAAACGCGCTGATGCGCCCCGTTTGGTCAAACTGATGGTAAACGCTGGGCGTGGTGGCGGCGCGGTTCAGCTGCTGCCGGTGCGCCCAGAATCCGCCGGTGATATCGGTCTGCTGATACGATACAGATTGGATCATTGGTCATTCTCCTTTTTGGGTATTGAAAATTTGAAGGGCAAATTTCTTGCATTCGTCCCACGACTGTGATACAATTATAGCACAGTGCGGCGCGGAATGCGACCGACAAAACACGTAAAAAGGAGTGATTTTCCGACTTATGGTGTCGCAGATTCAATACATCAACGGGGGGCTGTTTTCGTCGGAGGGCGCGTGGATTCACCCGCGCCGCACGCTGGACAACACCGAATTGATCCTGATGCGGACGGGCGTTGCGCCGATTGCGGAGGACGGCGTGCCGTATGAGCCGGGCGCACACACGGTGCTGCGGCTGGACGCCGGGCGGACGCACGGCGGATTCCGCACCGAAACGGCGCCGGTATCGTTTTACTGGCTGCATTTTACGGGGGCGCTGCCGGAGGAATTTATTGGAAAATGTTTTCCGCTGGCTGAGCCATACCGGGTGGACATTCTGTGCCGCCAGCTGCTGCACTACGCCAGCACCCCGGCGTATCCGCCCGAAACGGCGGCGCATCTTTTCCGCGTCCTGCTGATGGAGCTGCACGTCCAATACGGCACGCCGCCCGAAACCGGCCGCACGCTGGGCAAAATCTGCGCATGGATTCGCGCGCACAGTCACTGCGCGCTGACCTCTGCCGAGACGGCGGCGCAATTCGGGTACAACGAAGATTATTTATCGCGGCTATTCCACGCGCAATTCGGGTACGGGCTGAAACAATATTTGATTCAGAGCCGGATGCGGTACATCAAGACGCTGCTGCTCTCCCCCGACTACACGCTGCAACAAATTGCCGAGATGGCCGGGTTTTCGGATTACAAATATTTCCTCAAATTCTTCACGCTGCACGAGGGGGCGACGCCGACGGCGTTTCGGTCGGTGTATTTTAATACGCATACGAATGTAAGATGAGGGGGGAATGAATTCAAAATCCTCCCTCAAAAAAATCTCATGCTCATAGTGGATTTTTCGGGATGTATGTCGCTTGTGGATGGGTGTGGAAAAAAGCCATCTCGTTTGGTTATGGAGAGAAAGTGATTCCGCGGCCCGTAGACCGCGGCCTGCGGCCGCGCACCATCTTTTCCGCCAAATTCCCCTCAAATTTTTCCGCACCCCCTTTTCTTTTCGCGCAAAATATGATACAATCATACCAAGAACGATCCGCGAAAGGATAATGCCAAATGAAACACCGCTACTCCGACGATCCAACCCCCGCGCAGCAGCCCCTAAAAAAAGGATGGAGAAAATTCGTGCAGCTTGCCGTCGTCGCCCTGCTGTCGCTGGTGCTGATCGCCGGCGGTACGGTCGGCGTCCTGGCGTCCAACGTCCTGGGCAAGATCGACCGCACCGACATCTCCGGCAATCCGAGCGCCAATTTTGAAAGCGCCATCGGCCTGGTGGACGACGACGAATGGATTCACCAAATGCTGACCGAGCTGTCCGATCCGGAAAGCGCCGCCCCGCCCAGCAGCGCTGCCCCCTCCGCCGCGGAGCCGTCCTCTGCCGTGCCGTCCTCCGCGCCGCAGGTCACATCCGTCCCGGCCGCCTCAAAATCGACCGCCTCCAAAGCCACGCAGGCCAAAGACGCCGTCAATTCCAAAATCACCACCGCCAAAACCGGCTACGCCAAAACGCACGACCTCCCGCTCCTCAGCGACCCGAACGTCAAAAACTACCTGCTGATCGGCGCGGATTTGGCCGGAATCGGCGATTCCACCATGATCGTGTCGCTGAACCAGTCCACCGGGAAAATCCACCTGACGTCGCTCATGCGCGCAATGTACGTCAATATCCCCGGGCGCGGGTGGTTTCTGTTCAACCACGCAATGGCGTGGGGCGGGCCGAAACTGGTTATCCGAACCATCGAGGACAATTTCCGCGTAAAAATCGACGACTATATCGTCGTGAATTTCAACAGCTTCCCGCGCGTCATCGACGCCGTCGGCGGCGTGGACTTGACGCTGTCCAAAAAAGAAGCCGCTTACATGACCGAATACGGCTATCCGTGCCAAGCCGGCAGCGTGCACATGGGCGGCGAAATGGCGCTGATTTTCGCCCGCTGCCGCTACACCGACAGCGATTTTCACCGCACCAACCGCCAGCGCAATATCATCCAGTCCGTCATGCGGAAAGCAATGGCCATGAACCCGGCGGAGCTGTACACACTGGCCGGCGAGCTGGCCGGAATGGTCAACACCAGCATGAGCAATGCCGACATCCTTGCCATGGCCGCGCAGGTGCCCAATTTTGTGCAGTACAAAATCGACCAGAAAATGCTCCCCGTCGAAAACGACACCACCGGCGGCCGCGCCGCCGGCTTCACGGGCCGGATCTATATCCAGTATTCCAAAGGCTCCACCCTGCGCGTAGAGGCGTATGCCGTCAACTACGAAAAAAACGTGGACGCTCTGCGCAAGTTTATTTTGAGCTGAGTAAACGATATCAAAAATCAAAAATTGCGGGGCGTGCCGGATCTCCTCCCGGCATGCCCCGCAATTTTCCTCTCATCCCCGCAGCAACCTACCTCTCCGCCTCAATCGCGCATACCGTCAGCACGCTGCCGTCCACCGTGAACCGGATGTTGAACCCGGCGAACCGCAGCCCGTATACGCGCGCCGGGTCGGTCTGATACGACGGGCGCGGATCCTGCGCCAGCACGCCGTGCAGCGCGGGCCAGCGGTCGGCGGGGAATTTTGCTTGCAGCGCAGGCGGACAAACGACCGTCAGCGCATAATCGGCGAACGCCCCGGCGAATCCGGCGCGAGCCGCCGGGACGGCGTCAATGTGCGGCAAATACGGCTTGATATCGAGGATCGGCGTGCCGTCCATCAAATCCGCGCCGGACACGCGCAGCACCGGGCCGTCGGGCGTGTCGAAATCAATCCCGTCCAGCCGGACGCACGACAGCCCGATCGGGTTCGGGCGGAACGGCGACCGCGTGGCGAACACACCGACGCGGGCATTGCCGCCCAGCCGCGGCGGGCGCACCGTCGGCGACCAATCGCTGCGCACGGCGCGGGAAAAGAGCCAGATCAGCCAGATGTGTGAATAACCGTCCAGCCCGCGAAGCGCATCCCGGCTGCGGTACGGCGGTTCCAGCACGATTTCGGCCCGGAGCGCCTGCACCAGGCGGCTTTGGCGCGGGATTCCGAATTTTTCCGGGAATTCGCTGCGGATGTGCGCGATGGCCTGCATCGCGGGCATCTCGCTCACGGGGCGGCCTCCGCGCCGTCGAACCCGGCGCAGTGGCGCACCTCCGACGCGCCGAGCAGGAAAAATCCGGCTCCGGAATCGGCGCACACGCGGGTGCAGTCCGTCCCGACTTCGGCGACGCCGTCCTGCGCATTGTCAACATTCCAGCGGGTGACAACGCCCGATTGCAGCACCAGCAGCTGCGTCTCCGCGAGATCCAGATCAATGATCGGCTGCGAAAACCGCGTCAGCGTGTGAGCGGCGAAATCGCCGTCCAGCCGAACCAGCGACCCGGCGCGCCCGTCCGCCGCAGCCGACAGCGCCAATGCAGCGCCCGCCGTCGGGTGCAGCGCATAAGCGCTCAGAATCTGGCCGTCGTAGTCGTACAGCTGACTGGTGCCGTCCGGCGACAGACAGACAGCGCCGGTATCGCCGACGCAAATCGCCGCGCCGTCCGACCGGAACGCGATGTCCAGCGGCATCAGGCCGTCGTATGTCTGCACCGCCAGCGGTTCTTTCTGATCCAGCGCGAAAATGCGTATGGCGGCGCGCAGCTGCCCGCTTTGCGACGTGAACGATGCCGCCGCCAGGCGTTTGCCGTCCGCGCTGAACGCGACCGCGCTGATGAGGTCGGTCTGGGACGCCCATTCAAACCGGGTCTGCCCGGCACCGTCGAACACCGTCACCTGGGACGTATAGCCGGTGGACATGCTGACCAGCGCATACGATCCGTTTTGCGCAGCCGCCCCGCCGAACAGCGTGTACGGGTATTCCGTATTTTCGCTGAACTGCACGCCGTCGGTGCTGGTGCGGAAGGTTTTCCCGCCCAGATCCAGCAGCAAAAAGCAGCTGCCGCTGCGCCGCAGCAACGGGCTGGTGTAGCCGTGCTGCTGTTGGGCGCGCATTTTGCCGCGGGTGCTCAGGTGCACGAACATCATATCCGTGACGAGCGCGGGCGCATCACCGGAGACGGAAAAATTGCCGGGGTCTGCACTGCCGCTGAACCCCACCGGATATCCGCCGCCGCCCACATTGCCCAGCAGATTTTCCTGCACCCAGGCTTTGATATTCGTCGGCGTGAGCGCAGCGCGATACGTCCACACCGTAAGCGCCAGCGCCGCCGCCAGCAGCACGGCGATCAGCCGGCGCACCAGCTGCGGCAGGCGGTGATGCTTTGCGCGGTGCGCGGGTTGGGCTTGTTTTTTCACGGGGCATCGCTCCTTTCCAGCGGCGGCAAATCGTAAAATACACGGTGCAGGCGCAGACCGCACGCCGGCGCCGTCAGCCCGGCGCGGGATCGGTCGCCGGACGCCAAAATGGCGGGAATCGCGTCCGGCGCGATTTTGCCCTGCGCAACGCGCAGCAGTGTTCCGACCATAATCCGCACCATATTATACAGAAATCCGTCGGCGGCCACCGTCATCCGCACCATCGCGCCGTCGCGCGCCACGGTAAAGTGCTCGACGGTGCGCACCGGGTCGTGCTTTTTGCCGCCGGCGGAACAGAATGCAGAAAAATCGTGCGTACCAACGTAATCCTGCGCGCATCGGTGCAGCATCGGAACGTCCAGCGGATACGGGTATTGCAGCGTGTACCGATCCCAGAACGGACTGCGCACCGGATGATTCCAGATCTGGTAGATGTATTCTTTCCCCAGGCAGCTGTACCGCGCGTGAAAATCGTCCGGCACCGTGCGGCACGACTGCACGGCAATGTCGCGCGGGAGCCGCACGTTCAGCGCCGCCGCCAGCCGGTCGCACGGAATGCGCGATGCGGTGCGGACGCTGACAAAGTATTCGTCGGCGTGCACGCCGGTGTCGGTGCGGCTGCATCCTTTCAGCTCGTGCGGGCCGCCCAGAATCGGGAACAGCGCGTTTTGCAGCACCTGCTGTACGCTGAGCGCATTTTGCTGAACCTGCCAGCCGTGATAATTCGTGCCGTCGTACGACAGCCCCAGCAGCAGGTTCCGCATCGGCGTGCTCACAGCTGCGGCGGAATCCGGTTGCACAGCACCACCCCCACGCAAAACACCACGCTGACCGCCAGCGCAATGTAATCGCGGCGGTGCAGCTTCGGCTGCTTCATCGACGTCCGCCCGTCGCCGCCGTGGTAGCAACGGCACTCCATGGCCATCGCCAGATCAAACGCGCGCCGGAACGCCGAAACGAACAGCGGAATCAAAATCGGGATCATGGCGCGCATCCGTTGGAGTAGATTCCCGCTTTCCAGGTCTGCGCCGCGGGCCTTTTGCGCGGACGTAATCTTGTCCGTTTCGTCGAGCAGCGTCGGAACAAAGCGCAGTGCAATCGTCATCATCATGGCGATCTCGTGCACCGGAACGCGGATTTTGCGCAGCGGCTTCATCAGGTGTTCCAGCGCGTCGGTCAGGTCGGTCGGCGAGGTGGTGTACGTCAGCGCGGAGCTGAGCAGCACCATCACGGCGATCCGAATCGCAATGCGCGCGCAGCGCAGCAGGCCGTCGGTGGTGATGAGAATGAATTTCCACTGCACCAGCACCGTCCCGGTTTTGACGTAGAAAATATTGAGAACGGCGGTGAACAGTACGATAATCAAAATCGGCTTCAAGCCGCGCAGATATACTTTCATCGGAACCTGCGTCAGCACCATCAGCGCCAGCACCGCCGCAATCAGCAGCGCGGCGGATACGGCCGACGTCGCGATGAACACGAAGATAATCAGCCCGAACGTCAGCACCAGCTTCATCCGGCTGTCCATTCGATGAATGACGGAATCTCCAGGAAAAAACTGCCCCAGCGTAATATCGCGGATCATGCGCGGCCGCCTCCTTTCAGCAGGCGCAGCAGCTCGGCGCGCCCCTGCTCCAATGTATAGACGCTGTCGCGCACCGGGTATCCCATGCGGCGCAGCGCCATCATCACACGCGTCACCTGCGGGACTTGCAGCCCCATCTGCTGCAAATCCGCCGCGCGCGCGAACACTTCCGCCGTGGGCGCCAGCATGGCGGCGTGTCCCTGGTTCATCACCAGCACGCGGTCGCTGATGCGCGCCGTGTCCTCCATGCTGTGCGACACCATGAGAATGGTGTTTTTGCGGGCCTCGTGGTACCGGGTAATCTGATCCAGCAGGTCATCGCGGCCACGCGGATCCAGTCCGGCCGCCGGTTCGTCCAGAATCAGCACCGCCGGATCCATGGCGATCACGCCCGCAATGGCGGCGCGGCGCTTTTCACCGCCGGACAGATCAAACGGAGACTTGTCCAGCAATTCGGCGCGCAGCCCGGCAAATTCGGCCGCCATGCGCACCTGCTCGTCAATTTCCGACTCGTCCAGCCCCATATTGCGCGGGCCGAACGCAATGTCCTTGCGGACGGTTTCTTCAAACAGCTGATGCTCCGGGTATTGGAACACCATGCCGACCTGGAAGCGGACGGCGCGAATTTTCTTGGGATCGGCCCAGATATCTTCCCCGCGCAGCAGCACGCGGCCGCCGGTCGGCCGCAGCAGCCCGTTCAGGTGCTGAATCAGCGTCGATTTGCCGGATCCGGTGTGCCCGATGATGCCGAGCAGCTCGCCTTCCTCCACCGCAATGGACACATCCACAATCGCATCGTGGACAAACGGCGTCCCCGCGCCGTAGGTATAGGTCAGGTTTTGGGTTTCCAGAATCGTCATACGGCACCTCCCGTCCGCGCCGCGCCGTGCCGGTCCAGCAGCCGGGCGAGCGCCGCAGCGCATTCGTCCTCCGTCAGCACCGTTTCGGGCAGGTCGTACCCCTGCTGCCGCAGTTCATACGCCAGCTCCGTGACCTGCGGCACGTCCAGCCGCAGCGCACGCATCCGTTCCACCTGGGAAAACACTTCGCGCGGCGTCCCTTCCAGTACGGGGCGGCCTTCGTCCATCACAATCACGCGCCCGGCCTGAACGGCCTCGTCCATGTTGTGCGTGATGAGCACGATGGTGATCCCCCGCTCGCCGTTCAGCCGCCGGACGGTGTCCATCACCTCGCGGCGGCCGCGCGGATCCAGCATAGAGGTCGGCTCGTCCAGCACAATGCAGTCCGGCTGCATCGCCAGAATCCCGGCGATGGCCACGCGCTGCTTTTGCCCGCCGGACAGCTTGTGCGGCGCGTGGCGGCGGTATTCGTACATATTCACGGCGTGCAGTGCATCGTCCACGCGGCGGCGAATCTCGTCCGGCGGCACGCCGAGGTTTTCGGGGCCGAACGCAACGTCCTCTTCCACAATGCTGGCCACCAGCTGGTTGTCCGGGTTTTGCAGAATCAGCCCGACTTTGGCGCGAATCGCATATTTCTGCGCCTCGTCGGCCGTATCCATTTCTTCCACAAACACTTTGCCGCCCGTGGGCAGCAGCATGGCGTTAAAATGCTTGGCCAGCGTCGATTTGCCGCATCCGTTGTGTCCCAGCAGTGCCAGAAATTCGCCGCGCCGGATGTCAATGCACACGTCGTGCAGCACGCCGAACGCGTCGTCGGCATCGTATTGAAAATTTATGTGGTCAGTGTGAATAAACGTATCCATGGGTTTCACTCCTTCGATTGCCAGATCGCCGTGGAGCCGCACGGCAGCACCATGCCGGTCGCCGTCACCGGCAGACCAATCTCGTCTGCCGACAGTGCGCCGCCGAACTTCGGCCGCAGCAGCGTCCCCAGCAGGTACGACATCACCGCGGGCGACAGGCCGGTGGTGTAGGAATTCAGCAGGAAAAACAGCGGGCGCGCACTCAGAATCGGCACGCACTGCGACACCAAGCCGTACAGCTGCTCCTCCAGCTTCCACACTTCGCCGCCCGGGCCGCGCCCGTACGACGGCGGATCCATCACAATCCCGTCGTACACATTGCCGCGCCGCGCCTCGCGCTGGACGAATTTCAGGCAGTCGTCCACCAGCCACCGGACGGGGCGGTCGGTCAGGCCGGACTGCTGCGCGTTCTGCCGCGCCCAGGCGACCATGTTTTTGGCGGCGTCCACATGGCAGACCTCCGCCCCGGCAGCCGCGCACGCACAAGTGGCGCAGCCGGTGTAGGCAAACAGATTCAGCACGCGAACCGGTCGGCCGGCCGCGCGAATCTTGTCCCGCATCCAGTCCCAGTTGACGGCCTGTTCCGGGAACACGCCGGTGTGCTTAAAGCCCATCGGTTTGAGCTGAAAAGTCAGCCCGTCGCGCCCGATGCGCCAGCTGTCCGGCATCGGGCGGTACGTCTCCCACCGGCCGCCGCCGGTGGACGATCGGTGATACCGCGCGTGCGCCCGGCGCCACATCGGGTGGGTTTTGTCGGTGTGCCAGATAATCTGCGGGTCCGGACGGATCAAAATCACGTCGCCCCAGCGTTCCAGCCGTTCGCCGCCGGACGCATCCAGCAGCTCATAATCGGTCCATTGTGCAACTCTCATTGGCTTCCAAATACTCCTGTAAAATTCAAGCAATCATAATGTCAAAACAGCGTCTGCTGCTCCGGGACGGCCGCCGCACGGGGCGGTTTCAGCCCCAGGTGCAGGTACGCCGCCGGGGTCGCAACCCGTCCGCGCGGCGTCCGCGCCAAAAACCCGATCTGCATCAGGTACGGCTCGTAAACGTCCTCAATGGTGACGGATTCTTCGCCGATGACGGCCGAGATCGTTTCCAGTCCCACAGGGCCGCCGCTGTAAAATTCAATCATCGCGCGCAGCAGGCGGCGGTCGGTCTTGTCCAGCCCCAGCTCGTCAATTTCCTGCCGTTCAAGTGCGACGCGCGCCACGTCGAGCGAAACGTGTCCGTCGTTCATCACCTGCGCGAAGTCCCGCACACGTTTGAGCAGGCGGTTCGCGATTCTCGGCGTCCCGCGCGACCGCGACGCGATTTCGAGCGCCGCGTCGGGGTCGATCTCCATCCCCAAAATCGTCGCGCTGCGGCTGACAATCTGCGCCAGTTCTTCGGGCGTATACATTTCCAGCCGCTCCACCACGCCGAACCGGTCGCGCAGCGGCGCGGACAATTGCCCGGCGCGCGTAGTCGCGCCAATCAGCGTGAACCGCGGCAGCGGCAGATGATAGCTGGCCGCCATCTGCCCCTTGCCGGTGATGATGTCGATCGCAAAGTCCTCCATCGCGGGGTACAGGATCTCCTCCACACTGCGCGACAGGCGGTGAATTTCGTCGATGAACAACACGTCGCCGGGATTCAGGTTGGTCAGCAGCGCCGCCAAATCTCCGGGCTTTTCAATGGCCGGGCCGGAGGTAATCCGGATATTGACGCCCAGCTCGTTCGCGATGATGGCGGCGAGCGTCGTCTTACCCAGCCCCGGCGGCCCATACAGCAGGACGTGGTCGAGCGATTCTTTGCGCAGCCGCGCCGCTTCGATGAACACGGACAGATTTTCCTTGACTTTGGACTGGCCGATGTACTCCCGCAGCGTCCGCGGGCGCAGCGGGTTTTCCACTTCGGCGTCCTCCGGGACGTAGTCCGGGCTGGTGATGCGGTTTTCGTAGTCGGTGTCCAGGTCGTCGGCGCCGACGGTGTGGCTTTGGAATGATTCGTCTGTATATTGCATGGCGTATTCCGTTCCTTTCGTGTGGATGGACTGTTACAGTCGGGCGGCCATCGACCGCAGCGCCTGGCGAATCAGTTCCTCGGTGGGGAGCGCGCTGTCCAGCCGGGCGACGGCTTCGGCGGCCTCGGCCGGGGTGTATCCCAGCACCGTCAGCGCGTTGATGGCTTCGGCGGCGTGCGCCGAAGCGCTGGGTACGCCCACGCCGGACGGCACAGCCGCATCGGACGGTGCGCCGAGCTTTTTGACCTTGTCTTTCAGTTCCAGCACAATGCGCTGCGCCAGCTTGGGACCGACGCCGGGCGCGCGGGTGAGCGATTTGTAATCGCCGCCGCCCACGCACATCGCCACCTGCTCCGGCGCGAGCGACGACAGAATGCTCAGCCCGGCCTTCGCGCCGACGCCGGTGACGCCGGTCAGCATCCGGAAGCACGACAGTTCCGTCCGGCTGGCAAAGCCGAACAGCTCCATCGCATCGTCGCGCACGTTGAGCAGCGTGTACAGCATCGCTTCCCCGCCCGTCGGCGGCAGCTGGCGCAGCGTGTTCATCGTGGTCTGGCACCGGAACGCGACGCCGCCGCATTCCACAATCGCCGCGCCCGGCTCGGTGGCAATCAATTTTCCGCGTACACTGTATATCATAACATTCGCACTCCGTTCTTTCTTCAAAATACACCGGCCGTCAGCGACTTGCGCAGGCGCGTGCCGGCGGCCTGCCCGTGGCAGATGGCAATGGCCAGCGCGTCGGCGGTATCGTCCGGGCGGGGCACCGCCCGCAGGTGCAGCAGGCGGCGCGTCATCTCCATCACCTGCGGCTTTTCGGCGCGTCCGTACCCCGTAACAGCCGTTTTCACCTGCAGCGGCGTGTACTCAAACACCGGAACGCCGTGCTGCGACGCCGTCAGCAGGATCACGCCGCGCGCCTCCGCCACGCCGATGCCGGTGGTTTTGTTGGTGTTGAAATACAGCTTTTCCACCGCCATCGCGTCCGGATGCCACTTCTCCATCAGGTGCGTCATATTGCGGTAAATCACTTCCAGCCGCCCCGGAAAATCCTGGTCGGCGTCGGTGAGAATCGCCCCGTATTCAATCGGGATAAACCGGCCGCGCTCCGGCCGGATCAAGCCGAACCCGATGATCGCATACCCCGGATCAATCCCAAGAATCACCATACTTTGCACCTCCTGCGGCATACTTGATATATAGTATAGCACAAAAAGCCGCGCGGGGCAATGACTTCGGACGAATTTGCATCGATTCTGCGCGAAAAAACCGGCGGCGGATAAAGTTTCCGCCGGTTTGCGCGGAAAATTTGCACGCGCCGTATTGTATTTTCGGCAAAAAACCAGTATAATGGTAGTATTGATTTTTCAGAAAGCAAAGGAGTTCGCAAAATGCCATGAATATCATGATCGATTTGATTTTATGCATATTGGCGGTTGCAGTGCTGGTGAGTATGCTGTGCAAAAACACGATTGTGGCCATCGCACGGTTCTGCGCACTGGTCATCGCCGTAACGGCGGCGACGCTGGCAGCGCCCCCGCTGGCCAAAGCGGCCGCACCGGCGTTGGATTCGCTGGACTTTTACCGCGCGTCCGCCGTCGCCGATCTGGCCGATCTGGCCGAAGTGCGGCAGCTGCGGACGTCGGCGCTGACGCTGGCGCAGATTGATGTGGACACGCTCATGCAGCAAAAGCCCGACCAGACGGCGGCGCTGCTCGCGCAGTACGGTACCGACCGGGCGACGGTGGAAACTGCCATCCGGCCGGCGGACGACCGCCCCGCCGCCTTCGTCCGTGCAATGACGCAGACGCCGTGGTGCGCCGCCGTAGAGGCCATTCTGTTTTTGGCGCTGATTGCCGTGCTGTACGCCGTGCTGGTCGCGGTGTTCCGCGCGCTGCTGTATCACTTTTTCCCGAAAGACAAAAAACGCAAAGTGCCGGTGCTGACGGGCCTGTTCGCGCTGCTGTCGGTGGGCATTGTCGTCGCATACATCGCCGTGCCGGTGCTGGAACACTTTGCGCCGTACGGCATCGGAATTCTGAAAACCATGCGGCTGGACGAAGCGTGCGCGCAGTCCATGCTGTTCGGCTGGTGCCGAAAACTTTACATCCTGTAAGGAGTGAACGAATGATGAACTGGATTTTGGACGGCGGCATCGTCGTGCTGGCGGTGCTGTTGATTTGGATCGGGCACCGGCGCGGTGCGATCCGCTCCGTGATTGAATTTGTCGGCTGGATCGCCGCGCTGTTGGCGGCGGCGCTGCTGGGCCGCCCGGCGGCGGACTGGGTGTTCGCAACGTTTCTGCGCGGCGGGCTGGTGACGAAGTTTGAGCAGGTGATCTCCGAATCGGTCGGCGCATCGGCAGCCGACCGCGTGACGGCCATTTCCGACGCGCTGCCGGAATATGTACGCCGGTTCCTGAACGGCGAGTCGCTGGCAACGCAGATTCGCGAAGCGGCCGACGCCGGCGCGGCCAACGGCGCGCAGATTCTGGTAGATCAGGTGGTCGGCCCGGTGCTGACGATGGTTTTGCAGGCGGTGGTCACGGTGCTGCTGTTTGTCGCCGTGCTGCTGGTGTTCCGGCTGATCGCGCGTGCAGGCGACTGGATCGCCCGGCTGCCGGTGCTGCATCAGCTGAATCAGGCGCTGGGCGCGATCTTCGGCGCGGCCAAAGCGGCGCTGCTGATCTTGCTGGCGGCTGCCGCGCTGCGCGCCAGCGCACCGCTGATTCCCGCAGACGGCGCATTGGGCGCCGACCGCATCGGGCAGACGGTGGTGCTGAACTGGATATATACACACAACCCGCTGTACGACTTTTTTGCGCCGAGCACGGCCGAAAACGCAGCGTAAGCGTGAAAGGAAGGATCAGAATATATGCTTTGTTCCAGATGCAAAAAACGGCTGGCCGTGGTGTTCGTCGCAATCGGAAACGATCCGAAGCCGCAGGGGCTTTGCACGGTGTGCGCCAAAGAACTGGGACTGACCCAGGTCACCGATTTGATGGATAAAATGGGCATCACGGACGACATGGTAGAAGAAGCCAACGAGCAGTTGTCCGAAATGATGAAAGGCGACGACCCGACGGGTCTGTTCGCATTTTTGAAAAACGACGCGGACGGCGACGGCGACTCCGACGGCACCGACGCGCCCGACTCCGACGGCGAAGGGTTTGAAATGGGCGGCACGCCAACATTCCCGGAGCATTTGCGGAAGTTCATCGACGCCATGCGCCGGGACGACGCAGCCGATGCGCAGCGTGCGGCGCAGTCCGCAGAGCCGCCGCGCACCGCCAAACGCGAAGCGCCGCCCAAGCGCAAATATATCCGCGCGTACTGCGAAAACCTGACCGAAAAGGCGCGCAGCGGCAAGCTGGACGCCGTAATCGGCCGCAACAAGGAAATCGCGCGCGTCATCCAGATTCTGAGCCGCCGGACGAAAAACAACCCGTGCCTGATCGGCGAGCCGGGCGTCGGCAAAACCGCCATCGCGGAAGGGCTGGCGCTGCGGATTGCAGCGGGCGACGTGCCGATCCAGCTGCAGGACAAAGAAGTGCAGCTGCTGGACCTCACGGCGCTGGTCGCCGGCACGCAGTTCCGCGGACAGTTTGAAAGCCGGATCAAAGGCCTGGTCAACGAAGTCCGCGAGGCGGGCAATATCATCCTGTTCATCGACGAGGTGCACAACCTGGTCGGCGCAGGCGACTCCGAAGGGTCGATGAACGCCGCCAATATGCTGAAACCGGCGCTGTCCCGCGGCGAAATCCAGGTCATCGGCGCAACGACGTTCACCGAGTACCGCAAATATATCGAGAAAGACTCCGCGCTGGAACGCCGCTTCCAAACGGTCAGCGTCAACGAACCGTCGATCGACGACACGGTGCAGATTCTGAAAGGCATCAAAGGGTACTACGAAACGTTCCACCGGGTGCATATCTCCGACGCGCTGCTGCGGAAAACGGTGGTGCTGTCCGAGCGGTATATCACCGACCGCTTCCTGCCGGATAAGGCGATCGACCTGCTGGACGAAGCCTGCACCTGCGCCGCGCTGCGCGCGCCGGAGCTGAAAGCGCTGGATCAGGCGGAGCTGGCGCTGAAAGCGGCCAAAACGGCCGAAGAAAGCGCCGCCGCCGAAGACCCGATCGATTACGAGAAAGTCGCGAAACTGCGCGCCGAATCCGCCCAGCTGGCGCAGCGCACCGAGCAGCTGCGCCCGGCCGCCGAAAGCGTCCAGGTGACGGACGGCGATCTGGCGCAGATTCTCACGCTGTGGACGGGGATCCCGACGGAGAAAATTCAGGCCGGCGAGCTGCGGCAGCTGAACCATCTGGAGGACGACCTGAAAAAGAAAATCGTCGGACAGGACGAAGCCGTCGACGCGCTGGCGGCCGCCGTGCGGCGCAGCCGGCTGCAGCTCAGCCCGCGCCGCCGCCCGGCGTCGTTCATCTTCGTGGGGCCGACGGGCGTCGGCAAAACGGAGCTGGTGAAAGCGCTGTCCGCCGAACTGTTCGACACGCCGGAAACGCTGATCCGGCTGGATATGTCGGAGTATATGGAAAAGCACTCCGTGTCCAAGATCATCGGGTCGCCGCCGGGCTACGTCGGGTACGACGAAGCCGGTCAGGTGACGGAAAAAGTGCGCCGGCATCCGTATTCAGTGCTGCTGTTCGACGAGATCGAAAAAGCGCACCCGGACGTGCTGAACATCCTGCTCCAAATTCTGGACGAAGGGCGTATCACCGACGCGCAGGGGCGGCTGGTGAATTTTGAGCACACCGTCATCGTGATGACGTCCAACGCGGGGAGCGACCGCGCTGAAAACCTCCTGGGTTTCGGCCAAACGGTGGAGGACGCGACGCGCGAAAAAGCGATGCGGGCGCTGCGGGAATTCCTGCGGCCGGAGTTCCTCAGCCGGGTGGACGACGTGATCGTGTTCCGGGCGCTGGACGAAACGGATTTTGAAGCGATTGCCAAGCTGGTGCTGAACGAATACAAAACCGCGCTGCAAGAAAAGGCCATCACGTTCGTGTTCGACGACGCGTCGGCCAAATTGATCGCGTCGGCGACGTTCGGCGGCAAAAGCGGCGCGCGCGGCGTGCGGGCCTATATCCGCCGCCATGTGGAGGATCCGCTGGCCGAGCTGCTGATCGCGCAGGGCGAAGAATCGGTGACGGGCGTCAGCCTGTCGGTGACGCCGGACGGCAAAGAATTGGCGCTGGCGACAATTTAAGGGTAAAACAAAAATGAAAAGTGAAGAAGTATTGGAACTTCTTCACTTTTTTGATTGAACAAAAGGAACGGACTGCAATGAATGAATTTCCGATGATCCGGCCGGCAACTGCGGACGATATCCCGGCGGTGGCAAAGCTGTATGACAAAATCCACGCAGAAGAACGCGCCGGGCGCACAACAACCGGCTGGCTGGCCGGCATCTATCCGGTGCAGGCGACGGCCGAAGCGGCGCTGGCGCGCGGCGAGCTGTTTGTGTACGACGACGGGCAGATTCGGGCGTCGTATATTCTGAACCAAACGCAGGTGGACGTTTACGCCGGTGCGCCGTGGGCGGTGGACGCCCCGGACGACCGGGTGATGGTGCTGCACACGCTGGTGGTGGATCCCGCCGCGTCCGGCCGCGGCATTGGCCGGACGATGGTCGCGTACTACGAAGCGTTTGCGCGGGCGCACGGCTGCGCCGATTTGCGGATGGACACCAATGCGCGCAACAAAGCGGCGCGGCACTTGTACGGAAAACTGGGGTACCGCGAAATTGGGATTGTGCCGTGCGCGTTTAACGGGATTCCGGGGGTGGATCTGGTACTGCTGGAAAAACCGATCGTATGACAGTTACAAAAATTTTCCGGTTGACGGAACGTGCCAAGGAAATGCGTAAAAATATGACGCCCGAAGAACAAAAACTGTGGTACGGATTTCTGCGTAATTATCCGGTACGGATTGCACGTCAGCGGATCATTCATTCGTATATTGCGGATTTTTACTGTTCCGCAGCAAAACCGGTGATTGAAGTGGACGTTTCGCAGCACTATTCAGCACAAGGGCTGGCATACGATGCAGAACGTACAGCCGTCTTTCCGGGATTCGGAATTCGGGTAATTCGATTTACCAACGGTGAAGTTCGGGGACTGTTTCAAGATGTGTGCAATCGGATTGATGATGCGATTCAGGAAAATATTGCGCGCGTGGAAGCGGAGAAGCAAGTGATAGAGCGGGAATGCAGATGAAGATTTGGCGATTTTAGCGCTCCTGCGCCTTACTGGCAGGTCTGCGTCCCAGGCGCACAATCTGTGGCCGAACTTACGAGCGGGGAAGCCTCTGTTCGTTAAGGTGAAGAATATTCACCACATATTTGTAGTGTGAAGAATATTCACAACCCAACGCAGCAAAACCGGCCTTTTGGGAGGCCGGTTTGCGTTGGTTTGATTGGAAGCTTATTTCTGGCTGGCGTAGAATGCGTCGAGCTGTTTTTGGGCTTCGGCGATGATCTTTTGGAGGCCAGCGGTTTTCAGTGCCGCGATGAATTTTTCGTAGGTGGCTTCGTAGTTTTCATCGGTGCCGCTGCACAGGAGGAGATGGTATTCTTTGGTCACCGCAGACAACGCAGCGATTTCATTGGCCACATCCGTTTTGTCGAAGAAGAAGCCGGAAGTCGGAACTTTGCGTGCGGTTTTGTTGTATTTCTGATAGGTTTCCCACTTGTCTTTCGGCTCGCCGAGCGTCGTGTAGGAAATCATCTGGTTGCCAAGGCGGGAGCTGTCGCCGCGCCAGAACTCGCTATGATCCGGGTATTTGCTGTAATCCACCTGGCCGTCCACCAGATCGAAGTTGACGCCTTCCACACCGAAGGTAATCGTGTTTTTCACGGTCGGATCGGTGTTCCAAACTTCCATAAAGCGAACCGCACGGTCAATGTTTTTGGACTTTGCATTGACGCAGTTGATCCAGCCCGCATTGTCTACCATCGTCATCTTGGTCAGCGGAAGGAAATCCACATCAAACCCTTTCGATGCAGCCAGCGGCAATTCCGCCAACGGCGCATGGTTGGTAATTTGCAAACCATATTTCGTTTCATCTGCCAGTTGCGCTTTGTAATTTTCGACCGTCGCGATGTCCTGTGCGATCAGGCCTTTTTGATACCGCTCACGCGCCTGTTTGATCTCATTTTTGAAATCTTCGGTTTCGTAGAAGCAGACCACCTTTTTCGGATCGTCGAACGATACTACTGCATTACTGTCTTGGAGCGAAATATACTTTTCTGCCGTCGTGATATTGGTAAAGAAGCCCAGCTGGTTAAACGTCAGCATAAACGTCTCGCGGCCGTCGTCTTTCAGTGCTTGCAGGATGTCGTCGATGTTGCTGAGGGTACGGTTTTCGAGGTTGATGTTCTTTTCTTCCACAAATTTGTGCGAAATGTAGAAGCCCCAGTCGGTGCACATCTCTTTGTAGGTGGACACACCGTAGATTTTGCCGTTCACTTTCGCCAGCTGCCAATGCTCCGGCAGCAGCGCGTCGCGCAGTTTGGTGTATTTGTTTTCGATCAGGTCGGTGATATCGGCATACGCGCCCGCTTTGGCGTGATCGATATAGCTGCTGCTGATATCCGCCACCACGATATCGCACGGCTCGTCCGAGGACAGCACCAGCGAAATCTTATCGTTGAACTTGTCGCCATCGGCCAACATATCGAACTTCACCGTTGTATTGATGGCTTTCATCGCGTCCAGCTTATTGACCGCATCCTGCACCTGCTTGTCGCCGGTTGCAGCGTTCTGGTTCATCAACAGCACCAGCTCGACCGGATCGAGCTTTTCCGGTGCCTGACTAACAGTGCCGGACTCCGTTTTGCTGGGCGTCGGCGCCGCCGAGGACGCCGGGGTCTTCGTGCAGCCGGCAAACAGCGCGCAAGCCATCAGAACCGCGAGCGCCAGTGCCAGCATACGTTTCAGGTTTTGCTTCATTTGGAAATTCCTCCTAAGAATAAAATGGATTTATATCACCCGGCTTGGCCGGATTCTATACGATTTTGAATCAGCCTTTCACCGCGCCGACGGTGATGCCTTTGATAAAATACTTTTGGAAAAACGGGTACGCCACCAGAATGGGTCCCATCGTAACCATCAGAATCGCCATGCGCATCGATTCGGTCGGGGCGTTTTGGAGCCGCTTCATTTCTTCCGGCGTCAGGTTTTCGATGTTTTCGAGCAGATACTGCATGGAACGCTCGATTCGGATCAGCATCAATTGCAGCGTGGCTTTGGTCGCGTCGGTGATGTACAGCATGGCGGTCTGCCATTCGTTCCAGTGGCCGACGGCACTCATGAACCCGATGGCGGCCAGCGACGGCACCATCAGCGGCAGCACAACCCGGAAGAACAGGAACATCTCCCCTGCGCCGTCGATGCGCGCCGCTTCGATCAGCGAATCCGGCACATTGCTTTGGATGAATGTCCGCATCACGATGCAGTTGAACGCGCTCACCGCGCCGGGCAGCACCAGAATCAGCAGGTTGTTTTTGAGGTGATACAGCGTGGTGTTCACCATGTAGCTGGCGACCAAGCCGCCGTGGAACAACATGGTAATCAGCAGGAAGATCGACAGGAACCCGCGCAGCACCCAGTCGCGGCGGCTGAGCGCGTAGGCGAACATACTGGTGAACAGCAGCGTGATGGACGTGCCGACGAACACTTCGTACAGCGTGATTTTGTACGATTGGAGCACCTGGTTGCCGTATTTCATCACGTAGCGCCAGCCGTCGAGCGACAGCGCCGTGGGGAAAAAGCTGAAACCTTTGGTGTCCAGGCTGCTTTGCGCGGTGAACGACACGATGATAATCAAAATCAGCGGCAACAGCGCGCAGAGCGTCAATATGGTCAGGATCGTCAGCAGCACCGGCTGCGGACGGTTGAGTTTGCTTTCGTGCATAGTCTGTAAATCCTCCCCGTCAGAACAGCGAATGCTCCGGCGAAATCCGCCGAACAATCAGGTTGACCGTGACCACCATGAACGACCCGACGACCGACTGGAACAGCGTCACTGCGGCCGTTACGCCGTAGTTGCTGCCGCCGCTTTCGGCCAGCGCGTTCAGGACGTAGGAGTCCAGCGTCTGCGTGGTGGGGTACAGGGCGCCCATGTTGCGCGTCACCTGGTAGAACAGGCCGGTGTTGGACGACATGATTCCGCCAAGCCCCAGCAGCGTCAGGATGGCGACCATCGACGACAGCATCGGCAGCGTGATGTAGCGAATTTGCTGCCAGCGGGTCGCGCCGTCCAGCGTAGCGGCTTCAAATACTTCCTGATCCATCCCGGCCAGCGCCGACAGGTACAGCACCGAACCGTAGCCAGTGCCTTTCCATACGTTGACCAGCGTGAGGATCAGCGGCCAATACTTGGGCTGCGCGTAAAACGCGATGCGCTCGCGGCCAAACGAGGCCAGGATGTTGTTCACGATGCCGTTGTCCATCAGCAAGCCTTTCACGATGAACGTCACCGCGATGAAGGAGATGAACGTCGGCATAATCATGATCGTCTGCGACACGCGGGCGAAGTGCTTGCGGCGGCATTCGTTCAGCGCGATGGCCAGCGACACGTTCGCGATGGTGCCGACCACGGTGAACAGCGCGTAGTAGCCCAGCGTGTTCCGCAGCATCCGCCATGTGGTCGCGCCGTTGATGAACAGGAACTTGATGTTGTTGAAGCCGACCCAGTCGCTGTGGAAAATGCCTTTGGCGAAGTTGTAGTCTTTGAACGCCAGCAGCAGGCCGAACATCGGGACGTAGCTGAACATGATAATCAGCGCCATCCCCGGCAGAACGAACAGCAGCAGTGCCTTGTTTTTCCAAACGTTCTTAAAAAACGATTTGATTTGTGCGGACGTGCTCATGAACTGAGCCCCTTTCTCTTTGTTTGAAGTGCAATACCATCATACCGCATTTGCGCGATGTTTTCAAGACGAAAAAAACGGTTTATTAGCACAATCCCGGCTTCTTAACGGAATTTTTCGTTGTGAATCCGACCAAACCATGTTTTGGAGTGAAATTCTTTTTGGTGATTTGCACATTTCCGATTTCTTAGCATTTTTCCGACTTCCTGCATTTTCCGGCAAAGTTCTATTTGCTTTTCGGACGCAAATATGATACAATTAGATTAGAAAAAGAAACCCACTATAAGGAGGATCTATTTTATGCTTCATGTATTGCTGATCGACGACGACCCGCTGATGCTGGAAGTGCTGCAAACCAAAGTCCCGTGGGACAAGTATTCGTACACGGTGATGGGCGCTGCCGCAAACGGCGAGATTGCGCTGCAAATGATGAAAACCACCATGCCGGACTTGATTGTGACGGATGTGAAGATGCCGGTGATGAACGGGCTGGATTTCTGCGAGGCCGTGCGCCGGCTGAACGACGAGATTCCAATCGTGCTGCTGAGCGCGTACGAGGATATGGAAACCGCACGGCTGGCGATGAAATATAACGTCACCGAATATATCCTGAAACCGCTGAGCGACGGCAATTTGCAGCTGCTGTGCACCGTGATGGAAGAACAGGCGCACACCCGCGCGCAGCAGGCGTTTTACACCGGGATCCGCACGCCGGCCCGCCGCGACGAGATTGTAGCGCATTTGGCGCAGATGGATCTGCCGTGGTTCTGCGACTTTTTCATCAGGTTTACGGACTGCTTTTCCGCCCGGTTCCAGGCGGTGCGCGAAGCCTGCACGATTATGATTGAGCTGCTGTACAGCAGCCGCCCGGACGGCCGCCGACAAATCGCCGAACAACTGAAAGCGCTGGCCGACTGCTTCACGAAGATGGACATGGTGTCGTTCGTGACGGAGCTGTACGACCATGTACTGAATGTGGACGATTATGCGCCGGTGCAGGTGGATTACCAGGACGGCATCTTCCAGCAGATTTGCAGCTACATCGACAATCACTTCGCCGAGCCGGAATTCAGTGCGATCACGCTGTCCGACCGATTTCACTTTTCCGCCGATCACATCAGCCGGTTGTTCAGCCGCCGCACCGGCACCACGCTGAACGCCTATATTGGGCAGAAACGGATGGTGACAGCCGAGGCGCTGCTGCACAACTTTGATCTGCCGATCAACGAGGTGGCGGTGCGGTCCGGGTTCCGCGATCAGAACTACTTTGCCCGCATTTTTCGCCGGCAGATGAATGTGACGCCGTCCGAATACCGCCGCAAACTCCAGCTGGAAGCGCTGACCAGGCCGGAGCGCGCACAATGAGCCGCAAGCCGCGCGAAAAGCGCAAAGGGCTGAACCTGTTTCAACGGATATCGATCGGGATGCTGTCGATTGTGACGGCTGCTGCACTCACGCTGACCGGCGTGTTTTTTCTGTATTACAGCGCCCGCGCGGAGGAATCCGTTTCGACCAGCACGCGGTTGATCTCCGAAAATAATGCCAAAGAAGTCGCCAATGTGTTCGGCCGCACGGAAATTGCGATGGAGTCGATGTCTACCGCTACTTCCGGCGTGTGCGAACAGCTGATGGTGTACAATGGCGACGCGCAGTCGTGCGTGAAGTCGTTCCAGCAGACGCGCGAATTAATCAGCAACTACATCAGCGTTGCCATCCGCCCCATTACCCAGCGGTATCATGGGTATTTTTTTGTGGATCGATCGTTTGAGCTGTACGAAAAGCTGACCGTGGTCGATGTGGATACGCCGACGCTCGACGGGCAGACGTGGATGTATTCCGACACGCTCGTGGCCGATCAGCCGTGGTACCAAACGGCGCGCGCGGAACCGAACATCAGTCAATGGTTTTTGCGCGACACGTCGGGGACGCTGTATATGGCGCGGTGTCTGCAATACATGACGGTGGTCAACTCGGCCGTGCAAAACGTGACGCTTGGCGTGCTGCTGATTAAGCTGGACACGGCGTGGCTCAGCGAATATGTGGATTTTTCGGAGCTGACGGCCGACACGCTGTTTCTGCTGCTGGATCGCGACAATCGGATTTTGTACGCGGCCGACACCGACCGCATCGGCGAGACGTACAAGGCCGACACCACCGCTGCGGTGTGCAGGTGGGACGGGCGCAATTATGCGCAGGAAACGACGCCGGTGGAGCCGGGGATGCAGCTGGTGACGCTGATCCCGTCGGCGGAGCGGATGCAGAGCACGCGCCATGTATATACGCTGTTCGGCGCGGTGCTGGTGTTGGTGCTGCTGGCCAGCGGAATCTTTGGCATCGTACTCTCCCGGCGCATTGCCAGCCCCATTTTGGACTTGGCCAATCATATGCGTACGCAGCAGATGGCGCACATTGCGCCCGCGCATCCGATTTCCGACGACGACGTCCGGATCCTGTACCAAAGTTACAACGATCTGGTGGACCAGGTGCAGGAATCGATCCGCAAAAAGCTGGAATATGCGCACCGGGAAAAGGAATTGGAGCTGCGGGTGATGCAGGCGCAGATCAATCCGCACTTCCTGTGCAACTCGCTGAACACGGTGTACAACCTAGCGACGCTGCACAACGAACCGGAGATCGCACGGGCGGTCTCGTCGCTGTGCGTGTTCCTGCGGTACAACATTTCTGCGCCGCAGATTGAGATTCCGCTCCAACGCGAGCTGGATATGCTGGAAAATTACATCACGCTGCAAAACTTTTTGCTGGGCGACCGCGTGCTGTTCGATTACGATATCCGGATCAACTGCGACAGCATCCGCATTCCGAAGATGCTGCTCCAGCCGCTGGTGGAAAACTGCATTCTGCACGGGATGCACGACGGCGGCGTGGATATCCGGATCACGTGCCGGTTCGACGACCGGTTTTTCACGCTGATGGTCGCCGACGACGGCGACTGCGACATTGCTGCGATCAACAAGCGTCTCGAAGGCGCGATGACCGAGTCCGATCTGAAAGCCCACGGGTTCGGCGTGCGCAACGTCAACCAGCGGATTCAGATGCGGTACGGACCGGAATATGGGCTGCATTTTGAGAAAAACACGACCAACGACACCGTGGCCTGCATTCAGCTGCCGATCGATTTGATTACGTTCTCGCGCCCGGCTGCTGCGCCGGTGTCGTGGCAGATGAAGATTCCGGATTTTTAAGCAGACAAAAGCCGCCGGCAGCCCTGTGGAAGTTCACAAAGCTGCCGGCGGTTTTTCGGCATGGATTCCGGCAATTACTGCACCCATTCGCCGGACACGCTGCGGCCAAAATAGTCGATGTCCAGCACTTCGCCCAGCAGGGGAACGGTGTCGCGAAAAATGGCGGAAAACGTCGGTTCGTCCGCAACAAACAGATCGATGTAGCAAAAATCCGACCCTTGCGCCATGCCCAGCACATAGCCCAGGCGGTATTCGTCCATCAGCTGTTCGACTTTGCCGTTCAGCTCGGCGCGCTTTTCCATGAAGGCGTGCGGGTCGGCGGTGTCCGTGGGGTAGTAGAGGTAGCAGTACATCCCGCCCATGTGCATCAGCTCTTCGGACTCGGAAAACGGCGAATCGATCAGCTGCGGGTGGCGGGTGAAGCCCATTTGGATGTCTTCGCGCATTCCGTCGCCGTGCTCTTCGTCGCCGTGGTAGCCGTAGCAGATGGCCGTGGGGTCTTTGAGCATCAGCCAGCCGCGCTCCGCCGGCGTGCGGCGCACGGTACCGCAGAATTCGGCCAGCGTCATCCGGGTGCCGGGGAACGGCGGATTCGGCTCGGCGGGCGCGCACGCGATGTCGCCGATGTACAGCTCGGCGTATGCGGCGCCCAGCAGCATGAAAAACAGCGTGCGGCAAAACACGCGGCTTTCCGTCCGGTGCTCCGCAGAAAACAGCGGAGACACCGCGTTCACCTGATATTTCTGCTCGGCATCGTCCACCACGCAGTACACGGTAAACGCATCCGGATCCCATTGCATCCCCATCGCAGACAGCAGCTGCGCCAGTTCCGCCTCCGTCGGGTGCCCAAACGGCTGAACCGTCCACCCGGGCGTGTCAGGTGCCAGGTATGCCCAATACCGGCTCACCAGCTGGGCGGTTTTGTCCCCGCGCGGGCACATCATCAGTACATAACCGTCCGCCGATTTGGCAACGGTGGCCAACGGCGGCAGTTTCAGCCGGATCAGAAAGTGATTGATGGCGGCCGACGCCAGCTGCGTTTCGCCCCGATCAATCAATTCGCGCAGCGTCGGCTCCTGATCGGCAAAGCTTTCCCAGAAAAAACGGATGCGCGCTTTGAGCGTCTGATCATCGATGGACTGTTTCATATTACATTCCCGCTCCTTGTTTTTTGTGCTGCACTCAGCATACCACATTCGCGGCCAAATGTCAAACGTTATTTCAGGCCGATTTTCGCAAAGTAGGCATCGCTGCTGCTGCCGGACGGACGAATCCAGCGCTTCATGCCGTACAGACTGTCCGGCCCGCGCACCGTGGTCACGCCGCTTTCGCACGACAGCGACGCGGCAAACCCTAAGTCCCGGATCAGCGATTCGGACACGGCGGTGTAGGCGCCAAACGGGTAGACAAAGGTGTCCGGCGTGGTGCCCAGCTCGTCGGCGATGCGCTGTTGGAGTTTGCAGATGTCGGACCCGACGGTGTGCGCGTACGATTCGGCCGGTTCGCCGCGGCGGTTGGCGCAGCCGTGGCGGTGACTGTCGTAGGTATGCAGGTTATAGGTGTGGTTCTGCACTTCGACCAGGCCGGACGCCTGCATTTCGCGCAGCTGATCCCAGGTGCAGTGCGAATAGTAGGCGTTGGTTTCGCCGGTTTCCGAAAATGCGTCGCTGTACCGGCCGATGATTGAAATGACCGCCTTGGCGTTCAGCGCTTTCAGGATGGGGAATCCGTAAAGGTAGTTGTTGTAGTACCCGTCGTCGAACGTGAGGACCACCGGCTTTTCCGGGAGCGTACCGGTTCCGTTGGCATAGCGGATAACTTCCGACATGGTGACTGTGGTGTAGCCGTGCGATTGCAGGTACTGCACATCCCGGCGGAACTGGTCGGGCGAAACGACGTACTGCCCGGCGCGCGATGCGTCGCGCAGCAGGCTGTGATACATCAGGATCGGGACGGGCGTACCGTCCGGCGCCGCTGCCGGAACGGCACACGATGCGTGCAGGCCATACGCCGCACCGCACAGCGCCAGTGCCAGCACCAGCAGCAGCGCGATGAGCGCCGGCCGACGCAGCCGAATTACCGCCGAAAAACGCATCACGATCCCTCCTTGGATTCGGACTTGGACGGAAACGGCTGCGGCAGTTCGCCGCGCAGGTAGGCTTCCACGTCCGGTTCGCTGTACGACACGGCGCGGTAATATTCCTTCGTGTCCGCCACACGCACCACCGGCGACCGGTGCTGCTGCAAAAACTTCGTCAGTTCGTACAGGTCGATCCACACCTGGTTCGGGCCGTCTTTTTGGGCTTCGTCGAAGATCAGTTCCAGACCGATGTGCAGGTGATTGGTGGTAATGTTGTTCGTATTTTCGACGGTGCTGTATCCGGTGCGGCCGACGTAGCCGATGACATCCCCGGCGCGCACCACTGCGCCGCGCCGGACGTCCGGGTGATAGGGGCGGTTTTGGCGCATATGGGCGTAGTAGTAATAGCGCTTGCCGTCGAAGCTGCGGATGCCGACGCGCCAGCCGCCGTATTGGTTCCAGCCCAGCTCTTCCACCACGCCGGACTCCACCGCGACGATCGGCGTGCCGATGGCGCACATCAGGTCGTGGCCGAAGTGCTTGCGGTTGTAGCCGTAGGTGCGCGCGGCGCAGAAATCGTCGTAGTGGTCAAAATAGAACCCGCGCGCGATGGGCGAGAACGCTTTGAGACCGTACTGCGTCACCCACTGGCGCCGGCCGTCCGACTCCGTGTATTCCGAATATTCGCCCAGAAATCCGTTCAGCACCGCGCCGTATGCCTGGGTGTAGTATTCGTAATACGCCATCCCGGCGGTCAGCTCCGCCATGGACGCGCCGGCGCGGCGGCGCTGCACCAGTTCGTCCAGATCGGCGGCGCGGTAGCGGCTGAAATCGCCGCCGTATTTTGCGCCCAGGTAGCTCAGCAGTTCCACCCAGTTCAGCGGGTCGGCATCCGCGTGCGACGAAATATCGTAATTCATCGCACGCGTCAGGGCGTCCGCCGGGAGGTCAAAATCGACCCATTTGACCAAAGCCGCGGCTTCGGCGGCCGGTTCTGCCGTCCAAAGGATTTGATTGTACGGCGCAGCAAATGCCGCCGCACCGCACAGCAATGCAGCCGCGGCCAACGCTGCGGTCCATTTTTTCATTCGTTCTCGTCGTTTGATGGCTGCTCCCCTCTTTTCTGCGGGCATGGATACTTTATCCGTATGCACGCAGGCGGGAAATCATTCCGGGCGGCGTTTGCGGTGCAGCAATTCCGCCAGCCCGAACAGCAGCAGGAACACCGCAAACCCTTTCCGCAGGAAGCCGCCGCCGATTTGCGGGCCAAGCTGCGCGCCGAGCCATGCGCCCAGCACACCGGCCGGCGCCGTCCGCCGCCACAAACGCCAGTCAATCTGCTTTTTGCGGCTGTGCAGCACGATGGCCGCCGCGGCGCACGGCAGAAAAAATGTGAGGTTGATGCCCTGCGCTTGGAGCTGCGGCAGACCGGCGCACAGCGTGAGGTACAGAATCAGCACGCTGCCGCCGCCCAAGCCCATTGCGCCGAGCGCACCGGCGGCAAATCCGGCAGCCAGCGCCGCCCAATTCAGCGCATCCATAACCGCACCGCCGCCCACAGCATAAACAGGCCGAATATGCGCCGCAGCAGGTCGGCCGGAACGTGCGGCAGCAGTGCCGCGCCGGCCAGCGCGCCCAGCAGTCCGCCCGGCAGATACGGCAGGGCGTCCGCCCAATCGAACAGGCCGCCGCCGCGGTATGCCAGTGCGCTCACAACGCAGACCGGCAGGATGACTGCGACGCTGGTGGCGTGGGCGCGCCGCGTATCGCACCCGGCGCGGCGCAGCACCGGAACAGCGATCAGGCCGCCGGCCGCGCCCAGCAGTCCGTTGACCAGTCCGGCGGCTGCGCCGCCCAATGCGGCGCGGAGCGATGCATATTTTTTCATTGGAAACCGTCCCCTTTCGGGGGTAGTATCGGCGATTGGGCGCGGTTTTACGCAGACGGGCGCAAAAAAAGCGAAGCCTTCGGGCTTCGCTTTTTGGCATGTTGTAATATTATGGCGATTATGGATTGATCGGATTCGTTTCGCCCATTTGCGCCAGCACGCGTTCGGCGGCGGCCGCATCGCGCGTGATCTGCTGCCGCAGCAGCTCGATGGAATCGAATTTTTGCTCCGGGCGCAGGAATTGCAGCAGCTGCACCGGCACGCATTTGCCGTACAGGTCGCCGCGGTACCCGGCGATGCAGGTTTCGGCCAGCGGGCCGTCTGCGCCGACGGTCGGCTTCACGCCGATGTTGGTGACGGCGTGGTACCGGCGGCCGTCGATGGTGACGGCGGCGGCATACACGCCGAATTTCGGCAGGACAAACGATTCTGGGAACGGCTGATTGATCGTCGGCAGACCGATGGTACGCCCCAGTGCACGGCCGTGAACAACCGGAAAGTCGATTTCGTACGGGCGGCCGAGCATCCGAGCAGCAGCTTTCATCTCTCCGGCGGTGACCGCGGCGCGGATGCGCGTGGAGCTGACGGGGGCGCCGTCCATGGTCACCGGCTCCGCCACCGCCGTTTCGATGCCATACCGGGCGCACAGCCGCATCAGCGCATCGCTGTCCCCGGCGCCGCGGCAGCCGAACCGGTAGTTGAACCCGCACGACACGCGGCGCGCGTGCAGGCGGCGGTGCAGGATATCGCGCACAAACGTTTCCGGCGTCAGATCCCGCAGCGACGCGAAGTCCGCCAGGTACAGCCGGGCAATCCCCAGTTCCGCCAGCTGCGCGTGCTGCTGGCGCGCCGACGTCAATTGGCGCGTGTGCTTCACCGCCGGGATCAGATCCCGGAACGTAAACACCGCCGGCGTCAGCGCCGGATCCGTCTGTACCGCACGCAGCACCTGTACATGGCCGATGTGAATCCCGTCGAAGCCGCCGAGCGCCAGCGCCAGCGGACGATCCGACGTCAATTGGTCGCAAATCTGCATATGATCTCCCCCATGCATCAATCGGAATCCGCGCCGAACAGCCGCAGTACGGCTACTTCCTGCGCGTCGGCGCGGAAAGTGCCCAGCCCCACGAACCGGCCGGCCGGGTCGTGCAGCCGGAACTGCGTGCCGTCCGATACGGATTTGCGCAGCGGCAGTCGGTCGGCCGCCAATGCACCGCCGTTGGCGAAGCGGCGCGCCTGATTGTCCGTCACGCGCAGCACCGGCAGCGACCCGAACAGCGTTTCCACCGGGCGCAGGTGCGCAGCGGCCGTTTCCGGATCCATGGCGCGCACATCCGCCAGCGGAACGGCGTCCGCCAGGGTAAATCCGCACGCCGCCGTGCGCCGCAGCGCCGTCATCACCGCGCCGCAGCCGAGCGCTTCGCCCAAGTCGGCGATTAACGTTCGGATGTAGGTGCCTTTGGAACAGCGCACGCGCAATTGCCCCGTCCCGGACGGCGGGTCGAACGCCAGCACCGTCAGCTCATGCACCGTAACCGGGCGCGCCGGACGATCGACTTCAATGCCCTGCCGCGCCAGGTCGTACAGCCGGACGCCGTTCTGCCGGACGGCCGACATCATCGGCGGGATTTGCAGAATCTCGCCGCGCAGCGGGGCGCACGCGCGTTCCACGTCGGCCGGTAACGCGTCAAACGGCGATTCCGCCTGCACGGTTCCCCAAATATCCTGCGTGTCGGTGCGCAGTCCGAGGCGGAACGACGCGTCGTACGCCTTGTCGCTGTCCGGCAGCAGCGAGGCCGCGCGCGTCGCGTTCCCCACCAAAATCGGCAGCACGCCGGTCGCCATCGGGTCGAGCGTGCCGGTATGGCCGATCTTGCGGGTGCGGAACACACGGCGCAGCACTGCGACAGCGTCGAACGACGTGAATTCCTGCGGCTTGTCCAAAATCAGTACGCCGTTCACGCTTTGCCCTCCGCCTGCACAAACGGCGCGCACGCGGCCAGCAGCCGCTGCACCACGTCGTCGCAGCGGCCGGACAGGCGGCATCCGGCGGCGCGCACATGGCCGCCGCCGCCCAGCGTGCGGCAGAGCGCCGACGCATCGACCGATTCGGTGGTGCGCACCGAGACTTTGTAGTCGCCGGGGGCGCGTTCGCGGACGGTGAGGCCGATGTCTACCCCGGCGATGTTGCGCGGGATGGGCGCCAGGCCGTCGAGGTCGCTGTCCGTCGCGCCGGAGGCGGCGATCATGTCCAGCGACAGGCGCATCACCGCCACGCGGCCGTCGTAGGCATATTGCAGTCCGTCGAGCGCCATGCGCTCAATGGCCAGGCGGCTGGGCGTTTTGATTTCAAACATTTGCATATTGATGGCCGCAGCGTCTGCACCGGCTTCCATCAAATCGGCGGCCAGCCGCAGCGTACGGGGCGTGGTGTTGGAGTAGCGGAAGCAGCCGGTGTCGGTACACAGGCCGGTGTACAGGCAGTTCGCAATGTCCCGGTTCAGCGGGACACCGAGCGCGTGCAGCACCTGCGCGATCAGCTCGCACGCGGCGGCGGCCGATGCATCCACCAGCGATTCGCGCGTCCACCCGGTGTTGGAGCCGTGGTGATCGATGCCCAGATCGGCGGCAAATTCGTATTGCTCGCGCAGCGTACCCAGCAGCTGCGGGTCGGCGAGATCGACCGCAACGACAAAGTCGGGGTCAAACGTCTGCACCGTCAGCGGCGCCAGCATAGATTGGTATTTGCCCGGGACGGGGTCGGCGCATACAAACTGCGCCTGCTTGCCCAGCGCGCGCAGCCCCAGGCAGAGTGCACCCGCGCAGCCCAGTGTGTCGCCGTCCGGCGACTGATGCGTCAGTACGCGGATGCGGTCGTGCGCGGCCAGCCGGGCGGCCGCTTCCTGAACGGTAATCATTCCGGCTGCTCCTTCCCCGGCGCGTCGTGCAGCGCGCTTTGCTGCTTCAATTCTTCCAGCTTACGGGAAATCTCCGCGCTGTACGCGATGGAGTCGCTGGCGATGAATTGCAGCTTCGGTACGTGCCGCAGCGACAGGCGGCTGCCCAGCTCGGTGCGGATATACCCGGCGGCGCTGGTCAACCCTTCGACGGCCTTCTGCGCGCGCGCCAGCCCCTCCATGGCGCTGACGGTCACTTTGCAGTACGACAGGTCGCTGCTGACTTCGACCCGCACAATGCTCAGCAGGATCCCCTGCACGCGCGGATCTTTGAGCGTACGGAAGATGTCGGTCAGTTCCCGCCGAATGTCTTCGGAATTGCGCTGATATTTATGACTCGGCATGGTGTCCGTGTCTCCTTTCACATTTGATATTGACGGCAAAGGGGCGGATGAATTTCCCCCGCCCCTGCCGATTGATCCGATTGTGGAATTAACCTTCGCGGTATTCTTCCATCACATAAACTTCGAAAATATCGCCCTCTTTGAGGTCGTTGAACCGCTCCAGACCGATGCCGCACTCGTAGCCCTGGGCGACTTCTTTGACGTCGTCTTTGAACCGGCGGAGGGAAGCGATTTTGTCGTCGGCGATGATGATGCCGTCGCGCACGATGCGCAGCAGCGCGGCGCGGGTGATTTTGCCCTCCAGCACATAGGAACCGGCGATGGTGCCGACGTTGGACACTTTGTACACCTGGCGGCATTCGGCACGGCCCAGCACGTTTTCGCGGAACTTGGGCGCGAGCATTCCCTTCATGGCAGACTCGATTTCTTCGATGCAGTCATAGATCACGCGGTACAGCCGCATATCGACGCCGCTGCGCTTGGCGTTTTCTTCGGCGACCGGGTCGGGACGGACGTTGAACCCGACGATGATCGCGTTCGACGCCGAGGCGAGCATCACGTCGGACTCGTTGACCGCGCCGACGCCGCAGTGAATCACATGGACGCGGACTTCGTCGTTGGACAGTTTTTCGAGCGACTGGCGCACCGCTTCGACCGAGCCCTGCACGTCGGCCTTCACGATCACTTTCAGTTCTTTGATTTCGCCCTGCTGCATCTGGTCGAACAGGTTATCCAGCGTGACCTTGGTCTGCGCGTTGAAAACTTCCTCTTTCTGCTCGTTGCGGCGCTGATCGACCAGCTCGCGCGCGAGGTGTTCGTCGGACACGACGTTGAAGATGTCGCCGCCGACCGGCACGTCGTCGAGGCCGGTGATTTCCACCGGGACGCTCGGGCCGGCCGAGGTGATTTTGCGGCCGCGGTCGTCGGTCATAGCGCGCACACGCCCCACCGTCGCACCTGCAACGATGATATCACCGGCGTGCAGCGTACCGTTTTGCACCAGCACGGTCGCGATCGGGCCTTTGCCCTTGTCGAGCCGCGCTTCGATGACGGTGCCCTTGGCGGCGCGATCCGGATTGGCTTTCAGCTCTTTCATGTCCGCCACCAGGGTAATCATTTCGAGCAGATCGTCAATGCCCTGCTTCGTGACGGCCGACACCGGGATGCACGGCACGTCGCCGCCCCATTCTTCCGGCACCAGTTCGTACTCGGTCAGCTGCTGCTTGACCTGATCGGGATTGGCGTGCGGTTTATCCATTTTGTTGATCGCGACGATGATCGACACGCCCGCCGCTTTGGCGTGGTTGATCGCTTCGACCGTCTGCGGCATGATGCCGTCGTCCGCGGCAACGACCAGCACGGCGATATCCGTCACCTGCGCGCCGCGGGCACGCATGGTGGTGAATGCGGCGTGGCCGGGCGTGTCGAGGAACGTAATCTCGCGGTCGCCGAGCTTCACGCGGTAGGCGCCGATGTGCTGCGTGATGCCGCCGGCTTCGGTGGACGTGACGTGCGCGTGGCGGATGGCGTCGAGCAGCGAGGTTTTGCCGTGATCGACGTGACCCATGACGACCACAACCGGCGCGCGCGGCACCAGATTTTCGTCGGCGTCTTCGCTGTCGTCGATGATCCGCTCTTCGATCGTCACAACGACTTCTTTTTCCACTTTCGCGTTGAATTCCATCGCGACCAGTTCAGCGGTGTCGAAATCGATCGTGTCGTTGACCGTTGCAAACGTCCCGAGCGCCATCAGTTTTTTAATGACTTCGGCAGCGGTCGCTTTGAGGCGCAGCGCCAGTTCGCCAACCGTGATTTCTTCCGGCACAGAGATGGTCATCGGCTTTTTCTGGCGCTCCATCGCAATGCGGCGCAGGCGTTCCTGCTCCGTCTCTTTGCGCGAACGCGGCCGACCGCGATCCTGCTTGGAGCGCTGGTTCAGCTTCTGCTTGGCGGCGCTGGTTTCGTTTTTCACCTTGTCGTACGCCATGCGGTCGTACTTTTCGTTGTATTTGTCGATCTCCACATTGGACGTGCGCGTATCGACGATGCGCACCGATTTGCGGAAGTCGTCGGTTTCCGTCGTCGTCTGCACCACCGGTTTCTGCTGCGGCGGCTTCAGCGCATTTTTCTGCGGCTTGGCCGGCGCGCGGTTGGCGTCTTTGCCGCTCGTGGGTGCATTGGGCCGCGGCGCATTCTGCTTCTTGCCGTCGCGGTTCTCTTTGCCGCCGTTGTCTTTCGGCGCAGGTTTGGATTTCCGGTCGCCGCGGTCATTGCGGTCGCTGCGATCCGGGCGATCCTTGCGCTTGTCGCCCTGCGGGCGGGCTTTGTCTTTCGGCGCATCAGCTTTGGCCGGTTTGGCAGGTTGTTCGGCCTTGACCGGCTCTGCTTTCTCCGGTTTGGCGGGCTGCTCGGCTTTGGCCGGTTCGGTTTTTTCCGGCTGCGCGGGCTGCTCGGCTTTGGCCGGCTCGGTTTTTTCCGGCTGCGCGGGCTGCTCAGCTTTGGCCGGCTCTGTTTTCTCCGGTTTGGCGGGCTGCTCAGCTTTCGTCGGTTCCGCTTTCTCCGGCTGCGCGGGCTGCTCGGCTTTCACCGGTTCCTCTTTCTCCGAACGTGCGGGCTGTTCGGCTTTGACCGACTCCGATTTCTCCGAACGTGCAGCCTGATGGCTGAAATATTCGTCGAAATTCGGCACTTCGGCCTGCTTGGTGAACGCGTCGAAAATCACATTCAACTCCGATTCGCTCAGCGTTGTCGTCGGTTTTTTGGTCTGGCCGGTGTACTCGTGCAGCACGTCCGCAACCTCTTTGTTGGATTTATTCAAATCCTTGGCCACTTCCCCCAGCCTGTATTTAATCATCATCGTCATGACCTGTCCTTTCTTACTCACCCAAAAACGAAACGTACGGGTTCCGTGCGTGTTCTGATTCAATCAAGCGCCGTCGGTTGCAGCGGGGCTGCCAGCACGCGGGCTTTTTTCAGAAAACCCGGGTCGGTCAGCGCCAGCACGCCGGTCGGCGGGCAGCCGATTGCGTGGCCCAGCTGTGCCTGCGTACACGGCAGCAGCAGCACGTCGGCGCCGGATTCTTCGGCGATGCGCCGCACGTTGCGGTCGGTGCGCGGGGCGCAGTCCGTCGTCAAAAATACGGCGTGCGCTTTGCGCCCGATCAGTGCGCCGGTGGCCGCGTCGAACCCGGCGGCAATCCGTCCGGCGCGGCGCGCGATGCCCAGCAGCGACAGCAGCTGCGCCAGTGTGGACTCATTCATGCGTCAGCTCCGCCTCCATTCGATCGTAAATTTCGTCCGGGATCGGACACCCCAGCGTCCGCTCCAACTTGTGTGCCTTCCGCGCGATGCGCAGGCACTCGGCGTTGGGGCATACATATGCGCCGCGGCCGGGCTTTTTTCCGGTGCGGTCCAGCGAGATCCCGCCGGGCGTCACCGTTCCGTCCTCGTTTTGCTGCTCCGGCGCGCGCACCACGCGCACCAGCTCTTTTTTGGGTTTCATCTCGCCGCAGCCCACGCACATCCGCGTTGGAATCTTTTTTTGCTGCTTCATCCAAAGCACCCTCCTCTCGCACCTGCGATTGCACTTGTAAATGATTGATTTGTGAATTTATACCATCCGCAAACTTATTCCGCAGAGGCTGCTTCCGGCTGCGGCGCGGGTTTGAAGTCGCTTTCGGGGCGGATATCGATCTTCCACCCGGTCAGACGCGCGGCCAGACGGGCGTTTTGCCCGCGGTTGCCGATGGCCAGCGACAGCTGATTGTCCGGCACCGCCACGCGGCATACATGGCTGCCGTCGGCCTCCGGGATCACTTGCAGCACCGTCGCTGGGGACAGCGCCGCGGAAATGAATTTGACCGGATCGTCGCTGTATTCGACGATGTCGATTTTTTCGCCGCCCAGTTCTTCGACGATTTTGGTCACGCGGGTTCCGCGCGGGCCGATGCAGGCGCCGACGGCGTCCACGTTCGGGTCGCGGCTGGCGACGGCCAGCTTGGTGCGGGAACCGGCTTCGCGCGACACGGCTTTGATTTCGACCGTGCCGTCGTAGATTTCGGGCACTTCCGTTTCAAACAGCCGCTTCACCATACCCGGATGCGTCCGGGAAATGAGGGCGCGGGGACCTTTTTCGGTTTCTTTGACGTCCACCACATAGACTTTGATGTGGTCGCCTTCTTTGAGGTGGTCGGCGCCGATCTGCTCTGTTTTGGGCAGGATGGCTTCGGCTTTGCCGATCATCAGGCTGGCCGCGCCGGTCCGCGGGTCGATCCGTTCCACCGTCGCCGTCACCAGTTCCTGATTGCGCTCCTGGAACTCCTGGAGCATCTGGCCGCGCTCCACTTCGCGGATGCCCTGGCGAATCATGTGCTTGGCCGACTGCGCGCCGATCCGGCCGAATTCTTTGGTTTCCAGCAGGATATTGACTTTTTCGCCGACGGCGGCGTTGCGGTCGATCTTGCGCGCTTCGCTGAGGAAAATCTGGCGGCTGGGGTCGAGCGTTTCGCCCTCCGGCAGCTCGTCCGGCACGACCTCTTTGCGCAGAAAGACTTCAAACAGGCTTTGCGACGGGTCGATGTTGATCAGCACATCGTCGTTGCCGTTGTAGCTGCGTTTCACTGCGGTCGTGACCGCGCTTTTGATTTTGTCAAGCATAAATTCTGCCGGAATGCCTTTTTCCTTTTCCAGCATTTCCAATGCTTCAAAAAACTCCTGATTCATTTTCTGTTTGCCCTCCAATGCGATATTGTTCAAACGTTTTCATCCGGCAGAAAATCCGGATCCACCAATGTAACGGATGCAAGATCTTTGCGGGCGGCCGCGTATTCGGCGCCGTCCGATTCGGTGATGCAGACCGCGCCGTCGCGCAGGCCCGTCAGCGTCCCGATGTGCGTGCGTTGGCCGGATGCGTCCGGCCGAATCAGCCGCAGCAGCACCGGCTGGCCGGTCAGCTGGGCAAAGTGCGCCGGGCGCGTCAGTTCGCGCTCGATTCCGGGCGACGACACCTCCAAGCTGTACGACTGGTCGATCGGGTCCGCTTCGTCCAGCGGGGCGTCAATCGCGCGGCTCATCGCCTCGCAGTCCTCGATGGTCACGCCGCCGTCGCGGTCGATAAAGATGCGCAGGATCCAGCTGGCGCCTTCCTTTACAAACCGTACGTCCCACAGCTGAAGCCCCAGCCGCGCCGCGATCGGTTCGGCCAACTGCCAAACGACATCCACCGTATTCCCTTTCCGCGCATTTGCCATACTTGATTCACCTGTTCCTTTCTGCCGCCGCGCTGTGCGGCTGCAAGATAAACAAAAGAGCGGGTCGCCCCACTCTTTTCATTCATCCTATTCACTTCCGGATATAGTATACCACATTCTGTGTTAAAATGCAAGACTTAATTTGCACGACAAACGAATTTTCTTTTGCGGGAATTCCAGCATTATTGATAAATCCGCGATTTTTGGGGCGCGGCATTGTTTTGCGCGCGGGGTAATGGGCGGATGCGGGCGCAGGCAAATATGCAGCTTCACAAACCGGCCCAAAACGCTCCTTTTGTGAATGCAACCGCCAAAGCAAAAAGCATGGCTGCCAGCCCGGCCAGTTCCAGACGAAATCCGTCGATGTAATCCAGCCAGGCAGCCAGAATCGGTGTTTGGAGCGACGCAATCAATCCCATGAGCAGCAATTCGCTGAGCGAAAAGGCCGCAATGCTCCCCCAGAGCCGCACCGCAGAAGTACTCATATCCGATTTTGCCGCGCAAAAAATGTATATTGCCGCAAAAGCAATCGCGCAGGTTATCGTCAGCGCGGTTCCGATTTTTCTCCAATTGAACACGCCATCCTCCTCCGAACAAAAGTCGCATAAAAGCCGCAAAAGGCGTCAATTCCCGCAAATTTCGATTTTATTGTAGCAAAAAGCGGCTGCATTGTCAAGGTGTTTGGAATGGATATAAAATGGAGGAAAATAACCGTTTTATCGCAAAAAATCGCAGATTTGCACCGGAATACAACCTCATCAATTTTTCGCTCGCATATTTCTCCGCCAAAGGCAAACAATAGCAGTACAACTTGTAGAAAAGAGGAGATTCACTTATGAAAGCAACCGGAATTGTGCGCCGGATTGACGATTTGGGAAGAATTGTAATTCCAAAGGAGATTCGGCGGACGCTGAGAATTCGGGAGGGCGACCCGTTGGAAATCTTCACCGACAGTGAAGGCGGCGTGATTTTCAAAAAATATTCGCCGATCGGCGAGATGGCCCCGTTCACGGCGCAATATGCCGACGCCGTGGCGCGCACCACCGGCATTCCCTGCCTGATCTGCGACCGGGATCATGTGGTCGCGGCGGCGGGCGTGTCGCGCAAAGAGTATTTGGAGCGGCGGATCAGCCCCGCGCTGGAAGAATTGATGGAAAGCCGCCGTTCTTACGCGCAGAACGGCGTTTCTGACGCGCCGTTCCGCCCGATTGAGGGCATTGACCGCACCGCTGCGATGGCCATGCCGATTCTGGCGTCGGGCGACGTGGTCGGCGCAGTTTTGCTGCTGACGGGCGATACGCCCACCACGCCGGGCGACGCCGAGCAAAAGGCCGTCCAGATCGCGGCGCTGTTTCTGGGGCACGTCATGGAAGAGTGACGCCGTCCGGACGCAGCGCATCCCATTGCAAACGGGGCAGCGCGGTTTTTCGCCGCCGCTGCCCCGTTTGGGATTACATATCCAAACCGTTGACCGCCGCCGCGCCGTAGTCATACAGCTGCGCCCGATCGACGTCGGCCAAAAACAGCACCGCATCGCACATCGTCAGGTGGAACAGTGAGGTGTTCCACTTGGTGTCTTTGCCCCAGCCTTCAAACGTGGTGGTACCGCCTTCGCGCAGGATGCGCCGCCATGCGTTTTCGTCCCGCAGCAGCGGCGCCAATTCCGCGTCGTGTCCGCTGCGCACCATGCCCCACAGCAGCGGGACGGCGCCGAACAGCCCCACGCCGGTGATCCCGCGGCTGCGAATCCAGTCCAGAATCCGGTCACGACACGCGTCGTCCGGGTACAGGCGGAACCCAAACGCCAGCACGTTGCCGATATAGCTGGCGTGCATCGTTTCGGTACTGTCGCGGAACAGATGGCGCGCAGGGTCGTAAAATGCGCGGCAGAACGCGTCCGTCATCGGCCGGACATCGCGGTACGGCGCGCGGCCCAGCAGCTCGGCCATTTCGTTGACGTGGCGCACCGCGTCGATGTAGTACGCATTGAGCGCGACGTGCGGCGGGCGGCACACCCGCCCTTCGCGCAGATCGACGTCGTATTCGTCGCGGAAATTCTGCGGCCATTCCACAACGCACCATTTGTCGAGATTTTGCAGCAGTCCGTCCCGCTCATAATCGCGGCGGTACACGTCCAGCAGGCGCACCGCATCGTCGTAGTGCGACGCCAAATACGCCCGATCGCCGCACAGCCGGCAGTGGTACACCATCAGCCCCATCAGCATCAGCGGATATTCCGCGATTTCCTGCATGAATGCGCAGTCCAGGCACGTCACCATGCTGTCCGTGATAAACGTGGACGCAAAGGCGTCGTCGATCAGCTTGCGGACGATGGTGTCGTCGCCGGTCAGCAGTAAATGCGCCAGCGCGGTGTAGCACCCGTCGCCCACATAGAACCCTTTTTCGCGCTCCATGCAGTCCTGAATCACTTCCTGCACGCCGTAGTGCAGCGAATGGACGCACAGCGCCCACACGGCTTGCAGCGCCGGATCGGCCGCAAAGGCCGGATCCATCGCGCGGGTGCAGCGGAACGGGTAGTGGCGCGCAATCAGGCACGGATCGGCGATTGTGCACCCGTCCGGCAGTTCCAGTTCCGCGTAACGGAAGGATTTGTAGTCGAACCAATCCAGCGTGTCGCGGCCGCCAGACAGCGCCCAGTGCTCTTCGTAATTGCAGTTGGCGCGCAGCTGCCAGCGCACGCGGCCGGACGCGTCCAGCTCCTGGCCGCAGCGGACGCGGATGCGGCTGCCGGGTGCGCCGACTGCCTGCATCGTCAGGTACCCGACAAAGCACGAACCAAAGTCCAGCGTCACCGTGCGCCCGTCGCGCTGCTGCGACACCGGGACGATGCGCTCAAATACCAGCTGCGCCGTCTGCTGCGGCACGACGGTATAATCGACCGTCTGCCGTGCCTGCGCCGCCGGCCAATCGCGGTCGTCGAACGCCGGGTCAGCAAAGCCGACTTCCGGGGCGGCGGAGTCGTAGTCCTCCAAAAACTGCGTCTGATACCCGACGGTGCCGCACGCAGTGTAGCCGGTGTGCGGATGCGTGCGGAACGATTCGTCGCTGCACAGTACCAAGCGGCCGTCGCATTCCAGGTCGCACAGCAGGCCGTGGCGGTCGTCGCCGCTGACCCACACGCGGTTAATCAATCCCTGATACAGCGTGTGTACCGCCAGCACATTTTCACCCGGACGCAGGTACGGCGTCACATCGATCTCGTTGTACCCGCAGCGGAAAGGATACGACGGCGCCGGGCCCTGCGCGACGAACGTGCCGTTGAGGTAGAGCTTATAGTAATCGTCGGCTGTGATGTACAGCCGGGCGCGGCGCGGCGGCTCCGGCAGCGTGAACCGTCTGCGGAACAGGATATGGCGGTTTGGGTGCGCGTCCGGCGTCAAATCCAGCGGCTGCAGCTGGCGGTGAAAAACGTTCCGCGGCACAGCAGCCGCAAATTCGCTGTCGGTAATCCATTTTCCGGAAAATTCGTGGTACATAC
Source organism: uncultured Eubacteriales bacterium (assembly GCA_905198155.1). GTDB lineage: Bacteria > Bacillota > Clostridia > Oscillospirales > Acutalibacteraceae > RGIG4076. The sequence continues at coordinate 51,996 of CAJKBQ010000018.1, forward strand.
GGATCGGATCCTCCTTTTGATCTGCTGCACCCAGTGTACCACATTCTGCGGCCGGATGCAATGGTCAATCGGTGCAAATTGATTGCCAATCGGCAGAAATCCAAAAAAATCCGGTGCGCACCGCTTCGCGAAAAGCAGCGCGCACCAATCGATTTATTTTTGCGGCGCCCGCTCGTCCCCGACAAAGAATACCGCTACGGTTCCGGGACCGCAATGGGAAGCGATAATCGTGCCGATGTCACAAATGCGGATGTCGCCCGATATAAGCGGGAACCGTGCCCGAACGGCGTCGCGCGTTTTTTCGGCGTCTTCGAGGCAGTTGGAATGGCAGATGAAGCATTTGCCCGTGTAGCCGCGGCCGCCTTCGGCGTGGGCTTCCATCGTATCGACCGTGGTTTTGACGGCGTTCGCTTTGCCGCGCACTTTGCCGTACGCAATGATCCGGCCGCCGTCGTCCAGCCGCATAATGGGGCAGATGTTGAGGATGGTGGCCAGCATCGCGGTGGGGCCGGACATCCGGCCGCTGCGGCGGTAAAAATCGAGCCGGGTGGCGTAAAACTGGTGATGAATCCGCTGCCGGTGCGCCATCACCCAGTCGATCACTTCGTCCATCGATCGGCCGGCGTCGCGCAAATCGGCGGCGTAATCGACCAGCAGCCCATATCCGGACGAGCTGCACAGCGAATCGATCACTTCCAGCCGGCGGTTCGGGTAGCGCTGCCGCAGCGTCTGCGCGGCCTGCACTGCGTTTTGAACTGACTGCGTCATCCCGGACCCGAACGCGATGTGCAGCAGATCGCCCTTTTGCAGCTGCGCTTCAAAAAACGATTCGTAGTCAAATTCGTTGAGCTGCGACGTGGACGGCATTTTGCCGTCGTCCAAAAATTGATAGAACCGCGGCAGCGCCGCCGGGTCGCGCAGCATATCGTCGGGATACGGCTGCCCGTCGATGCTGTATTCGTAAAACAGCACCGGGATGTCCCGCGAATTTACATACGAAAACGGCAGATCCACCGTTGATTCGCACGACAGTGTAAACGTACTCATTTTCCCCGCTCCTTTGCCCGTCGCGCCGGATTTTGTTTGACGGACGGCTTATCATGTGTTATAATAACATACAAGCCGTGCGATTGCAAATATACATCGCGGGGAAGTGGACGATATTAATACAAATCCGGAAAGGTGTATGAAAAACTATGGAGGACAAACGCATTATCAAAACGCGCCGGAACATCAAATCGACGATGATCCGGATCCTGCAAACGAAGCCGTTTGAAAAGATCACCGTGTCCGAGCTGTGCCGCGAAGGGCAGATCAGCCGGATCACGTTCTACACCTATTACGACGACAAATACGCGCTGATCGACGAGATGGTCGCGGACTACATCCGCGAGGCCGACGCGGATTATCACGCGCTCCAACAGCAGAATAACCCCACCGGCGACGGCCCCAAAGGGTACCAAAACCTGCTGGACTGCATCCTGAACCTGTATGCCCGGAATCTGCCGTTCTTTTCGCACACGGCGCCGGAGGAAAACCCGTACCTGTTTTCCGTCTTTTTCAATCACATTTTCGCCAGCGTGGACGACTATCTGCAGCGCCACCCGAACCCGGCGACGCCGTACCCCACGCGGGAGATTGCGTCGCTGCTGTGCAACGGGCTGTGGGGCGTGATTACCACCTGTCAGTCGGAAGGACTCCCGCAAACGGCGCTTCGGATGCGCGTTCATGCGGTATACCGGGCGATTTTGTCGTCGGCTCTGTTTCGGTCATAAGCGGCACTTCGATGTGCGCGACGGTGTGGCGCGCTTCGTCGTGCCGGAATTCCAGGCTCGCGCCCTCGCCGTACGTCATCCGCAGCCGGGTGTACACGTTGCGGATGCCGATGGATTTGGACTGCGTGGGATCCTCTTCGCTTTGCAGGATGCGGTTGATCGCGTCCACATCGGCATCGACGCCGTTGTCCCACACTTCGACCCACAACCGTCCCGCACTCAGCCCGCCGGTGATCCGGATATTCACGTCGTTTTTGCGGAAATCGACGCCGTGCAGGATGGCGTTTTCAACCAGCGGCTGCAAAATCATCTTCGGGACGCAGACCTGCTGCGCATCGGGCGACACCGAATACTGCACCGCCAGCGCGCCGCGGTAGCAGCAATGCTCGATCCGCTCGTACGCGCGCAGCAGCCGAATTTCTTCGCTCAGCGGTACCAGCTTATCGGTTTCCTTCGTGTTGTATCGCATCAGGTTCGTCAGATCGCTGAGCACTTCGGCGATATCGTCCTGGCGGCGGAGCAGCGCCAGGCACGCGGCCGAATTCAGCGTGTTGTACACAAAGTGCGGGTTGATCTGCGCTTGAAGCGCGTGCAGCTCGGCGACTTTTTTGCGCTCAGACTCGGTGATGGCGGTTTGGATGGTGTCTTTGAGCTGCTGCATCAGCCGGTTGAACGCGTCGTACAGCGTGCCGATTTCGTCGTTGCCGACGTTCGCGCAGGCGATGGTATCGAGCGTACCGCGCGCCATGTGGTTGCTCAGGCGGCGGAGCGGCGTGGTCACGCGGCGCGCCACCAGGAACGACGCGATCAGCGTCATCGCCAGCACAATCATCGACACCAGCAGCGTAATCCGCAGCGCGTTGACGGTCAGCGCCTGCAGGTCGGCCAGCGGGACAATCGTTACCAGCATCAGCCGGTTGTCCAGCATCGTTTTTTGAATGCGGCACGTCCGGCCCATGTAGCTTTGCTCCGACGCGCCTTCTTCGGGCAGCGCACGGACGGTTTCGGCGTCCAGATATTCCGCGCCGGACGTCGCATAGATCACCGCGCCGTCCGGGTCGGTGAGCAGGACTTTGCCGTCCTTCGTCATCGTGCTGACCTGGATCCGGTCGGATACCCACGAAATGTCGAACCGCAGCGCCAGCACGCCCAGCTGGTACTGCTTGAGCTGACCGCCTTCCAGCATATTGCACGTGATTGCCCGCGCCATGCACAGATATCCGGGGTCGTCCGGCTGCACGAACCAATACTCTTCACCGTCGCGGCGGACGGTTTCGCGGTACCACGCCTCGTTTTCCACCGACTTCGCGCTGTACAGCCCGCACCCGCTGTCGGACAGCTTTTGGTGCTTGTTCAGGTAGCGCGACACGGTGAATTCCGTTGCGACGAACAGTTTGTTGACGTAGGCTCCGCCGTCGTGGCCAAAGCAGGAGTAGAAGTTGCTGTTGAACGTCGTCGTGTTCTGCACGATATCGTTCACCAGCGCGCGCAGCGTTTCATTATTTTCGCCGGGCGCGTCGTACATAATCATCTCTTTGATCGGCGTCATGCTGCCGTTGGCGGGCACCACATAGATTTCTTCGTTGCTCCCGATCAGCTCGCTGGCGACGCGGATGCGGTCGATGAGCGTGTTGAGCTTTTGACAGCTGCTTTCGGTGCTGACGTTGACGGAATCCTGCACGGACGCGTCGGTGATTTGGCGCATAAACAGGAACAGCACCGTCGCCAGAATGACCACGGCCATCAGCACGCCAAATGCCAGCGCAAAAAAGATTTTTGCCAGGATTCCCACACGGTATTGCGATTGTTTCATGAAAGCAGCCTGCCTTTCGGGAGATGGAATGCGCGCTTACGGCTCGCGGTTGTAGCGGCGGCGGTAGTCCGACGGCGAAATCTTCATCTTATTGCGGAACGCTTTGGTGAAGTAGTTGCCGTTGGCGTAGCCGCACTGCTCGGCGATGTCGGCAATGGGCACGCGCGTGGTGCGCAGCATCTCGCAAGCGCGGTCGATGCGCTTGGCGGCGATGTAGTCCACCAGGTTTTTGTTCATATGCTCGCTGAAAATCCGCCCCAAATACCCCGACGTCACGTCCATTGTGATGGCCAGCTGCGAGATGTTGAAATCCGGCTCCGCATAGTGCGCGTCGATCAGCCGTTTGGCGCGGCGAACCACATCGGGCAGCGCCGGATCGGCGCGGAACAGGTCCTCAAACTCGCGCTGCACATATTCCACGCGCCGGCGCACGGTGGGAATTTCCATGATCCGGCTTTGCTCGGTGCAGTAGCCGGTGAATTCTTTGGACGACATCATCGTGGCGCGCAGCTGCATCATAAACAGGCACAGGTTCGTCACCTGCACCGGCAGCTCGTCGGCGCATTCCATCATCGTTTCAAACGCATCGGCCAGGCCGTCCAGGCTGCGGGCATCGATGGCATTGCGCAGCCGGGCGATGGTTTCGGGGGAAGTCAGTTCGTTGGCGCGCTGCGTGTGCGCGCGCTGGAGTGCGATGGCGTGCGCGATGTCGGTCAGCTTTTGGAGTGCGTCGCGCGTGATCGGCTTCAATATATAGTCGCGGACGTTGTATTGCAGCGCCGTCTGCGCCACGGAAAAGTCCTCGTACGCGCTGAGGAACACGATCTCCGTTTCGGCGGAGCGCTTGCGGATTTCGCGGCACAGCGTGTCCCCGTCCATCACGGGCATTTTCAGGTCGGTGATCACCAGGTCGGGGTCGCGCCGCGCGAATTGTTCGAGCGCCTCGGCGCCGTCGTGGCAGAGGATGGGCGGCGCATATCCGATGGACGCCCAGTCGATCAGCCGGGTGATACATTCGCACACGTTGCGGTCGTCGTCGGCGATGATTACGGTTCGCATCACGGACAGTGCACCTCCTTTCTCCGGATTCCGATTTCCGGTACTATTATCTCATATTTTGCGGCATTTTGCAAGTCCGAATTTATGCCAATACACTGCGGAAAATGGGACCGCCGCGCAGCGGTGATCCCATTTGATATTCAGCGTATGAATTTGTGCGTGCTTAGGCTTATTTGCCAACTTCTTTCAGCCACGCATCGTACTGCGACTGCATTTCGGCAATGACCTTCTCGATGCCGGCTTTTTTCAGTTCAGTGCGGTACTCTTCGAGTTTGTCTTCCGCTTTGTAGAAGCCGTAGTTCAGGTAGGCGCCGTACTGTTCGGCCACGTTGTCCACAGCCGCCATTTCGGCTTTCACCGCGGTGGTGTCGGCACGGAAGCCCATCGAACGGTACGCGGTCGCGCTCTTGTTGGCTTCGATGTACTGTTCTTTCTTGTCCTTCTCTTCGGTGGTCGCCAGCGTCGGGGTCAGGTAGGAGCAGCATTTCCACACGGCGTTGTCCCAGCCTTTGTTTTCGGACACTTCGACCAGACCGTCCGCGTTGTACTTGAAGTCCACGCCTTCCTGGCCGTACACATACATATCCGCCAGTTTGGTGTCGGTGTTCAGCAGTTCCAGGTAACGCAGGCAGGCGTCAGCTTTCTTGCTCTTCGCCGCAATCGCGTAGTCGGAACCAGTCGCGATACCGCTGTTCTGGTAGTTGCCGGTCAGCGGGATGGCGTACACTTCGGTGTTATAGCGCATGGAAGCGTTGTTCTCGTTGTCCGGAACGGTTGTCCAATGCTCCGTCGCGTAGTCGCCTTTTTTCAGGTAGTCGGTCAGGATGTTCGCCACATAGTCTTTCGTTGCAGCTTCTTCCGGAATCAGACCGTCTTTGTTCAGCTGATACACGGTATTCAGGAACTGCTCGTATTCGTCCGTCAGGCGGTAGTCGTTCACCTTGTCCGTCTTGTTGTCAACATAGTACGAACCGGTAATGTTTTCCCACTGACCCGGCTTGATGCACTGCGCATTCCACAAACCCAGCTCGCCGAAGCCGATGGTAACGCCGCACACTTCTTTGGCCGCTTTCACATACGGTGCAATTTTTTCAAGGTCGAGCACGCCGTTGATTTTGATCGTTTTGAAGTCGATGCCTTTTTCGGCCTTCACTTTGTCAGCGACCGCTTTCGGTGTCAGGTACGAATAGCCGAGGAACGCCTCTTTGTAGTTCGGGATCAGGTAGCGGCGGCCGCCGAATTCGGCAGACGTCCAGATTTCTTCCGGCATGACCGCCAGCAGCTTCGGATAGTTCGGCAGCAGGTCGGTGATGTCCATCACCGCTTTGCTCTGGATCAGATCCTGCTGACCCTGCCAGGACGCCAGGAACATCATGTCGATGTCCGCATCCGACGCGAGATCCATGCTCAGCTTATTTTTATAGTCCGTGGACAGGATCGTGTTCATCGTCACGGTGACACCGATCTTCTCTTTGGAATACTCGTTCATCGCCGCAACCACGTTTTTCTCGTTGTTGCGCACCGCAGCCGCGTACACATACCATACGATGTCTACCAGCTCCTGCGGCTTCTGAGATTCCGTTTTGGAATCCGTCGTCTGCGACGGGGCAGGTGCAGTGCTGGACGCCGGGGTCTTGGCGCAGCCGGCGAAGATTCCGGCGAGCATCAATACCGCAAGCACCAGTGCCAAAATGCGTGTTTTCTTCATTGTGCAAAATCCTCCTAAAAATTTAGAATGGTATATCCTGAGTTTTGCGGCGCAGCAAAGATGCATCAATTTGCCGCGGCCGCAAAAGAATCAGCCTTTGACCGAGCCAACCGTCAAACCTTTGACGAAGTACTTCTGGAAGAACGGGTACGCGACCATGATCGGCCCCAGCGCCACCAGCAGGATCGCCATCCGCCCGGTTTCGCGCGGCAGGTTTGCCGACAGCTCCGCGTATTCTTCCGGCGACATTTCGTTGGCGTTTTGCAGCAGGAAATCGACCGTTTTTTCGATCCGGATCAGCAGCAGCTGAAGCGGCGTTTTGCTCGGCGACGTGATGTACAGGAACGCCCGCTGCCAGTCGTTCCAGTAGCCGACCGCCAGCATGAACCCGACGGAGGCCAGCGCCGGCACCATCACCGGCAGGACAATTTGCAGATAGGTGCGGAACTCGCTTGCGCCGTCGATCGTCGCGGATTCAATCAGCGAATCCGGTACGTTCGTTTGGATGTACGTCCGCAGGATAATCACATACATTGTCGCGATGCCCGGCAGAATCAGCGATGCGATGGTGTCGCGCAGGTGGAACATCGACGTGTTGATAATGTACGAGCTGAGCTGACCGCCGGAAAACAGCATCGTGATCAGCATGAACACCGACAGATATTTGCGCAGTGCGAAGCATTTGCGGCTGAGTGTGTATGCGAACATCGACATCACTGCCAGCCCGAACAGCGTACCGCCGACCGTGACGAGGATCGTCACGCCGTATGACATAAGCAGCTGGTTGCCGAAGCTGCCGACGTATTGCCACGCTTTCAGCGACCATTCCACCGGGAAAAAGCTAAACCCTTTGGCTGAGATACTGGCGTCGCTGCTGAATGACACGATTACAACCAGCACCACCGGCAGCAGGCACGCCAACGCGTACACGCCCAGCAGGATGCCCAGCACCCATTGACCGACTCCGGCCTTCTTCATTGAACAAACACCCCTTCGTTTGAATCAGAACAGTGCGTTTTCCGGTGCGAACCGGCGCACGATGCAGTTGGTGCCCACCACCATTACGGTCCCGATGACCGATTGATAGAACGTGGTGGCCGCCGTGGCGGAGTAGTCGGTTGCATTGGTAATCGCGTTCAGCACATAGCTGTCCAGCACCTGTGTGGTGGAATAGATTGCGCCCGAGTTGCGCGTCACCTGGTAGAACAGGCCGGTGTCGGAGTGCATCACGCTTCCCAGTCCCAGCAGCGTCATGATGACGATCATCGGAACCAGCATCGGCAGCGTCACATACCACATTTTCTGGCGGGCGTTTGCGCCGTCCAGGTCGGCCGCTTCGTACAGTGCCGGGTCAATGCCCGTCAGCACCGACAGATACAGCACTGAACCGTACCCGATGTTTTTCCATGTGTTGACGATCAGCAGGATTACCGGCCATTTTCCGGCCTCCATGTAGAAGTTGATCGACTCGCCGCCCAGCGACATGATGATCCGGTTGACCAGACCCGTGTTGGCTTTGAGGCACGCGTACACCACGAACGACACCGCGATGTAGGAGATGAACGTCGGCAGGATCATGCAGCTTTGGAACAGCTTGCCCAGCCGTTTGTTGACGAATTCGTTGATCCCGATCGCCAGCGCCACTTTACCGACGGTTCCCACGATGGTAAACATGATGTAGTACAAAATCGTGTTCCGCGTCAGCCGCCAGAACGTGTCGCCTACCAGGAAGATGTATCGGAAATTGTTCAGCCCGCACCACGGACTGTCGAACACCAGCTGATAGTCGAACGTCTTAAACGCCAGCACCAGTCCGCCCATCGGTATGTATGAAAACATAATCAGCAGCACGACCGCCGGCAGTGCCATCAGCACCAGCGCCCGGTGCTTCCAAGTGTTTTTCAGTAATTCCATCTTACGCACCCCAACCTAAATCAAAAAAATCACTTGCGGTTTACAATAGTTATTATAGCTAATAACAGTCCATATTTCAATGGTAATTTTTCTGGTTTGATAGCAATAATTTGATCTTTGGCGGTTTTTTTTAGGCTTTTTTCGCGGATTCCGCGTTTTCACGCAAAAAAACACCGACTGGGCGGGGCAGTCGGTGGGGGTGGGGATGTGGATTTTTAGAATTTCCTTTCGAAAACTCATATTAACACCTGCTGGTATTGCAGACCATGTAAATCACTTGATAATCATGAGCGATTTTTTTGAGGATATCCAATGCTCGCTTCATGTGCTCATCATCCAAATTCACAAAGGGATCGTCTAAAATCAGAAACGGTTTTTCTTTTGTGAACAACGCATCCACCAAAGACAGTCGCATACACAAAACAATGCCGTCTACCATTCCGGTACTAAAACTTCCGACTTCACGTTGCTGCCCGTGCGCATTAATGCGCAAAGTCAACTCCTGATCAACGAATATGGATCCAAGCTGTCCATTCAATAATTCGTTTGCATATTTTTCAAACCCTTGCTCCACCTTTCCCACATAGCCGGTCGCAAGGTTGTCTTTCGCCCGATTTAACAGCTCGATTGTCTGGTCGACCACGCTGCACTTCTTTTCTGCCTCTTTCCGTTCATCCCTGAGGCGCGTCACCTGGTCTGTCCACTCCGGAATTTTATCTATTTCCCGGCATATTGAATCGCGTTCCTCCCGAAGTTCGCGCAAATAATCGTCATCTTGGTCAATCTGTTCCTGCGTATTTTTTTCTTCTTTCTGTAAATCCTCCACACTTAAAGAATAATCCGGATTTTCAACCTGTATTTTCTCCACATTCGGATTTTTCTCCATAAAATCACGCAGTTTCTCGGATACGTCATCAAGGTGCTCTGCCAAAACGGTGCGCCTTTGAATATCGTTGCTGATGCGCTCAATCAAATTGTCCGACATATCTTCTGTCAAGCGGTATGTATTTATGAATTGGGAAAATATTTTTTCACCTGCCTGTTTTTTATTCATTGCTTCATTGCGGTCGTCCAGGTAACGCTTCACATGCTCCGATGCTATTTTATATTCATCAAAACGCTTTCGCAGTATTGGGATCAACTGACTAAAAGTCAGTTGATCATCGTAGCATTCATAGGAAATTAGGATTTCCTGAATTTGTTTTGTTAATTCGTTTTCCCTCGCTTGAAGATCCCTGTTGTTGTTTTGAGCCGAATCCTTTTTTTTCTTCAAATTGCGGTACAAACTCACATCCGATATCAGATCGCGCACCCCCTGGCGAAGATCATCCGGCACTTGGCCGTAGCGACTGAGCAATCGTATTATTTTTTCACGACTCTCATTTTTTTCGTCCGTGAGATTTTTGCGCTTATGGTTCGTCTCATCTATTTTTTCCCTTAGCATTTCATATTCGTGCCGGTCTTCTCTCAACTCGTTTATAAAGGATTTGTGATAAGGCGTTTCAGGGTAAAACTGCTCATACACTTTTCTGAGTGCTTGGTCATACCTTTGGATTTCCTGTTTATTTTTTTCCTTTTCATTTTCTGTTTCAGACAGTTTCTGCTGAATATCCAAAAAACTTCTAACATCTAATATCAATTGGACAAGTTTTTCTTCTGGATTTTCTGTATCGAGGTTAAAACTCAGCAGAAAATCGTTCAGCCCATACTGCAAATCGTGCAGCTCCTGGTTTTCGCTATCCGTAATCGCACTGGCAGTAATTGTGGACACGTTGTTCCTTCCGTTTTCAATCAACTGCCGAGTATGCAGCCAAAACGCCGTCAACAGTCCTGCTATTCCGGCCACCAGAATAATAATCCCCGGAATAAAGGCACTCGTTATAAAAAACGCCATCCCCACAATAAGCAGTATCGCACCAAATACGCCACAAAAAACCGGCATTTTGGATGTTCGGGTAGATGGTTGATCCTTCTGTATCTGCGTAATCTTTGTGTTTTTTTTGCCGTTTAACTCCACGATTCTCCGACATTTTCTTTGCCAATTTTGAATTTCCTCTTCTGTCGGGGTTTTTGAAGCGAACATGCGCCGCAAGCGTTGATATTCTTCCGATTCCGCATTCGAGAGTGCATAATTTTCCTGACGACTTGTCAATATATTTAGATTTTTTTGATTCTGCTCGCAATCCTCTATTGTCTCATCATTCGGTACACCGGTCTTGAAGCGTTCTTTTAACTGCTCGAAACGTATCTGATCTTCGGCGGACACATTTAAATCCTGTATGCGCTTCTCGCCAGTATGCACCTCATCTGCTTCTCTTTGCGCATTTTGAAGTTCTTCCTCTGATGGAATTCCGTTTTTGAATCGATCAGATAATGTTCTAAGTTGCTCCTGCTCATCCGGATCATTTTTCATCGCTAACTGAGCCGTTACTTCTAAAAGATCATTATTCAGATGCTCGCAGCGGTCAATATCTTTTGACGTTTTCTCCATATTTGAGAAAAAAGCTCTTCCGTTTCCTTCTGCTGCACGGTCTTCATCTGACAGCGACAATGCTGCCAATCGTTGTTTTGCCTGGCGCACTTCTGCAAGCTGTTCCCGTTGTGTTTTTACCTCGCTTGGAGAAGGGTATCCGGCCGGATATTGCGCATCCAGCTTTTTTATTTCCTGTTGTTGCTGCTCTTTTTCATCGCGCAGTTCCTTTAACTTATTTTGTTTCTCGTACATCATCTTCTGCACTGATACGAATTGTATCTTTTTTCGCAGCTCAGATATGGTCGCATTTTTACACTCTTTCCCTGCGTTTATTTCTTCTATTCGTTCTAAAATTTCCTCCAAATCCGCCCGTCGATGTTCTGCTTCATCTTTTTGATGTTCCAAATATAAACACTCGTTTGATAAATCTCCGATTTTTCCTCCATTTCCCCGATACGCTTTCAGCTTACTTCGATTTTTCCGCAGGGCATCCATTGCAGTGTCGAAATTGTTCATATCGTTTGTATCGTCTACAAGATTGCTAAGTTTTGTACGAATTGATGTTGTTACTTCCATATCTCGGGAAGAAAGTTGTGGTACATATGTACTTCTCGCAAATGAATCCGCATCCAATTGAAATAATTCTGCCCCCAGTTCCTCTGAAAATGGTGTCTGAACCCGTCTGTTGGTCATATCCACTATTTCAAAAGTATCCTTCGATGCAGTCTTTCCAAAATATCGCGTTACCCGATACCGAACTCCCTGATACTCAAATTCGATAAAACCGCCATAATTACCGCCCTGCCAGGGATCATACCGCTTACGCTCATTTTCAACAATATTTCGGGCTCCGCTTCGGGGCATACCATAAAACATCGCCTTTATGAATGCCGCAAAGGTACTTTTCCCAAATCCATTTTCTTTACATATAACCGTAAAATTGGACGAAAAATCATAGTCGAAATCGGAAAGTGTCCCGAAATTTTCTATATGGCACTTCAAAAGTCTCATAGCGTAATCTCCTCTCCCATTAGCGCTTGCAGTCCTGTCTGTATGATCGCAGCTTTATCCGCATCGTCAGCATTACTGGAAAGTACCAGACGGATAAATTCTCCTTTTAAAGAAACGTCGTTTTTGTAGATGTTTGGGTTGACCAGCATTTTGCTTTCATTTTTCACTTTGCTGAAAAAGAAGTGGTCCCGAATGATATTCTGCAAATATGAGGCAGCAATATTGCAAGTCGGATCATTATATCCTGTTAGGATAAATTCTACCATATCGTTCGATTGAATTCCATTTGCCGCCAACTGCATCTTTGTCCAAACATCAGAGTTTTTCGAAAGACCCGTAATATCTACATATACACGATGCAATTGGCGGTATGAAAATGGAACAAATTCATAGCGTATCTTTTTCTCATCGGTTGTCAAAAGTACAAAACCTTTTTCTCCGCATTCATCAAATCCTCTTCCCTCTAAACAACCAGAATAGCAGTATACACCATCTTCATCCAAAGGACATACCACATGCGAATGTATGTGCCCCAAAGCAAGATAGTCGATTCCTTTATTCTTCAACAATTCCAAATTCACCTTGTCTGTTCCGCTGGCTGTTCCTACCTGACCGTGGAGTGAAATAATATTGATATGGCCATCTGTGTGAGGAATGTCTCGGTACAGCAAGTTTGAGTTTTCGTCACAGATTTCAATCCCTGAAACAGAAACATTTTCATATACATATGTGTGCCACTGACGACCAAATTGTTTAAAATTGTCCGGAAGGCTCCGGCCGAAAAATATATGTTTTACTTTATCATGGTTTCCTGGAACATAAAGGTAGTCTACCTCCGGTGTCCTTTGCATCGCATCCAAAATCTCATCCACCGTGCGCATTCTAACGCGCTCACCATCGAATAAATCCCCTGCAATTATCACTGCGCGGACATCGTTTTCCACAGCATAGTTTGTCATACGAATAAAGGAACGGATCACTTCGGTGTTTCGTTCCGAAGCTTGCTCTGCTGTCATATGGGTTTCCATGGGTGAATCCAAGTGGATATCTGCACAATGGATCAATTTCATGGGATCGTCAACTCCTTCTCCATGCTAAATCAAACATTTTAATTTATTCTTGACCGCCCGTACCAGCGCCCTCGCAGCCCCGTTTGTCACAGCAAATTCTTTCTGTAATACACTTCCGTCATCTGTTTGTTTTGCGAATCCGGCATCAACGGCAAATACCGCATGATGTATTTTTTCAGCGCCGCTTTGTTTATCGGCCGGGGGGTCTGGCCGACGATTCTTTCGTGGTTTTTGTGCAGGATGTTTTCCAGGTGTTCCTGTTCCAGCCGGATTCCGCGGGCAATATTGCGATCCGAAAAATGGAATTCTTCATCGGTTTGCAAAAACCGCAGTACGTTTTGCGCCAGCTGCGTCATATACGATGCGGGGTATGTGGCTGCAGCGTCCGTTGCGTAAACAAACCGATCCGAATATTTGCGGAAAATGGTATACCATCGGTCATAATGCGTCCGGAATCCGTCGAACATTTCTCCGCCCGGCGCCAGGTCAATGCAGACGTTGGGGTGGTTGGTCAGCAGCGTTTCGACTTCGTCCGGCTCGTTTGACTTAAAAAACGCGTGTGCCAGCATCACATGAAGATCCGGGTGCCGTTCGATCAGCTGATAAGCAAGCGCGATCAGGAATCGGTAAGTCGGGTAGTCGCCGTTTCCGTAAAACCAGCCCGCTTTTTTGATTTCATCCGACACTTTGGTTTCATCCCAAAAGTATTCGGGATCCGCCACATGCCAGCACATATGGACGCCGTATTTTTCGCAATAGCCGATGTAATCATCGTACGCCTGGAGGTTTTGCGCAACGTGCAAAGTCCGGTACGCATCGGGTTTGAAATCGCAGATTTTGACCCCGTCCATCCCGACCTCCATCAGTTCATCCAGCTGATTTTTGAAGTCGTATTGGGAGATCTGTGTTTCGTCCTTCGGAATATAAAGGCAGCCGTGCGTAAAAACATTCGGGCTTTCCAGCTTTGCAATCGCGCCCAATATGCTTTGATCCATCTCGTATCCGTCCCACAGGTCGGCGTTGTTGCTGCAGCACATATTGTCTACATCGGAAATTCCGTTGTTCCTGCGGTATTCGTCGAGTGCATCAAATGCCGATTTGCCGTCGCTTCGGCACCACTTCGTAATATGCATATGACCGTCAATGATTTTGAGATTGTTCGTTTGCATCATTATAACCCTTTCGTATCGATTCTGTGACTCCAGACTGTTTGCGTATTTTGTGCCGTGCGGATCGGGTAATTTTATTGTAACAGTTCCGACCGGAAAAGTAAAGTGTTTCCCCGAAAAAAAAGAATTTTTGCGAATTCCCAAAGTAAATTCCACAGTAGGAAAGCAGTAGCGTTTAGTATGAGAAAACAGTGGAATTTACTTTGGGAAAAACGCCGCAACAGTTTAGAGGTTTGAATCACCTCTTTGGGCGCAATAAAAGAAATACCGAGTGTGTCGGCGAGCTTTTCGGAATTTGACGAGGCGATAAAAGCGAATCCGGATGCACATCCGCTGTTCCACAGAGATCGAGGATTTCAGTACACAAGCAAAATCTTTCACGGCAAACTGATTGCCGCCAACATACGGCAGAGTATGTCGCGCATCGGCAGATGCATTGACAACGGTCCCATGGAAAGATTTAGGGGCATTCTCAGATCCGAAATGTACGATCTCAGAAAGTTTACTTCGGGTGACGATCTGATTTCGGCAATCGAGCGCTATCTCTTTTTTACAACAACAGACAATACCAGCAGAGGCTCAAATGCATGACGCCGATGGAATTTCATCGCATTACCGTGTAAAAAATTCCACCCTGCTGCGCAGCAGGGTGGAATTCCTGATAAAATGTTTTTGTTTTTTTACTGCCTACTTGATAGGGATCATATCATCCTGTCCTGATCGGTTTTCTTCTCTTTTTGTGGGTTACCCCAACATTTATTATTGAACCTTCATTTTTCTATGATTTTGTGTCGGTGCATAAAGCCCATATTGCGTTTTGCTGTTGTCTGATTTAAACGCTGTCGATCACCGAAGCAAAGTAGTTCTCGGAAACCGAGTCGAACAAGAAAGCGTCGATAAGGCCCTCGCGCTTTGCCTGCCGTACCTTTTCGGTCAACTCATCGTCTGTGTCGTCATCCACAAAGAGAATGACCCGGCAGTTTTCCGTGTTCCGTTTTACCTTGTCACGGATTGCCATTCGTTC